>NZ_JBLUPT010000006.1:0-336856 GCF_048068055.1 Pseudomonas sp. NY15181 | reverse complement strand
GCCGACCAGCAGCGGCGCGAAGTGCGCGTCGAGGTTGGCCTTGATGCTTTCCGGGCTCTCGTTGCCGTAGGCCAGGCCGCCGATGGTGGTGGCTTCGCCGATACCTTCCACGCCGTCGCTGCAGTGCAGGCGCAGGATCACCAGCGTCTGGTTCTGCATCGTGTGCATGGCCAGCTTGTGCGGGCGGATGGTCGGCAGGTCGACGATGATCGACTCGAGGCGTTCGATGACGGCGCTACTCATGGCGGTCTTTCCGTTCAGGTTTGGGGAGGCCGGGCAGCGCGCTGGCGCGACCCGCACGGTCGTTTCGGTGGCGGCGCTCAGCCGAGGTCGCCGCCGCCCACCGGCAGGGTCACGCCGGTGATGAAGCTGGCTTCGTCGGAGGCTAGGAAGAGGATTGCGCCGACCTGCTCGTCGATGCTGCCGTAGCGTTTCATCAGGCTGCTATCGACGGTCTGGTCGACGATCTGCTGGTACCAGACCTTCTCCTGCTCGCTCGGCTGCGCCGCGTTGCGCGGGATGCGCCGGGGCGGTGCCTCGGTGCCGCCGGGGGCGGTAGCGTTGACCCTCACGCCGCGCTCGGCGGTCTCGAAAGCGAGGCACGCGGTCAGCGCGTTCACCCCGCCCTTGGCCGCGCCGTAGGGCACGCGGTTCACCCCACGGGTAGCGACGGAGGAGACGTTGACGATGGCGCCCGCGCCCTGCTCCAGCATCGGCACCAGTGCCGCGCGGCAACACCAGAGAGTGGGAAACAGCGAGCGGCGCACCTCGGCTTCGATCTCGTCTTCGGCGTAGTGCTCGAAGGGTTTTGCCCTGATGGTGCCGCCGACGTTGTTGATCAGGATGTCGAGACGGCCGAAGTGCCGGATGGCCTGATCGACCACCCGCTGGCAGTCGGCGAAGCGCTCAAGGTCGGCGGTCAGGGTGAGGACGTCGGCGTGCTGGCCGAGGGCGTCCTGCAGTTCATGGACAATCTCGGAGCGGTCCACGGCAATGACCTTGGCGCCCTCTTCCACCAGCCGCTCGGCGACACGCCGGCCGATACCCTGGGCGGCGCCGGTGACGAGGGCGGTCTTGTTGTTGAATCGGTTCATGGAAACCTCTTGTTCAGTTGATTCCCGAGACTTGGTGCGTTACCCAACGCCCTCACCCCAACCCTCTCCCAAGGGGAAAGGGAGCCATTCGTGCCGGCTGATGCCGAAACTTCAACCTGCACCCAAGCAGTCCCCTCTCCCTCCGGAGCGGGGCGCGCAGCCAGGGTTAGGGTGAGGGGCTCTTGAACAATCAGGCCGCGCTCGCCGCGAACTTCTCGTAGTAGAAATTCACCGGCGTGATGCCCTGCTCACGGATGTACTGGCTGACCGCCTCGACCATGGGCGGCGGGCCGCAGAGGTAGAGGTCCACCTCGCCGTCATTCAGGTGCGCAGGCTCGATGTGCTGGGTGACGTAGCCCTTGCGCGGGTAGCTGCTCTCCGGGCTGGCCACGCAGGCACTCCAGGTGAAGTTGGGGATGCGCGCGGCGAAGGCTTCCAGGCGGTCCATCTCCACCAGGTCAAAGTCGTGGGTAACGCCGTAGATCAGGTGCAGCGGATGCTCGCTGCCGCGCTCGGCAATCTGTTCGAGCATCGCGGTAAAGGGTGCCAAGCCCGTGCCACCGGCCAGCAGCAACAGAGGACGCTTGATCTCGCGCAGGTAGAAGCTACCCAGCGGGCCGGCCAGAGTCATGGCGTCGCCGGCTTTGGCAAGGCCAGTGAGGAAGCTGCTCATCAGCCCGCCCGGCACGTTGCGGATCAGGAAGCTGACCTCGCCGTCCTTCTGCAGCGAGCTGAAGGAATAGGCGCGACTCTGTTCGCTGCCCGGCACCTGCAGGTTCACGTACTGCCCAGGCAGGAAGGCCAGCCTGCTCAGCGACTCGCCCTTGATCGACAGCGAAATGGTGCTCTCGGAAAGCTGGCGTACCGCGCTGATGCTCGCCTCGAAGCTGGCCTGCGCCGTCTTGCAGACCTGTGAGGAAGCCGGCACGCGCACCACACAATCGCTCTGCGCACGCATCTGGCAGGTGAGCACGTAGCCCTGCGCGGCCTCGTCCCCGGTCAGCGCGTCCTCGATGTATTCCTGGCCCAGGTCGTAGCGGCCGGCTTCGGCGAAGCACTTGCAGGTGCCGCAGGCGCCGTCGCGGCAATCCAGCGGGATGTTGATGCCCTGGCGATAGGCCGCATCGGCCACGGTCTCGCTGGGGCTGGCATCGATGAAACGGGTAACGCCGTCTTCGAAGTTGAGTGCGATCTTGTTCATGTCATTCGCCTCAAAACGCGGCTTGAAGCGTCGCGAGCGCAGGCCGGGCAAGGCGGAGGACGGTTCGGAAGCGCAGTTCACTCTAGTAAATGAGCATTACGGACCGTTCTCCAACGCAGCACGGGCAAGCGCAGCAGCTTCACGCCGTGTTTTTCAGATGTGGTAGATGTCGATGACCTGCCTGACGTAGTCGTTCTTCAGCACGACCTTCTTCGCCTTCACCAGCGGTTGCTCGCCGCGCACGTCGAGGGTGTAGAAGCTGGTGCCGAAGTAGCTGTCCACGGTCTTGTAGCGGAAGCTCAGGGTGTGCCAGTTGAAGCGCACCTGGCACTGCCCGTCGGCCTCGCCGAGCACCTCGATATTGCTCAGGTTGTGCGAGGTGCGGGTGTCCGGCAGGGTCGCGCTGGAACGCTCGGTCTTGATGCGGAACACGCGGTCTTCCAGGCCGCCGCGGTTGCCGTACCAGATCAGCGAGATTTCCCGCTGCGGGTCTTCGGTGAGCTGGTCGCGGTCGTCCCAGGCCGGCATCCAGAAGGTGGCGTCGGCGGCGTAGAGTTCCAGCCAGGCGTCCCAGTCCTTGTCGTCGAGGTAGCGGGCTTCGCGGTAGAGGAAGTCGCGGACGGTCTCGTAGCGGCTCATCACACGCCCTCCTCTTTCAGCGCGATGCGGTTGGCCTGTTCGGCGGCCAGCGCGTCGATCATGGTCCGCTGCCAGTACTGGTGCTGCAGCACGAACAGGCCTTCGTCCTCGGTGCGCACACCGGAAAGTGCCGGCGCCAGGTCGATTTCCCGTGCCGCATCGTCGGCACCCTGTACCCAGTGTTTCGCGCCACGCGACATGTCGTTCCAACCCCCGGCACTGCCCTGGTAGGCCTGCTGGCAGGAGCGGAACTCCTCCAGGTCGTCCGGCGTGGCCATGCCGCTGACGTTGAAGAAGTCCTCGTACTGGCGGATGCGCTGGGCGCGCGCCTCGGCGCTTTCGCCTTTGGGCGCGATGCAGTAGATGGTGATTTCGGTGCGGTTGACGTCGATGGGCCGGGCGATGCGGATCTGCGAGCTGAACTGGTCCATCAGGTAGACGTTGGGATACAGGCAGAGGTTGCGCGAGTTCCCGATCATCCAGTCGGCACGGGCCTGGCCATGGTCGCGGGCCAGTTCGGCGCGGCGCTCGAAGGCCGGGCGCGCCTCGGGGTTGGCCCAGCGGGTCCAGAGCAGCAGGTGGCCGTGATCGAAGGAGTAGAAGCCGCCGCCCTGCTTGGCCCAGCCGCCGGCGCTCATGGTCTTCACCTCGCCGCCGGCCTCGCGCTGCTGGCGCTGGTTCTGGGTGGCGGCATAGTTCCAGTGCACGGAGCTGACGTGGTAGCCGTCGGCGCCATTCTCGGCGGTGAGCTTCCAGTTGCCTTCGTAGATGTAGCTGGAGGAACCGCGCAGCACTTCCAGGCCTTCGGGGGACTGGTCGACGATCATGTCGATGATCTTCGCCGACTCGCCCAGGTGCTCCACCAGCGGCTTGACATCGGCCTTCAGGCTGCCGAACAGGAAGCCACGGTAGGACTCGAAACGCGCCACCTTCGTCAGGTCGTGGGAGCCTTCGCAGTTGAAGCCTTCCGGATAGCCGGCTTCAGCCGGGTCCTTGACCTTGAGCAGCTTGCCGGAGTTGTTGAAGGTCCAGCCGTGGAACGGGCAGGTATAGCTGGAACGGTTGCCGGACTTGTGTCGGCAGAGCATGGCGCCCTTGTGGCTGCAGGCGTTGAGGAAAGCGTTGAGGACGCCGTCCTTGTTGCGCGCGATGAAGATCGACTGGCGGCCGATCTGGGTGGTCAGGAAGTCGTTCTTCTCGGGAATCTGGCTCTCGTGGGCGAGGTAGACCCAGTTGCCTTCGAAGATGTACTTCATCTCCAGGTCGAACAGGCGCGGGTCGGTGAACATTTCCCGCCGGCAGCGGTAGACGCCCTTCTCGGGGTCTTCTTCGAGCAGCGAACGCAAGTAGTCGATACCCAGGGACATGGCCGGGGCCTCCGTTGTTTTTGTTCAGGCAGGCTCAGGTTAGGGCTGGGTTGGCGGGGGCAATATCCGCTTTGTGCAGAGTGCTATCCAGTTTCTGCAGGCGCGAACGGCAGGAGCCCTGGCGGCACCCGAGGGGCCGCCAGAGTAGTGCTCAGAGGTGGAAGACGACGCCGTATTCGCCGGCGACCTGCACGGTTTTCGGGACGTCCACCGGGCCGGGCGGCACTTCGCGGTCCAGCGCGCGGAACATCTCGATGGCCTGGCTGCCGGCGCCGGTGACCTCAAGCATCTCGCCGCCGCCGGGGCCGAAGTTGAAGCCGTGGAGGGTGCCGGCGGGGATATGGATCAGGGTGCCGGCGTGGCAGGCGGCGGTGCGCCCGGCGACGGTGAAGAAGACCTCACCCTGGAGCACATAGAAGGACTCGTCCCAGTCGTGGGTATGCGGTGGCGGACCGGCTCCCTCCCCGCCCGCCTGGAAGGTGATCCGCTGCGCCGCCGAATCCGTATCGGCCACCAGCACGTTGATGCGGATACCGACGACGTTGAGGGCCGGACTGCGCTCGCCCGGATCGAGAATGAACGGGTTGGAACTCATGGACATGGCCTCCCCTGGGGCGGCGCGAAATGCACACGCCTCTTTCCAGTAGAGTCCATCCGGCAAGGCCGGGCGGGGAATCGGAAGAACGGCAGGGGCCGGCGCCAGGAACGTCTACGCGCAAACCATGGGAGCCACATTGAACAACCCATTCCGCCGCGATGCTTTCCACAAAAGCATCGCGGACAAAGTCCGCTCCTACAGAAGACGCCCCCCCCTCTGGCTCTTGAAGTTTTCCAGAGAAATTTCCGCGCACTCCGGACCGCCCCTTTCAGGAGGCCTCGTTGAATTGGAGTTTCAGGGGTTGAGCGGCATGGATGCCGCGAGAGCGTTGTCGGGCCAGGGATGGCCCGTCAACGCGGGCCCCTGAAACTCCGATTCGACGAGGGCATTTTTCGCCCCAAGCGAAAAACCGGATGGAGGGGCAAGACCTTTGCCTTCTTTGGGGCGTTTGCCAAAGAAGGTCGCCCGAGGGGGCGAAACAAGAAGCCCCCGAGCACACAGAAGCGGCGCATACACACCCATCTCGATAAAGCGCATCGCGGACAAAGTCCGCTCCTACGCAAGCGGAAACGTCGGAGTCAACCTATAGGAGCGAGCCATGCGCGCGATCGCGGGCATGGTCGGATTACAGGCAGGAGAGTCAGACGCGCCGCTTGAGCGTCTCCGACGGCAGCTCACCGAACTGCTGGCGATAGCTCTCGGAGAAGCGCCCCAGGTGCAGAAAGCCATAGTCCAGCGCCAGCTCGGTAACGCTGCGCACCGGACACGCCGGGTCGCCCAGGCAGGCACGGACGCGCTCCAGCTTCAGGCGGCGGATGTACTGGCGCGGCGTGCTGCCGGCATGGCGTTCGAACAGCGCGTAGAGCGAGCGCAGACTCATGGACGCCTGGCGGGCCAGGGCCTCGACGTCGATGTCCTCGCGCAGGTGGCCCTCGATGTACGCCTCGATGCGCTCGAAGGACGCACTGGCGCCGGCAATGGGTTCGCGGCTGACGTTGGTCTTGAGCAGGGTCAGCAGCTTGCTGGCGACGATCTGCTGGTAGTGCTCGTCGACCCGGGCCAGGCGTTCGCTGGCCTCGGACTCCTGGCAGACCATCGACAGCAGGTTGACGAAGCCCTCCAGCTCGCCCAGCCGGTAGCGGTTCTCGGTGAAGCGCACGCCAACGCGCGGGTGGCTCCAGCGCTGCTCGGCGCAGATGGCTTCGAGCAGCGTCACCGGAATCTTCAGGATGAATTTCTCGCAGTCGTCCGAGTAGGTCAGGTCGACCGGATCATCCGGGTTGATCAGCAGCAGCTCGCCCGGCGCGAGGTAGTGCTCCTGGCGCTGGCCGCGCCACAGGCAGTGGCCGCTCAGGAGAATCTGCAGGTGGAAGATGCTTTCCAGCGCATCCGAGGTGACGCGCACCGCGCCGCCGTAGCTGATGCGGCACAGGTCGAGGCTGGCGAAGCGCCGATGGTTGAGGCTGGCCTGCGGATGCCCGTGGGCCGGCAAGCGCAGGTCATGGGTGCCCACGTGCTGGTTGACGTAGCCGGACACCGCGTAGGGGTCGGCGCGTTCGAACACTCGGCTACGTTCGCTCAGCAAACTTTGCATGCAGGCACCAGGGTTGTTGTCAGCGGCCGCGGTCTGCGCCGCGGTCGTTCCAGTCTATGCGAGCGGCGCGGCGTTGGGACGGGGCGGAGATGAATGGCAACACACTCTTGCCGCCCCCACCCGATCAGGTGGCGTCGGCATGGCTGACCAGCCCCTTGATTACCACGGCGGCGGTGGCGATGGCGGCCGGGACGATCAGCGCGGTCAGCACCTGCTCGAAGTTCCAGCCCAGGCCCAGCAGGGTCGCACCGATCCAGGCGCCGAGGATGGCGCCGAAGCGGCCGATGCCAAGCATCCAGGACACCCCGGTGGCGCGCCCCTGGGTCGGGTAGAAACGCGCCGCCAGGGACGGCATGGCCGACTGCGCGCCGTTCACGCACATACCGGCGGCCAGCACCAGGGTCGCCAGCAGAGTGACGGTGCCCAGGCTCTGCCCCACGCAGTAGGCGAACACCCCGGCCAGGCAGTAGAAGATGCCGATCACCTTGTGCGGGTTGAAGCGGTCCATGGCCCAGCCCACCGCCACCGAACTGAGCACCCCGCCGAGCTGGAACAGCGCGCCGATGAAGGCCGCCTGCTCCATGCTCGCGCCGGCGTCGCGCATCAGGGTCGGCAGCCAACTGGTGAGCAGGTAGACGATCACCAACCCCATGAAATAGGTCAGCCACAGCAGCAGCGTGCCGGCGCTGTAGGTGCCGGAGAAGATCACCTTGAACACGTTGCGGCTCTGCACCGTCTTCTGCTCCGGGATGCTGAAGTCGCGGGCGGAGACCACCTCGGCCGGTGCGATGGGCGCGAGCACGCGCTTGACCTTGTCCGCCCCGCGATTGCGCACCACCAGGAAGCGCGCCGACTCCGGCAGCCACACCAGCAACACCACCGCCAGAACCAGCGGCAACACGCCGCCGAGCAGCAGCAGGCTGTGCCAGCCATAGGCCGGAATCAGCTTGGCGGAGACGAAACCGCCCGAGGCCATGCCCAGGTTGAAGCCGCAGAACATGCTGGTCACCAGCAGCGACTTGAGGCGCTCGGGGGTGTACTCGGAGAGCAGCGTGGTGGCGTTGGGCATCGCCGCACCCAGGCCGATGCCGGTGAGCAGGCGCAGCACCAGGAGCTGGTCGAGGTTGGCGCTGAAGGCCGAGATCAGGCTGAACAGGCCGAACAGGAACACCGCCACCACCAGCACGCCCTTGCGCCCGAAGCGGTCGGCCAGCGGGCCGGAACCCAGGGCGCCGAACACCATGCCGATCAGCGCGGCGCTCATCACCGGGCCGAGGCTGGCGCGGTCGATGCCCCACTCCTGGGTCAGCGCCGGGGCGATAAAGCCCATGGCCGCGGTATCCAGGCCGTCGAGGAAGACGATGAGGAAGCACAGCAGCACGATGCGACACTGGTACAGGGACAACGGCTGGGCATTGATGAAGGACTGGACGTCGAGCGTGCCGGCAGCGGGCACGTGGGCGGAACTGGTCATGCGAAGTCTTCCTGCGAAGGGTTCGTCGCAGCAGTGCCGATGTCGCCGAGACTGCCTTGAACGGACAGGAATGAGGCGCAAGCCGGAGGACCCGCGGACCGGCAAGAAGACAGGCGCTGAAAGCCCGGGCTGACGCTCATTGTTGTTATTGCCCCGCCGGTCAGGGCGGGGTTGGGCCAACAGTACGGAGAGTCTCTGGGCGGTTCAATTCGATGATCGCCTATACGTTCGGTTATCGAACAACTTCGCTCGGCACCGACTCTGCTAGCCGGCGCGTCAGATCGACAGGCGCACCCCTCGTTCCGGGTCGACCACGGAAGCGCCGCGCCGCTTGTTCACCACCAGCTCGCCGATGTCGATCAACCGCGTGCGGGTGACGTTGCGGGTCAGGCCCAGCAGGTTCGCCGTGTGCACCTGGTTGCAATGACAGAAGCGGTAGGCCGCGCGCAGCAGGGCATCCTCCACCCGCGCGTGCAGGTTGCCGCCCTGCTCCTCGAACAGGCGCTGGAAAGCCTGTTGCAGGAGTTGCTCGGCGCCGAGGGACTCCAGGCGCGGCTCGTCGCTGCGTTCGATACGCAGGTTGGACAGGTGCAGGTCCTCCGCGCGCACCACGCCATCGCGACAGATCAGCAGGGTGTGGTGGATGACGTTTTCCAGCTCGCGGATGTTCCCCGGCCAGGAATAGCTGCGCAGCTTCTGCGCCGCCTCGGCGCTGAGCTGGCTCGGGCCGTAGCCCAGTCGGCGGCTGTACTCGGCGATGAAGTGCCGGATCAGCGGGAGGATGTCGCCGGGCCGCTCGCGCAACGGCGCCAGCTCCAGGCTGACCACGTTGAGCCGGTAGTAGAGGTCCTCGCGGAAATGCCCGGCGTTGATCGCCTTCTCCAGTTGCACGTTAGTGGCCGCCAGCACCCGCACGTTGATCGGGATGCTCTTGCGCGAGCCCAGCCGCACCACTTCGCGCTCCTGCAGCACGCGCAGCAACTTGACCTGGATCGGCATCGGCAGGTCGCCGATCTCGTCGAGGAACAGCGTGCCGCCGTCGGCCTCCTCGAACCAGCCGGCCTTGGCCGCCAGCGCGCCGGTAAAGGCGCCCTTCTCGTGGCCGAACAGCTCGGCCTCCACCAGGGATTCGGAGAAGGCCCCGCAGTTCACCGCCACAAACGGCCCGCCGCGCCGCGCGCTGAGGTTGTGGATGTGCCGCGCCACCAGCTCCTTGCCGGTGCCAGTCTCGCCGATGATCAGCACGCTGGCCTCGCTGGGCGCGACCTGCTGCAGGTGGTCGAGCAGCGCCTGGGATTTCGGGTCCTCGAAGACCTGGGCGGTGGCGCGGATGGACGTGGCCAGCGCCGGCGATTTGGGCAGGGTCAGCAGAGCTTCGGCTGTGGTCGCGTTCATGAGTAGAAGGTCGGTTGCGGCAGTTGCTGGTTCAGCGCCCAGTCGCCCAGTTCGCGGACCTTGTAGTCCACCGGGTCGTGCAGGGTCTGGGTGCGCAGGTTGCGCCAGTAGCGGTCGATGCGCAGCGCGGCGTGGGTGGAGCGCGCGCCGGTGACTTCGAACAGGCGGTTGCAGATTTCCAGGCCGTTGCGCGTGGCCGCGACCTTGGCGGTGGCGATGGCCACGGCCAGGCGCCCGCGCTCCTCGGCGTCCAGAGCGGCGCCCTTGCTCCAGGCTTCGTCGAGCAATTGCGCAGCGCGGCGCACCAGCAGGCGCGTGCTTTCCAGGCCGACCCAGAACTCGCCGTAGTGCGCGAGCACGTAGGGGTCTTCGCTGACGGTGGCGGCCGTGGAGCGGAACCACGGGCGGCTTTCCTTGAGCGTGTACTGCCGCGCCTCTTCGAAGGCGCCTTCGGCGATGCCGAGGAAAACGTGGGTGAAGATCAGCTGCGCGATCAGCGGGCGCAGGCAGGCGAACGGCGTGCTCAGCGGGCCGGGGTCGAGCAGCAGTTCGCTCTCCTCCACCCGCACGCGCTCGAAGGTCGCGCTGCCGCTGTCGGTCTGGCGCTGGCCCATGTTGTCCCAGTCGTGGGCCAGGCTGATGCCGCTGCGCGCGGTGGGGATGGCGGCGATCAGCAGCTTGCCGCCCTCGCCGTCCAGTGCCGAGGCAATGAGCATCTGCGAATCCAGCGCGCCGGAACAGAAGCTCTTGCGCCCGGAGAACTCGCGCCAGCCGGTGAAGGTGCGCGACACGGTGCGGGTGTCCAGCGGGTTCAGGGCGTTGCCCCAGAACCATTGATTTCGCGCGGTCAGCTCGAACCACGGCTGCCACTGTTCGGGCCGCGAGAACAGCCGCACGGTGGCCAGCATCAGGTGCTGGAAGCCGAACACGTGGGCGATGGAGCTGTCGACCACGGCGAACTGGCGGACGATGTCCAGCGTGGTGCTCCAGTCGGCGCCCAGGCCGCCGTACTCTGTGGGGATGATCAGCGACAGCAGGCCGCTCTGGCGCAACGCGTCGCGCTCGGCCTTCGGCGTGCCGCCACGGATGTCGCGCTCGGCGGCGGTTTCGGCGAAACCGGCGGCCAAACGCTGGGCGATCTGCCCGGGTGTCTGTGCGTCGAGACGCGTCTTGGCGTTCACGCTCGCTTCCTCTTGAATGGGTTCATCGGTGGCTTCTGGATCCCCGCGTTCGCGGGGAAGACGAGTGCCCAGCATGGACTCCAGAAGCACTCGTCACCCCCGCGAATGCAGGGGCCCAATGAACAACGCCTTAGCTCGCAGCCCGCGCGGGCAGCACATCGTTGGCGATCATTTCGCCGAACGGCCCGGTAAGGTTGGTCACGCCGCGCCCGGCCAGGCTGGCGTAGGGCTCCGGCAGCAACGGGAAGACCAGCTCGGCGAAGCGGTAGGCCTCTTCCAGGTGCGGGTAGCCGGAGAAGATGAAGCTGTCGATCCCTAAGTCCGCGTATTCCTTGATGCGCTCGGCGACCTGCTGCGGATCGCCCACCAGCGCGGTGCCGGCGCCGCCGCGCACCAGGCCAACGCCGGCCCAGAGGCTGGGGTAGATCTCCAGCTGGTCACGGCGACCACCGTGCAGCGCGGCCATGCGCCGCTGGCCTTCGGAGTCGAAGCGGGCGAAGGATTTCTGCGCGCTGGCGATGGTCTCGTCGGAGATGTTGGCGATCAGCTTGTCGGCGGCCTGCCAGGCTTCCTCGGCGGTCTCGCGGACGATCACGTGCAGGCGGATGCCGAACTTCACCGTGCGGCCCTGCTTTGCAGCCTTCTCGCGCACGTCGGCGATCTTCTGCGCGACCGCTTGCGGCGGCTCGCCCCAGGTCAGGTAGACGTCCACCTGCTCCGCCGCCAGGTCATGGGCCTCGGCGGAAGAGCCGCCGAAGTACAGCGGCGGGTACGGTTTCTGGATCGGCGGGTAAAGCGCCTTGGCGTTCTCCACCTGCAGGTGCTTGCCGGCGAAGTCCACGGACTCGCCCTGCAGCACGCGGCGCCAGATGCGCAGGAATTCATCGGTGACTTCGTAGCGCTCGGCGTGGCTGAGGTGGATGCCGTCGCCACGGTTTTCATCCGGGTCGCCGCCGGTGACCACATTGATCAGCAGGCGCCCGCCGGACAGGCGATCCAGGGTCGCGGCCATGCGCGCGGAAACGGTCGGCGAGATGATCCCCGGACGGATCGCCACCAGGTAGCGCAGGCGCTCGGTAAGCGGCGCCAGGGCCGAGGCGACCACCCAGGAATCCTCGCAGGAGCGGCCGGTGGGGATCAGCACGCCGTAGTAGCCGAGGGAATCGGCGGCCTGGGCGATCTGTTTCAGATACGGCAGCGACACCGGGCGGGCGCCCTCGCTGGTGCCGAGGAAGTGGCCGTCGCCGTGGGTGGGCAGGAACCAGAATACGTTCATCGATGGCTCCTCAGGCGGTCTTGCGCAGTTGCGGGCGGGCGAACAGCGGCGCGGCGCGCTCGGCGGCCAGCTGGATGCGGGCGCGCAGGGTGTCGCTGGTGATCTGGTAGTTGGCGAAGTCGCCTTCGCTGGCATACACGCCAATGGGCAGCGTGATCGACTGGAAGAAGCTGAACAGCGGGCGCAGCTGGTGGTCGAGGACCAGCGCATGGCGCTCGCTGCCACCGGTGGCGGCGAGCAGCACCGGGGTGTCGATCAGGGCGTTCATGTCCACCAGGTCGAACAGGTGCTTGAGCAGGCCCGGATAGGAGCCGCGGTAGACCGGTGAGGCGACGACCAGCAGGTCGGCGCTCTCGATCTCGCGCAGGGTTTCTTCAAGTTCGGCGGAGAGCTCCTGGCGGGACAGCGCGGCGCCCAGCGGGCGGGCGATATCGGCCAGTTCGATGAGGCGGGTCTCTACCGGCAGGCGTTCGCCGAGAGCATCCAGCACGGCCTGGGTGAGCACCAGGGTGCGCGAGGGGCGATAGGTGCCGCCGGAGACGGCGACCACTTTGATGGGGCGGGTCATGGGTTTTCCCTGTTGACTGTTGCGCTAGGTACAGCACCCTTCAGCAAGGGCCGTACCAACAGGGAAATGTGCGATTTCAGGGCAGTTTGCCGGGGTTTTCCCGGTGTTTGCTGTCAGCCTGGCAACAACGCTGCTGATCCACTGCTGCCAGGGCAACACTTCATTGCATCAGTGGACGGCCAGCTCGCGCAGGCCGTGGGAAATCTTCAGGCCCTCCAGTTCGGCCAGGTATTCCCCGCTGCTGATCAGACCGATGCAGGGGGTCGCACCGCGCTGCCGCAGTTGCCCGGCCGCCAGCTTGCGCGCCAGCGCTACCGCCGCCATGCAGGGGATGTTCGGGCCATGGTCGTCCTGCGCGAGTATTTCCCAGCACAGCGCCAGGGGTTGGCCATCGCCATCGACACCCTGCAGATGAACGAACATGCCGCTGCGCCCGTCGCCCAGCGGTTCCATGGCCACCGCCATGCGATGCAGGCTGGCGCCCAGGCCGGCGGGGTTCTTCACCAGGCCGGCACGCACCAGCCAGGAAAGGCCCCAGGTGCCGAACTGGGTGAGACGCAGGCCCAGCCCGGCGGAAAAGCGGACGTCCCGCACGCCGGGGTAGCGCTGCGGGAACAGCTCCAGGTCCGGTACGTCGCAGTGCGCCAGCCAACGCCGCCCCAGGGGCGCGGGAAAGCGATGGCGATTCAGCCCCTGCCAGCCATGGACGTTCTGCCAGCGGCCCTGGCGCCACTGGCGCAGCGGCTTGCCGCAATAGCCCAGCACCGCCTCGACCGTGGCATGGCCGGGAATCTTTGACGAGGAGCTGATGCCGTGGTGGATGCTGTCCAGCCGCTGGAAGCGCGGCAGCAGTTCGTCGATCACCGCGGCGGCCAGGCCGGGAACCGAGCTGGCTCCGCTGCACACCAGCACGCCGGCGCTGCGGGCGGCGCGGTCGAGTTCATGGATGCCGCAGACGAACTGGCGCGCGTCGGCCAGGTCGATGTAATGCGCACGCGCACCGATGGCCGCGCGGGCTACGCGGTAATCCTGGCCCTGGAAGGGGCCGGCGGTTGAAATGACCAGGTTGACCTTGAGTTCATTGAGGCGGCCGGCGAGCGTCGGCTGGTTCATGTCCAGGCACACCGCCTCCCCGCCTACTTCGCGCGCCAGCGCACTGGCGCGCTTCTGGTCGCGGCCGCCGACCAGCACGCGAATCCCGTCGATCCCGCTCAGGCGGCGAACGATCAGGCTGCCGAAGTTGCCATAGCCGCCCAGTACCAGGACGCGAAATGACGGTTCAACTGAAACAGACATCCATACTCCCTTACATCCGCCGGCGTCATGCCAGCAACCTCATCCCGGTTTCGCGCCGATGTGCCTCGGCAGTGTGTCGTCCAGCGGCCACCACGTGGCCCTGGATTCGATGTAGTAATGCCCTTCGGGCTTCGTCCGCAGCGGCTCGTCCAGGCTTCCCGCGCGCACGCGCAGGACCTCGGGACGCGAGTCGCGGGCGCTGTAGATCGGCGAACCGCAGCGGCCGCAGAACACCCGGCGCTTGTCCTCCGAGGAGCGAAAATCCACCAGCGCCTCCGCGCCGGACAGCAGCCTGAAGGCATCGCTGGCGACGGGAACATTGGTGGCGAACGGACCACCCTGCGCCTTGCGGCATTGCCCGCAATGACAGACCTGGATCGGCGCCAGTTCACCGCTGATCACGTAGCGCACCGCGCCACACAGACAACCGCCGTTGTGCATCGCCCCGCTCCCTGGTCGCCATCGCAAGGTGCTGGAGTCTAGAACAACGATGTGAACCTTCTCCACCTCACCGGTGACGGGCGCGAAACCGGTCTCAGACCTCGATTTCCCAGCCCAGCGGATAAAGCAGTTCTTCCTTGTAGCCGGCCCAGACCCGTACCGCCGCCGGGAAGCTCGCGTCCAGCTCCGCGTCGCCACTGTCCACCAGCAACGGCCGGCCTTCCAGGGTGCCCAGCTTGCGCTTGGTGGCGATCACCCGCAGGCGGTCGATGCCGATGGCGCGCAGCACGCGCGGGCTGATCTGCTGGTTGCCCCGGCCGAGGATGTGGCCCTGGCCGCCGATGGCGGTGACCAGCAGGAAGGCAGGATATCCCTCCACCAGCTCGAACAGTTGCGACTCGGTGACGTCGCGGGCGACCACCTCGCCGTTCTCGATCACGTCCACGCCCAGCAGCGTGGTCTGGAGATGCAGGTCGGCGGCCAACCCGTGCAGGGTCGAGCCCGGCCCGAAGACGTAGCGCACACCCTGCTCCCAGCTGTCCTCCAGCCAGGCGGCGAGATCGGCCAGCACCAGTTCCTCGGTCTCCATGCCGGCCTGCTTGACGTGCTGCATGAAGTGTCCTTCTTCGGGCACCGTCAGCTCGGCGTACCAGCGCGCGGCGACGCGGCCATCACGCAGGGCCGCCTCGTCGAGATCACGCACCTCGCCCTGGGTCAGGCGCACCAGCCCGCCCTCGACCAGCCGCAGCGCCAACGCACCGGCGGCGCGCGGGCTGATGGCATAGACCCCGGAATGGATCTTCACCCCGGCGGGAATCCCCAGCACCGGCTGGCCTTCGCGCGCCACCTCGGCGACGTCGCGCGCGGTGCCGTCGCCGCCGGCGAAGAGGATCAGCGCGACGCCGGCATCCTGCAGCGCCTGCACGGCGTGACGGGTATCCGCCGCCGAGCTGCACTCGCCTTCGATCTGGCCGACCAGCCGGTGGGAAAAGCCCATGTCCGCCAGCAGATCGGCGCCCATCGGCCCCGGAAAGGTGAGGAACTCCAGGCGCTCGCGCACCGGCAGCAACTGTTCCAGCGCCACCCGCGTGCGCTCCGCCGCCCGCGGCTGCGCGCCGCGCGCCAGGGCCAGTTCGGCAACGCCATCGCTGCCCTTGAACGCGGTCGGTCCGCCGATACCGGCCAGCGGATTGATGATCAGGCCTACGCGAAAGCCATCCATACTCACCTCGAGTCATTCCACCGGCGCAATGCCGGGCCGATCTTCACTATAACGACAAGCAGCAAACCGGGGTCTTGCAGTTGGCACGCAACCTGCGTGACTTGCGAGGGTACGGTTGTCTGCCGCTGTGGGTGACGTATCTCCGCCGCCGTACGTGCGGCCTTTGTCACCGAGACTTCATGTGATCTGCCTAGACTGCATTCGAACGTTGTAGAGGAGACTGGCCATGAGCTTGCAACATCATCAGAACCCCGCCCCCCGCCCGACACCCCGTGATCCGCAGCAGCCGGTAGGCGGCTCGGTCATCGACGCCCAGGGCCGCGAGATCCCGATCACCGAAGACATGATCCAGCGCGCCTGCCGCGAACTGGAAAAGGGCGCCGAGACGCCGCGCCGATGAGTGCGCGGGCTACCCTGCCCTACTCCCCGACCCGGTTGGCGCCCAGCGCCGTCAGCAGGTTTTCCAGGCACGGCGCATCGCCCTGGATGTCCACCCACAGCCCGGTGATTTCCCGCCGCGGCGGGTAGTGCTTGCGCAGGGCGTCGAAGGCCGCCCGCCGGGTCTGGGTATCCCCCACCAGGCTGCGGCGGAAGTTGGCGTCATCGCTGCGCGGGTCGTACACCGCGCGGCAGAGCATGGCCAGCGCCCAGTCCGGATCGCACTCCTCTTTCAGACTCAGCTCTGCGAGCCATTGCGCTGGCAGCAGATCGTCCAGGCTCACCTCCGGCGCGCAGCCGAGCCAGGCGCAGAAGGCATCGTAGATCTGCGCCGTGCCGCGCAGCTTGCCGTCCAGGCTGTAGCCGGCGATGTGCGGCGTGGCGATGCGGCAGTGCTCGGCCAGTTGCACGTTCACTTCCGGCTCGCCTTCCCAGACGTCCAGCGCCACGTCGATGTCGGCGCCCGACTCCAGGTGAATGCGCAGCGCGGTGTTGTCGACCACCCCGCCACGGCTGGCGTTGATCAGCCAGGTGCCGGGGCGCAGCGCCTTGAGGCGCTCGGCGCCGATCAGGTGGCGAGTCGGGTTTTCACCGTCGCGGGTCAGCGGCGTATGCAGGCTGATCACGTCGCACTCGCGCAGCACTTCTTCCAGGCTGCGGAAATCACCACCTTCGGCGACGGCGCGTGGCGGATCGCAGACGCGCACGTCCCACCCCAGCCCACGCAGCACGTCGACCAGACGGCCGCCGACCTGGCCGGCGCCGATCACGCCATAACGGCGCTCGGCCAGCTTCGCCCCGTGTACCTCGGCCAGCGCCAGCAGGCTGCCCAGCACCCAGTCCACCACGCCACGGGCGTTGCAGCCCGGCGCGCTGGACCAGGCGATGCCGGCCTCGGCGAAGTAGTCGAGGTCGAGGTGATCGGTGCCGATGGTGCAGGTGCCGACGAACCTGACCTGGCTGCCTTCGAGCAGTGCACGGCTGACGTCGGTCACCGAGCGCACCAGCAGCACCTCGGCATCGCCCAGGGCGGCGCGGTCGATGCCGCGTCCGGGCAGGCGACGGATGTCACCGTGACCGCCGAAGAAGGCTTCGACCAGGGGAATGTTTTCATCGGCAAGGATACGCATGGGCTGACTCCAGAAATCGGCACCGGCTACTTTACCAGCGCGCCCGCGTAGGGTCCCGCAACTTGCATCGATGCTTTCCTGACCAGACTGACAAGTCGTAAACTGGCCGGCTTCTTTCCGCTTCCTGCCGCCAGAAAAGGATCGCCGTGACCAGCATCGCCCAGCCCGTCTCCCGTGGACGGCGCGCCCTCGTCGAGTTCAAGGAACTGCTCAGCCTCGCCACGCCGATCATGATTGCCCAACTGGCCACCACCGCCATGGGCTTCGTCGATGCGGTGATGGCCGGGCGCGTCGGTCCGCGTGACCTCGCGGCGGTGGCGCTGGGCAACTCGATCTGGATTCCGGTGTTCCTGCTGATGACCGGCACCCTGCTGGCGACCACCGCCAAGGTGGCGCAGCGCTACGGCGCCGGCGACCAACCGGGCACCGGCCCGCTGGTGCGCCAGGCGCTGTGGCTGGCGCTGCTGGTAGGCCCGCTGGCGGCGGCGACCCTGTGGTTCCTTTCCGAACCGGTGCTGCGGGCGATGAAGGTCGAAGAAGCGCTGATCGAACCCAGCTGCTTCTACCTGCGCGGCATCGCCTGCGGTCTGCCGGCGGTGGCGCTGTACCACGTGCTGCGCTGCTACAGCGATGGCCTGGGGCGCACCCGGCCGAGCATGGTGCTGGGCATCTGCGGGCTGATGCTGAACATTCCGATCAACTGGATGCTGATCTACGGCCACCTCGGCTTCCCGGCGCTTGGCGGCCCCGGCTGCGGCTGGGCCACCGGCTCGGTGATGTGGTTCATGCTGCTGGGCATGCTGTTCTGGGTGAACTGGGCCAAGGTCTACAAGCACAGCCAGCTGTTCGCCCACTGGGAGCTGCCGAAACCCGAGGCGATCGGCGGCCTGGTGGCGGTGGGCCTGCCGATTGGCATCGCGATCTTCGCCGAATCAAGCATCTTCTCGGTGATCGCCCTGCTGATCGGCGAACTGGGCGAGAAGGTCGTGGCGGGCCATCAGGTGGCGCTGAACTTCAGCGCGCTGGTGTTCATGATCCCCTACTCGCTGGCCATGGCGGTGACGGTGCGCGTGGGCCAGGCCCTCGGCGCCGGCGCGCCACGCGATGCGCGCTTCGCCGCGGGCGTCGGCATGGGCGCCGCACTCGCCTACGCATGCATTTCCGCCAGCGGCATGCTGCTGATGCGCGAGCACATCGCCGCGCTCTACACCCAGGACCCGGACGTGCTGGCGCTGGCCGCCTCGCTGCTGGTGTTCTCGGCGCTGTTCCAGTTCTCCGACGCCGTACAGGTGACTGCCGCTGGCGCCCTGCGCGGTTACCAGGACACCCGCGCGACCATGATCATGACCCTGTTCGCCTACTGGGGCATCGGCCTGCCGGTGGGCTACAGCCTGGGCCTGGCGCACTGGCTGCAGGAGCCCACCGGGCCGCGCGGCCTGTGGGAAGGCCTGATCGTCGGCCTGACCTGCGCGGCGGTGATGCTGTGCATCCGCCTGGCGCGCAGCGCCAAGCGGCAGATTCTTCTGGGTGAAAAGCGCCTGAACGAGCGCCTGGCCGGCTGACCTCAGTCAGCCGCCACCAACGCCGGCTGCGGCCGGCTGCTCAGGGTGGTACCCACCGAAGCGGCGATGATGGCGCCAATGGCCAGCCACTGCAGCGTGGTCAGCTGCTCGCCGAGGAACACCAGCCCGGACAGCGCGCCGAAGGCCGGCTCGATGCTCATCAGAGTGCCGAAGGTGCGCGCCGGCAGGCGCGTCAGGGCGATCATCTCCAGGGTGTAGGGCAAGGCGCTGGAGAGCACGGCCACACCGAGCAGCGCGGGGTACAGGCTGATGTCCAGCAGTGCACTACCGGCGTGGGCGACGCCGATCGGCACCACACACAGCGCAGCAATCGAGATGCCCAGCGCGGCGCCCTGGGCGCCCAGGTCATTGCCGGCCCGCTGGCCGAAGATGATGTACAGCCCCCAGCAGACGCCCGCCGCCAGCGCCAGGACAGCCCCCTTGGGATCGATGCCCTGGCTGACGTCGGAGATCGGCAGCAGCATGACCAGGCCGACTACTGCCAGGGCGATCCACAGGAAGTCGATCGGCTTGCGCGAATAGAACAGCGCCACCGCCAGCGGCCCGGTGAACTCCAGCGCCACGGCGATGCCCAGCGGCACGGTCTCCACTGCCATGTAGAACATCAGGTTCATCCCGCCCAGGGTCACGCCATAGAAGAACAGCGGCTTGAGCGGCTTGCCGCGCAACGACGTGCGCCAGGGGCGAAGAATGGCCAGCAGGATCATCGCGCCCATCAGCAGGCGCATGGCGGTCACCCCCGGCGCGCCGATCAGCGGGAACAGGCTCTTGGCCAGGGACGCGCCGGTCTGGATCGAGGCCATGGACACGATCAGGACGGCGATGGGAAGGACAGTAGCGATAAAGCGGGAACGAGGCATGATGCGGACCTGAACAGGCGTTGCAACGATGGGGAATTCTTGGTTGACTGTTATGCGCAACATAATGCGCAAAAAGGCCAGAATGAGCAATATATTGCCCAACAATTCCGAACGACCCAGCGTGCTGGTGCACGTCGCCGACAACGTGAAGACCCTGCGTCGCAGCGGTGGCTTTAGCCAGGACGCGCTGGCCAAGGCTTCCGGCGTCAGTCGGCGGATGCTGGTCGGCATCGAGAGCGGCGACACCAATGTCAGCCTCGCGACCCTGGACCGCATCGCTGCTGCCCTGAAAGTCACCTTCGCCGACCTGGTGCGGCCGCCATCCACGGGCGGGCTGTCCCGCGTCGATGCCGTGGCCTGGGGCGGCCAGCAGCCCGACAGCCGCGGTACCCTCCTCGCCAGCACGCCAGCCACGCGCCAGGCCGAGCTCTGGCACTGGACGCTCGCCCCCGGCGACACCTACAACGCCGAGCCGGATGCCGAGGGTTGGTACGACATGGCCTATGTCATCGAAGGCCGACTGACCATCGTCCTCGCCGGGGAAACGGTTGAGGTCGAGGCTGGCGGGTTCCATGTGTTCAAGAGCAACCAGCCGTTTTCCTACCAGAACCATGGGGATGTGTTGCTGCGGTTTGTGCGGAACGTGGTGAATTGAACCGGTAGGAGCGCCCAACAGGAGCGAATCGCGGACGGAGTCCGCTCCTACGTGGGCGCATGACGCCGGTGTTTCATCTGGGATACGGAGTCGTCCGCGACGGATTTCGCGGACAAGGTCCGCTCCTACGGAAGTAGCGCACCACACTGGCTTTGGTACTTGAAGACTTCCAGAGAAATCTCAACGCACTCCGAACGGCCCCGTTCAGGAGGCCTCGTTGAATTGGAGTTTCAGGGGTTGAGCGGCATGGATGCCGCGAGAGCTGCGATGGGCCAGGGATGGCCCTTCGCAGCGGGCCCCTGAAACTCCGATTCAGCGAGGGAATTTTTCGCCTAAGCGAAAAACCGGATGTCCGGGGCAAGACCTTTGCCTACTTTGGGGCGTTTGCCAAAGTAGGTCGCCCGAGGGGGCGAAACCAAATATCCCAGCGCATGCCCAAGCGGCGCAGAACACCAACAAAAAAGGCCCGCACCAAGCGGGCCTTTCTCTGTCACACCAAGCGTCAGCTGCCCTGCGGCATCTCCCCCCGCGCCAGGCGGGCATTGATGTCGACGATCACCGCCGGCAGCTCGGCAATGGTGTCGATCAGGTAGTGCGGCCGCGAACCCTCGAAGATCTGGCCGATACGGCGACGCTCCTGCTCCAGCTTCTGGGCCGGCAGCGCCTTGAACTGCTCGTAGGTCAGTCCCAGGGCATTGCCCGAGCAGGTCAGCGCCACGGTCCACATCCCGGCGCTGCGGCCTTCGAGGATGCCCGGCCAGGTGTCGTCGACCTTCACGCAGGCCGCCACATCGTTGATGCCGAGGGCGATCACGTTGGCCAGCGCCTGGGCCGGATGCGGGCGGCCATTGGGCACCTCGTCGGTGGCAACCACATGGTCGGCGACGTAGCCGTTGGTCTTCGCCAGGGCCACCACTTTCTCCATGACGACGGCTGGATAGCCGGAGCAGGAGCCGACCTTCAGGCCCTGCTTGCGCACGGCGGCGATGGCGTCCAGTGCGCCGGGAATCAGCGCGGAATGCTCGGCGATCTTCTCGATCTGCAGCGGCATGAAGCGCTCGTAGATGGCGGTGACGTCATCGTCGGTCGGCGCGCGGCCGAACTTGGCCTTGTAGCGTTCGGCGATGGCGGGGATGTCGCACAGGGTGCGGATGTGGTCCCACTTGCCCATGCCCATCGGGCCGCGGGCCTCTTCCAGGCTGACCTGGACGCCGAATTCGGCGAATGCCTCGACGAAGATCTGGGTCGGGGCGAAGGAGCCGAAATCGACCACGGTGCCGGCCCAGTCGAGGATGACGGCTTGCAGTTGCTTGGGTTGTTCGTAGTTCATGAGATTCAATCCTGTGGCAGTCGGCCGGGGTCAGATTTCGAAGACTTCCATCTCTTTCAGCGTCTCGGCGATGGCCGCGACCGCTGCACGCATGCCGCTGCCATCGACCTGGCCGATGCAGCCCACGCGGAAGGTTTCCACCTGGGTCAGCTTGCCCGGATAGAGGATGTAGCCCTTCTCGCGCACCCGGCCGTAGAACTCGGTGAAGCTGTAGCGAGGATCGCGTGGGGCATGGAAGGTGACGATGATCGGCGCCTGGATTTCCGCCGGCAGGAAGCTGCGGAAGCCCAGCCTGCCCATCTCGGCCAGCAGAGTCTGGCAGTTGTTTGCGTAACGCTGATGACGGGCCGCGAGACCGCCCTCCTCCTCGTACTGGCTCAGCGCTTCGTGCAATGCGGCCACCACGTGGGTCGGCGGGGTGAAGCGCCACTGGCCGGTCTTGGCCATGTAGGCCTGCTGGTCCTGCAGGTCCATGGACAGCGAATGGCAGTTGCCGGCGCTGGCGTTCAGCGCGGAGGTACGGGCGAAGACGAAGCCCATCCCGGGCACACCTTCCAGGCACTTGCCGGAAGCGGCGATCAGCGCATCGAAGGGCACGTGGCGGGCGTCGATATCCAGCGCGCCGAAGGAGCTCATGGCATCGATGATCAGGCGCTTGCCGTGGGCCTCGATGACCTTGGCGATCTCCTGCAGCGGGTTGAGGATGCCGGTGCTGGTCTCGCAGTGGATCAGCGCGACGTGGGTGACGCTGGGGTCCGCGCTGAGCAGACGGTCAACGTCGGCAGCGGTGGTCGGCACGTCTTCTTCGGTTTCGAAGGTAGTAAATTCGCGGCCGATCACCTGGCAGATCTTCGCCAGGCGCTTGCCGTAGGCGCCATTGATCAGCACCAGCACCTTGCCGTCACGCGGTACCAGGGTGCCGACGGCGGCTTCCACGGAGAAGGTGCCGCTGCCCTGCAGGGGCACGCAGGTGTGGGTCGCCTCGCCGTGGATGATCGCCAGCAGGCGCTTGCAGACATCGGCGGTCAGGTCGTTGAAGTCGCGGTCCCAGGAGCCCCAGTCGACCATCATGGCGCGACGGGTGCGGGGGGACGTGGTCAGCGGACCGGGAGTCAGCAGGATGGGGGCTCGCTCGGCAGTGCTCATGCTCGATTCCTCTTTCTTGGGAACGTCGTCAGGGCTGAATTTGGTTGGGCCCGGCGTCATTGCCGTGGCCTGGGCATAACTTGCCGGGGCACCTGATATCGTTCAAATTGTTTATCACGATGCACGCCATAAGCCAGACATATACCCTATGAACCTCTTCCAGCTCCGAGCCTTCGACGCGGTCGCCCGCGAACGCAGCTTCACCCGCGCCGCCGAGCGCCTGTTCATCAGCCAGCCCGCCGTCACCGGCCACGTGAAGGCGCTCGAGGAGCACTACCAGGTCAACCTGTTCCGCCGCACTGCGCGGGGCGTGGAGCTGACCGAGGACGGCGTGCGCCTGTCAGCCATCAGCCGGACGCTGTTCGCGCTGGAAGAAGAAGCCGAGGCCCTGCTCGACGCCAGCCGCGAACTGGTGACCGGGCGCATCGAAGTGGCCGCCGACGGCCCGCACCTGGTGATGCCGATGCTCGCCAGGCTGCGCGCGCGCTACCCCGGCATCACCGTCAACCTGCGCCTGGGCAACGCCCAGGAAACCCTCGCTGCGCTGCTCGACGAGCACGTGGATATCGCCGTGCTGACCGAAATCGAGCCGCGTCCGGGCCTGTTCCTGCGCGAGCTGGTGGAGTCGCGCATCTGCGCCCTGGTGCCGGCCAGCCACAGCTGGAGCGAGCACGTCGGCGAGCTGCCGCTGAGCGAACTGGACCAGCAGATCATGTTGCTGCGCGAACCCGACTCCATCACCCGCCGCACCTTCGATGCGGCCTGTGCCGAGCAGGCGGTGCAGCCGCGCGTGCTGCTGGAGCTGGACAGCCGCGAGGCGGTGACCGAGGCCGTGGCGGCGGAACTGGGGATCGGCATCGTGTCGTCGCTGGAGATCAGCCCGGACCCACGGGTGAAGGCGGTGCCTCTCGGCGGCGACGGGTTGCTGAACCGCCACGCCATCGGTTGCCTAGAACGGCGCCGGGGTTTGCGGGTGGTGAGTGCGTTTCTGGAGCTGGCGGAGGGTTGAGGCACGGCTAACCGTAGGGCGTATAACGCTCCGCGTTATACGCCGTTTGCCCTTGGCCCCACGCGCCCCAAGCTCAATCCCGGAGCCGCCGACGAGACAGGGTGAACCGGCGTACAACCGCGAACGGTTGTACGCCCTACGCCTGGCGGGACCTGTGGTGCGATGCGGTTCGCGAGCAAGCTCGCTCCTACAGGAACGCCTGGCTGGGCCGTTTTTCGTAGGAGCGAGCTTGCTCGCGAACAACCACGGTGCCGCCCTGCTCCATAGGTAAATCCTCTTTCACCAGGCCATGATTGTCCCGGGGCACTCCGATATCGACCTCGAAGCGAACAATGAGCAAGGCGAACCGGCGTACAACCGCAAACGGTTGTGCGCCCTACGCCGGTATATCCTCGCGCACCAGATCGAGGAAGGTCGCCACGATCCGCCGCGTGCTCTGCTCGCGCAGGCACACCAGCGTCTCGCTCATGCGCCAGTGACAATCGAGGATCGGCAGCGCATGTACGCGGGCGTCCGCGCCCAGTTCGGCGGCGGACACCACGCCGACGCCAATGCCCACCGCCACCGCCTCCAGCGACGCCTCGCGGCCTTCCACCTCGATGGCTGGGCGAATGCGCAAGCCGGCGCGGGCCATCTCCTCTTCCAGCATCTGCCGGGTCACCGAGCCCTGCTCGCGCAGTACCAGCGGCATGTCGTCGAGGTCGGCCAGTTCGATGGCTTCGCGTCCGGCCCAGGGATGGCCGAGACCGACGAAGGCGACGATGGGGTCGCTGCGCAGGGTGAAGGTCAGCAGACGCTCGTCCTGCACCTCGCGCCCCAGCAGGGCCAGGTCGGCGTGGTAATCGAACAGCCGCTGCAGGGATTCGTCGGTGTTGCCCGTCTCCAGTTTCACCCGGATGCCTGGATGGCGCTGGCAGAAGCGCGCGATCTGCGGCAGCACGTGCACCGGCGCGTCAACCGCCAGGGTCAGGCTGCCGGTCTGCAATGCGCTGGACTCCTGCAGCAGCTCCTGCGCCTCGGCCTCGATGACGAACAGCCGCTGGGTCACCGCCAGCAGGCGCTCACCCAGTTCGGTCAGGCGCACCGAGCGCTTGTTGCGGTGGAACAGCAGCACGCCATAGCGCTCCTCCAGCTTGCGCACCTGGTCGGAAACCGCAGGTTGGGTGAGGAACAGGCGCTCGGCGGCGCGGGTGAAGCTGCCGTGTACGGCGACGGCATGGAACGCCTTGAGCTGGGCATGGGAAACGGACATGGAGGGCCTCTGGCACGGGACTCATGACCCACCTCCGCCATACAGACGGAAAGCGACTATAAGGTCATTCACGCAAAACACTACCGCCATGGCCCCTTGTCATACAAGCACAGCTTATTTTTGAAATCTGATAAATCGATTTCAGTTATTTATTCGAAATTGTTTCCATCCCTCCACCGCCGCGATCAGCGACGGTACCCGGACAGCCTCCGCGCTTCTGACCCGCACCGCGAAGACGGTGCGACGTGCTCAAAAAACAAAAACAAGACAGGCGTTACCCCACTGACTGCCGGCACAGCACAACAACAATAGAGGTCAGATCATGCTCAACCCCCAAGGCACCGCTTCGCCGCGTTCGCCCCTTGCATCGATGAAACGCTGGCGCTGGCAGATCTTCGCCATCACCTGGCTGGCCTACGCAGCCTTCTACTTCACCCGCAAGGCCTTTTCGGTGGCCAAGCTGGGCATCGCCGAAGACCCCAGCTTCCATCTCGACAAGATCGCGATGGCCAACCTCGACGCCATCTACCTCGCCGCCTACGCAGTGGGCCAGTTCACCTGGGGCGTCTTCGCCGACCGCTTCGGCCCGCGGGTGGTGGTGCTGGGCGGCCTGCTGATCTCCGCGGCTGCAGCCCTGGTGATGGGCAGCTTCGCCACCCTGCCGATCTTCGCCACCTGCATGGTGGTGCAGGGCCTGGCGCAGTCCACCGGCTGGTCCGGGCTGTGCAAGAACGTCGGCAGCTTCTTCGCCACCCATGAGCGCGGCCGCGTGCTCGGGCTATGGAGCACCTGCTACGCCTTCGGCGGGCTGGTCGCCTCGCCCTTCGCCGGCTGGTGGGCCTATGAAGTGTTCGGCACCTGGCACGCGGCCTTCTATTCCAGCGCCGTGGTGGTCGGTGGCGTGGCGCTGCTGTTCCTGCTGCTGCAGCGCAACCGTCCGCAGGACGTGGGCCTGCCGCCGGTGGAGCCGGACGTCCAGCAGCCAGAAGCAGTGCGCTACGCCGGCTTCAAGCCGGAAGGCCAGAACGGCAGCTCGCTGCGCATTCTCGGCAAGGTGCTGCGCAACCGCACGGTACTGACCCTGGGCCTGGCCTACTTCCTGCTCAAGCCGGCGCGCTACGCCATCCTGCTGTGGGGGCCGGTGATCGTCTACGAACGCATGCCGACGCTGGGCAAGGTCGGTGCGGCGATCCTGCCGTCGGCCTTCGAGGTCGCCGGGCTCCTCGGCCCGATCCTGATCGGCTACGCCTCGGACCGCCTGTTCGGCGCCCGCCGCATGCCGGCCTGCGTGCTCAGCCTGCTCGGCCTGACCGTCTGCCTGGCGTTGTTCGTCCCGTCGATGCAGACCGGCAGCAGCCTGATGGTGCTCGGCCTGCTGTTCATGATGGGCCTGACCCTGTACGGACCGGACTCGATGATCAGCGGCGCCGCCGCCGTGGACTTCGGTACCGGCGAAGCGGCCGGCACCGCGGCGGGATTCGTCAACGGCTGCGGCTCGGTGGGTGCGATTCTCGGCGGCCTGCTGCCGGGTTACTTCGACACCTACACCGTGTTCATCGGCTTCACCGTCGCCGCGCTGGTCGCCGCCGGAGTACTGATCCCGCACTGGAACAGCCGCCCGGAGAACACCCGCCAGAACGAAACCCTCCAGGACCCGCAACTGACCGCGCGTCCCGCACGCACCTGAGCAACGCCCCCGCTTCCCCCTCACAAGCCGGCTGAGGGGACGGGCGAGGCCGCCCCGCGCGCGCCTCGCCCTTTTTTCATGGCGCCCCCACGGCACCCGACCGAAAAGCGGTCTTGTGCCCTTCGTTCCGCACGAATAATAATAATTATCATTTGCAAATTATTCCTGCTGGACGCCCCTGTGAGCACTTCCAACCTCGACGCGGTTTTCCTGGCCCAACGCCTGCCGCTGCTGCGCACGCTGGTGCGGATGGTGAAGAACCCGAGCATCGCCGAAGACCTGGTACAGGAAACCTACCTGCGCGTCGCCCGCACCCTGCACGAACGCCGCATCGACCACCTCGAACCCTTCCTCTTCCAGACCGGCCGCAACCTCGCGCTGGACCACCTGCGCCACCTGCGCCTGCAATCGCGGACCCTGCTCGACGACGTTCCCGCCCAGGTGCTGCAAGCCGTGCCGGCGCCCGGCTCCAGCGCCGAAGACCAGCTCCACGCGGAGAAGCTGCTGGAGCGCCTGGGCGCGACCCTCGGCCAGCTCAGCCAGCGCCAGCAGCGCATCTTCATCCTCAGCCGCCTGCATGGCTGCGGCTATGCGGAGATCGCCGAGCAGCTCGGCGTCTCCCCGAGCACGGTGCAGAAGGAGCTGAAGCTGATCATGGCGATCTGCGTCGGCCTGGTCAGCCGCCTTGAGGAGAGGGTATGACGGACTACCGTTCGCCAGCCGGTTCGACAAGAATACGCGGCCCCCAATCCCAGGATCACGCCGCGGCACGCCCTGTGTCGCACCCCGCGCCACCCGACGACCAGCCGACGGCTGAAGCCCTCGACTGGCTGATGCTCGAGGACGACATGGATGCCGCGACGCGCCAGCGCTTCGAAGCCTGGCTCGGCGCCAGCGAAGTCAACGCGCGGGCCTACCGGCGGGTGCGGGATGCCTGGCAATCGCCGCTGCTGACCCGCGCGGCGGCACGCCTGGAACAACGACTGGCGGCGCCGCCTCGCCGACGGCCATGGTGGTTGCCGGTGGCAGCCGCCGCAGTGCTGGCCCTGGCGGTAGGTGTCGCGCTGCAGGGCGACCTGCTGCTGCGCCTGCGCGCGGACCACCTGACCGCCGTGGGCGAACGACAGAACCTCGACCTGGCGGACGGCTCCCGGGTCCTGCTCAATACCGATACCGCCCTCTCCAGCCGCATCGACGAGCAGCAGCGCATCGCCCGCCTGTATCGCGGCGAGGCGTACTTCGACGTCGCCCATGACCGCAACCGCCCCTTCGAGGTGGAAGCCGGTCCGGTGCAGGTCACGGTGCGCGGCACGGCCTTCGCCGTGCGCTACCTGGGCAACGAGGCGGAAGTCAGCGTGCAGCGCGGCGAAGTGGACCTGCGCACGCCCCTGGACGACGCACGCGTCAGCCTCGGCGCCGGCGACAGCATCCGCGTCGGCCCGCAGGGCTTCGGCGAACGCCAGCACAGCGCAGACGGGCAGGCGCAGCTGGCCTGGGTCAAGGGCCGCATGGTGTTCGAGAACTGCCCGCTCAGCCAGGTGCTCGCCGAATTGCGGCGCTACTACCCCGGCTGGATCGTCTCTACCAACGAGCGCCTGGCGAACGTCAGCGTCACTGGCAACTGGCGCCTCGACGACCCGCTGGGCGTGGCGCGCGCCCTGGCCCGGATCGCCTCCGCACAGCTGCACGAATACCCGAAACTGCTGATCCTCGACTGATCGCTCCCTCCTGGACAGAAAGTATTTTTACGCGGTCGCGCCGGCTCGTTCGTTTAGTCAGAAGCCAATGCAATAGATTCGCATTTACGAATGCGAACGACGACTGACTAAGAGAGCCCTTCGATGCCCATCGCTTCTTCGCGTGCCCCTCTGCGCCACCCCGCCCGCATCTCCCTGCTGGCCCTGTCCATCGGACTGGCCAGCCTGCCGGCAACCACCGCCCTCGCCGCAGATGCAGCGGGCAGCCAGGCCCAGGCCGGCTACCGCTTCGACATCCCCCGCCAACCGCTGGCCCAGGCGCTGAACGCCTTCAGCGCGGTAACCGGCTGGCAGGTCGGCGTCGCCGGCGAGCTGGCCGAGGGCATCGAGTCGCCCGGCGTCAACGGCCGCCTGCCGGCCGACCAGGCGCTGAAGAACCTGCTCGCCGGCACCGGCCTGAACGCCCGCACCCTCGGCCCGCGCAACGTAATACTGGAGCGCAACCTGTCGGCGGTGGCGGAAATGCAGCCGCTGACCATCACCGCCACCCGCCAGGCGCAGAGCGTGACCCTGGTGCCTAGCACGGTGAACGTGGTGGACCGCAGCGAACTGGACCGCAAGAACGTCAACACCATCAAGGAACTGGTGCGCGACATGCCCGGCGTCTCGGTGGGAGGCACCGGCAACCGCGCCGGCATCACCGGCTACAACATCCGCGGCATCGACGGCGACCGCGTGCTGACGCAGATCGACGGCGTCGAGGTTCCCAACAGCTTCTTCAACGGCCCCTACGCGCAGACCGAGCGCAACTACGTCGACCCGGAAATCGTCAAGCGCGTGGAGGTGCTGCGCGGCCCGGCCTCGGCGCTCTACGGCAGCAACGCCATCGGCGGCGCGGTGAGCTACTTCACCCTGGATGCGGACGACATCATCAAGGACGGCCAGGACGCGGGGGCGCGCCTGAAGACCGGCTACAGCTCCGCCGACGACAGCTGGCTGACCTCCGGCACCGTGGCCGGCCGCAGCGACAGCTTCGACGCCCTGCTGCACCTGAGCCAGCGCAACGGCCACGAGACCGAATCCTACGGCAGCACCGGCGGCACCGGCCTGTCGCGCACCGAGGCCAACCCGCAGGACGCGCGCACCACCAACGTGCTCGCCAAGCTTGGCTGGAAGTATGCCGAGGGCGAGCGCTTCGGCCTGGTCTACGAGAAGTACAAGGACGACCGCGACACCGACCAGAAGAGCGCCTACGGCGGCCCCTACTACGGCGGCAAGCCGACCATCCCGGAACGCATATTGCCCGGCGGCATGTACCAGTGGCGCACCGGCAACGACACCATCACCCGCGAGCGCTTCGGCCTGGAGCACGATCTGCTGCTCGACAGCGCGATGGCCGACCACGCCCGGTGGACCTTCAACTACCAGACCGCCAAGACCGACCAGAGCACCGAAGAGTTCTACTACCCCATCACCCGCCAGGTGCTGCGCACCCGCGAAACGCTGTACAAGGATCGCCAGTGGGTGTTCGACCTACAGTTGGACAAGGCCTTCCTCGTCGGCGAGACCGACCACCTGCTGACCTATGGCACCACCCTGAAGCGGCAGAAAGTCACCGGCTACCGCGAAGGCGACGCCACCTGCCTCGCGGTCGGCCGTGGCTGCACGGCCCCCGGCGCGCCCAGTTCGGTGCCCGACGACAGCCTGGAGCGCACCAGCGACTTCCCCGATCCGACCATCGACACCTATGCCTTGTTCGCCCAGGACCAGATCAGCTGGAACGCCTGGACCTTCCTGCCCGGCCTGCGCTACGACTACACCCGCCTGAAGCCGCACATCACCGACGAATTCCTCAATTCCGTGGACCAGAGCGGTGAAGGCGAAGTCAGCAGCGAAGACAAGAACTGGCATCAGCTCTCGCCCAAGCTCGGCGTGACCTACGCCTTCAACGACAATTACCTGTGGTTCGGCCAGTACGCCCAGGGCTTCCGCACACCGACGGCGAAGGCGCTGTACGGCCGCTTCGAAAACCCCGGCGCCGGCTACCGGGTCGAGCCCAACCCCGACCTCGACCCGGAACGCAGCCAGAGCTACGAGACCGGCCTGCGCGGCAACTTCAAGGAAGGCTCCTTCGACGTCGCGGTGTTCTACAACAAGTACCGCGACTTCATTAACGAGGACGCCATCACCCCCGGCTACAGCGAGCCGACCTTCCAGAGCAACAACATCGAGAAAGCCATCATCAAGGGCGTCGAGCTCAAGGGTCGCCTGGAACTGGGTGCCTTCGGCTCGCCCCAGGGTCTCTACACCAAGGGCGCGGTGGCCTACGCCTACGGCGAGAACAAGGACACCGGCGAACCGATCAACAGCGTCAATCCGCTCACCGGCGTGTTCGGCCTGGGCTACGACGAACAGGCCGGCCGCTACGGCGCGCTGCTCGACTGGACCCTGGTCAAGCGCAAGGACCGCGTCGACGACAGCAACTTCAAGGCCCCCGACGGCACCAGCAGCCAGTTCAAGACCCCGGGCTTCGGCATTCTCGACCTGACCGGCTACTACAAGCTGACCGACGACCTGACCGTCAACGCCGGCCTCTACAACCTCACCGACAAGAAGTACTGGCTGTGGGACGACGTGCGCGGCTACGACAGCGTCGGCGAAGCCTCGGTGCTGGCCCCGGCCAACCTTGACCGTCTGACCCAGCCCGGGCGCAACTTCGCGGTCAACCTGGTGTGGGATATCTGACGAGGTCCGCTGCGCGCCGATGCCAGGCGTAGGGCGGATAACGTTCGACGTTATCCGCCGTTTGACCTTGCCCCCAGACCGCTCCAGGGCTGGCACGAAGTCGCAGCTTCAAGGCACTCCGGGCTCAACCATGGCACCGACGATAAGCACGGTGTATCGGCGTACAACCGCGAACGGTTGTACGCCCTACGCCGCCACCCACAATCTTTACGCTGTTCCGAGGCCTCGTTCGTCTCGTCAGCAAAGCCCCGAAATTTCAAGGAATTGGACATGACCACAGTGGAACTCCCCGCCCTGCGCTCGCAGCGCCTGAACGCGCTGACCCACGCCCCGCACGGGCGTCTCGACCACGCCGTGAAGGCCCGCGAGCCCTTCTCCAGCCGCGAGCGCTTCGCCCGCTTCGTGGTCGCCCAGTACCTGTTCCAGTCCGAGCTGCAGGCGCTCTACCAGGACGCCGAACTCGGCACGCTCTTCCCCGATCTGCCGCAACGCTGCCGCGCCGAACAGGCCCGCCTGGACCTGGCCGACCTGGCCACCGAGGTGCCCGCCCCGGTAGCCGGCGCTCTCGCCAAACCGAGCCGGGCCCATGCCCTGGGCTGGCTGTTCGTTTCCGAAGGCTCCAAGCTCGGCGCCGCGTTCCTGATCAAGCGCGTAGCCGCCCTGGGCCTGGACGAGAACACCGGCGCCCGTCACCTGGGCGAGCCGGAAGGCGGCCGCGCGGAAGGCTGGAAACGCTTCACCCGTACCCTCGACGGCCTGGAACTCAGCGAGGCCGAAGAGCGTGAGGCCGAAGCCGGCGCCATCGCCGCCTTCGAGCGCTTCGCCCACCTGCTGCAGCACAGCTACGACAGTGCTCCCGCCACCGTCTGACGTCGCGGCGCGCATCGCTTTCGCGCTGCTCGCTTACACGAGCCTGGGCGTGGGCATGGTCGGGCTGGTGCTGCCGGGGCTGCCGACCACCGAGTTCGTCCTGCTGGCCGCCTGGGCCGCCGCGAAAAGCTCGCCCCGCCTCGCCGCCTGGCTGGAGAACCACCGGCTGTTCGGCCCGATCCTGCACAACTGGCGCAACGGCCGCGCCGTCGCCCGCCGCGCCAAGATCGGCGCCAGCGTGGCGATGCTCGCGGCCCTGGCGATCATGCTGGTCACCCTGCCCCACGGCTTGTGGCTCTACGCGGTGATCCTCGGCATGGCGGTTGGCAATCTGTGGATCTGGTCGCGCCCGGACATGCCCGGGCCGTAGTCAGCGCGGTGGCGCGGGCCTATGCTGGAAGTCCGATCCACACTGCCAGCCAGAGCCATGAGCCAACCCACCAGCAAAGTCGACGCCGTCCTCGCCGAAGCACAACGCCGCCGCGAAAGCAGCTACCGCGAAAAGGCCCTGAAGATGTACCCCTGGATCTGCGGCCGCTGCGGCCGCGAATTCAGCGGCGTGCGCCTGCGCGAACTGACCGTCCACCACCGCGACCACAACCACGACAACAACCCCGAGGACGGCTCCAACTGGGAACTGCTGTGCCTCTACTGCCACGACAACGAACACCAGAGGCAGGTGGATCTGCATTACCAGAACAGCAACGACGCCGGCGCCAAAGGGCCGAAGGTCACCCACAAGGGGCTGGCCGGGCTGGCGGATCTGCTGAAGAAGAAGGAAGACGGGCAGGCCTGACAACCGCCCAGCCCCGTAGGAGCGGATTTATCCGCGATGCGGCCGCAAGGCCGGCCACGTCAATCGCGGACGGAGTCCGCTCCTACTGGTGCCCCATTCATTTGGAGGTCGGTTTGTCTGTAGGAGCGAGCTTGCTCGCGAACCCGCTTCACGCAGGAACCCCCGGTGCCATGCGTTCGCGAGCAAGCTCGCTCCCACAAAGGGCCGATCAGGCACTTCGAGCTCAACCGCGAACGGTTGTACGCCCTACCAAAGCCTTCAGCGCAGCCCGGCAACGATCTCCAGCGAACGCAGCCGCAGTTCGTGGTCGTAGATGTCGCTGGTGAAGATGATCTCGTCCACCCCGGTCTGCTCCAGCAGGATTTCCAGGCGGCTGCGCACCTTCTCCGGGCCACCGATCACCGCGAGGCCGAAGAAGTTGCCCACCGCGTCCTGCTCGTGGGGCAGCCACAGGCCGGCCATGCTCGGCACCGGCGGCTTCTGCTTCAGGCTGTCGCCACGGATCAGCGCCAGCACGCGCTGGAACGCGGTGGTCGCCAGGTATTCGGCTTCCTCGTCGGTGGGCGCGGCGATCAGCGGCACGCCGATCATGGCGTAGGGCTTGTCGAGCACCGCCGAGGGCTGGAAATTCTCGCGGTAGATGCGCAGCGCATCGTGCAGGTAGCGCGGCGCGAAGTGCGAGGCGAAGGCATAGGGCAAGCCCTTCTGCGCCGCCAGGTGGGCGCTGAACAGGCTGGAGCCCAGCAGCCAGATCGGCACGTTGGTGCCCTCGCCCGGAATGGCCAGCAGCGACTGCTGCGAGCGGCGCGGACCGAGGAGCATTTCCAGCTCGGCGACCTGCTCGGGGAAGTCGGTGCCATCGCCCAGGCGGTCGCGGCGCAGTGCGCGCATGGTGGCCTGGTCGGCGCCCGGCGCGCGGCCCAGACCCAGGTCGATGCGGCCCGGATAGAGGGTCTCCAGGGTGCCGAAGTTCTCCGCCACCACCAGCGGCGGATGGTTCGGCAGCATCACCCCGCCGGAGCCGACGCGGATACGTTCGGTCTTGCCGGCGATGTGGCCGATCAGCACGGCGGTGGCCGAGCTGGCGATGCCGTCCATGTTGTGGTGCTCCGCCAGCCAGTAGCGGGTAAAGCCCAGGCGCTCGACGTGACGGGCGACCGCGACGGCGTTGTGCAACGCCTCGGCAGCGGTGCCCTGGTCGCGCACGGGCACCAGGTCGAGCATGGAGAAAGCGATATCGGACAGGGACTTCATAGGCACTCCGCTTCGGGTCACGCAGACGCCGCACGGACGGGGCGTCGCGGACATGACTTTGAACGTGACTCTATCGACCACCTCCCCCGCTGACCACTCGTCGGGGTCGATAGTGCTCATGAAGGCCAGTGATAGAGGAAATGGCGGGCTGCCATCAGCACTTCACGCAACCGTCACCGGACTGTCATGCGCCACCCGGAGAATGCCTCCCAGCTGAAGGACCAGCACCCATCAAACAGAAAGCCCGCATAAGCGGGCTTTTTGCTTTGTGGCGCGTGCCTCAGGGACGGTTCTTCACCATCTCGAACAGCTTCAGGCGATCGCTCAATTCCTGCAGGGTATGGCGGAACGGGTCGTGCTGCTCGCTGGTGGTCGGGTCGGCGAAGCTCCACACCATCACTTCGCTGGAGCTGGGCAGCTCCTCGCCTTCGCGGCTGGACTTGTCGCACAGGTCGATCAGGTAATCGAAGTGCTGGCCGTTGAACTCATCGATGGACTTGCTGCGCAGCCCTTCGGTGGAGATGCCGGCGTGCTCCAGGACCTCGCGGGCGCGCGGATCGATGGCGCTGGGATGGATGCCGGCGCTGAAGGCTTCGAAGTGCTCGGCATCGGAATGCCGCAGCAGCGCTTCGGCCATCGGCGAGCGGGCATCGTTGGCGACGCAGACGAACAGGACTCGGCGTTTCTCGGTCATCACTACCTCAGCTCGGGACTCGGGTTCGGCCCCTTATACGCCAGGTTTTGTGACAGTGCCGTGTCGCAACGATGAAGGCGTCCGGATTCAACACAGTACGAGGTAGTCGCTGCGCTGCACCACCCCGCGATGCTCGCCGGCCAGCAGGTGGACGTAACGGCCGCCGGCCTGGTCGATGGGGAGGCAATCGTCGACGTCCAGCAAGGCGTCGGTATGCGGCTTGTCCCAGCCGCGCGGCAGGCGGTGCCTGCCCAGCGCCTTGGCCTGCGCCGCGTCGCGGGCGACCACCAGCAGGTAATGGTGCGCCTCGCCGAACTGGCCGGGCTCGTAGCCGCCCAGGTTGATGAAGAACAGCCGTGGTTCGCCCGGCGCCGGCTGCTGGTCGCTGAAGACGACGCGGTAGCCATCGATGCCGTCGACCTCCAGCCAGGAGTCGATGTGCAGGCCCTGCGGGCTGCCGAACCAGGCGTCGCGCAATTGCGGGTAGCTGGCTTCCAGGCTGTCCGCCACGGCGAACACCACGTCGTGCACCTCGATCTTCGCGCGCGGATGACGTCCGCCCAGCATCACCACCAACAGCATCGCACCTACTCCTTTCGAATCGCAGCCGCTTTACAACGGTCATTCCCTGATGAGGGGACGCATCCTACTGAAAAAAATACCCCATCCGCTATATAGCTTTGTATATTTTGATTCCCCGTATCCGCCTGTACCGATCCATGAACACATGCACCTCCAGCAAGCGCTCCCGCTATACGCGCCCGAGCCTCAGCATCCGCGACCGCAATCGCCAGCGCATCCTCCTCGCCGCCGGCGAAGAGTTCGCCGACAAGGGCTTCAGCGCCGCCAAGACCCAGGACATCGCCACCCGCGCCGAGGTGCCCAAGTCCAACGTCTACTACTACTTCCAGACCAAGGAAAACCTCTACCTGCGCCTGCTGGAGAACGTGGTGGACGCGGTGCTGGAAGCCTCTGCCCTGCTGCGCGAATGCGACGATCCCGCCTGGGCGCTGCCCGCGCACATCCGCGCGCGCCTGCACATCGCCCGCCAGTGGCCGCAGGCCTACAAGGTCTTCGCCAGCGAAATGCTCCACGGCGCACCGCACCTGCCGCGGGAGTGGCTGCAGCGCCTGCGCGCGGAGTCCGCCCGCAGCCTGGAGTGCATCGCCGCCTGGATCGACCGCGGCCTGCTCGCCCCGGTGGACCCGCAACACCTGCTGCTGAGCATTTCCGCGGCCACCCGCACCTATGTGGACTTCGACTGGCAGATCGCGATGATCACCGGCAAGACGCAGCCGGACGCCAGCGATTTCGAAGCGGCGGCGTCGACCATCATCCGCCTGGTCCTGCGCGGCACCGAACCCGAGCCGGCGGCACGGCTGCGCCCCTTGCCGCTGTAGCGCGAGGCCGAGGCTGCACTAAGCTTGGGATGTCCGCACGGTTCTGCACCGTGCCCACATTCGCCTGGGAGACGCCATGAAATCGCTAACGACCGCCGCCGCGCTGCTGATTTTCACCTCGCTCGTCGTGATGCAGCCCGCTGCCGCCGCCATCCCCATGCTCAACTACGACTGCCCGAACGACATCCAGGTCCACACCGACGAGGGCGGGCCGGTCTACATCAATGGCAAGGAAGCCAAGATCAAGCAGAGCAATGACAAGTACATCGAGGCCAAGGGCGACGGCGTGACCGTCTCCATCAGCCTCAATGACGACGGCACCGCCACCGTTTCCTACACCGGACCGAAAGGCGCCAACGGCGTCTGCGAACCCGCCGAAGGCGACTGAGTCCGGCTCAGGGCTTTTTCGGCGCCCGCGCCAGGCAGCGCTTGTAGCGCTCGTCCACGCGCTGGGCGAACCAGGCGGTGGTCAACTGGCGGGTGATCTTCGGGCTGTGCAGCGTGATGCCCGGCAGGATCGCCCGAGGCAATGGCTTGCCGGCGGCGCGCTCGCCCAGCGCGAAGACCTTGGTGTAAAGCGTCGACTTGGCGAACTCCGGCGTATCGCCCTTCTCCAGATCGCGGCGGATATCCCGCTCGCTCATCCCCAGGCGCGGCGCCAGCGTGCGCACGGCCTTCTCGGTGCTGCCGGCGTCGTAGCTGCCCGGCAGGATCAGGTCGCCATCCAGCGCCAGGGTGATGCCGCTGGCCTCGCTCACCGCACGCTGGAAGGCGGCGTTGCGACTGGCGTACCAACCGGCGTTGAAGTCGGCGAAACGATACAGCGGCTGCGAGTAGTCCACCGGATAACCCAGCAGGTGGGCGATCCCGAAGTACATGCCGCCGCGCCGGCTGAACACCTCGCGGCGAATGGTGCCGTCCACCGGGTAGGGATAGCCGTCGGCGTGGTCCTGGGCGAAGGCGATGCTGACCTGCATCGGCCCGCCGGTATGCACCGGGTTGAAGCGGCCGAAGAGTTGCTGGCCCAGCGGTACGCCGCCGATGAAATCATCGAAGATCGCGCTCAGCTCCTTCTCCGTACGCACGGCCGCAAGGCGCTGGCTGTAGCTGCGCCCGTTCGGCGACTTCAGGCTCAGCGCGGCGTCGATCAGGAGGCCCGGCACATGCAGCTTGCCGGCGCGCCGGTCGATCTCGCCACGGGCGATCTTGCCCAGTCCGGGCACGGCGGGGTCGGCCGTGTAGTTGGACTCCTGCTCGGTCACCGCCAGTACCGAGCAGAGGTTCTGGGTGGTCGGCGCAATGCGCTGGCTGGCGAAGGCAACCTGGATGTCCCGCGCCCAGCCGGGGCGGTCGGCGACGCTGGCGGGCATCAGCTTCGCCACTGTCGCGCGCACTTCTTCCGGGGTGGCCTCCGGCGCGCTCGGCCGGGTGCCACAACCGGCCAGCGCCAGCAGCGCGGCCAGGCCCAGCAGGCGGAGCATCTTGATTCGAGGGAAGGGCCTGTCCAGGCCGGGGGTATCTGCCATCAGGGCAGCCGCATTCATAATCCATTCCTTGCTTGGAGACCGCCAACACTTTTCCGCCTACAGAGACGGCACCTGACGGCGCAGGTTCCCTGGCATTGTCAGCCAAGCAGGGATTTCAGCGCCAGGCCAGGCGCCTCAGGTCGAAACTCCAGCCACGCTGCATGCCGGCGGCTGCCAGCAGGATGGCAGCCACGCCAAGCCACTGCAGTGCCGTCAGGTGGTGGCCGAAGGCGAACCAGTCGACGAAGATCGCCGCGATCGGATAGATGAACGACAGCGCGCCGGTCAGCGCCGTCGGCAGCTTCTGGATGGCGCCGTAGAGCAGCACGTACATGATGCCGGTATGCACGATGCCCAGGGTCGCCAGGCTGGCCCTGGGCATCGTGCTCGACTGCGGCAGCGGCGAGTGATTGACCCAAGGCGCCAGCAGCAGCACGCCGGTCACCGCCTGGATCAGCGCGATCAGGTGCGGCGGCACGCCGCTCAGGCGCTTGATGATCAACGCCGCCACCGCATACAACGCCGCCGCGCCGAGCGCCAGGGCGATGCCGCCGAGGTAATCGCTGCCCACCTGCCCTTCACCACCATGGGCGCTGACGATGGCCAGCATGCCAAGGAAGGAAACGCCCAGCCAGGCCAGCTTCTGCGCGGTCACCCGCTCGCCGAGGAACAGCGCTCCCAGTAGCACCAGCAGGAAGGGCTGCACGTTGTACACCGCCGTGCCGATGGCGATGGACGCCCGCGAGTAGGAACCGAACAGCAGCACCCAGTTGCCGACGATGGCCACGCCGCTGAGCAGCGCCAGGCCGAAGGTGGCGCGGGTGAGGATGCCCGGCCGCAGGAAGCCCATCAGGCCGCAGATCACCAGCAGGGTCGCGGCGCCGAACACGCAACGCCAGAACACCACATCCAGTACCGGCTCCCCGGAGACCACCACCAGCCAGCCGATGGTTCCGCAGATCAGCATGGCGCTGACCATTTCCAGGGTGCCGCGTCGAATCCGCTCGTTCATGGTTCACCTCCTTACGTTGGCGCTCAGTATGAACGGGTGATTCAACGCACTCCATCGCCTGGCAGAGGCAAAACCCAAGGATCACCTTTACTATCAAGGCAACTCTTGCCATTTACCTTTCGAGGCCGCCATGACCGACGAAATCGACCAACTGCTGATCGCCGCGCTGATGGAAGACTCTCGCCTCTCGCTCAAGGCCCTGGCCCAGGTCAGCGGCCTGAGCGCCCCCAGCGTCGCCGAGCGGCTGCGCAAGCTGGAGGAGCGCCAGGTGATCACCGGCTACACGGTGAACGTCGACCCGCGCGCCTTCGGCTACCAGTTGCAGGCCATCGTCCGCGTGCGGCCGCTGCCGGGGCGGTTGCAGGAAGTGGAGAAGCAGATCATGGCGATTCCCGAGTTCACCGAGTGCGACAAGGTGACCGGGGAGGACTGCTTCTATGCGCGGCTGTGCGTGCGCTCGATGGAGCAGCTGGATGAGTTGCTCGATCACCTGAACGGCTTTGCCGAGACCAATACGGCGATCGTAAAGAAGAGCCCGGTGAAGCGGCGGTTGCCGCCGATGGCGTGACCCCCGCATTCGTAGGGCGTACAACCGTTCGCGGTTGTACGCCGTTTCGCCGTGTCCACCGACGGCTTCGCGTTCGACCTTGAAGTGGGCTTGGGCAATGGTCAAACGGCGTATAACGTCGAACGTTATACGCCCTACGCTTCTGCCCCTGAGTGCCCGCTCAGAACAACCCCATCTGCCGATTGATCAGCGCCGCGAAATCATCCTCCACGAACGGCAGGATGGCATCGGCGATCGGCTGCAATTGCCGGCTGACGTAATGGTCGTAGTCGATGGGCGAGCTGCGGGTCTCCAGCGGCTCCGGGCCGTTGACCGTGATCACGTAGCTGATCCAGCCGCCGTTCTGGTACTGGCGCGGGCGGCCCTGGCGCTCGTTGTACTCGTCGGCGATCCGCGCGGCGCGCACATGGGGCGGGACGTTCCGCTCGTAGTCGCCCAACTGCCGGCGCAGGCGCTTGCGGAAGATCAGCAATTCGTCCTGCTCGCCGGCCAGGGTGCGGTTCACGTAGTCGCGGACGAACTCGCGGTACGGCTGGCGCTGGAAGATCCGCTGGTACAGCTCCTGCTGGAACTGCTGGGCCAGCGGCGACCAGTCGGTGCGCACGGTTTCCAGGCCCTTGAAGACCATTTCGTCGCTGCCGTCGGCACGGCGCACAAGGCCGGCATAGCGCTTCTTGCTACCCTCCTCCGCACCACGGATCGTGGGCATGAGGAAGCGCCGGAAGTGTCGCTCGAACTGAATCTCCAGCGCACTTTCCAGTCCGTACTCCTCGCGCAGATGCTCGCCCCACCACTGGTTGACGTGGCGCACCAGCGCGCGACCGATCTCGGCCGCCTCGTCCTCGCCATGGGCGCGGCCGAGCCAGACGAAGGTGGAGTCGGTGTCGCCATAGATCACCCGGTGCCCCTGCGCTTCGATCAGCTCGCGGGTGCGGCGCATGATCTCGTGGCCGCGCATGGTGATCGACGACGCCAGGCGCGGATCGAAGAAGCGGCAGCCGCTGGAGCCGAGCACGCCGTAGAAGGCGTTCATGATGATCTTCAGCGCCTGGGACAGCGGCGCGTTGCCGTCGCGCTTGGCGGCGTCGCGGCCCTGCCAGACACGCTCGACGATGGCCGGCAGGCAATGCTGGGTGCGAGAAAATCGCCCGCCACGAAAACCGGGGATCGAGGCCTCGTCGGACGGATCGCTCAACCCCTCCACCAGCCCGACCGGGTCGATCAGGAAGGTGCGGATGATCGAGGGGTACAGGCTCTTGTAGTCCAGTACCAGTACCGACTCGTAGAGCCCCGGCCGCGAGTCCATGACGAAGCCGCCGGGGCTCGCCTCCGGCGCCTTGCCGCCGAGGTTCGGCGCGACGTAGCCCAGGCGGTGCATCGGCGGCAGGTACAGGTGGGTGAAGGCCGCCACCGAGCCGCCGCTGCGGTCCGCCGGCAGGCCGGTGACGCTGGCGCGTTCGAGCAGGAAGTCGAGGATGCGGGTCTTCTCGAAGATGCGCGTGACCAGCTCACAGTCCCTGAGGTTGTATTTCGCCAGCGCCGGCTTGTCCTCGGCGAAGCGACGGTCGATCTCGGCCATGCGGTCGTAGGGATTGTCGATCGACTTGCCCTCGCCCAGCAGACTCTGCGCGACGCTTTCCAGGCTGAACGAAGGGAAGCTCCAGAACGCCGAGCGCAGCGCCTCGATGCCGTCGATGATCAGCCGCCCGGCTGCCGCGGCAAAGTAGTGATTGCTTGAGGCGTGCTGCCGCCAGCCCATCTCGTCGCCGCCACGCCCCAGGCGCAGCGGGACTTCCAGGCGCTTGGCATGCTCCTGCAGCACGCGCAGGTCGAACTGCACCAGGTTCCAGCCGATGATGGCGTCCGGGTCGTGCTCCGCCAGCCATTGGTTGAGGCGCTCGAGGATCTGCGCGCGGCTGTCGCAATACTCCAGCTCGAAATCGCGCTCGCCGTCGACGCCGTTGGCCGGGCCGAGCATGTAGACCTGGCGCTGGCCGCAGCCTTCCAGGGCGATGGAATAGAGGTCGCCACGGATATTGGTTTCGATGTCCAGCGAGACCAGTTTCAGTTTCGGCCGATAGTCCGGCGTCGGGCGCAGTTGCGCTTCGACGACGTTGCCGGCGTCCCCCGTTTTGCCGCTGACAGTCACGGGCGCGGTGATGAAGCGCTCCATCAGGTAGCGCTCGGGCGGGCGGATGTCCGCCTCGAACACCTCGACGCCCGCCTCGCGCAGGCGCTTCTCCAGGTTCATCAGCTGGCGATGCTGCTGGCAGTACAGGCCCAGCACCGGGCGTTGCTGGAAGTCGCGCAGGCCCAGCGGGCGCAACTCGGCGCCGCGTTCGCCGGCCAGCAGCTTTTCGGCGCGAGCACGCTGTTCAGCAGGCACGAAGGCCACCGACGTCTGCGGTGGCAGCAACACATGCCGGGGCCCATCGTCGGTGGCCAGCCAGAAACCCACCTCGGTGCCTTCGGGCGTATCCCGCCAATGTCGGGTCAGGACGAAACCCTGCCTTGCCTCCACGCTCTAACCATCCGTCTGTCGATTCACCCCGCCATTCTACCGGTCCGCCCGTGGATTCGTTGCAAGGCGTGTAAATCCGACCGATGCGTTTGACGCACGCCCCGCGTCTGCCCAAGCTAGCGGGCTTTCGTTTGCCTGCCAGGATTTGCCTGTGACCGTTTCGCCCCGCCACTGGACCCGCCCCCTCCTCGCCTCCCTCTGCATCGCCGCCCTGCTTTCGGGCTGCGGCCTGTTCGGCAAAAAGCCCGAAGAAGCCAAGGCGCCGACCTACTCCAAGGCCGACTGGGCGGACCTGCCGAAGACCGCCGACAGCGACGTCGTGCAGGGTTTCAACGCCTGGCGCTCGGCCTGCGCGGTGCGCCTGAAGAAGGACGAGATCTGGGCCGCCACCTGCACCCAGGCCCTGGACGTACCCGCTTCGCCAGCGGCGATCCGCCAGTTCATGCAGGACCACCTGCAGCCCTACCAGCTGCGCTCGGGCGAAGGCAGCGAGACCGGCCTGATCACCGGCTACTACGAGCCGGTCTACCGCGGCAGCCTGGAGCGCAGCGCGCAGCACGGCGTACCGGTGTACGGTGTGCCGTCCGACCTGGTGGTGGTGGCGCTGGACAGCGTCTATCCCGAACTCAAGGGCAAGCGCCTGCGCGGCAAGCTCGACGGCAATACCCTGAAGCCCTACGCCGATGCCGCCGGCATTCGCCGCGAAGGCGTCAACGCGCCGGTGCTGGCCTGGCTGGGCGACCCGATGGACCTGCAATTCCTGCAGATCCAGGGCTCCGGCCGCGTACAACTGGACTCCGGGCGCCAGTTGCGCCTGGGCTACGCCGAGCAGAACGGCCGCCCCTACAAACCGGTGGGCCGCTGGCTGGTGGAACAGGGTGAACTGAGCAAGGACGAAGTGAGCATGCCGCGCATCCGCGACTGGACCCGCGCCCACCCGCAGCGGGTCGACGAGCTGCTGGCGAGCAACCCCAGCTACGTGTTCTTCAGCCAGCGCCCGGACAGCAACGAAGGCCCGCGCGGCTCGCTGAACGTACCGCTGACCCCCGGCTACAGCGTGGCCATCGACCGCAAGGTGATCCCCCTGGGCAGCCTGATGTGGCTCTCCACCACCCGCCCGGACGGCGCGCCGGTGGTGCGCCCGGTGGCGGCGCAGGACACCGGCGGCGCCATCGTCGGCGAGGTGCGCGCGGACCTGTTCTGGGGCACCGGCGATGCCGCCGGCGACCTCGCCGGGCACATGAAGCAGGAAGGCCAGCTGTGGCTGCTCTGGCCCAAGGGCGCGGAGCTGCCGGGCGCCTGACGTCATCGTCGATGCACCTTTCGCAGGCAACTGCCTTCATCCGGAGAGCCTGTGCCTGCGCGTCCCCCTCACCCCAGCCCTCTCCCTCAGGGAGAGGGCGCCGTCCGTGCCGGCTGATACCGTAGTTTCAGCCGGCACCGATCAGTCCCCTCTCCCGCTCGCGGGAGAGGGTTAGGGTGAGGGGCTGTTGATCTCGTAGGAGCGGACTCCGTCCGCGATCAGCCAGCGCCACGGGGCACTCCGAGCACACCACCGTAGGAAATTCAGGCTCCGAAGCTAGGGGAAATTCTTACTCGTCCTACAGAGCTCCCTGAATCCCAGACCTCACCGCGACTCGGACAATGGTCCACGAACTCAGGCCCCCGGTTACTGGCCGGCACGCTGGGTCCGCCCCATCAACCTGTTCGCAGTGATCGTCATGAAGCACAAGCAAGCCCCTCTCCGCTCCCAACGTCAGCACCGTGGCTGGCCACTCGATTTCGATGTGCTCTGCTGGATCGGAGCCATTGCGCTGCTGCTTCTACTGATCGGGGGCAAACAGATTTTCGGGACCTGGCTGCCCGGAACCGGCGCCATCGAATACCAGCGCAGCATTCCCCAGCGGCTCGACCTGCCAGCAACACAAGCCCTGGCGGTGGTGAACCCTTCCCGACACTAAGTGGCGAGGCTTCAGTTGCCCTGGCGGAACTGCCCCGGCGTCATTCCGCTCCAGCGGCGGAAGGCCTTGGCGAAGGCGCTCTCATCGGAGAAGCCGAGCCGCTCGGCCACTTCTGCCAGGCGTGGCGACTCGCGCAGCAACTGCTCGGCCATGCCGTGCAGCACCTGCTCGCGCAGCAGCTTGAAGCTGGTGCCTTCGTCGGCCAGCTTGCGGTTGAGGTGGCGCCCGCTGAGCGCCAGTTGCTCGGCGACCCGCTCCTTGCCCCAGCGCGGCTGCTGGCGCAGCAGTTGCTGCACCTGGGCCGCCAGGCTCTGCGCGCCCAGGCGCTGGAGTTGCGCGTCGGCCAGCGCGCGCAGGTGCTCGCGCATCAGGGCGTTGGCCTGGATCAGCGGTACATCGAGGTCCGCCAGGGCGAAGCACAGGGCGTTCTCCGCTTCGGCGAAACCCACGGGACAGCCCAACACCTGCTCGTAACGGGAGCGCTCCGCACGCGCCGGGTGACTCAGGCTCAGGCGCAGCGGCGTCACCCGCTCGCCGGTGATCCAGCGAGTCAGATGAACCAGGCTGGCCAGCGCGGCTTCCACCCGTTCCTCACGGCGCACCTCGTAGCTGGGCCGGTAGACCAGGCGGACCCGCTCGCCAGCGCGTTCGAGCTGGAACTCGCTGCCCTCGGCGATGATCGGGTAGTACTCCAGCAGGGCCTCCAGCGCCTCGCCGAAATGCTCGCAGCTCATCAGCAACGCGCCGACCATGTCCAGGTGGCCGACCTGCAGGGCGCTGCCCAGGCGCAGCCCCACCAGCGGGTCGTCGGAGGCCGCGCACAGGCTTTCCCAGATCCGGTCCTGCGCGGCCAGCGGGATGCGCGCCTCCACGGGCAGCTCAGTGGGCACCGGCAGGCCCAGGCGCTGCGCCGCCTGGAGGATGCCCTGGGCATAGTGGACAGTGATCGATGGGCTGTGGGGCATGGTCCCGAATTAACCGCGCGAAGTCTCGAATGAGCCGTTACCGAAGGGTGACGACTCCCTATGCTTGCCAATTACAACGATAAATACAAACAAGAGTCGCCTTGCATGCATGCCAATAACGGAGCCGCGCCCCGAGCGCCGGCCATCGCTTCGTCCGTCCCCGCACGACAGGAGGCCGGCGATGCCTGACGTCCACCTCGAGTTCTCCGGCGGTTCGATGATCGCGCTGAACACCATCATCGCCCTGATGATGTTCGGCGTGTCGCTGGAACTGCGCCGCGACGACTTCACCCGCATCCTGCGCCAACCCAAGGCGCCGGCGATCGGCATGCTGGTGCAGTTCCTGCTGCTGCCCGCCGCCACCTGCCTGCTGACCATCGTCCTGCCCATCGATCCGGAACTGGCGCTGGGCATGATCCTGGTCGCCACCTGCCCCAGTGGCACCTTCTCCAACATCATGACCTGGATGGCCCGCGGCAACGTCGCGGTGTCGGCCAGCGTCACCGCCGTCTCGGGGCTCAGCGCCGGGGTCTTCACCCCACTGAACTTCGCCCTCTACGCCGGCCTCAACCCGGCCACTCGCGAGCGCCTCACGCAGATCCACATCGACCCGCTGGAACTGGCCGGCATGGTGCTGCTGGTGCTGATCCTGCCGATGCTCGCCGGCATGGCCCTGGGCCGGCAAAGGCCGCAGCTGGCGCGCCGTCTGGAAAAACCGCTGCGACAGTTGTCGCTGCTGGTGATGATCGGTTTCGTCGGCATGGCCTTCGCCAGGAACTTCCAGCAGTTCATGGGCTACTTCCACCTGTTCTTCTGGCTGGTGCTGCTGCTCAACGGCACCGCCCTGCTGCTGGGCTATGTCTGCGCACGCCTGTGGCGGCTGCCGGACGCCGACGTGCGCGCCGTGACCCTGGAGAGCGGCATCCACAACTCGGCGCTGGGCATGGCGCTGATCCTCACCTTCTTCCCGCAGGCCGGCGGCATGCTGCTGATCGCGGCGTTCTGGGGCTGCTGGCAGCTATTCTCCGGCCTCGTGCTGGCGCAATGGTGGGCACGCCGCGAGCCACGGGACGCGCCGTTCTCCGTCGCCACCGAGGGCAACCGGTGAACGCGCCCGCCATCGCCCTGGGCGGCTTCATCCTGCTGGCCTACACCCTGGAGGCCGTGACCGGCTTCGGCAGCGTGGTGGTGGCGCTGTCCCTCGGCGCGCTGCTGATGCCGATCGACATGCTGCTGCCCATCCTGGTGCCGCTGAACATCGCCATGACCGGTTACCTGGTCGGTCGCCACTGGCGGCTGATCGACGGCGCGCTGCTGCTGCGCACCGTGCTGCCGGGCATGCTGCTGGGCATGGGCATCGGCTACCTGCTGCTGCCGCACCTGGACCCGCTGCCGCTCAAGCGCGGCCTGGGCGTGCTGATCCTCTGGTTCGCCGGCCGCGAGCTGTGGCGCCTGCGCGCCAGCGCCCCGGCACGCGGCCATACGCCAACCTGGGTGGTGCGCCTGGCCACCGGCGCCGCCGGCATCTGCCACGGCCTCTTCGCTTCCGGCGGGCCGCTGCTGGTCTACGCCCTGGCCACCCGGCCGCTGGACAAGGCGCGGCTGCGCGCCACCCTGGTGTGCGTCTGGTTCACCCTGAACGGCCTGCTGACCCTGGCCTTCCTCCTCGATGGACGCCTGCGCCCCGCCCTGCCGCAGGTGCTGGCCTATGCGCCCCTGCTGCTGCTCGGCGTCTGGCTGGGCGAGCATCTGCACCAACGCTTCGACGAACGCCATTTCCGCCTCGCCATCCACTGCCTGCTGCTAGTCAGCGGCACCCTGCTGCTGTCGCCCTGGAGCCTCCTGTGAGCTACGACATCATCATCAAGAACGGCCTGTACTTCGACGGCAGCAACGCCCCCGGCAGCCTGCGCCACGTCGGCATCAAGGACGGTCGCATCGACACCCTGAGCCTCAGCCCGCTGGACGAAAGCGGCTGCCCGGAAGTGATGGACGCCAGCGGCAACTGGGTCACCCCCGGTTTCCTGGAAATCCACTCGCACTACGACGCCGAGGTGATCGCGGCGCCGGCACTGAAGGAATCGGTGCGCCATGGCATCACCACCGTTTCCGTCGGCTCCTGCTCCATCAGCATGGTGCTGGGCGAGGCCGAGGACTGCTCCGACCTGTTCACCCGCGTCGAGGCCGTGCCGCGCGAACAGGTGCTGCCAATCCTGCGCGACAAGCGCACCTGGAAGGACGCCCGGGGCTATCGCGCCTTCTACGAGCAACAGCCGTTGGGGCCGAACCTGTGCTCCTTCCTCGGCCACTCCGAGCTGCGCGTGGCGGTGATGGGCCTGGAACGCGCCATCAGCGGTGCCAAGCCCACCGAGGCCGAACTGCAACGCATGGAGGAGCTGCTGGAACAGGCGCTGGACGCCGGCTGCTTCGGCCTGTCGGTAATGACCACACGGTTGGACAAGATGGACGGCGACCGCGCCTGGTCCAGCCCGCTGCCCTCCACCTTCGCCAGCTGGAAGGAATTCTCCCGCCTGTTCGCCGTGCTGCGGCGGCGCAACGCGCTGATGCAGGGCGCGCCGAATGCGGTCACGAAGATCAACGTGTTCGCCTTCTTGTACCAGGCCCACGGCTGGTTCCGCCGCCCGCTCAAGTGCTCGATGCTCACCGCGCTGGACCTGAAATCCCAGCCCTTCATGCACCGCGTCACCCGCGCCTCCGGCTGGGTCGCCAACCGCCTGCTGCGCGGCCGCTACCGCTGGCAGACCCTGCCCGCGCCCTTCGTGGTGCGCATCGAGGGGTTGAACATGAACGGCTTCGAGGAGTTCGGCGCCGGTGAAGTGCTGCGCGACATCAAGGACCCGGACGAGCTCTACACGCGCATCCAGGACCCGGTCTTCCGCGAGCGCTTCAAGAAGGACATCAAGGCCACCCTCAGCCTCGGCCTGTGGCACCGCAACCTGTCCGACTGCTGGGTGCGCGAATGCCCGGACGCCTCGCTGGTCGGGCGCAACTTCGAGGACATCGGCCGCGAGCGCGGCATGGATGCGGTAGACGCCTTCTTCGAGTTGGCCGGCCAGTACCGCAACGCGCTGAAGTGGACCACCTGCTACGGCAACCACCGCCCGCACGTCATGCGCAAGCTGCTGGCCAGCCCCTGGACCCAGCCGGGCTTCGCCGACTCCGGCGCGCACATCGCCTCCCACGCGCAGTACAACTTCCCGCTGCGCTTCCTCAAGTACGTGCGCGACGCCGAGCTCGAAGGCCAGGCCTTCATGGACACCGGCCACGCGGTACACCGGCTGACCGGCGAGCTGGCGGACTTCGCCGGGATCGATGCGGGCTACATCCGCGTGGGCGACCGGGCGGATCTGGTGGTGATCAATCCCGCCGGGCTGACCGATGAGCTGGACGACGTTAGCGAAGCGCCCATGGAAGGCATTGGCCTGACGCGGCTGGTGAAGCGCAATGATGCGGCGGTGGAGGCCACGCTGATCAATGGGCGCGTGGCGTATCGGCGCGAGAGTGGCTTCCCCGAAGCGCTGGGCAAGGAACGCCTGTTCGGCCGCTTCCTTCCAGGGCGGGATGTATTGAGCCGACCGCAGGAGGTTTCGGTCGGAGCACCAACATACGGCGGAGCGTAGGGCGTACAACGTTCGACGTTATACGCCGTTTGACTGTGGTTTCAGTCGCGCCAACTGACGATCAGGGTGTATCGGCGTACAACCGCGAACGGTTGTACGCCCTACGGATACACGGCCGCCCGCTCCACAGGCGGACGCCCAACCCGCCGAGATTGACGCCCTGACGCGCACTCACTAGAGTGCGCGCTTTCCTACGTACTCCGCTGTATCCGCACCATGACCCCGTTCTACCGCTTCGCCGACCCGTCCCTCGCCCTGCTGCGAGAGCCTCCGCGCGTACGCAAAGTTGATACCGTGCTGCGCCGTCGCCGCAGCGTGCTGTTTGCCTTCACCTTCTCCCCTCCCGCCGGCCGCTGAGCCGGACGCCGCGCGCTTTCGCGCAGGCTTTTCCGCATTCCGATTCCGCTCACCGGCACCGGCCGGCGAGCTCGTTCGCATGTGTTGGCCCCGCCGCTGGAACGCCGGGGCCGGAGAAGGTTTCCATGAACAATCCGACTTCCCTCAACAAACCGCTGCTGGCGGTGCTGCTGTTCGCCGTCTCCATCGTCGGCCTGAGCCTGGGCGCGACCCTGCCCCTGGTAGCCCTGCGTCTGCTGGAGAACGGCGCCAGCGCACTACAGATCGGCATCCTCTCGGCCGTGCCGGCGGCCGGCATGACCCTCGCCGCCGCCCTGGTCGACCGCCTCTGCCAGCTGATGAGCCGGCGCCGCCTGTATCTGCTGTGCTTCGTGCTGTGCACCGCGAGCACCGCCGCCATCGAGTTCAGCGGGCACTCCCTGTGGCTGCTGGGTATCGCCCGCCTGGCCCTGGGCGTCGGCATGGGCATTGCCATCATCCTTGGCGAGGCCTGGGTCAACGAGCTGTGCGGCGAGAACAACCGCGGCACCATCGTCGCGCTGTACGCCACCAGCTTCACCGCCTTTCAGCTGCTCGGCCCGACCCTGGTGGCCGTGCTTGGTGCGCAAACGCCCTGGGTGGTCGTACTGGTCAGCGCCGGGCACCTGATCGCGCTCGCCACCGTGGCACTGGCGATGCCCGAGGAAGGCATCCACCAGCACCTCGAGGAGCCGCGCAGCTTCTCCCTCGCCGGCTTCCTGCGGGTAGCGCCGGCGCTGTGCATGGGCGTGCTGTTCTTCTCCTTCTTCGACAGCGTGGTGCTGTCGCTCTTCCCGGTCTACGCCTCCAGCCACGGTTACGCGGTGGGCATCGCCGCGTTCATGGCGACCGTGATCCTGTTGGGCGACATGCTCTGCCAGTTGCCACTGGGCTGGGTCTCCGACCGCCTGGACCGCTCCACCCTGCACCTGGGCTGCGGCGTGGCGGCGATGCTGATCGGCCTCGCCCTGCCCTGGCTGATCGGCCAGCCGGCACTGCTCTGGCCGGCGCTGATGCTGCTCGGCGCGGTAGCCGGCGGTGTCTACACCCTGGCCCTGGTGCTGATCGGCCAGCGCTTCCGCGGCCGCGACCTGGTCACCGCCAACGCCGCCGCCGGCATGCTCTGGGGCGTCGGCAGCCTGCTCGGCCCGCTGCTCAGCGGCAGCCTGATGGACCTAGGCTCGCAAGGCGTGCCGGTAGCATTGGCACTGGCGGCAGGATTGTTCGTGGCCACCGCGGCGGCGTCGCTGCAGCGCACGGCGGCAAGGCTCGCCTGACGGCAGCGTCAAAGACAGAATGGCAAGATTCGTGGGGTGGCTGACGTTGCGGCCATCCCCCATCGCCGCCACACTCGCTCCATCCGTTGAACGAGGCTCACCATGGAATCGCTGCGCCAGATCGCCTGCCTGCTCTACCCCGAAGTGATGAGCCTGGATGTCACCGGGCCGCTGCAGGTGTTCGCATCCGCCAATGTCGAGCGCCGGCGCCAGGGGCTCACGCCAGCCTACGAGTTGCTGGTGCTCGGCGAACAGGCCGGGCCGGTGGCGACTTCGGCGGGCCTGCGCATCTGTGCCGATGCTGCGTGGCGTGACGTCGATCCCGCCACGCTGGATACCCTGCTGGTGCCCGGCGGCCTCGGCGTGGAAAGCCAGTGCCGGAACACCGATCTGCTGCACTGGCTGGCTCGCGCCGAACCCCAGGTGCGCCGGCTCGGTTCGGTGTGTTCCGGCGCGCTGATCCTCGCAGCCGCTGGCGTGCTCGACGGCCGCCCGGCGACCACCCACTGGGCGGACGTCGAGGCGCTGTGCGCAGGCTTTCCCGAAGTGCGGGTCCAGGGTGACCGCCTGCACACCTACGATCCGCGGCGTCGCGACGGTGACGATCATGTCTTTACCTCGGCCGGAGTCACCGCTGGCATCGACCTCGCGCTGGCGCTGGTGGAAGCCGACCTCGGTCGTGCCCTGGCACTGGCGGTGGCGCGGCGGCTGGTGATGTTCCTCAAGCGTCCCGGCGGGCAGGCGCAGTTCAGCCACTGGCTGACTCCGGAGCCGAGCCGCACGCCGCGTCTGGCGGCGCTGCTGGAATGGATTCCGGCCAACCTCGGGACCGACCTGTCGCTGGACGCCCTGGCGGAACAGGCCTGCATGAGCCCGCGCACGCTGTCGCGGGTGTTCATCAGCGAACTGGGCATCGGCCCCGGCCGCTATGTCGAACGGGTGCGTCTGGAAGCTGCGCGCTCGCTGCTGCAGGACGCCCAGGCGTCGATCAGTACGGTGGCCCGGCTGTGCGGCTTCGGCCATCCGGAAAACCTGCGCCGTACCTTCCACAAGCACCTGGCGATCAGTCCGCAGGAATACGCCGAGCGTTTCGGCCAGTTGCACTGACAACGACAACAATTCGCAAAGGACCTTGCCATGCTCGAACTTCGCCCCAACTGCGAATGCTGCAACCGCGACCTGCCTGGCGACAGCCCGGACGCGCACATCTGCAGCTTCGAGTGCACCTTCTGCACCGACTGCGCTGAACAGACCCTGCACGGCCGCTGCCCGAACTGCGGCGGCGAACTGGTGCCGCGCCCACGCCGCCCGCAGGAGAAACTGGCGGCCAACCCGGCCTCGACCCAACGGGTGCTCAAGCCCGCCGGCTGCCAAAGCTGAGGGCGCGCCATGCTGCTGCGCACCCCGGCGATCCGCCTGTTGTTCACCAGCCAGGCGCTGTACTGGTCCTGCTCGCTGATCGGCATCACCCTCACTTCGCTGGTCGGCGCCCAGCTCACGCCATTGAACAGCCTGGCCACCCTGCCCCTGGCGATCCTGGTGCAGGGCAACCTGCTGGCGGTGCAACCGCTGTCGTTGTTCATGCAACGCCACGGCCGCCGTCGTGGCTTGCTACTGGGGGCCGCCTGCGGCGTGCTCGGTGGGCTGCTCTGTGCGCTGGGCGTGTGGCTGGCGGACTTTCTGTTGTTCTGCCTCGGCGCGCTGCCCATCGGCGCCTACCAGGCATCGGCCATGTACTACCGCTTCGCCGCGCTGGAAGCGGTGGACGAGCCGCACAAGGGCCGCGCCACGGCCTATGTGATCGGCGGCGGCGTGCTGGCCGCGCTGCTCGCGCCGAGCCTGGCGCTGTGGTCGCGCAATGCGCTGCCGGCACCCTTCGTGGGCTCCTATCTGGCGATTGCCGGGCTGGCGTTGCTGGCCATCGCAGTGCTCAGCCGGCTGCCGGAAGGCGCGGCGCCCGCACCATCCACCGGTGGCTGGAAGGTCATGCGCGAGCTGCTGTCGCGTCCGGCGATCCGCGCGGCCATGGCCTGCACCGCCGCCGGCCACGGGCTGATGATCCTGATCATGAACGCCACGCCGCTGGCCATGAGCTTTTGCGGGTTGTCGCTGGAGCGCTCGGTGAGTGTGATCCAGTGGCACGTGCTGGGCATGTTCCTTCCCGCCTTCGTCGCCGGCCCGCTGGTGGACCGGCTCGGCGGGCGCCGTGTGGCCTGGCTGGGCATCGCCTTGCTGGCAGTGAGCGCGGCGGTAGCCCTGAGCGGACAGTCGATGGCGCAGTTCCTGGTCAGCTCGCTGCTGCTGGGCATGGGCTGGAATCTGATGCTGGTGGCCGGCACCACCCTGCTCGCCTTCGGCCACGCGCCCCAGGAACGCGGCCACGCGCAGGGCCTGATGGAGCTGGGCAATGGCAGCCTCGCGGCACTGATGTCCTTCAGCTCCGGAGCGCTGATCACCAGCATCGGCTGGAACGCGGTGAACCTGCTGGTGTGGCCGGTGCTGCTGGCTGCGCTGGTGATGCTCTGGTCGGGACGCAAAGAGTTGGCGGTCAACCTGTGAGCGCGGCGTGGCCGGGTGGATTTCGCGGATAGGATCCGGCCGCAGGCCGGCCCGGCTCGCGAGCCATACCCCAATCGACAGAGGCACAAACGAAAAAGGCGACCCGAAGGTCGCCTTTTCGCTGCTCGATCGCCGACTCAGTAGTAGGCGTTCTCGCGGTTGCTGTGGTCGGTGACGTCACGCACGCCCTTCAGCTCCGGGATGCGCTCGATCAGGGTCTTCTCGACACCGTCCTTGAGAGTCATCTCGACCGCGCCGCAGCCCTGGCAACCACCGCCGAAACGCAGCACGGCGATGTTGTCCTCGACCACGTCCACCAGGCTCACCTGGCCGCCGTGGCTGGCCAGCCCCGGGTTGATCTCGGTCTGCAGGTAGTAATTGATGCGCTCGGTCAGCGGGCTGTCCTCGTTGACCATCGGCACCTTGGCGTTGGGCGCCTTGATGGTCAGCTGGCCGCCCATGCGGTCGGTGGCGTAATCGACGATGGCGTCTTCCAGGAACGGCTCGCTGATGGCGTCGATGTAGGCGGTGAAATCCTTCAGGCCGACCGGGGTGTCTTCCGGCTTCTGCTCGCCCGGCTTGCAGTAGGCGATGCAGGTTTCGGCGTACTGGGTTCCCGGCTGGGTGATGAAGATGCGAATGCCGATGCCGGGGGTGTCCTGCTTGGACAGCAGTTCGGCCAGGTAATCCTGTGCGGCTTCGGTGATGGTAATAGCGCTCATGGCAACTCCTCGCAAACGTGGCGCCAGTTTACGCCATTCGGGGGTGAGGTAGAAAGCCCTACCATTTCAGTAGGAATAATTCGCAGCTGGCGGATCGGCTTTTCCGAGGATCAAAGGGGACGCCCAGTCTTTGCTCGCGAATCCAACCTCGCTGCGAGGCTGTTCGCGAGCAAGCTCGCTCCTACGGAGGCGGCCGATCAAAGGTTCTCGTAGCGATTCATGTCGAGAATCCCCGCCTCCACCGGCTCGGTCTCGCGCAGATAGGCGTCGAGGTCGTGGAAGTAGAACCAGAACTGCGGGTGGCTGCGGCGGATACCCCAGCGCTCCACCACCTTGTCGAAACCGCTCTGATCCTTGACCTGCTCCAGCGCGCGCACGAAATCACCCGCCTCGCTCGCCTTCAGATTGAACATGAAGTTCGGGTAGCTGGAGAGCACGCCGGGATAGATAGTCAGCGTATCCAGCCCCGGCTGATAGCGCAGCGACTCGCCCGCAATGAACGCGACATTGCTGTGGGCGCGGTTGCGCAGCACGGTGTAGATCTCTCGCTGGCCGTCGGGCAACTCCACTCGCAACAGGGTCGCCTCCGGGAACTGGTCGATCACCGCAAGCCCCGCCGCCGGGCGGCTGACCAGGCGGCTGAAGGCTTGCTCGGCATCCTGCAGCGGCACGGCGACGCTGTTGCGATAGCAGGCGCCGTCTCCACACAGGTTGATCGGATCGGGCCGCGCGTTGAGCGCCACATAGCGTTTGAGCAGTTGCTGGGCGAAAGCGTTCTTGGCGCCTGTTTCCGGCAGGAACAGCCCGGTCGGCGCGTCGCTGTCATTGTTGTAGTAGTCGGCCCACATCTTGAGTTTGCCGCTGTTCTGGTACCAGTCGTCCAGCAGCGGCTTGCGCGCGGCCACGGGCATCAGGCGCAGGAAGTTCTGCTCGGCGCCGTTGCGGATCAGGTCGAAATACAGCCGGGTCTGCGCCTGGTGGGCCACGTTGCCGTAGACATCGAAGTTCACCACCAGCCCGTAGTAGGTGCGCTCGAACAGCGGGTAGTCCAGCCACCAGATGGTCTGCGGTACGCCTCCGATCAACCCCTTGCGCACCGAGGCGCTGTCGTACTGGCGGAAGATGCTCAGCACGGCGTTGTCGTTGCCGGCCCAGATATCGGCCCAGGTTGGCGCCGGCGCATCATCATAGACATCCTGGCGCAGCGCCTCGTACTCGTTGCGCTTGTCGCGGTAGGCACGCCACTGCGAGAGCATGGCGCCCATGTCGTCGATCTGGCCCGGCAACGCAAGCAGCGGCGAGGCCTGGGCGCGGAAGTCCGGATCGGTGATGTAGCGATCGTGCTGCGGGTCCTGGAACAGTGCCCAGAAGTTGTCCCGGATCACGTCGGTGGCAATCTGACCGCGGCACACCGGCCCACGGATGAAGGTCCGGACAAAATACTCGGCATTGTCCAGCATGAACTGGTAGCGCGCCTCTGCCGGGATGGCGGCAAAGGTTTCGAAGGGGTTGGCGCGGTGCTGCAGGCCGTAGCCGGGGACCTTGTCGGTGCTCCAGTCGGTGCCATAGAACAGCTCCCGGGTACGCTCCAGCTTGGCCGGGTTGAGCGGATAGGTGATGTGCGTCTTGTGCACGATCACGCCCTGGATCGGCCAGAGACGGTAGTAGAAGGTATTGCCCGGATCGTCGTTCGGTCGGCGGGTGGCGATGGGGTCGATCGGCTGGCCACTGGGCGTGCGCGAGCGCACCAACTGGAAGAAATGTCCGCCCTGGCCATTCTCGGTGAAGTACAGGTGGGCCAGGAACAGGTGTTCGTAGAGCCAGCGCGAGACCAGGCTCTGGCGAGCGCCGGGCTGGTTCAGGAAGCTCTCCCAATCGTCGATCTGCCGCGCCTCGCCGGCGCCCGGCTGCCAGGCCTGCTCGTCCACCGGCGCGCCCTGGGCCAGCCAGCTCTTGATCGTCGAGAGCTGCTTGTCGGTCAGGCCGGTGACGGCGAAGGGCATGCCGCTGCGCGGGTTCTTCCGCACAAAGTCGTCGATGCTGTCGGGCGTCGGGCACTGGTTGGTGCGATTGATCGACAGGTCCAGGCCGTCCGGAATCTTTGCGTTGGGCACCAACGGGTGCGCATGCCCCAGGTCGATCATCCGCGCCATCAGCGCAGCCTGGCTGCCACGGCCATCGAGCACCGACCAGAAGTCCTTGCGCCGCCAGGCATCCGCGCCATGGGCATCGAGGAACAGGCGGGTGGTTTCCTGCGCCTTGGTGCGTGCGCCGTCATAAACCGGCAGCTTGTTGGCCCCACGCTGGGCGCCTTCGGCGGCGGTCAGGTTGAGCTGGCACGGCGAGTCGTAGCAGGCGTGGCAGGCCACGCACTTCTCGGTGAAGATCGGCTGGATGTCCTTGGTATAGGACAGGCCGGCGGCCTGGGAAAACGCGGAAAGCATCAGGGATGCGATGAACAACGTGAAGCGTGCTCGCCGGGACATGTAGGGCTCCAGACCTTCGGAATGGGCGGATTCTAGCGGGAACGCCGCTGCGGCGCTGCCTATCCAAAGGCAGAACATGAGAGATTTTCATGCAAATCCCCGCAAGCTCAAATTTTCCACAGCTTTGATATCATCAACGATCCATTGTCACGCCTCTTTCTAGGTACCTCCGATGTCCGATCGCGCCGCACGCCTGCAAGCCCTCCAGCAAGCCCTCAAGGAGCGCATCCTGATCCTCGACGGCGGCATGGGCACCATGATCCAGAGCTACAAGCTGCAGGAAGAGGACTACCGTGGCACTCGCTTCGCCGACTGGCCGAGCGACGTGAAGGGCAACAACGACCTGCTGCTGCTCAGCCGCCCGGACGTGATCCAGGCCATCGAGAAGGCCTACCTGGACGCCGGCGCGGACATTCTCGAGACCAACACCTTCAACGCCACCCGCGTCTCCCAGGCCGATTACGGCATGGAAGAGCTGGCCTACGAGATGAACGTCGAGGGCGCGCGCGTCGCTCGCCAGGTCGCCGACGCCAAGACCGCCGAGAACCCGGCCAGGCCGCGCTTCGTCGCTGGCGTGCTCGGCCCGACCAGCCGCACCTGCTCGATCTCCCCGGACGTCAATGACCCCGGCTTCCGCAACGTCACCTTCGACGAGCTGGTGGAGAACTACAGCGAAGCCACCCGTGGCCTGATCGAGGGCGGCGCCGACCTGATCCTGATCGAGACCATCTTCGACACCCTGAACGCCAAGGCGGCGATCTTCGCCGTGCAAGGCGTCTACGAAGAGCTTGGGATCGAACTGCCGATCATGATTTCCGGCACCATCACCGATGCCTCCGGCCGTACCCTGTCGGGCCAAACCACCGAGGCCTTCTGGAACTCGGTGCGCCACGCCAACCCGATCTCCGTCGGCCTGAACTGCGCCCTCGGTGCGAAAGAGCTGCGCCCCTACCTGGAAGAACTGGCGACCAAGGCCGGGACCCACGTTTCCGCCCACCCCAACGCCGGCCTGCCGAACGCCTTCGGCGAATACGACGAGACCCCGGCGCAAATGGCCGAAGTGGTCGAAGAGTTCGCCGCGTCGGGCTTCCTCAATATCATCGGCGGCTGCTGCGGCACTACCCCGCCGCACATCGAGGCCATCGCCAAGGCCGTGGCCAAGTACGCCCCGCGCGCGATTCCCGAGATTCCCCGCGCCTGCCGCCTGTCCGGCCTGGAACCCTTCACCATCGACCGCAACTCGCTGTTCGTGAACGTCGGCGAGCGCACCAACATCACCGGCAGCGCCAAGTTCGCCCGGCTGATCCGCGAAGAGAACTACGCCGAAGCGCTGGAAGTGGCGCAGCAGCAGGTGGAAGCCGGCGCCCAGGTGATCGACATCAACATGGACGAGGGCATGCTGGATTCGCAGGCGGCCATGGTGAAGTTCCTCAACCTGATCGCCTCCGAACCGGACATCTCCCGCGTGCCGATCATGATCGACTCCTCCAAGTGGGAAGTGATCGAGGCGGGCCTCAAGTGCATCCAGGGCAAGGGCATCGTCAACTCGATTTCCATGAAGGAAGGCGTCGAGCAGTTCAAGCACCACGCCCGCCTGTGCAAGCGCTACGGCGCCGCCGTGGTGGTGATGGCCTTCGACGAAGCCGGCCAGGCCGATACCCAGGCGCGCAAGGAAGAAATCTGCCAGCGCTCGTACGACATCCTGGTCAACGAAGTGGGCTTCCCGCCGGAAGACATCATCTTCGACCCGAACATCTTCGCGGTCGCCACCGGCATTGAGGAACACAACAACTACGCGGTCGACTTCATCAACGCCTGCGCCTACATCCGCGACAACCTCCCCTACGCGCTGAGCTCGGGCGGGGTGTCCAACGTGTCGTTCTCGTTCCGTGGCAACAACCCGGTGCGCGAGGCGATCCACTCGGTGTTCCTCTACTACGCGATCCAGAACGGCCTGACCATGGGCATCGTCAACGCCGGCCAGCTGGAGATCTACGACGAGATCCCCAAGGAGCTGCGCGACAAGGTCGAGGACGTGGTGCTCAACCGCAGCCCGGACGCCACCGAGGCGCTGCTGGCCATCGCCGACAACTACAAGGGCGGCGGCGCCACCAAGGAAGTGGAAGACGAGGAATGGCGCAGCCATAGCATCGAGAAGCGCCTGGAGCACGCGCTGGTCAAGGGCATTACCACCTGGATCGTCGAGGACACCGAGGAGTGCCGGCAGAAGTGCGCGCGCCCCATCGAGGTCATCGAAGGCCCGCTAATGTCCGGCATGAACGTGGTCGGCGACTTGTTCGGCGCCGGCAAGATGTTCCTTCCACAGGTGGTGAAATCCGCCCGCGTGATGAAGCAGGCCGTGGCCCACCTGATTCCCTTCATCGAGGCCGAGAAAGGCGACAAGCCGGAGGCCAAGGGCAAGATCCTCATGGCCACGGTGAAAGGCGACGTCCACGACATCGGCAAGAACATCGTCGGCGTGGTGCTGGGCTGCAACGGCTACGACATCGTCGACCTGGGCGTGATGGTCCCGGCCGAGAAGATCCTGCAGACGGCCCGTGAGCAGAAGTGCGACATCATCGGCCTCTCCGGCCTGATCACCCCGTCGCTGGACGAGATGGTCCACGTCGCCAAGGAAATGCAGCGGCAGAACTTCAGTCTGCCGTTGCTGATCGGCGGCGCCACCACCTCCAAGGCGCACACCGCGGTGAAGATCGACCCACAGTACAGCAACGACGCGGTGGTCTACGTCACCGACGCCTCCCGCGCAGTGGGCGTGGCGACCACCCTGCTGTCCAAGGAAATGAAGCCCGAGTACACCCGCAAACTGCGCGAGGAGTACGCGGAAGTGCGCGAGCGCACCGCCAACCGCAGCGCGCGCACCGAGCGCCTGACCTACGAGCAGGCCATCGCCGCCAAGCCGCAATTCGACTGGGCCGGCTACCAGCCGCCGGTGCCCAGCTTCACCGGCGTCAAGGTGCTGGATGACATCGACCTCAACGTGCTGGCCGAGTACATCGACTGGACCCCCTTCTTCATCTCCTGGGACCTGGCCGGCAAGTACCCACGCATCCTCACCGACGAAGTCGTCGGCGAAGCCGCGACCAGCCTGTTCAACGATGCCCAGGCCATGCTGAAGAAGCTGATCGACGAGAAGCTCATTCGCGCCAAGGCCGTCTTTGGCTTCTGGCCGGCCAACCAGGTCCAGCACGATGACCTGGAAGTCTACGGCGACGATGGCCACAAGCTGACCACCCTGCACCACCTGCGCCAGCAGACCATCAAGCCCGACGGCAAGCCGAACTTCAGCCTGGCCGACTTCGTCGCGCCGAAGGAAAGCGGCCTGAAGGACTACGTCGGCGGCTTCATCACCACCGCCGGCATCGGCGCCGAGGAAGTGGCCAAGGCCTACGAGGCCAAGGGCGACGACTACAGCGCGATCATGGTCAAGGCGCTGGCCGACCGTCTCGCCGAAGCCTGCGCCGAATGGCTGCACGAGCGCGTGCGCAAGGAATACTGGGGCTACCAGCCCGAGGAGCACCTGAGCAACGAGGCGCTGATCAAGGAGCAGTACGTCGGCATCCGCCCGGCGCCCGGCTACCCGGCCTGCCCGGACCACACCGAGAAAGGCACCCTGTTCAAGCTGCTCGATCCGAAAGGCCTGTCTGGCGTGACCCTGACCGAGCACTACGCCATGTTCCCGGCCGCCGCCGTCAGCGGCTGGTACTTCGCCCACCCGCAGGCGCAGTACTTCGCCGTGGGCAAGGTCGACAAGGACCAGATCGAACGCTACAGCGCGCGCAAGGGCCAGGAAATCAGCACCAGCGAGCGCTGGTTGTCGCCGAACCTGGGTTACGACAACTAAGTTTCGCCGGCAACACCACCAGCCCCTGAACCCTGGGCGGAGACACATCGTCCCGCCCAGGCGACCCGCCGCACATCACGGAAGGGCACTCCCTCCAACGCCCTCCCCGCGAGTCTTTCCGTCCTGCAAGGCCAGAACGCGACCTCAGGAACTCGCTTCATAGCGGCCTGAGTGCCCCCCCTCCTTTGCCAGCAAGTCCCTGTGCCTCATCAAGCGCTGGAGCCGCCTCCGGCCTCGTTGAATATTCTGTTCTCATCGAAACATATACCCGAACACCAGAATTTTCAGACGGCAATAACAACCTAATCCTATTGTCCTCCCCGGCGCGTATAAAAATAATTCAATGATCGACGGGCCCAGAAATCTGCCACGATTTCTAATCACCCTAATATCGGTTCCTGTTCCCTCATTTATTGCGCCCGGCGTAGCCTGGCCTGAAGAACTCGACAATCGCGGGAAACCAGCGTTCTTGCATCGACGGCACCATTCGCAGCGACATGTTCAATTTCACACAAATGTATATAAAGCGACTCCATCGCCGTTAATCATTTACCTAAACCCCCATCCACCTTATTTATTCAGAGCGCGCGCATCCTCATCCAAAAATCAATTCGAATAAGGGGAACAAGAAAAATCAATCAACTTCAGACACAAGCAAACAAAACACACTGACAAACTTTATTCAGGGAATCGAACCATGAAAAAGATCGAGCGCGAACATCTGGTCAAATCCGAACTGGCAGGCGGTTGCTGCAAGAAGAAAGCTGCACCGGCGCCTGCTCCTGCTCCGGCTCCCAATCCGAGCGGCGGTGGTGGTGGCAGAGGCTGATCAGTGATCTAAGCGGCCAATTCGAGAAGGGGCTGCTCGGCCCTACGGATCGAGCATAACGAATCACTTCGCCCCTCGGCCGTGCAGCGCTGCCCGACATCACCCCCCGGGCAGCGCGCCCCATTAGAAAGCTTCAGATTGCTTGCCACAACGTTGGCCACCGCCAAAGCCTTGCGCAGTACAGCAGGTCGATAGTTTGAGCACTCCAGTAGAAAAGCTGCCGCGTTTCACGGACGTTTCCTGGCGCTGGATCGCCTATTTCACTTCAACGGTCGTGACGTTCGCCGTCGTATTTGCGTTCTTCCAGGAAGTTGAACTCAAGCGGGACGTCCCTTGCGAGATCGTCTCGCCATCAGAGGTCAAAATCAGAGGACTGACGGGGCTGGTTACTGCCGTACAGGTCGCTTCCGGGCAGAAAGTGCATCAGGGGCAGCCGCTATTCCAACTCGCCCGCGATCTGACCCTGTCGAGCGACGGGACGCCCAGGCCAACGTTCGACGAAACGATGCGCGAAAAGCAGATCGCTACCGCTCAAGCCCAGCATGATGATCGCCTTGCGGGGCTCGACGGCCGCCTCCGGGCAATTGAGCTCACCCTCAGCGCCCGCGAACTGGAACTGCGGGCACTCGCCCAGCAGCAGTCACGAGCCCGTCAAATAGCGAGCGATGCCAGCAGAACGCAGCAACGTCTCGAAGGTCTAGTCGACTACGTGACAGCCGATCGCCTGGAGCAGGCCCGCCTGCAAGCCAATCAGAGCGCTGCCGAAGTCGCGCAGAGCGAAGGTCGGCGCCATTTGCTGCAAAGCGAAATTGAGACGCTGCGCGGCACCCAGAGCGAGCTGAAAGCAAACCAGCGAGAGACGGCAGCGCAGCTGGACCGTGAGGTCCAGGATATCCGCCTGCGGTTCGAGGCGAACAGACAGAACACTACCATCTACGCCCCGCATTCCGGTGTGATCACTTTCTCCAGCCTGGTCGAGGGGCATTCGCTGGCCATCGACGACGTCGCCCTGGTCATCAACTCCGGCAGCAACGCCCCTTTGGTGGCGGCATTGAACATTCCGTCCCGGCAACGCGGATTCATCAAGGAAGGGCAACTTGTACGACTCAAGCTGGACTCTTTCCCCTATGCCCGCTTCGGCACCCTCCCTGCATACATAAGCTCGATCTCGGACACTGCGATGAACAAGAGTGAAAGCACGGCGCCCCCTGCCCCTGGCAAATCCATGGAAATCAACAACTACATGGCCTGGGCGACGCTTTCGGGTGAAACCTTCGGCTCGGCCCGCAAGCCGCTGCGCATTCTTCCGGGCATGCGCGGTACCGCCAGCGTGGTCATCGAACGCCGGACCATCGCCGAATGGGTGCTGGCGCCGTTGTTCCAGATGCTGCGAGGTTGAGCGTGCGGGTCATCTACCAGAATGAAGTCGCGGACTGCGGCTATGCCTGTCTGGCCATGGTGCTGACGCACCTTGGAAGAGCAACGGAAATACGCGAAATCACGGCGCATCGTCCGCTTTCCGCCAACGGTCTGACACTGATGGACCTGTATGACGTGGCCACCGAGTTCGGACTCGCTGTTCAGGCCTTCCAGTTCGACGCCGACGACCTGCCCACTATCAAGCCGGGCTCGATACTGCACTTTGGTGGCGCCCACTTTGTGGTATTCGAGAAGTACCGACGTGGCCATGTGGTGGTAATCGATCCGGCATCCGGACGCCGCCGCCTCGGGCTGGACATGTTCCTGGCGAACACCTCCGGCTATCTTCTCGAATGTAGCCCCACTCCGGGCCTGCCTCGCATCAAGGCGCTCTCGCGCGTGCCCGGTGCGCTCGCCCAGGTCCGCGCCCTGAACCCCCAATTACGCGCGCAGATCGCCAAGCTAGCCTTCGTCGCCATAGGCAGCCAGTTCGCCATTCTCGCCATGCCCTATTTCGGCAACCTGGTGCTTGATCAGGTGGTGACCAGCGATAACCGCAATCTGCTGCACATCCTGGCCATCACCTTTGCCAGCATCTTTGCCATCGGCACCTTCAGCAAATTCGTTCAGACCTACCTGACTGCACTCGCAGGGACCCTCGTGAGCGTCAACGTCACCCAAGGCCTGGTGGGGCAATTACTGAAAAACCCTATTTCCTACTTCGAGAAGCGAAATGTCGGCGACTTGTTTGCTCGAATGAAGTCACAGGAAGAAATCAACGACTATTCGGTACAGACCAGTATCGCGCTGCGCATCGACCTCGTGGTCGCCGGCTTGGCCGTCGGACTCATGCTGATTCAGAGCGCTATCCTGGCTGTCGTTGCCCTGGCCATCTTCGCCCTGTACCTGGGCACCGCGTTCGCCCTCTACGTGCCGATGCGCGACGCTCATATGCTGGTTCTGGAAAAGTCGGCCCAGTGCGACGATACGCTGATCGAGACGATTCGCGGCGCCCCGCTGATCAAGCTGGCCTGCGGCGAAACCCGTCGCACCGCACTCTTCATGGCAAAGTTTCGAGCCAGTGCTGCTGCAACACTTCAAAGCGCAAAACTGACGGCTTTCCGTGATGCGGTTCTGAGGCTGGTGGAGTACGCCGACGTCATCGTCGTTACCTGGCTGGCCGCCGGGCTGTTGCTCGACGGCAAGGTCTCCGTAGGCGTTTTCTATTCGTTCATGATCTATAAGTCGTTGGCCTCCGAGCGACTTGCCCAGGCCATCAACGCCCTCTTCGGCCGCTTCATGCTGAGCGTTCCCGCGCAACGTGTCGCCGACATCATGGAGCATGAGCCCGAGCGCTACGCACTGCCGGAGCAGGCCGGCAGAACAGTTGAACTCCGCCACCTCGATTCCATACAGGTACGCGGCGTGGGCTTCAGCTATGGCATCTCCGACCGGGCTGTACTGACGGGCGTGTCCCTGGATATTGCCCGGAGTGACAAGATCGCCATCGTCGGTCCCTCGGGTGTCGGCAAATCCACGCTGTTCAAGCTGCTTTGCGCAGCCGAACCGGTGCAGCAGGGCGAGATTCGCCTGAACGGCGTGAGCTATGCGAACCTCGCCGTCGACGAAGTCCGCCAGCACATGACCCAGATGCGCCAGGGCGATCTGATCCTCAACGGCACTATTGCCGACAACATTTCCCTGTTCAGCGCCAATCCCGACCACGGGCGCATCAATCAGTTGCTGAAGGATGTCGGGCTTCTGGGCGACGTCATGCAACTGCCTTTGCGCACCCAGACCATCATCAGCGACTCGATAGCCAACATTTCCGCCGGCCAGCGGCAGCGCCTGCTGCTGGCGCGGGCGCTCTACCAGGACTCCGAGTTGCTGCTGCTCGATGAGCCCACGTCCAACCTGGACCCGGTCTCGGTCAATGCGATTGCCGACCTCCTACAACGTATCGATCGCACGCTGATCGTCATTACCCATGACCCGAGGCTTGCCTCCCGCTTCCAGCGCAGCTACCAATTGATCGATGGCAGGCTTCTGGACCGCTTGATTAACACGGGTGTGCAGGCGTGAGATGCGTGTTCTGGATGTGGCTCGGCCTTGTCCCTGCCGCTGCCTTCGCCGGCGAATTGCTGGCTGTCGTCAATGACGCAATTGTCCACGATGCCGACCTTTCCGCGGCTAACTCCGGGATCAGCATCGAGCGAGAGGAGGTACCGCTGGCGCGTGCGGCACTCCTGCCCCGGCTCGATGGCGGGTGGGGCCGCGCCTACAACCAGATCAAGACGGAAAACCAGCCAACCGCGAAATACTGGCAGAACGGTTGGATGATCACGCTCACCCAACCCGTGTTCGACTGGGAGCGCTGGATAGAACTACGCCAGGCGAACATCGCCAGCGCCAAGGCTGAACTGGAATACGCCAGCGCCTGGCAATCGCTGGTTTTGCGCACGGCGAACGCATACTTCGACTTGCTGGCCGCCTCCCAGGACCTGGGCCGCGCCAACGACTACCTTCACGCCGTGTCCGAACAGCATGACCTGATCCAGCGCTTGCGCACCGGTGGTGAAGCGACCGTCATCGATGTACAGGAAGCCCTTTCGCGCCTGAGCGATGCACAACTGCGCAGGCAGGATGCAATCCGTGCACTGGAGTCCCGTCGCCGCGCGCTGGCAGACCTGACAGGGCGTCCAGCCAGTCTGGACGCGGTAACCGGTCCGGCACGAACGAAACCCTGGTTGAAGTCCCAGAGCCTTCAGCAATGGGTCCGCCAAGCCGAGACGCGCAGCTTTGCCGTCCAGCTGGGTCAGCTGGAGGTCCGCAACGCCAGCGAAGTTACCGACAAGGCCCGTGCCCAGCGTTACCCGGTCGTCAGCCTCAGCGCCAGCCACTCGCCATCCGGAGCCGCCTCCGGCTATGCCGAGCCGACCACTACCAATACCGCCATGCTGACCATCTCGGCCCCGCTGTTTACCGGGGGAGCCAACCAAGCACGCATACGCCAGGCCATGGCCGGCGAAGAAAAGGCGGAATACAAGCTCCTGGCAGCGACGCGCAAATCTGCAGCCGATACCCGCGAGTGGTTCCAGCGCCTCGAATGGGCACGTGAACGAAGCAATTCGCTGCGGGATATCGTTCGTCTCAACGAGTCATCTCTGCAGGCCACCCGCCTGGGGTACCAGGCAGGTAGTCGCTCAAACCTCGATGTTCTGCGAGCTCAGGAACAGCTGTTCAACAGCCAAGGCGAACAGGCGAAGGCCCAATACCAGATGCTGACGGCCTTCCTGGCGCTGAAGGCCGAGGTCGCTTCGCTCAGTCTCGGAGACATCCAGGCGCTTGACGCGTGGCTGGCACCCGATACCCAGGAGAACTGAGATGCGCGCTCTCCGCTGGCAGGACCGATGCCTATTGACGCTATCTGCAGGCTCGCTCGAACGAATCGCACTGCTGTCCTGGGGACTACGCAGCCTCTTCAGCTCCAGGGCGCGCTGGCAAGGGCGATTACGCTACGAATGGGGAGTCGACAGTGCCTCGCTGAGCCCCCAGGACGCCTGGCGCACCATGGCCAGCGAAGAGATAGAGCGTCTGCTGGACCGCCGCATGCACCTGGGGCGACTGCATGGTCGGGGGGATCGTTGGCCGGAGCTTGAATCGACGGCTGCAGAACTGGCCGCAGTCATCCATGCCATTCACCGCGACTCGCCCGGCAGGCCCGTGATTGTCTCACCGTTTCACTACGTATCCGAATACGCCAACATCTATGTCGTCGATGCCCTGCGCGCAGCCCTGGGCCTGGCCGAGCTTGCAGTCGTGTCAGGCAGTCCGCGGGAAGCCTATGGCCGCCAGGAAGATATCCTGATACCGGGCTTGCGAATATTGCACACGCTCGATAGTGACAACCGGCCAGCCCTGGGCCTGCGTCTATTACGAGCGCTGAAACAGCACGGTGCGGCCATTCTGTTCAGCGACGTGCCACCTCACATGATGCAGCGATATCCCATGGAAACTGTAGAGGTCTCCATGATGGGACGCCCTGCGCGCCTGCACCGCGGAGTATTCCATATCGGAGGTCGCACCAACGCCGTGCTGCTCTGCTTCCACCTGACCTTCAGGCATGGCCGCTTCGGCCATCGGATCTTCGAACCAGTCGAGCTTCGCCAGGGGAATGCCCCTCAGCAGGTAGCTGACTACATCGAACAGGCTTATCACGACGCTTACCCGAACTGGATCCTGGCTGATCATCCGTCCCGCTACGGCTTCGCCCCGACCAAATGAACGGCAATCGAAGGAGCGGACCATGGCGCCAGGTACGACGATCCGCAATAAATCGGACTTACGACCATTCCATGAAACAAGTGCCCCCATCGCGCAATCTCTGCTGGAACGAGAACTTTCCCAACAAGCCGGAATTCCCATCCGACAGACGCTGCTCCATTAAAGCTTTATTAGTTATCCGGGCCGAATGCTCATCCAGAGCCATCGCCAAGATCCCACTTGCGCCCTCAAGAGCTGATCAATTAACGCAAAGGCAATAGCGGTCCGGCATGCAAGCAATTGCCGTCTTGTTCGACTGATACAGGATTACCGACATGGAAATGAGAAAACCTGGGAACCGGAATACGGCCCTGAAGATCGGGCCAGCTGGCTATGGCGCACTGACGCTACTGCTGAGCATCTGGAGCCAACAACTACTTGCTTCGAGCAATTGCAGTTTCACCGGTGGCGGGCCTGAAACTTTCACGTTTCCCAGCCCGATCTCAGTCCCCCGCGACAACACTGCCACCATGACCCCATTGTCCAGCTGGGTCAGCGGCGCGGCAGTAACCAATATTTATACCTGTACTTCCGATAGCAACACCAAGGTCGGTATCGGCCTTAAGTTTCCCAGCCTGGCGCAAGCAGGCAGCTATACGGAAGGCGGTCTGACCTACAAGGTTTTCAATACCGGGCTGGCCGGGGTCGGCATCGTCTACGGCTATCGACTCTATTCCGCGGGGCCCCATTGTGCCGACGCCGGCGGTATTAACGGATGGGGGCCATGGTCAGCGAGCCCTGGCGTCAACCCATACAACTTTGCCTATTGCTACAGCGTAGAGTCGACCTCCTCGACCTATGGTGCGCAATTGCAGGCCCGGCTGATCAAGACCGGTAAGATTGCCGCAGGCACCATGCCCTCGCTGACGCTCAGCTATACCGCCCTCTATACCGATGGAAACTACTCCACGGGCGTTGGCAGCACGAACTACCTCGTCAGTTCGGTGAACTTCCAGGCCCTGGGCTGCACTGCCGATGGCGCGGATGTCATCCTCGATGTAGCGAGGAAGGCGGATTTCACGGCGGCAACCAGCGTCAAGACCAAGCCTTTCCAGTTCACCCTGCGGAACTGTCCGGCCGGAATGAACAGCATCAAGTACCAGCTTGACCCGATCGGCACCATCATCAACGCAACCGACGGCACCTTCCAGAACGCCACAGGCACGGACATGGCCAAAGGCGTCGGCCTGCGAATCACCAATGAAGCCAATACAGCGCCCATTCGCTTCGGCGACGCCAGCTATGTGGTATCGGACTACAGCCCGACATCAGGCAACTCTTCCCTGCCCATCAAGATGAACGTCTCCTATTACCGGACCGGCACCGCCGCCCAGGTCACCGCAGGAAAGGTAAGGGGCACGGCTCAGCTGACGGTGTTCTATCTCTGAAAGCCACGAGCTCGTCAAAAGTACTACCGACGGGGATATCGGCGGCGGGACCAGTACCGACAGGTGATACCATGTTGGGCTGGCTGTCGCCGATCTGGGCATGACGCCGGATCATTGAATTCCAAGGAGCCCCCATGAAATACCTCACCCCCGAACAAATGGCCAAACCGCGCAAGCGCCGCCTGCTGAAGAAACTGCGCCTGGGCGAGTTCCAGGAATTCGGCTTCAGCCTGGAAGTGAACTACAGCGGCGACCTGGATGACGTGCTCGACCAGTGGATCGCCTTTGTCGAATCCGAAGGCTGGGTCTTCGTCGGCGGCGCCACCGAAGACGGTGAGTTCACCGGCTACCTGTGCCTGAACGCCGTCGGCAGCCTGACCGACGCCGACCGCGAAACCACCCGCCTGTGGCTTGAAAAGCAGTCCTGGTGCAAGTCCTTCGAGCTGGGCGAACTGAGCGACTGCTGGCACGGCCTGTTCGAGTAAACCCGAGCGCTCCCGGCGATCGCCCAGGCATCGCCGGAAGCAACCCTTCGCGTCATTTCGCCACGGTTGTCATCGCGTCCCGCCTCTGCGACCCTGCGCGGCTTTGAACAGGGAGCGGGTTGCATGGACGACATAGTCATCATCGGTAGTGGATTCTGCGGCACAGCACTGGCCATCCAGTTGCTGCGAAACACCCGGTGACGCAACAGCTCAGGCAAAGTCTCGACGATGCCGTCTGAGGCGGGAGGCGAAGCGCCTCTGACAGAGGCAGGGGCACCAGGGTTACGCTAGGCTTTCCCTCAGCGTTCCCTACCGGCACGGGTGCGCCCGATCCCTACAACAGGCCGGAAGTACACTGCCTCCAAGGACGCCATGCTAGAGCGCCAGCGCCTCCAGAACATTCTCAGTCTGGGCCTGCCGATCATCGGTGGAATGCTCAGCCAGAGCCTGCTCAACCTGGTGGATGCCGCGATGGTAGGTCATCTGGGCGAGAAGTCCCTGGCCGGTGTCGGCATCGGCAGCTACGCCAATTTCGTCGCGATATCCCTGGTGATGGGCCTGGGCGCCGGCGTGCAGGCGCTGGTGGCGCGGCGCCGGGGCGAGGGCCGCGTGGAGGACCAGGCCGCCCCGCTCAATTGCGGCCTGCTGGTGGCGCTGGGATTGTCGCTGCCAATCACCCTGGTCTGCCTGCTGTTCGCCGAACCCATCGTCCGCGCCCTGTCCAACGACCCTGACGTGCTGGCGGTCGGCATCCCCTACTTCGAGTGGCGTGCCCTTTCGGTACTGGCCGTGGGGCTGAACTTCTCCTTCCGCGGCTACTGGAACGGCACGCGCCGCTCGGGCATGTACATGCGCACGCTGGTGGTGATGCACCTGGCCAATGCGGGGATCAGCTACAGCCTGATCCACGGCCTGTTCGGCCTGCCACAAATGGGCGCGGTGGGTAGCGGGCTGGGGACGACCCTGGCGCTCTACCTGGGCTCGCTGATCTACGCCTGGATCACCTGGCGCGATGCCCGTGCCCAGGGCTTCTGTCCACGCCTACCGAGCGAGCGCGATATCCGCGTGATGCTGCGCCTGTCGCTGCCCAACTCGCTGCAGCAGTTCTTCTTCGCCGCCGGCATCACCCTGCTGTTCTGGATCATCGCCCAGGTCGGCACCCGCGAGCTGGCAGTAGCCCACGTGCTGATCAACCTGGCGCTATTCCTGATCCTGCCCGGCATCGGCCTGGGCATGGCCGCCACCACCCTGGTCAGCCAGAGCATGGGCGAGCGCGACTTCGACAGCGCGCACCGCTGGGGATGGGACGTGGTGAAGGTCGCCGCCTGCGGCCTCGCACTGCTGGGCTCACCGTTCTGGCTATTCCCCGAAACCATCCTGCGGCTGTTCGTCAACGACTCCGCGCTGATCGAGTTGGGCCGCCTGCCGCTGACCCTCACCGGGCTGGGGATGGTGATCGACGCCACCGCGCTGGTACTCACCCAGGCCCTGCTCGGCGCTGGCGCCACCCGCACCGTGATGGCGGTCAGCCTGGGCAACCAGTGGCTGTTCTTCCTGCCGCTGGCCTATCTTGTAGGCCCGGTCCTCGGTGGCGGCCTGTTGGCGATCTGGAGCATGCAGATTCTCCAGCGCGGGCTGGCCTCGGTGATCTTCGCGAGGATGTGGCAGAAGCGCGAATGGACCCAGATCGAACTCTAGCGGCTATTTTTCCAGGAGCAGGTTTCCAGGCGCTATGTTTCCAGGAGCCAGGCTCTGAGATAGGAGGTGCGAACGATGGACGATCAACAGAACAAGCCGCCAAGCTTCTGGCAGATGCTGCACAGCGTGCTGGCCGCCGCCTTCGGCGTACAGAGCGGGAAGAATCGCGCACGCGATTTCACCCAGGGCAAGCCCAGCCACTTCATCGCCATGGGCATCCTGTTCACGCTGGTTTTCGTGCTGCTGCTCTACGCCCTGGTGCAGCTGGTGCTGCACTTCGCCGGGGTCTAGGCAGGCTGGAAAGGCAAGGCACCGGGCGGGCCGCAGAGCGACCCGCCGGCACTGTTGTCACTGATGGCTGACCCAGTACACCGCGGTGGCAACCACCAACAGGATCAAGATGAACGCGGCACGCGCATCGACGACGCTGTCGCTGGTCTTGTTGGACGATTCTTCGCTCATGCTTCCCCCATGTTCTCGTTATTGGCTGAAGGACCACACCCGAGAGTTAAGACCAGCTCCGCCCGCCCCTCAAGGAGCCGCCCCTTTCCGCTATGCCGGCAAAGCCGTTAGGCTGCGCCTTCGACAAGAACAAGCGAAAAGCAATCAGGAAGGGCCATGCACCTGGACTCACTGCAAGACACCGTCGCGCCGGAAGGCGTCTGCTACGGCTGCGGCGGCAGCAACCCGCACGGGCTGCACATCAAGAGCCACTGGCACGAGGACGGCATCCATGTCGTCGCCGAGCACCTGCCCGAAGCCAAGTACTGCGGCTGGCCGGAACTGGTATACGGCGGGCTGATCGCCATGCTGGTGGACTGCCACTCGAACTGGACCGCCATGGCCTACCACTATCGCGCCGAGGGCCGCGAACCGGGCAGCCTGCCACGCATCGACTGCGTGACCGGGAACCTGGGCATCAAGTACATCAAGCCGACCCCCATGGGCGTTCCGCTGACGCTCAGGGCCCACGTCGAAGGCGAGGTCGGGCGCAAGAGCCGGGTCATCTGCGAGGTCTACGCCGGCGACGTGCTGACCTGCATCGGCGACTCGATCTTCGTGCGCGTCGACACCTCGCAATTGCGTGACGCCGCCCACGGCCGCGAAGCCTGATCCAGCTCTGCCGCGCCGGTGAAAGACGCCGGCACATCGCGGGACCTTGGTCCCAGCTCGAGGCACCGGCCCGCCTGTGTTTCAGCTCCGGCGCGGCATAGATCCAAAAGTTCTCGCCATATACTCAAACATCACTTTTACGCATATTCCCTAACTGGTATCGTGCGCCCCACTCCGCGTGGAGCGCGTTGCCGTGCGCGCTGGGATACGCAGTACGCCTGAGCGCTATAGCCTGACAGCAGGATGATTCATGTACGTATATGACGAATACGATCAAAGGATCGTAGAGGATCGCGTCAAGCAGTTCCGCGATCAGACCCGCCGCTACCTGGCAGGTGAACTGACCGGCGAGGAATTCCGCCCGCTGCGTCTGCAGAATGGCCTGTACATCCAGCGCTATGCGCCCATGCTGCGAGTGGCCGTGCCCTATGGCCTGCTCTCCTCCCGGCAGGTGCGCAAGCTGGCGCAGATCGCCCGCGACTACGACAAGGGCTACGCGCACATCAGCACCCGCCAGAACGTCCAGTACAACTGGCCGGAGCTGGAAGACGTGCCGGAAATCCTCGCCGAGCTGGCCACCGTGCAGATGCACGCGATCCAGACCAGCGGCAACTGCATCCGCAACACCACCACCGACCAGTTCGCCGGCGTCGCCCGCGATGAGCTGGTGGACCCGCGCCCCTGGTGCGAGATCATCCGCCAGTGGTCGACCTTCCACCCCGAATTCGCCCACCTGCCGCGCAAGTTCAAGATCGCCGTCAACGGCGCCGTGAGCGACCGCGCTGCCATCGAGGTGCACGACATCGGCCTGGAAGCGGTGAAGAACGAAGCCGGCGAGCTGGGCTTCCGCGTCTCCGTCGGCGGCGGCCTGGGCCGTACCCCGATCGTCGGCAGCTTCATCAACGAATTCCTGCCCTGGCAGCACCTGCTGTCCTACCTGGACGCCATCCTGCGCGTGTACAACCGCTATGGCCGTCGGGACAACAAGTACAAGGCACGCATCAAGATCCTGGTCAAGGCGCTGACTCCGGAAGTCTTCGCCCAGAAGGTCGACGCCGAATGGGCGAACCTGAAGGATGGCCCGAGCACCCTGACCGACGCAGAACTGCAGCGCGTGGCCGCGCACTTCGTCGACCCGGCCTACCAGGCCCTGGAAGACCAGGCCGCCGCCCTCGCCCAGCTGGACGCCGAGAACCCCGGCTTCGCCCGCTGGCGCACCCGCAACACCTTCGCCCACAAGAAGCCCGGCTACGTCGCCGTGACCCTGTCGCTCAAGCCCACCGGCGTGGCGCCTGGCGACATCACCGACAAGCAGCTGGACGTGGTCGCCGACCTCGCCGACCGCTACAGCTTCGGCGAAGTGCGCAACAGCCATAACCAGAACATCATCCTCGCCGACGTCGAGCAGGCGCAGCTGTTCACCCTCTGGGGCGAACTGCGCGAAAACGGTTTCGCTACCCCCAACGTGGGCCTGCTGACCGACCTCATCTGCTGCCCGGGCGGTGATTTCTGCTCCCTGGCCAACGCCAAGTCGATCCCGGTGGCCGAAGCCATCCAGCGTCGCTTCGACGACCTGGACTACCTGTTCGACATCGGCGACATCGACCTGAATATCTCCGGCTGCATGAACGCCTGCGGCCACCACCACGTGGGCCACATCGGCATCCTCGGCGTGGACAAGAAGGGCGAGGAGTTCTACCAGGTCTCCCTCGGCGGCAGCGCCAGCCGTGAGGCGAGCCTTGCGCAGATCCTCGGCCCGTCCTTCGCCCAGGAGCAGATGGCCGACGTGATCGAGAAGATCATCAACGTCTACGTGGAGCAGCGCACCGAAGAGGAACGCTTCCTCGATACCTACCGTCGCATCGGCATCGACCCCTTCAAGGAGCGCGTATATGCAGCGAATCATTAAGAACCGCGAGGTTGTCGACGACCGCTGGCACCTGCTGCCCAAGGACGCGACCCTGGAAACCGTGCCCAACTGCGACGACGTGATCATCCCGCTGAACCTGTGGCTGGAACACGGCCCCGCCCTGCGCGGCCGTGACGGTGGCCTGGGTGTATGGCTGGACGCGGACGAAGAGCCAGAAGCCATCGCCGAAGACCTGGACAAGTTCCAGGTAATCGCCGTGAACTTCCCGGCCTTCACCGACGGTCGTGGCTTCAGCAGCGCCCGCCTGCTGCGCGAGCGCTTCGGCTACAAGGGCGAAGTACGCGCCATCGGCGACGTACTGCGCGACCAGCTGTTCTTCATGCAGAGCTGCGGCTTCGACGCCTACGCCATCCGCGCCGACCGTGATCCGCATGACGCGCTGGCCAGCCTGGAAGACTTCTCCGAGGTCTACCAGACCTCGGTGACCCAGCCGCAACCGCTGTTCCGTCGCCGTCAGCTCGCCTGATCCGGCCGACCCGATTCAGCGACAAGAACAAGCCCCGCACTGCGGGGCTTTTTCCTATCTGCGAAGTACGCTTTTCGTAGGAGCGGACTCTGTCCGCGATGCCGCTGGCACGGTATCTATCGCGGACAGAGTCCGCTCCAACGAATACCAACCTGCGGCCGGTCAGGCCCGCACGCTCTCCCAGGCAATCTGCGCCAGCTGATCCCGGCAATCGATCAGATCGACCCGCGTGCGCCCGGCCAGCCAGTTGCGCGCGTAGTCATGGGTCGGGCCGATCACCACCGAATTGAACAGCTCCGGTGCTAGCGCCTTGAAAGCTCCAGCCTTGCGGTGCTCGGACAGCAACTCAGCGATGCGTCGCCCCTGCTGGCGATTGGCCTCGCGCAATTCGTCGCCAACCTCCCCCGCCTCGACCCGCCCACGGCTGTGCAGGATGAAACGCGCCCACTCCGGATTGGCCGAGACCCAATCGATGTAGGAGGTGACGAAAAGCTTCACCACCGCCTCGGCACTCATCGCCTGCTGCAACCCCGCATCGAGCAGCGCCGCGTACTGACCGACGCCAGCGAGGTAGAGCGCACCGATGATCCGCTCCTTGTTGCCATAGTGGTGATAAAGGCTGCCGATGCTGGCACCGGAGCGGTCACGGATCATCTCGATGGTGGTGGCGTCCACGCCGGATTCACTGAAGCAGGCCAGCGCAGCCTGGAGGATGTCGTCTTTGCGGGAAGGTCGGGCCATGGGGTTCCTGTCGGGCTATGAGCACCCGAAAAGCATTCTAGAATATTTTTCTAGAATTAATTTCTAGTCTTCGTATACTGCCTGGGCGCGCATCCATCTTCAATCCGCTTTGCCCCGGAGTTGCCATGAGTCAGATGATGCAAATGTACCAGCAAGCCGGCCCCGCGCAGTTCAGCGCCATGATCGGCCAGGTCGCCCCCTACTTCGCCAGCATTGCCCCGCAGTTCGTCGAACTGCGCCCCGGCTACGCGGAAGTGACCTTCCCCAAGCGCCGCGAAGTGCTCAACCACATCGGCACTGTCCACGCCATTGCCTTGTGCAACGCCGCCGAACTCGCGGCCGGGACCATGACCGACGTATCGATCCCCAAGGGCCGGCGTTGGATTCCCCGCGGCATGACGGTGGAATACCTGGCCAAGGCGGACGGCGACGTGCGCGCTGTGGCCGATGGCAGCGACGTCAACTGGAACCAGGAGGGTGACATCATCGTTCCGGTGCTCGCCTACGTCGGCGACAAGAAGGTCTTCCGCGCCGAGATCACCATGTACGTCAGCCAGGCCTGACGGGTTCGGCCCGGCACTGCCGGGCCCTTTTTCACGGAGTCCGCCATGATCACCCCGCTCCCGCGTTCCCTGGAAAACGGCAACGGCCACATTCTCTCCAGCCACTGGTACTACCCGACCGGCCAAGCCCGTGGCGCCGTACTGATCGTCCCCGCCATGGGCGTCGAGCAACGCTTCTACACCGCCTTCGCCAACTGGCTGGCAGAGCGCGGACACCTGGTCGTGACCTTCGATTACGTCGGCATGGGGCAGTCCCGTAGCGGCCACCTGCGCGACCTGGACGTTGACGTTCTGGCCTGGGGCAACCACGACTGCAGCGCCATGCTCGACGCGGTGATCGAGGCCGCAGGCGACCTTCCGGTGTACTGGATCGGCCACAGCCTGGGCGGGCAGATCCTGCCCTTCGTGCGCGGCAACGAGCGCATCCACCGCGCCTTCACCATCGCCACCGGCAGCGGCTACTGGCGCGAGAACACCAAGAGCTTGCGGCACAAGGCCTGGCTGCTCTGGTACTGCCTGGCGCCGACCATCACGCCGCTGCTGGGCTACTTCCCCGGCAAGCGCCTGGGTGTGGTAGGGGACCTGCCGCGCGGGGTGATCGAGCAATGGCGGCGCTGGTGCCTGAATCCGGAATACTCGGTGGGCGCAGAAGGCGGCGCAGTACGCGAGGCGTACTCCTCGGTGCGCACGCCCATCACCTCCATCTCCTTCACCGACGACGAGATGATGTCCGGGCGCAACACCGAATCGCTGCACGGCTTCTACCGTGGCGCGGCGAAGACGGTGAAACGCATCGCCCCGGAAGACATCGGCGTGAAGCGCATCGGCCACTTCGGCTTCTTCCGCAGCCAGTTCGCCGATTCGCTGTGGGCGGATTACCTGCTGCCGGACCTGGGTTGAACCCAGGCCCGGCACGGGCATCAGTCCAGGTTCACCAGCACCCGCCCAACCAGCTTGCCGGCCAGGATCTGGTGAATGGCGCCAGGAAGGTCATCGAGCTTGACCTCGCGGACCGCCGCTTCGAGGTTGTCGAGCTTCCATTGCAGGGACAGCTTGTCCCACATGGAGGCCTTGACCACCAGCGGCAGCTCCACCGAGTCCACGCCCAGCAGGTTCACGCCGCGCAGGATGAAGGGCAGCACGGTAGCCTTGAAGGCGGCGCCGGCGGTCAGGCCGCAGCAGGCGACGCTGCCACCGTACTGCAATGACTTGACCACGTTGAACAGGATGTCGCCGCCCACGGTGTCCACCGCGCCGGCCCACTGCTCGCGCAGCAGCGGCTTGTCGACGCCATCGGAGATGGTGGCGCGGTCGAGGATCTGCCGTGCGCCAAGACGGTTGAGCAACTCGGCCTGCTCCAGCTTGCCGGTGGCGGCGGCCACGGTGTAGCCCAGCTTCGCCAGCAACATCACCGCGATGCTGCCCACGCCGCCGGTGGCGCCGGTGACCAGGACCGGCCCGGAGGACGGCGTAACGCCGGCGCGTTCGAGCTTGTCGACGCACAGCGCGGCGGTCAGGCCGGCGGTGCCGAGGATCATCGCTTCGCGCAGCGACAGGCCCTGCGGGCGCTTGATCAGCCAGGCAGCGGGCACACGGATGTACTGGCCGAAGCCGCCCGGCGTGTTCATGCCCAGGTCGTAGCCGGTGAGGATCACCTCGTCACCAACGGCGAATTCGCCCACCGAGGACTCCTCCACCACGCCGGCGGCATCGATGCCGGGGGTGTGCGGGTACTTGCGGGTGACGCCACGGTTGCCGCTGGCGGACAGAGCATCCTTGTAGTTCAGCGAGGAATACTTCACCCGCACCAGCACTTCCCCTGCCGGCAAATCGGAAACCTGCCGCTCGGCCACCTGCAGGTCATACACGCCATGCGCGCTTTCCGTGACCCACAACGCCTTGAATGCACTCATCTCGACCCTCCTCTTTCGAAATCAAGCCCGGCGCAGTCCCGCGCCCGGCGGAATCATTGCCAGAAACGGCTGCGCCCCAGACGGTCCCACCAGGTCACCAGCACGCGATCGATCACGCCGCTGACGCCGACGCCGAAGCGCTCCTGGATGGACTTCTTCTGCACATAGCTGAGCTGATAGACATCCGCCTCGCGGGCACGTTCGGCCAGGTATTCGTCACTGGTCTTGAGCTCGTCCACCAGCTTCTTGCCCAGCGCCGCCTGGCCCAGCCAGACCTCGCCGGTGGCGATCTCGTCGATGGCCAGTTGCGGGCGATAGTGGACGACGAAGCGCTTGAACAGTTCGTGGGTGGTTTCCAGGTCTTCCTGGAACTTCTCTCGGCCCTTCTCGGTGTTCTCGCCGAACACAGTCAGGGTGCGTTTGTACTCGCCGGCGGTGAGCACCTCGAAATCGACATCGTGTTTCTTCAGCAGGCGGTGCACGTTGGGCAGCTGCGCCACCACACCGATGGAGCCGAGGATGGCGAAGGGCGCGGAAAGGATGCGCTCGCCGATGCAGGCCATCATGTAGCCGCCGCTGGCCGCGACCTTGTCGACGCAGACGGTCAGCGGCACGCCGGCCTGGCGGATGCGCGCCAGCTGCGAGGCGGCCAGGCCGTAGCCGTGCACCATGCCGCCGCCGCTTTCCAGGCGCAGCACCACTTCGTCGCGCGGGGTGGCCAGGGTCAGCAAGGCGGTCACTTCATGGCGCAGGTGCTCGGTGGCCGAGGCCTTGATGTCGCCGTCGAAGTCCAGCACATAGACGCGGCTCTTCTCGCCGCCCTTCTTCTTTTTCGCGTCCTTCGCCGATTTCGCCTCGGATTTGCGCAGGGACTTCAGCTTGGCCTTCTCCAGCACGCTGTGCTGCAGGCGCTCGCGCAACTCCTTGTAGAAGTCGTTGAGCTTGTGCACCTCCAGGTGCCCGCCGCCGCCACGACGGCCACGGCCGCGCAGCGCGGCGATCACCACCAGGACGATGACGATGGTCACCACCACGGTGAAGGTCTTGGCCAGGAAACCCGCGTAATCCGCTAGAAACTCCACTCACATCCCCTTTTACAATTCTGTTCGCGCACGCGTGACAAGCGCAGTGAATCCCGCAAGCATACCCACGCCGCCGGCCCGCCACCAGCGCTGGCAAACCGCTGCATCAGTCCAGCGAATGGCATTCAAACAAGCGTATGTTTTTTCGTTGACAGCCCCAGGTGATCCTCATAACCTCGCCGGAACTTTCAGCCCTGCCGAGATACTGCGCGTGGGAAGCATCTACCTGATTCGACATGGCCAGGCTTCATTCGGCGCCGACGACTACGACGTGCTCTCGCCCATCGGCGTACGCCAGGCAGAAGTCCTCGGCGAGCACCTGGCTCACCTGGGTCTGCACTTCAACCGCTGCGTCAGTGGCGACCTGCGCCGCCAGCGCCATACCGCCGAAGCGGTGATGGGCCGGTTGAACGATGCCGGCATCGCCACCCCCGCGCTGGAAATCGACCCTGCTTTCAACGAATTCGAAGCCGACGCGGTGATCCGCGCGCACCTGCCGGACCTGCTGGAAATCGAGCCGCAGGCGCTGCACATCATGCGCAACGCCGCCGACCACCGCGCCGAGTTCCAACGCCTGTTCTCCACCGTGATCGCCCGCTGGGTCTCCGGTGAGCACGACAAGGACGGCCTGGTGAGCTGGGCCGAGTTCCTCGACACCGTGCACGGCGGCCTCAAGCGCCTGCTGGAGTCGGCCAGCGGCAAGGACAGCATCGGCGTCTTCACCTCCGGCGGCACCATCACCGCGATGCTCCAGCTGGTGACCGGCATCCCGCCGCTGAACGCCTTCGAACTCAACTGGCAGATCGTCAACACTTCGCTCAACCGCCTGAAGTTCCGCGGCAGCGAAGTGGCCCTGGCTTCCTTCAACAGTCACGTGCATCTGGAATTGTTGAAGGCGCCGGAACTCATCACCTATCGCTGAGTACCGGCCCATTGCGACCTCGACCGTCGCGCGAGAAAACCTAGAAAAGGAATAGAACCATGAGCGTTGCTGACATCGTTTCCACCATGAAGAGCAAGTTCAACGCCAGCGCGGCCGCAGGCCTCGACCTGGTGTTCCAGTTCAACATCGAAGACGGTGACAACCACTACCTGGTGGTCAAGGACGGTACCTGCGAAGTGGTACAGGGCGATGCCGAGAACCCCAACGTCACCCTGATCATGGACAGCGAAACCCTCAAGGGCATCACCAGCGGCGAAACCGACGGCATGCAGGCCTTCATGGCCGGCAAGCTGCGCGCCGAAGGCGACATGATGCTGGCGATGAAGCTGGGCGAACTGTTCCCGGTCTGATCCGAGACGACCTGCCAAGCCGCACGAAAAACCGGAGTCCATGACTCCGGTTTTTTTTATGCCCGCACCCTGTCGCAACCCGCTGATCAGGCAGCCTGATCGGGGTGCAACACCGACGCCAATAACGGCTTCGCGTGCTTGTGACGGCCAGGGTCGGACATTAGATTAGCCAATGATCACCCGGCGCCATCATTGCTCTGTCTGATCCAGATGGAACACGACGCCGGCTTGCGCGCCACCTCGCGCGGTGCCTTGGGCCCCGCGGGGAAGACCAGTAGAAGAAGGGACCAGCATGTCGTTGACTGACCAGACCATCCGCTCCCGCGAAGGCGAAGAACTCGATGCCGCCGTCATCGACGGCTACCTCAAGGACCACATCCCGGGCCTGCAGGGTACGCCGCGCATCAGCCAGTTCCCCGGCGGCGCATCGAACCTGACCTACCTGATCCAGTACGACAACCAGGAGCTGGTCCTGCGTCGTCCGCCCTTCGGCAAGAAGGCCAAGTCGGCCCACGACATGGGCCGCGAGTACCGCATCCTCAACCAGCTCAAGGACGGTTTCCCCTACTGCCCCAAGGCGTACGCCTACTGCACCGACGAATCGGTTATCGGCGCCGAGTTCTACGTCATGGAGCGGGTCAACGGCATCATCCTGCGCAGCGACCTGCCCAAGGAACTGAACCTCGACGCGCAGCAGACCACCACCCTGTGCAAGAGCTTCATCGACAAGTTCGTCGACCTGCACAACGTCGACTACAACGCCTGCGGCCTGGGTGACCTGGGCAAGCCCGAGGGCTACGTGCAGCGCCAGATCGGCGGCTGGATCGATCGCTACGAGAAGTCACTGACCCCCGACGCACCGGCCTGGGAACAGGTGAAGGTGTGGCTGCGCGAGAAGATGCCGGCCGACCACCACAAGCCGGGCATCGTCCACAACGATTACCGCTTCGACAACGTCATCCTCGACCCGAACAACCCGATGCAGATCATCGGCGTGCTCGACTGGGAGATGACCACCATCGGTGACCCGCTGATGGACCTGGGCAACACCCTCGCCTACTGGATCCAGGCCGACGATCCGCAGCCGCTGCAGATGCTGCGCCGCCAGCCCAGCCACGAGCCGGGCATGCTGACCCGTCAGCAGTTCGCCGACTACTACGCCGAGCGCGCCGGCATCCAGATCGACAACCTCGATTACTACTACACCTACGGCCTGTTCCGCCTGGCCGGCATCATGCAGCAGATCTACTACCGCTTCTTCCACGGCCAGACCCAGGACAAGCGCTTCGCCACCTTCATCCACGCCAACAAACTGCTGGAGCAGGTGAGCCTGCAGGTCATCGGCAAGTCCCGCCTGTAAGGGCGCCCTAGCACTAGGAGAACCTGAATGTCCAAGACCCAACTGTTCGACCTCGACGGCAAGATCGCCTTCGTCTCCGGGGCCAGCCGCGGCATCGGCGAGGCCATCGCCAAGCTGCTGGCCCAACAGGGCGCCCACGTGATCGTCTCCAGCCGCAAGATCGACGGCTGCCAGGCTGTGGCCGACGAAATCATCGCCGCCGGCGGTAAGGCCACCGCCATCGCCTGCCACATCGGCGAGATGGAGCAGATCCAGTCCGTCTTCGCGCAGATCCGCGAGCAGTTCGGCCGCCTCGACATCCTGGTCAACAACGCCGCCACCAACCCGCAGTTCTGCAATGTGCTGGACACCGACCTGTCGGCCTTCCAGAAGACCGTCGACGTGAACATCCGCGGCTACTACTTCATGTCCATCGAAGGCGGCAAGCTGATGAAGGCCAACGGCGGCGGCAGCATCATCAACGTCGCCTCGGTCAACGGTGTCACCCCGGGCGAGTTCCAGGGCATCTACTCGGTGACCAAGGCCGCAGTGATCAGCATGACCAAGGTCTTCGCCAAGGAATGCGCGCAGTTCGGCATCCGCTGCAACGCCCTGCTGCCGGGCCTGACCGACACCAAGTTCGCCTCGGCGCTGGTCAGCAACGACTCCATCCGCAACATCGCCCTGCAGCGCATCCCGCTCAAGCGGGTGGCCGACCCGAGCGAAATGGCCGGCGCCGTGCTGTACCTCGCCAGCGATGCGTCCAGCTACACCACTGGTGTAACGCTGAACGTGGACGGTGGTTTCCTCGCCTGAGGCTGGCCACCGAATTGAAAAAGGGAGCCGGTTGGCTCCCTTTTTCATTGCAGGCGTTAGGGCTTTTCGTAGGAGCGAGCTTGCTCGCGAACGCATTGCACCGTCAGGCCTCGGCGTGAAGCGAAGTTCGCGAGCAAGCTCGCTCCTACAGGGACCGGCTGGCCGGCATGCAAACGCGAACGGTTGTACGCCCTACTGCCAATCCTTCAACGCCTGGTTCGCCGCCGGGTTCATCGCCTCGGCGGTCAGCCCGCCCGGCCCGTAGCGCACGGCGAACACCGCCTGGTCGGCCATTGGCAGATAGTTCACCCGCCCTGCTCTCGGCACGAAGGTCAGCAGGTCATGCTGGCCGTCTCGCAGCCAGCGCCAGAGATCGATACCGAACGCGTCCGCAACCAGCGATACCTTGCGCCCCTGCGCCTGCTGCTCGACTGCCAGGAAGCGACCACTTAGATCCTGCAGGCGATACCCCGACGCCAGGCCGATCAGCCGCGCCAGCCCCTTCCACTCCAGCACCCGCGCATCCAGCTGCCAGAGATCGCCGGCCAGCTCCACGCGGCGCTCCTGATCCCCTTCCAGCACCGTGACTTCGAAACGCTGTGGGCTCAACTGCTTGAAGCTCAGGGTGGCCAATGGACGCTCCTGCGGCAGCGGGTCGTAGCTGCGCAGGTCCCAGGCCACCAGCCCTACCAGAGCGGCGAGCGCGATGAACGCGAGGCCCGCCATGCCGCGCAGCCAGCCGAGAAACCAGTGACGGTCGAACAGAATGCGAGCCGCCACCAGCAGGGCCAGCAAGGCCACGAAGGCAATGACCCAGGCCAGACCGTCGTACTGCATCGAAGGATTTCCTTACACGTAGAATTGCCGGCATTATGCGCACCGCGTACCTGCGCGGCCAGCCAGACCGTCGCAGCTTTCGGGCCCGTTAACGTTTCCCTGCCGCCCCATTCCTTACAAGGGAGTGGCGCGACGGGCCCCCGATCAAGGCCGACCCCATGCCCTTCGAACTCGTCGTAGACCCCACTACCCTCGTCATCCTCGCCGGCGTCGCCTTCCTCGCCGGCTTCATCGACGCCATCGCCGGCGGCGGTGGCCTGCTGACCATCCCCGCCCTGCTCACCGCCGGAGTACCGCCGCACCTGGCGCTGGGCACCAACAAGCTGAGTTCGACCTTCGGCGCCGCCGTCGCCAGCTACACCTTCTACCGGCGCAAGCTGTTCCACCCGCGCCAGTGGCGCAACGGCATCATCGGCACCGCAATCGGCGCCGCGCTGGGTGCCTGGGCCGCCCACCTGATGCCGGCGGAATGGCTGAACCGCATGCTGCCGGTGGTGGTGTTCGGCTGTGGCCTGTACCTGTTGTTCGGCAAGACCCCGGAGGCTCCGCTGGACGCCGACCCGAAGATCGCCCAGGGTCGCCAGTGGCCGCAGGGCCTCGGCCTGGGCTTCTACGACGGCGTCGCCGGCCCCGGCACTGGCGCCTTCTGGACCGTCAGCACCCTGCTGATGTACCCGCTGGACCTGGTGCGCGCCAGTGGCGTGGCGCGCAGCATGAACTTCGTCAGCAACGTCCTCGCCCTGGCGGTGTTCATCGCCTCCGGCCAGGTGATCTGGGTGATGGGCCTGTGCATGGGCAGCGCCCTGATGATCGGCGCCTACTTCGGCGCGCGCACGGCGATCGGCGGCGGCGCCAAGTTCATCCGCCCGGTGTTCATCCTGGTGGTGCTGGCATTGACCGTGCGCCTGGCCTGGCAGCACTGGTTCAACGCGGCGTGAGGCGGCGCCTGAAACCTCAGAAACTGTTTACCGATCCTGCGAGCTAGCGCCGTAGTAGGCGGAAGGCGCCCGGAGAGCGGAGTTTACGCTCTGTAAATGAGCATCTGAGGGCGCATTCCAACGCCCTACGGCCGACGCGCAGCGGATCGGAAACAGGTTCTCAGGCGCCGGACAGGATGGGATCGGGCCGGCCGGCGCGGCGCGCCAGGTACAGCTCGATCAGGTAGCGGGCGATGGAGCGCCCGGCGGGCAGACGCGGCAAGTCGTCGATATGGAACCAGCGCGCGTCCTCGATTTCGTCCGGCTGCATGACGATCTCACCGCTGACGTACTCGGCGTGGTAGCCGAACATCAGCGAATGGGGGAACGGCCAGGGCTGGCTGCCGATGTAGCGGATATTGGTGACTTCCACCCCGACCTCTTCGCGCACCTCGCGGGCAACGCAATGCTCGACCGACTCGCCGGGCTCGACGAAGCCGGCCAGGGTGCTGTACACGCCGGGCACGAAGCGCGGCGAACGCGCCAACAGCAGTTCGTCGCCACGGGTCACCAGCACGATCATGCTCGGCGACAACAGCGGGTAACGCTGGATGCCGCAGGGCTCGCACTGCATGGCGCGATCGCGGGGCATGCGCTGGTTGGGCTGCCCGCAGTTGCCGCAGAAGCGGTTCTGCCGCCACCAGATGCCGATTTGGCTGGCGAAGCCGAGCATGGCGAAGATATCGTCCTCGCCTTCCAGCATGAACTGGCGCAGGCCAATCCAGCTGGCACCTTCCAGCGGGTCGGGGCGGTCGATTTCCAGCAGGTACACCGGTTCGCCATCGAACTGGCCGATGGCATGCTCGGACAGTACCGACAGGTCCTGACGCTTCAGCCAGTCACGGGGGAACAGCACCCCATTGCTGTCACCGAGGAACTGCTGCTGGCAGTGGGCAACCGCCCAGCCACCGTGCGCCGCCACCTCGAACAGCGATGATTCCCAGCGTCCGGTACGCATCAGGCGGCCACCGTCAGGCCGAGCGCCTTGACGCTCTCGCTGGCGACGTCCAGTACATCGGGTTGCCCTTCAGGCCGCATCATGGCCCCACCCTCCAGGTAATACTCAAGGCCGGTCAGTGCATCGGCCAGGGTTTCCAGCATCTGCTCGGACGGCATCTGCGTCGTCTCGATCATCTGCCGTTGAATATAGTCGCCACAGGCGCCGACCAGCAGCGCCGCGCGCTCCTGGCCGAGGAACCAGAGGCCGCCTCGCACCGCCTGCAGGCTGATGGGCACGTTGGCCAGGTGCAGCTTGTCGCCATTGGATTCGAGGTAGGCGGTGATCGCCCGCTTGGCCAGCGCCAGGCCCGCCTGGGCCTCGTCGATCACCACGATACGGGCCTCGGCCAGCTGGTGCACGGCGAAGGACTCCTCCTCGCCCAGCGGCACCGTGCGCGCACTCGGACGCTCGCCGCGCTCAAGGTTGCCCACCATGCTCTCGACATAGAGCAAGGTGTCAGCCAGCGCATTGAGGGCGCCCGCATCATCGGTGCCCCCCTTGGCCACCCACCCCGCCACCACCGTGTGCTGGTGCTGCAGGGCGATGGACGCCGAGTTCAGGCCGACCATGCCCAGGGTCTTGGCCAGCTTGCCCAGTTGGGTTTGCAGGATGCCCAGCGCATCGGCCTGGGAGGCGCCGCGCTCGATCAGGTCGAGCTGGTCCTTGACCGCAGTGAGTTCCTCGCGGATCGCCACCGACAGCGAACGCATCACCGACTGGCCGGGGCCGGACAGGCGCTGCGATTCATCCTCCAGCAGGTGATCGGTGAACGGCAGCGGCGCCAGGCCGAACACCTGGCGCAGCTCGCTCGCACGCGGCCCGTGGGTGTCGGCCAGCGCGGTGAGATAGAGCAGTTCCTTGAGCATCTGACGCGGCGTTTCGTACTGCGGATTGCCGATCAGTTGCTTGAGCTCACGGTCCAGGCGGGCGAAGACCTGCTTGCGCGTCTTGCGCGGCAGCATCTGCGCGTCCACCAGTGCCTCCAGCGCGCCGGCGCCGACCCAGCACAGGCGGGTGCGCGAGGCGCTGCCCAGCAGCAGGTCGAGCCTGGCCAGGGCGCGGCTCATCAGCTTCAGGCTGGGGTAGAGATTCTGTTCGCGGATCAGCCCGAGCAGGCCGACCTGGTACATCTGCCGCAACCGGCGAACCTCGCGCTCCGGGTCATCCACCTGCGGCGCGGTGACGGCACGCAGGGGGCGCGGCAGGTCGAGTCGCGCACTGAAGAAGAAGCTCTCCGGCAACGTCGGCTGGCCGGCGGCCTGGCGCACGTCGTTGATCGCCGGCAGCAGCAGCTCGGGGATTTCCTGACGGTGCGCCTCGAGGTTTTCCAGGTAACGGCGCAGCACGTACAGCGCGTTGCCCAGCGCCGCCAGCTGGCCGTCACGGTCCTCGCTGACCCCGGCGGGAATGTCGGTGGCGAGGTTCAGCGCTTCCTGGGCCAGCAGCTCGGCGCCGGCCAGTTCGATCAGATTGAGGGTGCCGCGAATCTGGCTGAGGCACTCGACCGAGTGCTGCAGCAGGTTGCCGTTCTGACGCTCGGCGATGAAGTGCTCGAGATTCTGCTCGGCCTCCTCCATCGTGGTGAACAACTCGTCGCGAACCAGACTGAGGGACGTGGCTCCGGTAACCATCGGCCTAGTGCGCCTCCTGCGCGCAAGAAGAGTGGATGGACATCAATCGGCGAACTCGGGGTTCTTCTTGCTCATGTGCGCCATCATGGCGGTCTGCAGGTCGGCGGACTGCAGCATGGCGGCGTTCCAGGTGGCGATGTATTCCAGGCCGTCCTCGACGCGGTGGTCGCGGGCGTAACCGATCATTTCCTTGGTACCGCGAATGGCGATCGGCGACTTGGCCGCGATCTGCCGGGCGATCTCCATCACCCCGTCCATCAGCGCGGAGTGGTCGGTGTAGACCTTGTTGACCAGACCGATCTGGCGGGCCTCATCGGCGTCTGCGTTGCGCCCGGTGTAGGCCAGTTCGCGCATGATGCCGTCACCGATCAGGCGCGGCAGACGCTGCAGAGTGCCGACATCGGCGGCCATGCCCATGTCGATTTCCTTGATGGAGAACTGCGCATCGCTGCTGCAGTAGCGCATGTCGCAGGCCGAGATCAGGTCGATGCCGCCGCCGATGCAGTAGCCCTGGATCGCGGCGAGCACCGGCTTGCTGCACTTGTCCACGGCGTTGAACGAGCCTTGCAGTTCGAGGATGGTCTTGCGCAGCGCGCGGGCGTTGCGGCCCACGTCCTTGCCCAGTCGGCTGCCGGCCTGGGCCAGCAGGGCGAGGTCGATACCGGCGGAGAAGTGTTTGCCGGCGCCGCTGAGAACCACCACGCGGACTTCATCCGTTTCGTCGGCCCACTGGAAGATATCGATGATTTCCTTCCAGAAGTCGGCGTTCATGGCATTGAGTTTTTCCGGGCGGTTGATCTGCACATGGGCGATCTTGTCCGCCAGTTCGACGCGGAATGCTTTGTACTCGGTCACGGGATGTCCTCGAGATGCCCTGCTTCACGTCCGGGGCGGCTGGCCGCCGCTAGAGCCCGGACCAACGGTTCTTGTAAGTGTCGGAAACAGATGTCGGAAATCGCGTCACTATAACAAGGCAAGACCAAAAGTCGATGCCGTGGTCTGTGACACAGGCCACGGCATCGGGCTCGAGTTGGCTTGCAATTCCGCCATCAAGTGCTTGATCTGACGGGATCGTGCCGAAAGCGACTGCTCAGTCGCCCGCCACCAGCGGCAGCCCCTGGGCGCGGTTGCGGTATTGCCGCCAGGTGTACATCGGGATACCGGCCATGAACACCAGGAAGCCCCAGAAGATCGCCTGCTCGCCGGTGCCGTAGAGCGCCCACAACGAGTAGAGGAAGCCCAGGCAACCGATCGCCAGCACCTGCGGGCGCGAGCGCGGCGAGAAGGAGTCCGGCTTCACCGCCAGCAGCTGCAGCAGCGCCGCGGTGCAGAAGGCATAGGGCACGACGCCGGTCATGGTGCCGAGCAGGATGATGACGTTGAACACCTCCACCAGTTCGCCGTGGCCGTCGACCATCACCAGCGCGGTGACCAGCAGGCCCGAGGCCAGCAGGCCGTTGGCCGGGGCGCCGTTCTTGTTGAGCTTGCCGAGGGACTCCGGGAACAGGCCGTCGCGGGCCGGCGCCACCGGAATCTGCCCTTGCAGCAGTACCCAGCCGTTGAGTGCACCCAGGCAGGCGATCACCGCACCGCCAGCCACCAGGTAGTAGCCCCAGTCGCCCAGCAGGATGCGCGCGGCATCGGCGAACGGCGAGGTGGACTTCGCCAGCACTTCGGGTGGCATCAGCCCCTGCACGGCCGTGATCGAGAGGATGTACACCGCCGCTGCCGCCAGCGTGCCGAACAGCGTGGCGCGGGGAATGGTCTTCTTCGGGTCGCGCACGTCATCCGCCGGCACCGTGGCCGACTCCAGGCCGATGAACGACCAGAGCGTCAGCGCCGCCGTGGTGGCGATGGCCTGGGCGTAGCCCATGTTCGGCAGCTCGCTGGCCGCGGGGATGGTCAGGTAGTCGGGGTTGAAGTGGAACCAGCCGAGGATCCCCACCAACAGCAGCGGGATCAGCTTGAGCGCGGTGAGCAGGTTCTGCACCACGGCGAACGCCGTGATCCCGCGCAGGTTGATCAGGGTGCAGAGCCAGATGGCGCCGATGGCCGTGACGACCATCAGCAACGGGTCGGCCAGCACCGGAATGAACACCCGCAGGTAGCCCACCAGCGTGACGGCGATGGCCGCGTTGCCGATCCAGGCGGCTTTCCAGTAGGTCCAGGCGCACAGGTAGCCGGCGAAGCTGCCGAAACCGTCGCGGGTATAGGCATAGGGACCGCCGGCACCGGGGTTCAGGCGGGCCAGCCGGGCGAAGGTGAAGGCCAGCAGCACCGCCCCCGTAGTCGACACCAGCCAGCCGAACAGGCTGAGCCCACCGTACGCCGCCAGGCTCGACGGCAGCAGGAACACCCCCGAGCCGACCATGTTGCCCACCACCAGCGCGGTGCAGCTCCAGAACCCCATGCTGCCCTTGTTCGCTCCCGCCATCTGCACTCCTTAAAGTCTGCGGCCTTGTTCCATCGCTTCCAGGCTGCCGCGCCGTTCGTGGCGACGACCCCGGATTCTGACTCGATATTCCGATCTGCCCTACAGGGTAGACAGCACAAGGCGAAGGAGGAAACAGTTTCCGCCGTGAATATGCAGGCTTCGAGCGATTTCCCCGCGCGAGATCAATTCGCAGGGCGAAAATTCACCTCAGGTCGCTCAGGCGGAGTCGTACTGCTGGCCAAGAATCCCGAAGGCCTGTTCGAACAGGTTGGCAGGCATCGGCTTGGCGAACAGGTAGCCCTGCCCCTCCGCGCAGTGCTCGGCGCGCAGGCGATCCCGCTGGGCCGAGGTCTCGATGCCTTCGGCGATGGTCTCCAGGTCGAAGCTGCGGGCCATGTCGAGGATCGCGCGGATCACCGACAGATCCTGCCGGGACTCCAGCATGCCGATCACGAAGGAGCGGTCGATCTTGATCCGGCTCAGCGGGTAGGTCTTGAGCAGGCTCAGCGAGGCGTAGCCTGTGCCGAAATCGTCGAAGGCGATCCCCACACCGTAGCTGCGCAGCGTGCGCAGGGTGTTGAGCACCACGTCGTCATGGTTGAGCACGATGTTCTCGGTGATCTCCAGCTCCAGCGCGTCGGCCGGCAGGCCGTGACGCTCCAGTACGTCGAGCACCTGGGCGACCAGGTTGCCCATGCGGAATTGCGCGCCGAACAGGTTCACCCCCATGCGCATGTGCGGCATGCCGTTGCGCCGCCAGTAGGCAACCTGGGCGCAGGCCTCGTCGAGAATCCAGGCTCCGACTATGGCTGCCAGCGGCCCGCCTTCCAGCGACGGCAGGAAGGCCGCCGGGGACAGCAACCCGCGCTGCGGATGCTGCCAGCGGATCAGTGCTTCCGCCCCGCACAGGGAACCGTCCCGCAGGCTCACCTGGGGCTGGTAGTACAGCAGGAATTCGCCGTTGGCCACGGCGCGGTGCAATTCCATGCCGTACAGATGCCGCGCCGCCGCTTCCATCTTCAGCGCCGGAACGAAGACGAAGGCGTGGGCACGGCCGCTGCTCTTGGCCTTGAACAGCGCCAGGTCCGCGTTGCCGACCAGCTCCAGCGCCTCCTGGGCGTGCAGCGGCGCCAGGGCCACACCGCAGCTGGCGGCCACCCGCACCTCGTGGGCATCGATGACGATGGGCTCGGCGATACGGGCGATGGCGGCCTGGGCCAGGCGCATGGCCTGCTCGGGCGAGATCAGGTTCGGTTCGAGAATGGCGAACTCGTCGCCGCCGATGCGTGCCACCGTGGCGTCGGCGCTGACCAGGCGACCCAGTCGCGCGGCGACCTCACGCAGGATGCCGTCACCCACCGCGTGCCCCAGCGAGTCGTTGACGTCCTTGAAGCCGTCCAGGTCGATCATCAGCACCGTCGCCGGACGCGACTGCACCAGGAGGTCTTCGGTGACCCGGTAGAAACGGCCGCGGTTGGCCAGGCCGGTGAGCACGTCGACGCTGGCCAGCTGGCGCAGCGCCTCCTCTTCCTGATGCAGCGCGGTCAGGTCCTTGAGCACCGCCTCGAACTTGAGCTTGCCCTTCTCCGTCCAGCAGAACAGCGTCAGCCCCAGGGCCAGCTCGGTGCCGTCCCGGCGCACGCCGGTGATCTCCGCCGGCACCTCCATGCCGTCCAGCGAAGTGGCGTCGATCGCGCGGTTGACCAGGCTGCGGAACGCGGCGCGACCGCGCTCCGGCAGCAGCAGCTCGAATGCCTGCCCCGCCCCTTCATCCAGCGCATAGCCGTAGAGGTTGGCGGCCGCCTCGTTCCAGGCCACGATCTCGCCCCAGCCGTCGAACCAGACGACCGGCGTGGGCGAACTGCCGGCGTACTCCTCGAACAGCGGCCGGGTGCGCGCCGACATCACTTCGATGCGGCGCAGCTCCAGGCGATCGGCGGCCATGCGCGCCAGTTCGCGCAGGCGCTCCCGGTCGTCGACGGAGAAGTCCTCATGGGGCTGGTTGTCGATGATGCACAAGGCGCCCAGCGGGTGGCCTTCCACTGACAGCAGCGGCACCCCCGCGTAGAAGCGTACGCCGGAAGGCTGGGTCACCAGCGGGTTGTCGTGGAAACGCTCGTCGCGGCGGGCGTCGGGCACCACCATCACCTCGTTCTGGGTGATGGCGTGGGCGCAGAAGGACACGTCGCGGCCCATGTCCACCTCGCCGATGCCCGTGGCCGCGGCAAAGAACACGTGATCGCTGCCAATCATGTTCACAGCAGCCACCGGCATGCCGAACATGCGCACAGCGATCTGCACCACCGGGTCCAGGCTGGGGACCAAGGCTTCATCGTCGAAGCCGTAGTCGGAAAGCGCGCTCAGTCGCTCGCTTTCGTGCGGCAATGTCGAGGGGCAGCGCATGGGGAAACCTCCCTTTTTCCTCGTTTCTCCCTGTACCGATCCCGACAAGAATAGTAGGTCTTTGGAAAAACAGCGGGCCCGGCGCGTCAGGGCCCGCCTTTCACTTGCAGCACTCCACCGTGTAGCGCCGCTCGCCGTTCACCTCGTGGACCTGCAGGCCATGCACGTCCGAATCGAACCCCGGGAAGTTGCGCTCGAAACTCTGCGCAAAGGCCAGGTAGTCGAGGATAGAGCGTGTGGATTCGGTGAATCGCTCACCCGGCATGATCAGCGGGATGCCCGGTGGATAAGGCACCAGCATCACCGCCGCGATGCGCCCCTCCAACTGGTCGATAGGCACCGCCTCCACCTCCCCGCGCACCAGTTGCGCGTAGGCGTGCGCCGGACGCATGGCGATTTCCGGCAGCACGGTGTACATGCGCTTCATCGCCTTGGCGGTAGCGTGGTCGCGGTAGCAGCAATGCAGCTCGTCGCACAGATCGCGCAGCCCCATGCCGGCGTAACGTCCGCCGCCCGCCTGGGCAACGCTCGGCAGCGCCGTGGCCAGCGGCTCGTTGGCGTCATAGCTGCGTTTGAACTCCAGCAGCTCGGTCACCAGGGTGCTCCATTTGCCCTTGGTCACGCCCATGGAGAACAGCACCAGGAAGGAGTACAGGCCGGTCTTCTCCACCACCAGCCCGCGCTCCCAGAGGAAGCGGCTGACCACTGCGGCGGGAATGCCCCGTGCGTCCAGCCGCCCGCCAGCGGTGAGGCCGGGCGTGGCCAGGGTGACCTTGATCGGGTCGAGCAGCACGTAATCCTCGACCGCATCGCCGAAGCCATGCCAGTCGGCATTGGGCTCCAGCACCCAGTCGCGGGTCTTCACCTCGTCGGTGCCCTCCACGCCCGGCGGCTGCCAGACGCAGAACCACCAGTCGTCCTCGGCGAGGTTCTGCCGCACGTTGGCCAGGGCGCGGCGGAAGCTCAGCGCCTCGTCGAAGGTTTCCTGGATCAGCGAGCTCCCCGCCGGGCCTTCCATCATCGCCGAGGCCACGTCCAGCGAGGCGATGATGCCGTACTGCGGCGAGGTGGAGATGTGCATCATGAAGGCTTCGTTGAAGCGCGCCCGGTCGAAGCGCCGGGCGCCGCCGTCCTGCACATGGATCATCGAGGCCTGGCTGAAGGCGGCGAGCATCTTGTGGGTGGAATGGGTGGTGAACACCAGCGGGCCGCTGTCCTGGCGGCTCGTGCCCATGCCGTAACGCCCATCGTAGAAGTCGTGGAAGGCCGCATAGGCGTACCAGGCTTCGTCGAAATGCAGCACCTCGACGCTATCCCCCAGCGCCTGCTTGATCATCTCGGCGTTGTAGCAGAGGCCGTCGTAGGTGGAGTTGGTCACCACCGCCAGCCGGACCTTGGGTTCGCGCCCCTGCGCCAGCGGGCTGGCGGCGATCTTCGCGGCAATCGACTCGCGGCTGAACTCCGACAGCGGAATCGGCCCGATGATGCCCAGTTCATTGCGCTCCGGCATGAGATAGAGCGGAATCGCGCCGGTCATGATGATCGCGTGCAGGATCGACTTGTGGCAGTTGCGGTCCACCAGCACCAGGTCGTCGCGGCAAACCATGGAGTGCCAGACGATCTTGTTCGCCGTCGAGGTGCCGTTGATCACGAAGAAGGTGTGATCGGCGCCGAAATTGCGCGCCGCGCGGGCTTCGGCCTCGGCCAATGGACCGGTGTGGTCGAGCAGCGAGCCCAGCTCCGGCACCGACACCGAGAGGTCCGAGCGCAGGGTGTTCTCCCCGAAGAACTGATGGAACGCCTGCCCCACCGGGCTCTTGCGATAGGCCACTCCACCGCCGTGGCCGGGCGTGTGCCAGGAATAGTTGGACTGCGCGGTGTGCTCCACCAGGGCGCGGAAGAACGGTGGCAGCAGGCCTTCCAGGTACTTGCGCGCGGCGCGGCTGACCTGGCGGGCGAGGAAGGGCACGGTGTCTTCGAACAGGTAGAGGATGCCGCGCAGTTGGTGCAGGTCGGCCATGGACTCGGCCGGCGCGTTCTCGATGGTCATCTGCTCGCCGAGGGCGAAGATCGGCAGCTGCGGCGCCCGCACCCGCGCCATGCGGATCAGTTCCACCACATCCTGCAGCAAGCGCTGGTTCTCCCCCGCCCCCTCGGCGGCGACCAGGATGCAGGCCAGCCCGTGGTGGGTCGACGCGACGATGCGCCCCTCGGCGGAGCTGGCAGTGGAAAGAATGCTGAAGCCGTCCTGCTCCAGCTCGCGGGCGATGTCGCGGACGCGGTCGCCGGCCACGGTGTCGGCCTTGATGTCGCGGTGAACGATGAGGATGGGGAACTTGAGGTCTTTGTACATTGTGAGCCCCTGAGGCGGACGCTCTGCTGGCGTCGATCCTTACTAGAGTATGGACTCACGAAATGTAGGGGAATGCGCTCGGCTGACGGCTGTAATAAAACGTCGCGTTGCCGACAGGTCTGGAACGGGGCTGTGGGCCTCCGCATCCGTTGGGCGTACAACCGCTCGCGGTTGTACGCCGATTCACCATGCCTCATCGGCGGCTCCGGGCTTGAGCTCGGAGCGCCTTGGGGCCAAGGTTAAACGGCGTATAACGCGGAGCGTTATACGCCCTACGTTGACCGCACCGCCGCGCCAATGATTAGCCCGCAAAAACGAAAAAGGCCCCTATCAGGGGCCCTTTCTGATGCAGCGCGAAGGATCACTCCTTCGGCGCTTCCATCTGCACCCACAGCGGCGGAGCACCGGCGGACTTCTCGATCACCGCCAGGCGCGCGACATGCGCCTCGATCTCCGCATCGGTGGCGCGGATCACCCGGGTCAGCCCACGCTCGGCCGCCAGACGACGGATCGCAGTGGCCGTCGCCCGACCGCTGCCATCCCCCTCTGCACCGTTGCCAGCTAGCGACAGGCTGGTCTGGCCACCGGTCATCGCCAGGTAGACGTCGGCAAGGATTTCGGCGTCGAGCAGTGCGCCGTGCAGGTCACGGCCGGAGTTGTCGACGCCATAGCGCTTGCACAGGGCGTCGAGGTTGTTGCGCTGGCCAGGATGGCGCTCGCGGGCCATCAGCAGGGTGTCGAGGATCGAACAGTAGTCGCTGACTTCGGCGCGCTCGGTCTGCCCGATCAGGGCGAACTCGTTGTTGATGAAGCCAACGTCGAACGCCGCGTTATGGATGATCAGCTGCGCGCCGTTGATGAACTCGAAGAAGTCGTTGGCCACCTCGCGGAAGCGCGGCATGTCCTTGACGTATTCGTTGGTGATGCCGTGGACCGCGATGGCGCCTTCGTCGATCTCGCGGTCGGGCTGCAGGTAGACGTGGAAGTGCCGGCCGGTGAGGCGGCGGCCTTCGAGTTCGACGCAACCGATCTCGATGATCCGGTGGCCGTCGGTGACCGGCATACCGGTCGTTTCAGTATCGAGTACGACGCTGCGCATTCTGTGTGAAACCTTTTTTGCGGGGACTGCCCGAAACGCTCCGGGCGACCTTGATCTTGATACCTGGCGCTTAGCGCGGCAGCTCGCTCACACCGCGGTTGGCGAGCATGTCGGCGCGCTCGTTGCCGGGGTGGCCGGTGTGGCCGCGCACCCAGCGCCATTCGACATTATGCCGGTTCACCTGCTCGTCCAGCGCCTGCCACAGGTCGGCGTTCTTCACCGGTTGCTTGGCGGCGGTCTTCCAGCCGCGCTTCTTCCAGTTGACCATCCACTCGGTGATGCCCTGCATCACGTACTGCGAGTCGGTGACGATGCGCACGTCGCAATGCCGCTTGAGCGCTGCCAGGGCCATGATGGCGGCCATCAGTTCCATGCGGTTGTTGGTGGTTTCCGGCTCGCCGCCCCACAGTTCGCGCTCGGCGCCCTTGTAGAACAGCACGGCGCCCCAGCCTCCCGGGCCCGGGTTGCCCTTGCAGGCGCCGTCGGTATAGATCTCAACTTTCTCTTCGCTCATATCGCTCGTGTTCAGGACTCGGAATCTCGGCGGCTGACCTTGGCCACCGGCAGCGGCACCAGTTGCCCGCGCGGCTCGCGGCGGGGTTGGCGCAGGGGGCGCAGGCCGACCACCAGCTTGCGCGCCACCAATAGGTAGAAGCCGGCGCCAGAGCCCTGCAGGACCGGGCCCCAGGTCTCCATGCGGGCCAGGCGGGCCTGCCATTTCGCCGATGCAAGCGGCGGACGATAACACCCGTAGCGGCGTTTCTCCAGCGCGAATCCCAGCAGGTTGAGCCAGTCGCAGACCCGCGTCGGCGAGATGCAGCGGGCACGGCGCAAGGCATCGCGGGCGAAGTAATGGCGGATGCCCCAGGCGCTCCACGGATTGACCCCGACCACCAGCAGGTGCCCGCCCGGCCGCACGCTGCGCGCGGCTTCGCGCAATAACCGGTGAGGCGACAGGCAAAAATCCAGTCCGTGCTGCAACAGCACCACGTCGGCGGCGTGCTCACCCAGTGGCCAGGCCGCCTCGTCGCAGGCGATCTCCACGCCCGGCAACGGCGGCCCCAGGCGCACGCCACGCTGGATGTTGCCGGTGCTGGCCGGCAACTCGGCATGCGGACCGTAATGCACCAGGTAACCACCGAAGTAGCGTTCCAGCTCGTCGGTCAGCAGCTGCTGCTCTTCGGCGAGCATCATGCCGCCGACCGGACCGGCCAGCCAGTCACGCGCCTGGGCGATGAGCTCCAGCCAGTCGGCGTCGGCCTGGGCGAAGGGTTCGGGTTCGATCATCACTACCCCCTGTGGGAGCGCGCGACACAAAAGTGCGTATCCGCACTACTATGCGCCAATGCCCATTACTTAGCGACTTTCCGGCCATGATACAGATAGACGCGCTACCCGCCTTTTCCGACAACTACCTCTGGCTGTTGCAGGATGTAACCCGCCGTCAGTGCGCGGTGGTCGACCCGGGCGATGCCGGCCCGGTGCTGGCCTGGCTGGACGCACACCCCGGCTGGACCCTGACCGACATCCTGGTCACCCACCACCACGCCGACCATGTCGGCGGCGTTGCCCAGCTCAAGGCCGAAACCGGCGCCCGCGTGCTCGGTCCGGCCGGCGAGAAGATCCCTGCACGCGATGAGGCACTGGAAGACGGCGACCGCGTCGAGGTGCTCGGCCTCGGCTTCGAGGTCATCCACGTTCCCGGCCACACCCTCGGGCATATCGCCTACTTCAACCAGGACCACGAGCCGCCGCTGCTGTTCTGCGGCGATACCCTGTTCGCCGCAGGCTGCGGCCGCCTTTTCGAAGGTACACCGGCGCAAATGCACGCCTCGCTGAGCCGTCTGGCTGCACTGCCGGGCCAGACCCAGGTCTATTGCACCCACGAATACACCCTGAGCAACCTGCGCTTCGCCTGCGCGGTGGAACCGGAAAATCCCGAGGTCCGCGCACGCTTCGAAGAAGTCAGCCGCTGGCGCGAGCAGGGGAAGATCAGCCTGCCCTCCTCCATTGCCTTGGAACGGGCGACGAATCCTTTCCTTCGAGTGTCGGAAACATCCGTTAAGAAAATCGCCGACGAGCGGAATGGCCAGGAAATCCGCACGCCGGACGGGGTCTTTGCGGCCATTCGCCGCTGGAAGGACCAGTTCTGACAGGTGGCGAAATCTTGACCAGGGCAGCCGTGGTTCCTAGAATCCCCGAAATTTTTGCCCCGGACACAGTCATCAGCCAATGCCGCCAAAGACCAGCAAGACCTTCGATCTAGACGCATTGGCTCGTTCCATTCGAGTCTCCGTGGTGCTGCTCGCCGCGGGCCTGGCCGGCTGTCAGTCGACCCAGCACGTCGCCCCCGACAGCCAGTCCCGCAATGCCGCCCGCGCCGTCGACGTGAAGTTCAAGCCGGCCTGGTCGGACGCCCAGAACGATATCTGGGAGCGCATGCGTGTCGGATTCCAGTTGCAGGACCAGATCGACACCAACCCGCGTATCGAGCGCCAGCGCCTGTGGTTCATGAGCAACCCGTCGTTCCTGGAAAACGCCAGCGAGCGCGGCAGCCCCTACATGCACTATGTCGTCGAGCGCCTGGAAGAGCGCGACATGCCGCTGGAACTGGCCCTGCTGCCGGTCATCGAAAGCTCCTACAACCCGATGGCGGTGTCCCGCGCCCAGGCCGTCGGCCTGTGGCAGTTCATCCCGAGCACCGGCACCCATTTCAACCTGCGCCAGACCAACTTCTATGACGGTCGCCGCGACATTCAGGCGTCGACCAACGCCGCGCTGACCTACCTGACCCGCCTGCACGACATGTTCAACGGCGACTGGCTACTCGCGCTGGCCGCCTACAACGCCGGCGAAGGCACCGTCAGCCGGGCCATCGAGCGCAACGAGCGCCTCGGCCTGCCGACCGACTACTGGAACCTGCCGCTGCCGCAGGAAACCCAGGACTACGTGCCCAAGTTGCTGGCACTGTCGCAACTGGTGAACGCGCCGACCATCTACGGCATCAACCTCAACCCGATCGCCAACGAGCCCTACTTCACCTCAATTCGTATCAAGCCGGGCCTCGATCTGTCGCGCGTCGCGGCGCTCGCCGACCTCGACGAGGACGAGCTGTACCAGCTCAACCCCGCCTTCAAGCGCAAGGTGACCCTCGACGGCCCGCACCACCTGCTGGTGCCAAAGGACAAGGCCGACACCCTGAAGGCCGGCATCGACACGCTGACGCCGCAGCCGATCAGCGCCTACACCTCGGTCGCCTCCGCGCAGACGTCCAGCAAAGGGCTGCAGCAGTACCGCGTGCGCAAAGGCGACAGCCTGCACAGCATCGCCCAGCGCTACCGCCTGACCGTCGCCGAGCTGAAGTCCGCCAACCGCCTGGGCGCCAACCGCCTGCGCAATGGTCAGGTTCTGGTCATCCCAGGCCAGCCGGGCCGCCCGGTGGTCGAGCCGGAGAGCCCGCGTCAGTTGGCACAGGTCGAGCGCACGTCCACTCGCGGCCAAACCCGCACCTATACCGTGAAGAATGGCGATACCCTCTGGCAGATCGCCAAGAAGAACGACGTCGACGTCGCCGACATCAAGCGTTGGAACAACCTGGACAGCCACGGCGTCAAGCCGGGCCAGACGCTCAAGCTGCAAGGCGGTGCAAGCAGCACGGCCCAGCAGGTCGCTTCGAACGACAAGTCCAAGGAAAAGGTGACTTACTACAAGGTCAAACAGGGCGATTCAATGCAGCTGATCGCCAAACGCTTCAACGTCGAAATGCAGCACATCAAGCGCTGGAACCCGCGCAGTGGCAAGGCCCTGAAGCCGGGCCAGACCCTGACGCTGTACCTCGACACCGCCAGCCGCTGACCATCGTCACGCGCCGCGACGCAAATGTCCCGGCGCGCGGCTTCTGGCGGCACGGACAAGCTGGTACTGTATGGCGCTCGCCTGCCAAGGATCGGACCCTACGCCCGATGCGTCGCCTGCCCCTCCTGCTCCTCGGCCTGCTGCTCAGTCTGCCCGCTTCAGCCCAGATCACTGAAAGCCACGGCTACGCACAGTTCGGCGACCTGAAGTACCCCGCCAACTTCGACCATTTCGACTGGGTCAACCCCATGGCCCCCAAGGGCGGCACCCTGCGCCTGATGGGCATGGGCAGCTTCGACACCCTCAACCCCTACACCCTCAAGGGCAGCCCGCCGATCAGCACCGCCGACTTCCTGCAGTACGGCGTCAGCGAGCTGAACGAGCCGCTGATGGTCGGCACCGGCCTCTATGACCCATCGGGTGACGAGCCCGCCTCCAGCTACGGCCTGATCGCCGCCAGCGTGGAATACGCCGAAGACCGCAGCTGGGTGGTATTCAACCTGCGTCCGCAGGCGCGCTTCCACGACGGCAAACCTATCACCGCCTACGACGTGGCGTTCTCCTATCGCACCCTGCTCAAGCACGGGCATCCGATGTACCGCACCGCGCTGCAGGAAGTGCAGCGGGTCGACATCCTCTCGGCCCAGCGCATCCGCTTCGTCTTCAAGCGCCACGACAACCCGCTGCTGATCCTGCGCCTGGGCGAAATGCCGGTACTGCCGCAGCATTACTGGAAGGGCCGCGACTTCCGGGCCACCACCTTCGAACCACCGCTGGGCAGCGGCCCCTATCGAATCAGCGAAGTCACCCCGGGGCGGCGCCTGGTGTTCGAACGGGTGAAAGACTGGTGGGGCGCGGACCTGCCGGTGAATCGCGGCAAGTACAACTTCGATCGGGTCGAGGTGGAGTTCTACCGCGATGCCGGTATCGCCTTCGAAGCCTTCAAGGCCGGCGAATTCGATTTCTACATCGAGCACCAGGCGAAGAACTGGCGCAATGCCTATCACTTCCCGGCGATGCGCCGGGGCGACGTGGTTCGCGCGGAAATTCCGCACCAGATTCCCACCCAGACCCAGGCGCTGCTCATGAACACGCGCCGGCCGACCTTCGCCGACAGCCGCCTGCGCGAAGCCCTCGGCATGATGTTCGACTTCGAATGGACCAACCGCGCGTTGTTCAACGATGCCTACATGCGCGCCAGCAGTTACTACCCCAACAGCACCTTCGCCGCCACCGGCATCCCCCAGGGTCAGGAGTGGCTGCTGCTCTCCCCTTACCGCAAGCAGCTGCCCGAGGAGCTGTTCACCCGCCCCTTCACCGTACCGGTCACCCAGGGCCACGGCATTCCCCGGGAAACCCTGCGCCACGCATTGGGTCTATTGGCCGACGCCGGCTGGAAACTCTCCGGCGACCGCCTTCTGGATGCCAACGGCAAACAACTGCGCTTCGAAATCCTGCTGGTCAACCCCAGCCTGGAACGGATACTCCAGCCGTACCGTGAGAATCTCGCCAGCATTGGTATCGATGCACGCTTGCGCACCGTGGACCGCGCCCAGTACAAACAGCGTCTGGACCAGTTCGACTACGACATGATTCTGATGACCCTGCCCCAGACCCTGAGCCCCGGCCTCGAACAATGGCAGTACTTCCATTCCAGCCAGGTGGCGGTGAAGGGCAGCAAGAACTATGCGGGCATCGCCAACCCCGTGGTGGACGCGATGCTCGACAAACTCCTCGGCGCCACCGACCGCGACCAGCAGGAAGCCGCCGCCCGCGCCCTGGACCGGGTGCTGCTCTGGCAGCACTACAGCATTCCCAATTGGTACCTGAACAAGCATCGACTGGCGTACCGCAACCGCTTCGCCTTCGTCACCACGCCGCCCTATACCCTGGGCCTGCGAGCCTGGTGGCAGAAAAACCAGGAGAACACCCTATGAAGAGCCCCCGCCGCGCCGCGCTGTTCGCCGGCCTGTTGCTGGGACTGCTGGGCAATGCGCAGGCCGCGCCGCAGCACGCCATCACCCTCTACGACGAAGCGCCGAAGTACCCGGCGGACTTCAAGCACTTCGACTTCGTCAATCCGGACGCGCCCAAGGGCGGCACACTGCGCCTCTCCGACTTCGGCGGGTTCGACAGCCTCAATCCCTTCATCGCCAAGGGCAACTCCGCGCCGCAGATCAACCTGATCTACGACACCCTCACCTTCCACTCCCTCGACGAGCCCTTCACCGAATACGGACTGCTCGCCGAGAAGATCGAGAAGGATCCGGAGCATCGCTTCGTGCGCTACTACCTGCGCCCCGAGGCGAAATTCCAGGACGGCACGCCGGTCACCGCCGAGGACGTTGTATTCACCTTCGAGACCCTGATGAAGGACGGCGACCCGATGTACCGCAACTACTACGCGGACGTCGACAAGGTGGTGGCCGAAGACAAGCTGCGCGTGCGCTTCGACTTCAAGCACGGCAACAACCGTGAGCTGCCGCTGATCCTCGGCCAGCTCTCGATCCTGCCCAAGCACTGGTGGGCCAGCCGTGACTTCAACAAGACCGGCATGGAACCGCCGCTGGGCAGTGGCCCGTACCGCATCGCCAAGGTCGACGCCGGGCGCTCGATCCGCTACGAGCGGGTGAAAGACTGGTGGGGCGACAAACTGGCGGTGAACCGCGGCTTCAACAACTTCGACGCGGTGGTGGTGGACTCCTACCGCGACCTCACGGTCGCCCTGGAGGCGTTCAAGGCCGGGCAGTTCGACTTCAACGACGAGCGCATCGCCAAGAACTGGGCCACCGCCTACGACTCCCCAGCAGTGCGCGACGGCCGCATCGTTCGCGAAGAACCGGTCAATGGCAATCCCTGGGGCATGCAGGGCTATGCCTTCAACCTGCGCCGTCCGGTGTTCCAGGACGCGCGCGTGCGCGAAGCGATCACCCAACTGTTCGACTTCGAGTGGACCAACAAGCAACTCTTCTTCGGATCCTACCTGCGCGACGGAAGCTACTTCGAGAACTCCGAGATGGCCGCGCATCAACTGCCCGACGCCGAGGAACTGAAGATTCTCGAACCGCTGCGCGACAAGCTACCGCCGGAGGTCTTCACCCAGGTCTACGTGCCGCCCACCAGCGACGGCAGCGGCATCATCCGCGAGCAGAAGCGCAAGGCCTATCAGTTGCTGCTGGACGCCGGCTACAAGATCGAGAACGACAAAATGGTCGGCCCCGACGGCAAGCAGCTGACCTTCGAGTTCATGCTCGCCCAGGCCGATTTCGAGCGCGTGCTGCTGCCGTTCAAGCGCAATCTCGCCGAACTGGGTATCGACATGCAGCTGCGCCGGGTCGACGTCTCGCAATACGTCAACCGCCTGCGCTCGCGGGACTACGACATGATCGTCAGCAGTTGGCCGCAGTCCAACTCGCCAGGCAACGAGCAACGTGAGTTCTGGCACTCCAGCAGTGCCGACAAGCCCGGCAGCCGTAACTTCATCGGCCTGCGCGATCCGGGCGTCGACGCCCTGGTGGACCAGCTGATCAACGCCGACTCCCGCGAGAGCCTGGTACGCCACGCCCGCGCCCTCGACCGCGCTCTGCTCTGGGGGCACTACGTGGTGCCCAACTGGTACCTGGGCACCTGGCGCATCGCCTACTGGAACCGCATCGCCCACCCGGAAAAACTGCCGCCCTATGGCTATGCGCTGATGACCTGGTGGCAAGCGCGCGACCAGGCGGTGCCAACCAAGGCCGAAGCGACCGCCGCCGCGCAGCCCCCGGCGAATGACGCCCAGGCGGAGGAAGCGCACTGATGCTCGCCTACATCCTGCGGCGCCTGCTGCTGATCATCCCCACCCTGTTCGGCATCCTGCTGATCAACTTCATCATCATCCAGGCCGCGCCCGGCGGCCCTGTAGAGCAGATGATCGCCAAGCTGGAAGGCTTCGATGCCGCCAGCGGCGGCGCCACCGGACGCATCTCCGGCGGCGGTGGTGAAGTCGCCGCCGCCGGCACGCACTACCGCGGAGCCCAGGGCCTGGACCCGGAGCTGGTGAAGGAAATCGAGAAGATGTACGGCTTCGACAAGCCGGCACCCGAGCGTTTCTGGATCATGCTCAAGAACTACGTGCACCTGGACTTCGGCCAGAGTTTCTTCCGCGATGCCAAGGTCACCGACCTGATCGTCGAGAAGCTGCCCGTCTCCATCTCCCTCGGGCTGTGGAGCACGCTGATCATGTACCTGGTGTCGATCCCCCTGGGCATCGCCAAGGCAGTGCGCCATGGCAGCCACTTCGACGTCTGGACCAGCTCGGCGATCATCATCGGCTATGCGATTCCCGCCTTCCTCTTCGCCATCCTGCTGGTCGTGCTGTTCGCCGGCGGCAGCTACTGGGACTGGTTCCCCTTGCGCGGGCTCACCTCCAACAACTTCGACGAGCTGAGTGTCGGCGGCAAGATCCGCGACTACTTCTGGCACCTGGCGTTGCCCATCACCGCGCTGGTGATCGGCAACTTCGCCACCATCACCCTGCTGACCAAGAACAGCTTCCTCGACGAGATCGGCAAGCAGTACGTGGTCACCGCTCGCGCCAAGGGCCTTACCGAGCGCCGCGTGCTGTACGGCCACGTGTTCCGCAACGCCATGCTGCTGGTCATCGCCGGCCTGCCCTCGGCGCTGCTGGGCATCTTCTTCACCGGCGCGCTGCTGATCGAGGTGATCTTCTCCCTCGACGGCCTCGGCCTGCTCAGCTTCGAGGCCGCGCTGAACCGCGACTACCCGGTGGTGTTCGGCACGCTGTTCATCTTCACCCTGTTCGGCCTGATCATGAAGCTGGTCAGCGACGTCCTCTATACGCTGGTCGATCCGCGCATCGACTTCGAGAACCGGGAGTAATCCGATGCGCCTTTCTCCCATCAACCAGCGCCGCTGGGCGCGTTTCAAGGCCAACAAGCGAGGCTGGTGGTCGCTCTGGCTGTTCCTCGTACTCTTCATCGCAAGCCTGGGCGCCGAGCTGATCGCCAACGACAAGCCGCTGGCCATCCGCTACGACGGCAGCTGGTACTTCCCGGTGGTCAAGCGCTATCCGGAAACCACCTTCGGCGGCGAGTTCCCCATGGAGGCGAACTACAAGAGCCCCTACATGCGCGAGCAGATCGCGCAGAAGGACGGCTGGATCCTCTGGCCGCCGATCGCCTACAGCTACGACACCATCAACTACGACCTGCGCGTCCCCGCCCCCTCCCCGCCCACCGGCGAGAACTGGCTGGGCACCGACGACCAGGCGCGCGACGTGCTCGCGCGGGTGATCTATGGCTTCCGTATCTCGGTACTCTTCGCCCTCACCCTCACCGTGCTCAGCTCGATCATCGGCGTCACCGTGGGTGCCCTGCAGGGCTTCTACGGCGGCTGGATCGACCTGTTCGGCCAGCGCTTCCTGGAAATCTGGTCGGGCCTGCCGGTGCTCTACCTGCTGATCATCCTCGCCAGCTTCGTGCAGCCCGGCTTCTGGTGGCTGCTGGGAATCATGCTGCTGTTCTCCTGGATGAGCCTGGTGGACGTGGTGCGCGCCGAGTTCCTCCGCGGTCGCAACCTGGAGTACGTACGCGCGGCGCGGGCGCTGGGGATGCGCAACGGGGCGATCATGTTCCGCCACATCCTGCCCAACGCAATGATCTCCACCCTGACCTTCATGCCGTTCATTCTCACCGGCGCCATCGGCACCCTGACCTCGCTGGACTTCCTCGGCTTCGGCCTGCCCGCCGGCGCACCCTCGCTGGGCGAGCTGGTGGCCCAGGGCAAGTCCAACCTGCAAGCGCCCTGGCTCGGCATCAGCGCCTTCGTGGTGCTGGCGGTAATGCTCAGCCTGCTGGTGTTCATCGGCGAAGCCGCCCGTGATGCCTTCGACCCGAGGAAGTGAGATGACCCACAGCGAAAACCTCATCGAAGTCCGCGACCTCTCGGTGGACTTCCTCTGCGGCAACGAGACGGTCCATGCGGTGGAGAAGATCAGCTTCGACATCCGCAAGGGCGAGACCCTGGCGCTGGTGGGCGAAAGCGGCTCCGGCAAGTCGGTAAGTGCCCACTCCATCCTGCGCCTGTTGCCCTACCCCACGGCCAGCCATCCCAGCGGCAGCATCCACTACGCCGGCAAGGACCTGCTGCGCCTGCCCGAGAGCAAGCTGCGCGGCATTCGCGGCAACCGCATCGCCATGGTGTTCCAGGAGCCGATGACCTCGCTCAACCCGTTGCACACCATCGAGAAGCAGATCGGCGAAGTCCTCGCCCTGCACAAGGGCATGAACACCGCCCAGGCGCGGGCGCGCACCCTGGAGCTGCTCGACCTGGTCGGCATCCCCAACCCGGCGAGCCGCCTGAAGGCCTACCCCCACGAACTGTCCGGCGGCCAGCGGCAGCGGGTGATGATCGCCATGGCACTGGCCTGCGAGCCGGAACTGCTGATCGCCGACGAGCCGACCACCGCGCTGGACGTCACCGTACAGCTGAAGATCCTCGACCTGCTGCGCGACCTGCAGCAGCGCCTGGGCATGGCCTTGCTGCTGATCACCCATGACCTCAACCTGGTCCGGCGCATCGCCCACCGTGTGTGCGTCATGCAGCATGGCTGCATCGTCGAACAGGCACCGTGCGAAACCCTGTTCGAGTCGCCCCAGCACCCCTACACCCGTGAACTGCTGGGCGCGGAGCCCAGCGGCAATCCTGCCGACAACCTGCCCGGCCCGGCATTGCTGGACGTGAACGACCTGCGGGTCTGGTTCCCGATCAAGAAAGGCGTATTCCGCCGCACCGTGGATCACGTCAAGGCGGTGGACGGCATCGGCTTCAGCCTGCCCCGCGGGCAGACCCTGGGCATCGTCGGCGAGAGCGGCTCGGGCAAGTCCACCCTGGGCCTGGCCATCCTGCGCCTGATCAACAGCCGTGGTGGCATCCGCTTCCAAGGCAACGACCTGGAGGGGATGAACCAGAGCGAAGTACGCCCCTTGCGGCGCGAGATGCAAGTGGTCTTCCAGGACCCCTTCGGCAGCCTCAGCCCACGCATGTCCGTGGGCCAGATCGTCGGCGAAGGCCTGGACATCCATGGCATCGGCACGCCCGAAGAGCGCGAACAGGCCATCATCGATGCGCTGAAGGAAGTCGGCCTCGACCCGGAAACCCGTCATCGCTACCCCCACGAGTTCTCCGGCGGGCAGCGGCAGCGCATCGCCATCGCACGTGCCCTGGTGCTCAAGCCGGCGCTGATCCTGCTCGACGAGCCGACCTCCGCACTCGACCGCACCGTGCAACGCCAGGTGGTGGAACTGCTGCGCCGCCTGCAGGCCAAGTACAACCTGACCTACCTGTTCATCAGCCACGACCTGGCGGTGGTCAAGGCGCTGAGCCATCAGTTGATGGTGATCCGCCACGGCAAGGTGGTCGAACAGGGATCGGCTGAGCAGGTCTTCTCCGCGCCGCAGCACGCCTACACGCAACAACTGCTGGAAGCCGCCTTCATGGTTCCGGCGCAAGCTCACTGAGACAGGAAGGAGGAACACCCGTGGGATTTCTTGCAGGTAAACGCGCGCTGATCGTCGGCGTCGCCAGCAAACTCTCCATCGCCTCCGGCATCGCCGCCGCGATGCACCGCGAAGGCGCGGAGCTGGCGTTCACCTACCAGAACGACAAGCTCAAGGGGCGCGTCGAGGAGTTCGCCGCCGGCTGGGGCTCCCGCGCCGAGCTGTGCTTCCCGTGCGATGTCGCCAACGACGCCGATATCGAGGCTGTGTTCAGCGAACTGGGCAAGCACTGGGATGGCCTGGACATCATCGTCCACTCCGTGGGCTTCGCGCCGGGCGACCAGCTCGACGGCGACTTCACCGAGGTCACCACCCGCGACGGCTTCAAGATCGCCCACGACATCAGCGCCTACAGCTTCATCGCCCTGGCCAAGGCTGGCCGCGGCATGATGAAAGGCCGCAACGGCAGCCTGCTGACCCTCTCCTACCTCGGCGCCGAACGCACGATGCCCAACTACAACGTGATGGGCATGGCCAAGGCGAGCCTGGAAGCCGGCGTCCGCTACCTGGCCGGCAGCCTGGGCCCGGAGGGTACCCGGGTCAACGCCGTTTCCGCCGGCCCCATCCGCACCCTGGCCGCCTCGGGGATCAAGAGCTTCCGCAAGATGCTCGCCGCCAACGAACGGCAGACGCCCCTGCGCCGCAACGTGACCATCGAGGAGGTCGGCAACGCCGGCGCCTTCCTCTGTTCCGACCTGGCCAGCGGCATCAGCGGCGAGATCCTCTACGTCGATGGCGGCTTCAACACCACCGCCATGGGACCGCTGGAAGACGAGTAGCCCACAAAAAAGCCGCCCGATGGGCGGCTTTTTTGTACGCTGTGGTAGGAGCGAGCTTGCTCGCGAACCCGCTTGGCGCCGGTATGGCCGGGAATTTGTTCGCGAGCAAGCTCGCTCCTACGAAGAGCCACACGCCCATGAAAAAAGGCCGCATCTGCGGCCTTTTTTCTTTTCCGACACCGGACTGCGAGAGGCAGTCCGGATTGACCATCACTTGGCGTTGTCGAACTTCTCGATCTTCGCCTGCTCCTGCAGCTGACGGCGGAAGGCGGCGAAGTCTTCCTGGCCACTGCGCGACGCGAGGAAGCGCTGGTACATGGCCTTCTCTTCGTCGGTCATCTTGGCTTCCGGCTCGCTGACGCCGGAGAGACGTACCAGCACGAAGTCGCCGTTGGGCAGCGCCACACCGGACAGGCTCGGCTTGTCGGTCGAAGCCGGATGCGCCATGCGGAACACGCTCTGCAGCACGACCGGCTCGACGCCTTCCTGGCTGCGGGAAGCGGCTTCCACCACCTTCCAGCTCTGGCCTTCCTGATCCTGGTTCAGCGGCGTCTTGCCATCGCGCAGGCTGGCCAGCAGCGCTTCACCACGGGCCTTGGTATCGGTAGCGGCATGTTCCTGCTGCAGACGAGTGCGGATGGTCGCGCTCACCTGCTCCAGGGTTTCCTGCTCAGGCTTTTTATGCTCCTTGACTCGCAGAACGACGACGGTGTCCGGGTCCAGTTCGATGGCACCGCTGTTGGCGCCGTCTTCCATCACCTCGGGGCTGAACGCCGACTGGACGATCTGGCGGTTCGCGCTCACGCCCTCGCCGCCTTCGCGGCCGAATGGCTTGCTGGTCTGTACCTTCAACCCCATGTCCTGGGCCGGCTGGGACAGGTCGGACGCCTCGTAGGCTGCACTTTCCAGCTGCTTGGTAGCATCGACGAAGCGCTGCTCGACGAGCTGGGTCTTCACGTCCTGCTCCAGCTTCGGCTTCAGGCTTTCGAAGGTCGGAATATCGGCTGCCTCGACGCCCAACAGCTTGATCAGGTGCCAGCCGTAGGGGGTTTTCACCGGAGCCGAAACCTCGTCCTTCTTCAGCGCATACAGCGCCTCTTCGAAGGCCGGGTCATAAACGCCGCGGCCGGCATAGCCCAGGTCGCCACCATTGGCAGCGGAACCGACGTCGTTGGACAGCTCCTTGGCCAGCTTGGCAAAGTCCTCGCCCTTGCCCAGACGTGCCTTGATCTCATCGATCTTGGCCTTGGCCTGCTGGTCGTTCTGCTTGTCGTTCACCTCGATCAGGATATGTGCGGCGTCACGCTGTTCGGAGAGACCGGCGATTTCCTTCTGGTACAGCGCATCGAGGTCTTCCTTCTTCACCGTGACCTGATCGAAGAAAGCGGATTTCTTCAGCTCGACGTAGTCGATGGTGACCTGCTCGGGCGTCATGAACTCGGTGCTGTGCGCGTCGTAGTACGCCTTGATCTCGCTGTCCTCGACCTTGCTCTTGGACGGATCGGCCTTGAGGGTCAGGGTCGCGAAGTCACGGGTCTGCTTTTCCAGACGGGCGAAGGACTTCAGTTCGTCTTCGGTGACGAAGCCGGTGCCAGCGATGCCGGCACGCAGTTGGCCGATCAGCATTTCTTCGCTGAACATCTGGCGGAACTGCATGCGGTTATAGCCCATCTGGCGAATGACCTGGTCGAAGCGGTCGGCGTTGAACTTGCCGTCCACCTGGAACTCCGGGGTCTGCAGGATCAGTTGGTCCAGAGACTGCTGCGAGAAGGCGAATTTGTCCTTCTGGGCGGCCTGCAAGACCAGCTTGCGCTCGATGAGCGACTTCAGTGCGGAGTCCTTGAGCAGCTTGTCGTCGAGCATGGAGGCATCGAAGTCCTTGCCCAGACGCTGCATCAGCTGGCGACGCTGCATGTCAGCGGCCTGCTGCAGTTCCGGCAGACCGATATCGTCACCATTGACCTGCGCGGCGACGTTCTCGTGGTGGGTTGCGCGAATGATCTGATCGAACCCGGTCAAAGCCATGAGGACAACGATGACACCCAGGATGGTCTTGGTGATCCAGCCCTGAGAATTGTCCCTGATGTTTTGCAGCATGCGGCCCCCGAACGCGGCCACGGCCTGCCGTCAATGGCGGCGCGGCGTGGAAAAAGGCGGATATAAGAAAGGCGCATCCGAGGATGCGCCTTCTCGTAACTGTCGGAGCGTACGGGCATCTGCCCGTGACCCCCAGCGATTCCTACCAGCTCTGGGCTTGTAGGGTCGCCGCTCCGTGATCGACTCAACCGAAGCTGAGCCGATCCAGGTCTAGTCCAAAAAGACGCTTAGTTTACAGCATCCTTGAGGGCTTTACCGGCCTTGAAGCCCGGGATCTTAGCGGCAGCGATCTTGATCGGCTTGCCGGTTTGCGGGTTACGACCGGTGCGAGCAGCACGCTCTTTCACGGCGAAGGTGCCGAAGCCGACCAGTACGACGGAGTCACCAGCCTTCAGGGCGCCAGTTACAGACTCGATCACCGCGTCCAGAGCGCGACCGGCAACAGCTTTCGGGATATCAGCAGATGCGGCGATAGCATCGATCAGTTCCGACTTGTTCACTCTAAGTCCCCTTATTTCTGTTGAGTATGTTTCTATGTGTTAGGTGTAAGCAAAAGCAGGTGCTGGTTTGCCAACTGACAAAGCAAGTGCCGCTTTATAACAAGGGCTCAAAAACAGTGTCAAGAAAGCCCCCCAACTAATGCGTGCTGATTCGCTCCTTGGAATCAGACTCGCGCTTCTCATCCTTTGCAACCATCTCGGGAGCCGCATCGGGCAAGGGCTCCGGCGCGTATTGCAGCGCAATTTGCAGGACTTCGTCAATCCATTTAACCGGTTTAATAACGAGATCGGCCTTAATATTATCCGGAATTTCCCTAAGATCTCGGACATTTTCCTCAGGGATGATCACGGTCTTGATTCCACCCCGATGCGCGGCCAGAAGTTTTTCCTTCAGACCACCAATGGCCAGTACCTGACCACGCAGGGTGATTTCACCGGTCATGGCAACATCGGCTCGCACCGGAATCTGCGTAATGGCCGAGACCAGCGCGGTGCACATGCCGATACCGGCACTCGGACCATCCTTCGGCGTAGCGCCTTCGGGCACGTGGATATGGATGTCGTGCTTCTCGTGGAAGTCCGCCGGAATCCCCAGGCTCTTCGCCCGGCTGCGGACCACGGTCAGCGCGGCCGTGATGGATTCGGCCATGACATCGCCCAGCGAGCCGGTCTTGGTCAGCGCGCCCTTGCCGGGAACGATGGCCGATTCGATGGTCAGCAGCTCGCCACCCACCTGGGTCCAGGCCAGGCCGGTCACCTGACCGATCTGGTCCTGCTGTTCGGCCAGGCCGTAGCGGAACTTGCGCACACCCAGGTAGTTCTCCAGGTTTTCCGGAGTCACCTTGGCATCGATGCGCTTGGCCTTGATGCCCTCCTTCACCGCCTTGCGGCAGACCTTGGCGATCTGGCGCTCCAGGCTGCGCACACCGGCTTCGCGGGTGTAGTAGCGAATGATGTCGCGGGTCGCCGCTTCCTCGAAGGTCAGCTCGCCCTTCTTGAGGCCATTGGCCGCGGTCTGTTTTGGCACAAGATATTTCGAAGCGATATTGACCTTCTCGTCTTCGGTGTAACCCGGCAGACGAATCACTTCCATGCGGTCCAGCAACGGCGCCGGAATGTTCATGGAGTTCGCCGTGCAAAGGAACATCACGTCGGACAGGTCGTAGTCGACTTCAAGATAGTGATCGTTGAAGTTGTGGTTCTGCTCCGGGTCGAGGACCTCCAGCAGCGCCGACGCGGGGTCGCCACGCATGTCGCTGCCCATCTTGTCGATCTCGTCGAGCAGGAAAAGCGGGTTGCGCACGCCAACCTTGGTCATCTTCTGGATCAGGCGACCGGGCATGGAGCCGATATAGGTACGGCGGTGACCGCGGATTTCAGCCTCGTCACGCACGCCACCCAGGGCCATGCGCACGAACTTGCGGTTGGTCGCGCGGGCGATGGACTCCGCCAGCGAGGTCTTGCCCACGCCGGGCGGACCGACCAGGCAAAGAACGGGACCTTTCAGTTTCTTCACGCGCTTCTGCACGGCGAGATATTCAAGGATGCGTTCCTTGACCTCTTCGAGGCCGTAGTGATCCGCATCGAGGATGTCCTCGGCCTTGTCCAGGTCGTGGCGCACCTTGCTCTCGGCCTTCCACGGCACATTCACCAGCCAGTCGATGTAGGAGCGCACGACGGTGGCTTCGGCCGACATCGGCGACATCTGCTTGAGCTTGTTCAGCTCGGCGGTGGCCTTGGCCAAGGCTTCCTTGGTCAGGCCGGCGGCGTCGATGCGCTTCTTCAGCTCCTCGACTTCGTTGTGGCCTTCGTCGATGTCACCCAGCTCCTTCTGGATGGCCTTCATCTGCTCGTTCAGGTAGTACTCGCGCTGGCTGCGCTCCATCTGCTTCTTCACGCGGCCGCGGATGCGCTTCTCGACCTGCAGCAGGTCGATTTCGGCATCCAGCATGGCGAGCACGTGCTCGACGCGGGCGGACAACTCGGTGATTTCGAGGATTTCCTGCTTCTGCTCGATCTTCAGCGCCATGTGGGCAGCCATGGTGTCCACCAGGCGGCCGGGCTCATCGATGCTGTTGAGCGACGACAGGACTTCCGCCGGAACCTTCTTGCCCAGTTGAACGTACTGCTCGAACTGGCTCAGCAGGCTGCGGGTAAAGACTTCGGACTCGCGCTCGCCGATGGAAGCCTCGTCAATGATCGAAACTTCGGCGCGGCAGTAGGCCTCCTCATCGATGAAGCGCTCTACCTGACCGCGCTGCTCACCCTCGACCAGCACCTTGACGGTGCCATCGGGCAGCTTCAGCAGTTGCAGGACGGTGGCCACGGTACCCATGCGGTACAGGCCATCTTCACCCGGATCGTCGTCGGCCGGGTTCTTCTGCGCCAGCAACAGGATCTGCTTGTCGCCGGTCATCGCAGCCTCGAGGGCCTCGATGGATTTCTCACGTCCCACGAACAGCGGGATGACCATGTGCGGATACACCACTACGTCACGCAGGGGCAGCAGGGGCAACTCGACGAGTGTTTTCATGATATTCGGCTCTACAGCGGCACTTGGCCAAAACGATGGGATTGGACCCTTCGGCCTAAGATGGGGTTAGGACTGGGAAAAAACAAGCGCGGTAGATGGGAAGAAAAAAGGGGCCCTAGGGCCCCTTCTGGTTTCAGGCGTCAGGTGCAGCCTTGGCCGGCTGCTCGGTATTCTCGTAGATCAGCAGCGGCTGGGAGGAACCATCGATGACACTTTCGTCGATGACCACCTTGCTGACCTCGGTCTGCGAGGGAATCTCGTACATGGTGTCGAGCAGGATGCCTTCGAGGATCGAACGCAGGCCACGGGCACCGGTCTTGCGCTCCAGCGCGCGACGGGCGACGGCCTTGAGCGCGTCCGGGCGGAACTCGAGGTCCACGCCTTCCATTTCGAAGAGCTTGGCGTACTGCTTGGTCAGCGCGTTCTTCGGCTCGATCAGAATCTGCATCAGTGCAGCTTCGTCCAGCTCGTCGAGGGTCGCGATGATCGGCAGACGTCCGACGAACTCCGGAATCAGGCCGAATTTCACCAGATCTTCCGGCTCGACCTCACGCAGCGCCTCGCCCACCTTCTTGCCCGCTTCCTGGCTGCGTACCTCGGCGCTGAAGCCGATGCCGCCCTTGGTGGAACGGTTCTGGATGACCTTTTCCAGGCCAGCGAAGGCGCCACCGCAGATGAACAGGATGTTGCGGGTGTCGACCTGCAGGAATTCCTGCTGCGGGTGCTTGCGGCCGCCCTGGGGCGGTACGGAAGCCACGGTACCCTCGATCAGCTTCAGCAGGGCCTGCTGAACGCCTTCACCGGAAACGTCACGGGTGATCGACGGGTTGTCCGATTTGCGCGAGATCTTGTCGATTTCGTCGATATAGACGATGCCCATTTGGGCCTTCTCGACGTCGTAGTCGCACTTCTGCAGCAGCTTCTGGATGATGTTCTCGACATCCTCGCCCACGTAACCCGCCTCGGTGAGGGTGGTCGCATCGGCGATGGTGAAGGGAACGTTGAGCAGGCGCGCCAGGGTCTCGGCCAGCAGCGTCTTGCCCGAGCCGGTCGGCCCGATCAGCAGGATGTTGCTCTTGCCCAGCTCGACGTCGTCCTTGCGCTCACGCTGATTCAGGCGCTTGTAGTGGTTGTAGACCGCTACCGCCAGCACTTTCTTCGCACGCTCCTGGCCGATCACGTACTGATCGAGGATGGTGCGGATCTCTTTCGGCGCCGGAAGCTTGTGCGCACTGCTCTCGGCCTGTGCCTCCTGCACCTCCTCGCGGATGATGTCATTGCACAGGTCGACGCACTCGTCGCAGATAAAGACCGAGGGGCCGGCAATCAACTTGCGCACTTCGTGCTGGCTCTTGCCGCAGAAGGAGCAATACAGCAGCTTGCCGTTGTCCTCGCCGTTGCGGGTGTCAGTCATTCGATCGTTCCAATCGGGGATATACGTGAAGGACAAGATGAAGGCATTCGCAGGCATTTTCAAGCCCGCGAAGCGGCCGGATTACCGGCCGCGGTATTGCGGAGAAACTCAGCTGGCGGAAGGACGCTGAGTAAAGACCTGATCGATCAGGCCGTAGCCGACAGCCTCTTCGCCGCTCATGAAGCGGTCGCGATCGGTGTCGCGGGCGATGACATCCAGCGGCTGGCCGGTGTGATGCGCCAGCACCTGGTTCAGGCGCTCCTTGATGAAGAGGATTTCCTTGGCGTGGATCTCGATGTCCGAGGCCTGGCCCTGGAAGCCGCCCAGCGGCTGGTGGATCATCATGCGCGAATGCGGCAGGCAGTAGCGCTTGCCAGCGGCGCCGCCGGCCAGCAGCAGGGCACCCATGCTGCACGCCTGGCCCACGCAGATGGTGGACACGTCGGGCTTGATGAACTGCATGGTGTCGTAGATCGACATGCCGGCAGTCACGGAGCCGCCCGGGGAGTTGATGTAGAGGTGGATATCCTTGTCCGGATTCTCGGCCTCGAGGAACAGCAGCTGGGCAACCACCAGGTTGGCCATGTAGTCCTCGACCTGGCCGACCAGGAAGATGATCCGCTCCTTCAGGAGGCGCGAATAGATGTCGTAGGAACGCTCACCGCGGGCGGATTGCTCCACCACCATCGGCACCAGACCACCAGCGGCCTGAATGTTCGGAACTTGCGGCATATAAGGATTATGCATGTCCGACGATCACTCCCTAATAAAAAGTCATGTCTCTATAGACGCACAAGCCAGCCCGAAGGCTGGCTTGTGACAATCGAACGAAGCGCTGGATCAGGCCGCTTGCGGAGCTTCAGCAGGCTTGACCGCGTCTTCGTAGGATACCTGCTTGTCGGTCACATTGGCCTTCTGCAAGACAGTATCTACAACTTGTTCTTCCAGTACAACCGAACGGACTTCGTTCAGTTGCTGGTCGTTCTTGTAGTACCAGGCAACAACTTGTTCCGGCTCCTGATAAGCGGAAGCCATCTCTTCGATCATTTCGCGAACGCGGGCTTCGTCGGCCTTCAGTTCATGCTGCTTGACCAGCTCGGCGACGATCAGACCCAGCACGACGCGGCGCTTGGCCTGCTCTTCGAACAGCTCAGCCGGCAGCTGGTCCGGCTTGATGTTGCCGCCGAACTGCTGAACGGCCTGCACGCGCAGACGGTTGACTTCGTTGCCGATCAGGGCCTTCGGAACTTCGATCGGGTTGGTCTCGACCAGACCTTCCATCACTTGGTTCTTCACCTTGGACTTGATGGCCTGACGCAGTTCACGCTCCATGTTCTTGCGAACTTCGGTGCGGAAACCTTCCAGAGTGCTTTCCTTCACGCCGAACAGAGCGAAGAACTCTTCGTTCAGTTCCGGCAGCTTGGGCTCGGCAACGCTGTTGACGGTAACGGCGAACTCGGCGGCTTTGCCGGCCAGGTCCAGGTTCTGGTAGTCCTCGGGGAAGGTCACGTTCAGAACGCGCTCTTCACCGGCCTTGGCGCCGACCAGGCCTTCTTCGAAGCCCGGAATCATGCGGCCGGAGCCCAGCACCAGCAGGGTGCCCTTGGCGGAACCGCCAGCGAACGCTTCGCCGTCGATCTTGCCGACGAAGTCGATGTTCACCTGGTCGTCGTTCTGAGCGGCGCGGTCAACAGCTTCGAAACGGGTGTTCTGCTTGCGCAGGATGTCCAGCATGTTGTCGAGGTCTGCATCGGCCACGTCGGCCTGCAGGCGCTCGACCTTGATGCCGTCGAAACCGGCAACCTGGAACTCGGGGAAGACTTCGAAGGTAGCGACGTACTCGAGGCCCTTCTCCTTCTCGAACACTTTCGGCTCGACAGACGGAGCACCGGCCGGGTTCAACTTCTGCTCGACTACGGCTTCGTAGAAGGTTTCCTGGATCAGGTCACCGAGAGCTTCCTGACGAGCGGAGGCTTCGTAGCGCTGACGGATGACGCTCATCGGCACCTTGCCGGGACGGAAGCCAGGAACCTTGGCGCGACGAGCGGTCTGCTGCAGACGCTTGTTGACTTCGGTCTCGATACGCTCGGCCGGCACGCCAACGGTCATGCGGCGCTCAAGAGCGGAGGTGCTTTCAACGGAAACTTGCATGGATATTCCTCGTGGCACAGACGTAAGCCGGTCCTCCCGGCTCCCAGAATCAAGGGCAAGCATTCTAGTAGCTAGAATTGCAGAAGTCACCCAGGCCGGAAGCTGCAGAGATTCACGGATGCGAGAGCTTATGGAAAGAAGATGGTGCGGACGGAGAGACTCGAACTCTCACAGCTTGCGCCACTGGAACCTAAATCCAGCGTGTCTACCAATTTCACCACGTCCGCAGGGTACCGCAGAAACGAAAACGCCAGGCTCTAGGCCTGGCGCTTCGGAATATGGGGTGGACGATGGGAATCGAACCCACGACACCAGGAGCCACAATCCTGTGCTCTACCAACTGAGCTACGCCCACCATATTACACTTGCTTGTACCGAACGCCACTTGGCGCACCCGGCAGGACTCGAACCTGCGACCATCCGCTTAGAAGGCGGATGCTCTATCCAGCTGAGCTACGGGCGCTTTAGTGGCGGCAACCCTTGCTAAGCAGACCCAGTGGAACCACTGAATCGGTTGGCACCGCCTCTTTCGTGTTTCAGGCTGTGCTCGGCAAGCGGGGCGCATGTTATCGATGCGCCTATACCTCGTCAACAACTTTTTTAAAAAAAATTCAAAGAGATAAAGGAGTTACGGCAAATCGAGGGTGCCCGCCTTTGCCTTATGAAGGCAGCGTGCGAAAATGCGCGCCATCTTTTCACCCGCCTTAATGGTTATCCCCCCGACATGACTGCAAAACTGATCGACGGCAAAGCGATCGCCGCCAGCCTCCGCCAGCAGATTGCCCAACGCGTCAACGAACGCCGCCAGCAAGGACTGCGCATTCCTGGCCTGGCCGTGATCCTGGTCGGCAGCGATCCCGCCTCTCAAGTCTATGTCGCGCACAAGCGCAAGGACTGTGAAGAGGTCGGTTTCCTCTCCCAGGCGTACGACCTCCCCGCCAGCACCACCCAGGAAGAGCTGCTGGCCCTGATCGACCGCCTGAACGCCGATCCGGCCATCGACGGCATTCTGGTTCAGCTCCCCCTCCCCGCCCACCTCGATGCCTCCCAACTGCTAGAGCGCATCAGTCCGGACAAGGACGTGGACGGATTCCACCCCTTCAATATCGGCCGCCTGGCCCAGCGCATCCCGCTGCTGCGCCCCTGCACCCCGAAGGGCATCATGACCCTGCTGGAAAGCACCGGCGTCGATCTGTACGGCATGGATGCGGTGGTGGTGGGTGCGTCCAACATCGTCGGGCGCCCGATGGCGCTGGAACTGCTGCTGGGCGGCTGCACCGTCACCGTGACCCACCGCTTCACCCGCGACCTGGCCGATCACGTGCGCCGTGCCGACCTGGTGGTCGTGGCCGCCGGCAAGCCGGGCCTGGTCAAGGGCGAGTGGATCAAGGAAGGCGCCATCGTCATCGACGTGGGCATCAACCGCCAGGAAGACGGCAAGCTGGTGGGCGACGTGGAATATGACGTGGCCGCCGAGCGCGCCAGCTGGATTACCCCGGTTCCGGGCGGCGTCGGCCCCATGACCCGCGCCTGCCTGCTGGAAAACACCCTGTACGCCGCCGAACACCTGCACACCTGATACATTCGCGACGCACAAGAAAAAGGCCGCTGATCAGCGGCCTTTTTCATTTCCAGGAGGCAATTACTCGGCGAGGCGCCAGGTCGTACCGCCCTTGCCGTCTTCCAGCACCACGCCCAGAGCGGTCAGCTCATCACGGATGCGGTCGGACTCGGCCCAGTTCTTCGCCGCGCGGGCATCCAGGCGCGCCTGGATCAGCGCTTCGACCCGTGCAGCGTCGACCTTGCCCGTCGCGCCGGCCTGGAGGAACTCGTCCGCATCCAGCTGCAGCACGCCCAGCAGGCCGGCCAGCTCACGCAGGCGTGCCGCCAGACCCGCGGCCGCTGCCGGCTCGCTATCCCGAAGACGGTTGATCTCGCGCGCCATCTCGAACAGCACGGCCACGGCTTCCGGCGTACCGAAGTCGTCATCCATCGCTGCAGCGAATCGCTCGACGAAAGCCTCGCCACCCTCGGCGGCAACCTGAGGCAGACCACGCAGCGCGGTATAGAAACGCTCCAGCGCGCCCTTGGCTTCCTTCAGATTGTCTTCGGAGTAGTTGATCGGGCTGCGATAGTGGCTGGACACCAGCAGGAAGCGCACGACTTCCGGATGGTATTTCTCCAGCACCTCGCGGATGGTAAAGAAGTTGCCCAGGGACTTGGACATCTTCTCGCCGTCCACGCGCACCGCACCGGCGTGCATCCAGCTGGCCGCGTAGAGCTTGCCGGTGGCCGCCTCGCTCTGGGCGATCTCGTTCTCGTGGTGCGGGAACACCAGGTCCGGGCCGCCGCCGTGGATGTCGAAGGTCTCGCCCAGGCAGCAGGTGGACATCACCGAGCACTCGATGTGCCAGCCCGGACGACCGGCGCCCCAGGGCGACTCCCAGCTCGGCTCGCCCGGCTTTGCACCTTTCCAGAGCACGAAGTCCAGCGGGTCTTCCTTGGATTCGTCGACCTCGATCCGCGCGCCGATGCGCAGATCTTCGATCTTCTTGCGCGACAGCTTGCCGTAGCCGGCGAACTTGCCGACCCGGTAGTAGACGTCACCGTTGCCCGGCGCGTAGGCGTAGCCCTTGTCGATCAGGGTCTGGATCATCTCGTGCATGCCGACGATGTGGCCGGTGGCGCGCGGCTCGATGTCCGGACGCAGGACCGACAGGCGCGCCTCATCCTCGTGCATCGCGGCGATCATGCGGGCGGTCAGGTCTTCGAACGATTCGCCGTTCTCTTGGGCGCGACGGATGATCTTGTCGTCGATGTCGGTGATGTTGCGCACATAGGTCAGGTCATAGCCGCGATGGCGCAGCCAGCGGGCGATCACGTCGAACGCCACCATCACCCGGGCATGGCCGATGTGACAGAAGTCGTAGACGGTCATGCCGCACACGTACATGCGCACCTGGTTGCCGACCAGCGGCTTGAAGGCGTCCTTGGTCTTGGACAGCGTGCTGTAGATCTGCAAGTCAGCCATGCCTCACTGCCCCCAGGAATCGCGCAGGGTCACGGTGCGGTTGAACACCAGGGCGCCGTGCTTGGAATCCTTCGAATCGGCGCAGAAGTAACCCTCGCGCTCGAACTGGAAGCGGTCGACCGCGGTGGCGCCGGCCAGCGACGGCTCGGCGCGGCAGCCCTTGAGCACCACCAGGGATTCCGGGTTGATGTTGTCGAGGAAGCTGCCGCCCTCTTCCGACTTCTCCGGATTGGCGGAGCGGAACAGGCGGTCGTACAGGCGCACTTCGCACTCTACGCTCTCGGCGGCCGGCACCCAGTGGATCACACCCTTGACCTTGCGGCCCTCGGGGTTCTTGCCCAGGGTGTTTTCGTCGTAGCTGCAACGCAGTTCGACGATGTTGCCGTCGGCATCCTTGATCGCTTCGTCGGCGCGAATCACATAGCTGCCGCGTAGGCGCACTTCGCCACCCGGGATCAGGCGCTTGTAGCCGGCCGGCGGCACTTCTTCGAAGTCGCTGGCGTCGATGTAGATCTCGCGGCTGAACGGCAGCACGCGCATGCCCATGTCCTGCTTCGGATGGCACGGCAGTTCGAGGCTCTCGACCTGGCCTTCCGGGTAGTTGGTGATCACTACCTTCAGCGGCTTGAGCACGCACATGGCGCGGCCGGCATTGGCGTCCAGGTCGTCACGGATGGCGAATTCCAGCATGCCGATGTCCACCACGCCGCCAGCGCGGTTCACGCCGATCATGTCGCAGAAGGTGCGGATCGACGCCGGGGTGTAGCCGCGACGGCGGTAGCCGGACAGGGTCGACATGCGCGGGTCATCCCAGCCGTCGACGTGCTTCTCGTCCACCAGCTGCTTGAGCTTGCGCTTGCTGGTGATGGTGTAGTTCAGGTTCAGGCGTGCGAATTCGTACTGGCGCGGCTGGGCCGGGACCGGCAGGTTGGCCAGGAACCACTCGTACAGCGGGCGGTGATCCTCGAACTCCAGGGTGCAGATGGAGTGGGTGATGCCCTCGATGGAGTCCGACTGGCCGTGGGTGAAGTCGTAGCTGGGGTAGATGCACCACTTGTCGCCGGTCTGGTGGTGATGGGCGTGGCGGATGCGGTAGAGGATCGGGTCGCGTAGGTTGATGTTCGGCGAGGCCATGTCGATCTTGGCGCGCAGCGAACGGGCGCCGTCCGGGAATTCGCCGGCCTTCATGCGGGCGAACAGGTCCAGGTTCTCTTCCACCGAACGGTCGCGGAACGGGCTGTTCTTGCCCGGCTCGGTCAGGGAACCACGGTAGGCGCGCATTTCCTCGGCATTGAGGTCGCAGACGAAAGCCTTGCCGGCCTTGATCAGCTCGACGGCCCAGGCGTGCAGCTGGTCGAAGTAGCTGGACGCATAGCGCACCGGGCCGACCCAGTCGAAGCCCAGCCACTTCACATCGGCTTCGATGGCGTCGATGTATTCCTGGTCTTCCTTCGCCGGGTTGGTGTCGTCGAAGCGCAGGTGGCAGTCACCGCCGAACTCCTTGGCCAGGCCGAAGTTCAGACAGATGGACTTGGCGTGGCCGATGTGCAGGTAGCCGTTGGGCTCCGGCGGGAAGCGGGTGACGATCTTCTGGTGCTTGCCACTTTCCAGGTCGGCCGCAACGATCGGGCGCAGGAAGTTGGCGGCAACAGTGGCTTCTTTCGTATCGGCGGTAGGCTTGCTCATGGTGTCCTTGATCATGCTGGTGTTCGGCCAGGGTAGGCCAGCCAAACCAAAGCGCTTATCATAGCCGAAGCTGTCAACCCCCTGACAGGCCTTCGATTTTTCCAACCAGCGGAATTCCCTGATGACTACCACCGTCAAACTGCAGACCAACTTCGGCGATATCACCCTCGAACTCTTCGACGACAAGGCGCCGGAAACCGTGGCCAACTTCAAGGAGTACGTGAAGGCCGGCCATTACGACAACACCGTTTTCCACCGTGTGATCAACAACTTCATGATCCAGGGCGGCGGTTTCGAGCCGGGCATGAAGCAGAAGAGCACCAACAAGCCGATCAAGAACGAAGCCAACAACGGCGTGGGCAACAAGATCGGCACCGTCGCCATGGCCCGCACCATGGAGCCGCACTCGGCCAGCGCGCAGTTCTTCATCAACGTTGCCGACAACGACTTCCTCAACCACAGCGCGCCGACCGTGCAGGGCTGGGGCTACTGCGTGTTCGGCCAGGTGAAGGACGGCATGGACGTGGTCAACAAGATCAAGGGCGTGGCCACCACCATGCGCGCAGGCCACCAGGACGTACCGGCCGACGACGTGATCATCGAGAAAGCCGAAATCCTCGGCGAGTGAGTCGATGAGCGTCCTGTTCATCTCGGACCTGCATCTCGAAGCGGAACGCCCGGACATCACCCGGGCGTTCTTGCATTTCCTGGCCACCCGCGCACGCACAGCCCAAGCGCTGTACATCCTCGGCGACTTCTTCGAAGCCTGGATCGGCGACGACGGCATGGACGAGTTCCAGCACTCCATCGCCCGCGCCCTGCGGGAGCTTTCCGACAGCGGCACGCGCATCTACCTGATGCACGGCAATCGCGACTTTCTGATCGGCAAGGCGTTCTGCCGCGAAGCGGGGTGTACCCTGTTGCGCGATCCGAGCCTTATCGACCTGGGCGGCGAAAAAGTCCTGCTGATGCACGGCGACAGCCTGTGTACCTTGGACGCGGCCTACATGAAGCTGCGCCGCTGGCTGCGCAACCCGCTGACCCTGTTCATCCTGCGCAACCTGCCACTGGCCACTCGCCACAAGCTGGCGCGCAAGCTGCGCAAGGAAAGCCGTGCGCAGACCAGCATGAAAGCCAGCGAGATCGTCGACGTCACCCCCGCGGAAGTGGAGCGCATCATGCGCGACAAGGGCGTGCGCATCCTGATTCATGGCCACACCCATCGCCCCGCCGTGCACGACCTGGAGATCGACGGGCGGGCCGCCCGACGCATCGTCCTCGGCGACTGGGACCGCCAGGGCTGGGCCCTGGAAGCCGACGACCAGGGGTTTCAGCAGGCGCCCTTTCCGCTCTGAAATTTCCGGCCACGCTCCGAGCGGCCGTTCGGAGCAACCCGCCCTGCACTATCAGACGTTTCCCCTTGACCGACAGGCATGGCCTTACGCAGCATCGCCGCTCTGCTCATTCAAGGAAGAACCATGCTGCCATCCAAGGAAAGTCTCATCAAATATGCCGCCGCACCCCTGGCGGTGGCCGCCGCCGGCTTCATCCTGTTCAACGGGATCTTCTTCTATAACGAAGCCGGCTACATGACCCACGTGCGCACCATCTTCGGCGACGAGAAGATCGTCGACGACGTGGGCTACGCCACCAAGTGGTTCGGCCGCGCCACCACCTGGAAGAAGGCCATCAGCGTGCAGTCCGTGCTGGCCATGGACGAGAACGACAACAATCCGGACAACGACGCCCTGGGCGCCACCATCGAGGCCTTCCCGATCGTCTTCCTCGGCAACGTCGATGCCAAGGTCGAATCCTCGGCGCGCTTCCGCCTGCCCGGCGGCGACCAGTTCCTGAAGATGGCCCAGGAATACCGCAACCCGGACAACTTCATCCGCACAGCACTGGTCCCGGCGATCAAGGAAACCCTGCAGGCCACTGCCTCGCTGATGACCGCCGACGATTACTACGCCGGCGCCCGCAGCGAATTCGCCGCGGAGTTCGAAAACCAGCTCAATGACGGCCTGTACCTGATCAAGCGCAAGGAAGTCCGCGGCCCGCGCGGCGCCCTGCCCCACCAGACCGCCATCCTCCAGGCCGGCACCGAACAGGGCAGCTTCGGCGACAACAACGCCAGCCAGTTCGTCACCGAGAAAGTCACCGACGCCAAGGGCATTCCGGTGCGCAAGCAGCAGCAATTCCGCAAGTTCGGCGTGGAAGTGGTGGAAGCGCGCATCACCAACGTCGACCCCAACCCGCAGTACAAGCAGCGCATGGTCAAGGTGCAACAGGCCCTGGCCGAGCTGGCCGTCGCCCGTCAGAACCGCCTGAAGGAAGAGGAAGAGAAGCTGCTGGTCACCGCCCGTGGCGAGAAGGAAGTGGAAGCCAAGCGCCAGGAGACCCTGCGCGACCAGATCGAGCGCACCACCCAGGCGGAAACCGACAAGCAACTGGCTGTGATCAATGCCGAGCGCGAAAAGCAGCGCGCCGAGATCGAGAAACAGACCGCCGAACTGTTGCGCGACAAGGCCGCCGTGACCGCCCAGGCCACCAAGATCACCGCCGATGCCGACGCCTACGCCCGTGAAGCGGTGATCAAGGCGGACGGCGCGCTGCAGCCCAAGCTCGACGCCCTGATCGCCATCAACAAGGTATGGGCCGAGGCTGCCGCCCAGGCGCCGGTGCCCAACGTGATGATGGCGGGCGGTCCGACCGGGGCCAGCAGCCGCCAGGACGAAATCGGCCAGTTGATGGGCGTACTGGCCACCAAGGCAGCGCGCGATCTGGCGCTGGACCTGAAGGTGAAGGACTGAGCCTGAATCGGAATCCCAACCTGTAGGAGCGAGCTTGCTCGCGAACAAACTTCCCGGCCACCTCCGATGCTGAGGCGGTTCGCGAGCATGCTCGCTCCTACAAAAAAGCAGCAAAGAAAAAGCGCCCATCAGGGCGCTTTTTTCATTCTGGCGGGCAGGTCAGGCCGCCAGCTCGCTGGGCACACCGCTATGGAAGCGGAATTCGCTGTCCGGCGAGCGGATCAGCTCGGCCTCGACCTCGCGAATCTCGATCACCCGGCGATCGATGTCGGCATCGTCGCCATAACGGCGCGCCAGGCTCAGGTAACCCTGGAAATGCCGCGCCTCGGACTTGAGCAACGAGCCGTAGAACTTGGCCAGATCCGCATCCAGATGATCCACCAGCGCAGCAAAACGCTCGCAGCTGCGGCATTCGATGAAGGCGCCGACGATCAGGGTATCCACCAGCTTGTGCGGTTCATGATTGCGCACCACGGAGCGCAGGCCGGAGGCGTAGCGGCTGGCGGAGATCGGCCGCAGCGGAATGCCGCGCTTCTTCAGGATCGCCAGCACCTGCTCGTGGTGGCGCAGCTCCTCGCGGGCCAGGCGCGACATGAAGTTCACCAGCTCCTCGTGGGCGCTGTACTTGGCGATCAGGGCCAGGGCCGTGCTGGCGGCCTTGAACTCGTTGTTCTTGTGGTCGATCAGCATCACCGCCTGATCCCGCAGCGCGGCTTCCACCCACGCATCCGGCGTGGCACAACCGAGGAAATCCCTGATTTCAGACAACATGTTCAACTCCAATGAAGCGTTCCACCGGCTGGCCGGTGTCATAAATGCGGGGCATTATACGAATGCCGCCGCGCGGAACCAGCACCCGCCCTTGATATGCCTCAACGTCATGACGACGATATCCCGACTACAGTTGTTCCACATAAACAACGCGCACGAAGGGAGACGATCATGCAAGCCATCCGTAGCATCCTCGTAGTCGTGGACCCCGACCAGCCGGACGGTCTCGCCCTGAAACGGGCCCGCCTGATCGCCAGCGTCACCCAGTCCCACCTGCATCTGCTGGCCTGCGAGAAGCGCGGCGACTTGAGCGCGGCCCTCGAAGAGATCACTCAGGGGCTGCGCGAGGAAGGCTTCAGCGCTTCCAGCCGGCAGGCCTGGAAGGACGGCCTGCACCAGACCATCATCGCCGAACAGCAGGCCGAAGGCTGCGGCCTGGTGATCAAGCAGCACACCCCCGACAACCCCCTGAAGAAGGCGCTGCTGACCCCGGACGACTGGAAACTGCTGCGCCACTGCCCCTCCCCCGTGCTGCTGGTGAAAACCAACCAGCCCTGGGCCGGGCGCAACATCCTCGCGGCGGTGGACGTGGGCAACAGCGACACCGAACACCGCACCCTGCACGCCGGCATCGTCAGTCACGCATACGACATTGCCGGGCTGGCCCACGGCGAGCTGCACGTGATCAGCGCCCATCCCTCCCCCATGCTGTCGGCCGCCGACCCGACCTTCCAGCTCAGCGAAACCATCGAAGCGAAGTACCGCGAGGCCTGTCGGGCGTTCCAGGCCGAGTACGGCGTCGACAACGACCACCTGCACATCGAGGAGGGTCCGGCCGACATACTCATCCCGCGCGCGGCGCACAACCTGACGGCTGCCGTCACGGTGATCGGCAGCGTGGCCCGTACCGGCTTCTCCGGCGCGCTGATCGGCAACACTGCCGAGGTGGTGCTGGATGCGCTGGAAAGCGACGTTCTGGTGCTCAAGCCGGACGACATCATCGCCCATCTGGAAGAACTCGCCGCACAGACCTGACGGGACTCCGCCAGTGGTCGCAATGACGACGTGTAGGAGCGAGCTTGCTCGCGAACCATTTTCCGGCAACTGAGGCGCTGGGCGGTTCGCGAGCAAGCTCGCGCCTACAAATCCCCCACAAAAAAAGCCGCCCATCGGGCGGCTTTTTTCATCCAGACAACTTCAGACCCGCGACTCCATACCCTCGGCCAGGAAGCGCGGCGCGATGTAACGCTCGTAGTGCGCCTCGGAGAGGATGAAGAATTCCCTGTCGATGGCGTCGCGCAACTCCGGCAGCGGCCAGTCGCGGAATTCCGGCAGCAGCGCCAGGCCATAGGCCTCCACCTGGTTGATCATCCGCGAGCCGCGGGCGATCAGCTGGTAGGCCCAGCAATAGGGAGACTGGTCGGGAACGAAGCGAATCTGCCGCTGCTCCAGTTGCGCACGCAGGCGCTGCGGGTCGAAGACCTCCAGCTTGGCCATCATCACCTGGGTCAGCAGGACCTCCAGACGGCTCAGCACCGAGCGTTTCTCCTCGTCGCTATAGCCGTTCCAGTGCACCACTTCATGGTGGAAACGCTTGCAGCCACGGCAGACCAGGTCGCCGTAGACCGTCGAGCAGAGCCCGACACAGGGAGTTTTGATGCGCGAAGAAGACATGACGGAAGGCGTAGCGGGCAAAGCGGCATATTAGTGTCCGAGGGGGCTTCCCCGCAAACCGCATTGCCGTGTCGTCGGACGCGACCTTTGTCTAGGCGATATCACCCTTGCGGGGGTAGCAAATCGGCTTACCAACACCGTTTTTTTCCATTAGAATCCTTTCGCCTTTTTGGCGTCATTGTCCGAAAGAAGCTGTTTTCAAAGCGTCACGAAGCACAGATTCCGGCAGCCGCGCGGCCTGGGCGCTCCCCTCAAGCGTTCAGGCCCATCAGTCCCTGGCCACACCGGCGTAAAACTTTGAAAACAGCTTCTGCCCGGAGATCGCCGGTGCCGTCGTAGGTCAGTGGATTACCGTCCACCATGCCTGACGAATGGATCGGAAGGGTCTCCTGGATACGCGTCCTCCGGGACCACTGATGAGGGAAAAACTGTGCTTGAAGCCTACCGCAAACACGTAGAAGAGCGTGCCGCCCAGGGCGTCGTGCCCCAGCCGCTGAACGCCGAGCAGACCGCTGGTCTGGTCGAACTCCTGAAGAACCCGCCGGCCGGCGAAGAAGAATTCCTCCTCGATCTGATCACCAACCGCGTGCCGCCGGGCGTCGACGAAGCCGCCTACGTCAAGGCCGGTTTCCTCTCCGCCATCGCCAAGGGCGAAGCCACTTCCCCGCTGATCTCCAAATCCCGCGCCGTTGAGCTGCTGGGCACCATGCAGGGCGGCTACAACATCGCCACCATGGTCGAGCTGCTGGACAGCGCCGAGCTGGCCGGAGTCGCCGCCGAGCAACTCAAGCACACCCTGCTGATGTTCGACGCCTTCCACGACGTCGCTGAGCGCGCCAAGAAAGGCAACGCCGCCGCCAAGGCCGTGCTGCAGTCCTGGGCCGATGGCGAGTGGTTCAAGGCCAAGCCGGCCGTCGCCGAGAAGCTGACCCTGACCGTGTTCAAGGTCCCCGGCGAAACCAACACCGACGACCTGTCCCCCGCTCCGGACGCCTGGTCGCGCCCCGACATCCCGCTGCACGCCCTGGCCATGCTGAAAATGGCCCGCGACGGCATTGAGCCGGTCCAGCCGGGCGCCGTCGGTCCGCTGAAGCAGATCGAAGCCGTTAAAGCCAAAGGCTTCCCGGTCGCCTACGTCGGTGACGTGGTCGGCACCGGTTCGTCCCGTAAGTCCGCCACCAACTCGGTGCTGTGGTTCTTCGGCGACGACATCCCTTACGTTCCGAACAAGCGTGCCGGCGGCTTCTGCTTCGGCACCAAGATCGCCCCGATCTTCTACAACACCATGGAAGACGCCGGCGCCCTGCCGATCGAATTCGACTGCACCAACCTGGCCATGGGCGACGTCATCGACGTGTACCCGTACGAAGGCAAGGTCGTGCGTCATGACAGCGGCGAAGTGGTCACCACCTTCGAGCTGAAGACCCCGGTTCTGCTGGACGAAGTCCGCGCCGGCGGCCGTATCCCGCTGATCGTTGGCCGTGGCCTGACCGAGAAGGCCCGCGCCGAGCTGGGTCTGAGCGCCTCCGACCTGTTCAAGAAGCCGGAAGCGCCGGCCGACAGCGGCAAGGGCTTCACCCTCGCCCAGAAGATGGTTGGCCGTGCTTGCGGCCTGGCCGAAGGCCAGGGCGTGCGTCCGGGCACCTACTGCGAACCGAAGATGACCACCGTCGGTTCCCAGGACACCACCGGCCCGATGACCCGCGACGAGCTGAAAGACCTGGCTTGCCTGGGCTTCTCCGCCGACCTGGTGATGCAGTCCTTCTGCCACACCGCCGCTTATCCGAAGCCGATCGACGTCAAGACCCACCACACCCTGCCGGACTTCATCATGACCCGCGGCGGTGTCTCCCTGCGTCCGGGCGACGGCATCATCCACAGCTGGCTGAACCGCATGCTGCTGCCCGACACCGTCGGCACCGGCGGCGACTCGCACACCCGCTTCCCGATCGGCATCAGCTTCCCGGCCGGTTCCGGCCTGGTCGCCTTCGCCGCTGCCACCGGCGTCATGCCGCTGGACATGCCGGAATCGGTTCTGGTGCGTTTCAAGGGCAAGCTGCAACCGGGCATCACCCTGCGTGACCTGGTCCATGCCATCCCCTACTACGCCATCCAGGCCGGCCTGCTGACCGTCGAGAAGAAGGGCAAGAAGAACATCTTCTCCGGCCGCATCCTCGAGATCGAAGGTCTGAACGACCTGACCGTCGAACAAGCCTTCGAGCTGTCCGACGCCTCCGCCGAGCGTTCGGCTGCCGGTTGCACCATCAAGCTGCCGGAAGAGGCCATCGCCGAGTACCTGAAGTCCAACATCACCCTGCTGCGCTGGATGATCGGCGAAGGCTACGGCGACGCCCGCACCCTGGAGCGCCGCGCGCAAGCGATGGAAGCCTGGCTGGCCAACCCGCAGTTGCTGGAAGCCGACAAGGACGCCGAGTACGCCGCGGTCATCGAGATCGACCTGGCCGACGTCAAGGAGCCGGTACTCTGCGCTCCGAACGACCCGGACGACGCTCGTCTGCTGTCCAGCGTCGAAGGCCGCAAGATCGATGAAGTCTTCATCGGTTCCTGCATGACCAACATCGGTCACTTCCGCGCTGCCGGCAAACTGCTGGACAAGGTCAAGGGTGGCATTCCGACCCGTCTGTGGCTGGCTCCGCCGACCAAGATGGACGCCCACCAGCTGACCGAGGAAGGCTACTACGGCATCTACGGCAAGGCTGGCGCGCGCATGGAAATGCCGGGCTGCTCGCTGTGCATGGGTAACCAGGCTCGCGTACAGACCGGTTCGACCGTGGTCTCCACCTCGACCCGTAACTTCCCGAACCGCCTGGGCGACGCCACCGACGTGTTCCTGGCATCCGCCGAGCTGGCCGCTGTCGCTTCGATCATCGGCAAGCTGCCGACCGTCGAGGAGTACATGGCCTACGCGAAGGACATCGACAGCATGTCTGCCGATATCTACCGCTACCTGAGCTTCGACCAGATCGCCGAGTTCCGCGAAGCTGCAGCCAACGCGAAGATCCCGGCCGTCCAGGTCTGAGACTCCTAGCGTGATGAAAAGCCCCGCCCCGTGCGGGGCTTTTCTTTTGCAGCGCCCGAAACAGAGCGGCCCGCACCGCTACTCACGATGGGGCTAATACTTATTGACCGTTGCGCCTGCGGCCCGCCTGTCTAAGGTGTCAGCAGGCCCTGCCCATATCCGTGCTCAGGTGCCCTTGATGGAACCCTCCAGAGGTGCGCTCCCTTCCTCTGAGCCCCGCCCTTGCGGCGGGGCTTGTTTTTTCCGCCGCATCTGGCACACGCCTTGCTGTACGCCCAGCAACAGGCAGCCCAACGTCGGGCCCTGAAAGACGATGACGTCGCCTCCCCGCCCAGCGACGGCTGGTGGAGCGGCGCCCTTTGCCTTCAGAGGTGGAAATGATCGACAGCACAAGCGGCCGCCCGGACAGCCTGGCCTGGGTCGCCGGCTCCGACGCCCCGGAAAAGAGCGCACTGAACCTGGGCTTCATGGCCCTCACCGACTCCGCGTCCCTGGTGGTCGCCGCCACCCAGGGCTTCGCCCAACCCTACGGCCTGACCCTCAACCTGCAGCGGCAAAGCTCCTGGGCCGGCCTGCGCGATCGCCTGCTCAGCGGCGAACTGGACGCGGCGCAGGGGCTCTACGGCCTGATCTACGGCATGCAGCTCGGCCTGGGCGGCGCCCCCGCCACCGAGATGGCCGTGCTCATGGGGCTGTGCCAGAACGGCCAGTCGATCAATCTTTCCGCACCACTGATGCGCGACGGCGTGACCTGCGCTGAAGCACTCCGCCAGCATGCGCGCCACAACGGTGCGCCGCTGACCCTGGCGCACACCTTCCCCACCGGCACCCACGCACTCTGGCTGTACTACTGGCTGGCCAGCCACGGCATCCACCCGCTGCGCGACGTGCGCTCGCTGGTGGTGCCGCCGGCACAGATGGTGGAACACCTGAAGGCTGGGCGCATCGACGGCTTCTGCGCCGGCGGCCCCTGGGGCGCGCTGGCGGTGGATGAAGGCCTGGGCTTCACCCTGGCGACCAGCCAGCAGATCTGGCCGGACCACCCGGAAAAGGTGCTGGGCACCACCCGCGCCTTCGTCGAGCAATACCCCAACACCGCCCGCGCCCTGGTGATGAGCATCCTCGATGCCAGCCGCTTCATCGAGGCCAGCGAGGACAACCTGCGCGGTGCGGCACAGCTGATCAGCGGCCAGGAGTATGTCGACGCGCCGCTCTCCAGCATCGAGCCACGCCTGCTCGGCCGCTACCAGGACGGCCTCGGCCACGCCTGGCAGGATGCCCATCCACTGCGCTTCTTCGACGGCGGCCAGGCCAACTTCCCCTGGCTGTCCGACGGCATGTGGTTCATGACCCAGTTCCGCCGCTGGGGCCTGCTGCGCGAAGACGTCGACTACCTGGGCATCGCCCGCCAGGTGCAACAGCTCGCCCTGTACCGCCAGGCCGCCGAAGCCGTGGGCGTCGCTGTGCCGAGCGCCGACATGCGCCGCTCGACGCTGATCGACGGCCGCACCTGGGACGGCAGCGATCCGGCCGGCTATGCCCACAGCTTCGAATTGAACGCCCTGATGGAGCGAGGTTGAGCATGCTGCGCGTCTTGCTGATCAACGACACCCCGAAGAAGGTCGGGCGCCTCAAGGCAGCGCTGGTGGAATCCGGCTTCGACGTGGTCGACGAATCCGGTCTCACCGTCGACCTGGCGCAACGCGTGGAAGCCCTGCGCCCGGATGTGATCCTCATCGACACCGAATCCCCCGGCCGCGACGTGATGGAGCAGGTGGTGCTGGTCAGCCGCGACCAGCCGCGCCCCATCGTCATGTTCACCGACGAGCACAACCCGCAGGTGATGCGCCAGGCCATCCGCTCGGGGGTCAGCGCCTACATAGTCGAAGGCATCCAGGCCCAGCGCCTGCAACCGATCCTCGACGTCGCCATGGCGCGCTTCGAAAGCGACCAGGCGCTGCGGGCGCAACTGCTGGCCCGCGACCAGCAACTGGCCGAGCGCAAGCGCATCGAACTGGCCAAGGGGCTGCTGATGAAGATGAAGGGCTGCCCTGAGGAAGAGGCCTATACCCTGATGCGCCGCCAGGCCATGGGGCGCCAGCAGAAGCTGGTGCAGGTGGCCGAGCAGATCATTGCAATGCACGAGATGCTCGGGCACTGACAGGCCATCTGCCAGCGGCGGCATCCCGCGATCAGATCGCCAGCCCGCCTGCTGGCCCCCGCCCGCGCGGCCACTGCGTATCCTCCGCGCGCCGCGCCAGATCTAGTGCGGCGCCCTCGCTTCCATTGCACGACCATGGAAGTCCGCAGTGCGGCCTGCTGGCCAGGAACCCGCCGGTCGCATCCGACCCCTTCGCGAGCGAGACAGCATGATCGACCTTTCCACCTGGAACCTGACCATCCCCAACGACCCCCGCCCCACCGAAATCACCACCCAGCAACTGTTGAATGGCTACCAGAGCAGCTACTTCAAGCGCGATGGCGACAGCATCGTGTTCTGGGTACCGGTCAACGGCTCCCACACCGAAGACAGCACCTACCCGCGTACCGAGCTGCGCGAAACCAAGCGCGACGGCAGCATCTACAACTGGTACTACACCGGCGGCGACAACGAGCTGCGCGCCACCCTGAGCGTCGGCCGCGTCCCCTCGCAGAACAAGATCATCATCGGCCAGATCCACAGCAAATCGCCCACCAGCGGCGACGGCGAGCCGCTGGTGAAGCTGCAGTACTACTACCACCCCGACACCCAGACCGGCAGCATCGAAGCCCTGGTGCGCAACCACCCCACCGACACGGTCAGCAAGAACATCCCGTTGCTCAAGGACGTGCGCCTGAACGAGCGCGTGACCTACAGCCTGCGCGTGACCTCCAGCGGCCAGCTGGGTCTGCGCGCCGAAACCTCCGATGGCGAGCAGAAGTACTACGGGCAGGCCCTGAGTACGACCTGGAGCAAACAGCTGCTCTACTTCAAGGCCGGCGCCTACATCAGCGACAACAAGGGCACCGACGACGAAGGCGGCCGCGTGACCTTCTACCATGTCAACCTGACGCACTGACGCGTCCATTCAGCCCGCCTATGGCACTGCGAAACCGGCGGCGGGCCCCGTACAATGGCGCATTCTCAGCGATCCGAGAGCGCCCCATGGCCCGCCTGAAACTGGAATTCCCCGAAGAACTCTTCATCTACACCACCAAGCTGACCGTGCGCGTCACCGACATCAACGGCGCCAACCACCTGGGCAACGACTCGATGATCTCGATGATTTCAGAGGCCCGCGCGCGTTTCCTGTTCGACTACGGCATCCGCGAGTCCGGCATCATCGTCACCGACCTGGCCACCACCTACCGCGCCGAAGCCCATGCCCGCGACCAGTTGCTGTTCGAAGTCGGCGTCATGGACTTCAACAAGTACGGTGGCGACATCATCTTCCGCATCACCCGCCCGGCGGACGGCACCCTGGTGGCCATGGCCAAGTCCGGCTTCGTGTTCTTCGACTACCAGATCGGCAAGGTCGCGCCCATTCCCGAAGCGTTTCGTGACGCATTCCCCAATGTGAACTGGATCGCCTGAACCTCGCCGGGCAGGGATGCTGGCAACGCGCTATACCTCTGGAGCCGTAAACCAAACCGACATCAGAGGAGAACTCCCAATGCCGTCCTTCCTTCGGGTGGGCGCGCTGTCCGGCTGTCTGTGCCTGCCTATCCTGACCCTGTCCACGCCCAGCCCGGCGGCGGACACCGACTCCCTGCAACGCGGCCGCTATCTGGTCCAGATCGCCGGCTGCAACGATTGCCACACCCCCGGCTACGCCATGGCCCCCGAGAAAGTCCCGGAAAGCGCCTGGCTTACCGGTGACCAGCTGGGCTGGAGCGGCCCCTGGGGCACCACCTACCCCGCCAATCTGCGCCTGTACATGCAGGACCGCAGCGAGGAGCAGTGGCTGGCCACGGCGCGGCAGGCGAATTTCCGCCCGCCCATGCCCTCCCATATATTGCGCGTGATGAGCGAGGACGATCTGCGCGGGATCTACCGCTACATCCGCCAGCTGGGGCCGGCCGGACAGGTCGCTCCCGCCTACCTGCCGCCGGGCAGTGCCCCCAAGGGGCCGGCCGTCGTCTTCCCCTCTCCGCCACCTTCCTGAGCCATCGCCCCAACGGGGAGCACGCCCTGACCGCGAGCGCCCCGTTGTGGTACAGCCCACACTTCACGACTTCCTCTAACCCCTTGGTTCGCCGCGACTTTTCACTCTTGGCCCGCGCCTTGCTGTAGGCAGGCTGATGGTAATCAACGGCGATTACCCGACTACGACAAAGGCGTCGCATCCACACCCGCACCGTGCGGTGGGTGGAGCGACGCCTTTTTTGTTTGCCCCGGCGCAGGGGCCCACGACCTTCTCGAACCCGGCGGCTGCCGCGTGGCGCACGACCGGGCTCCTCAACCGTTGCTGATGAGGTGTTCGATGAACACGAGTTTCTGGAAAGCCGGCCATGCGCCGACCCTCTTTGCCGCCTTCCTCTATTTCGACCTGAGCTTCATGGTCTGGTACGTCCTCGGCCCACTGGCGGTGCAGATCGCCACCGACCTGCAACTGACCACGCAGCAGCGTGCGCTGATGGTCGCCACGCCGATCCTCTCCGGCGCCATCCTGCGCTTTCTCATGGGCCTGCTGGCAGATCGCTGGTCGCCCAAGGCCGCCGGCATCCTTGGCCAGGCCATCGTTATCTGCGCCCTGTTCGGCGCCTGGCGGCTGGGCATCCACAGCCTGGAACAGGCGATGATCCTCGGCGTGCTGCTGGGCATGGCCGGCGCCTCCTTCGCCGTGGCGCTGCCGCTGGCTTCGCAGTGGTACCCGCCGCAGCACCAGGGCAAGGCCATGGGCATCGCCGGTGCGGGTAACTCCGGCACCGTGCTGACCGCCCTGTTCGCTCCGACCATCGCCGCGGCCTTCGGCTGGCAGAACGTCTTCGGCTTTGCGCTGATTCCCCTGCTGGCGACTCTGCTGGTGTTCGCCCTGCTCGCCCGCAATGCACCGGAGCGCCCCGCGCCGAAAGCCGTGGGCGACTACCTGAAGGCGCTGGGCGACCGCGACAGTTGGTGGTTCATGTTCTTCTACAGCGTGACCTTCGGCGGCTTCCTGGGCCTGGCCAGCACCCTGCCCGGCTACTTCCACGACCAGTACGGCCTGGACCCGGTGAAAGCCGGCTACTACACCGCCGCCTGCGTCTTCGCCGGCAGCCTGATGCGCCCGCTGGGCGGCGCCCTGGCCGACCGCATCGGCGGCATCCGCAGCCTGCTGGTGATGTACACCGTCGCCTCGATCTGCATCGCCGCCGTGGGCTTCCACCTGCCCAGCGCGGTGGCGGCGCTGAGCCTTTTCGTGGTCGCCATGCTCAGCCTCGGCGCGGGCAATGGCGCGGTATTCCAGTTGGTGCCGCAGCGTTTCCGCCAGACCATCGGCGTGATGACCGGCCTGATCGGCATGGCCGGCGGCATCGGCGGTTTCTGCCTGACCGCGGGCCTGGGCGCGATCAAGCAGGCCACTGGTGACTACCAGCTCGGCCTGTGGCTGTTCGCCAGCCTCGGCGTGCTGGCCTGGTTCGGCCTGCACGGGGTGAAGCTCCGTTGGCGCACCACCTGGGGCAGCGCGGCCGTCACCGCGGCGCGGGTTTAGGCTATGCCCTTTGCAGCGGCACGCAATTTTTGCAGGAGCAACTGTCTTTCTACGGAAAATCCGTGCACCTGCTTACCGCTCTCCCCAAGGAGAGGGAGCCGCCCGTGCCGGCTGACGCCATGGGTTCACCTTGCACCGAACGGTCCCCTCTCCCTCTGGGAGAGGGTTAGGGTGAGGGCCGCCCCTAGCGCAAATCCATCCCACAGGAGCCGGACATGAGCCTGACCCTGAGCTTCGCCCAGGCCAGCGCCACCGGCCCGCGCGACGAGAACCAGGATGCCCTGCGGGTGGTCACCCCGCCCGCAGGACTGGCCGCAAGCAAGGGGCACCTGTTCGCCATCGCCGACGGCGTCAGCCACTGCGCCGACGGCGGCCTGGCCGCGCGGCTGACGCTCCAGGCGCTGGCCGCCGACTACTACGCCACCCCCGAGACCTGGGCCGTCGCCCAGGCCCTCGACCGCCTGCTGATCTCGCAGAACCGCTGGCTGCAAGCCAACGGCGGCGGCCAGCCGCTGCTCACCACCCTGAGCGCGCTGGTCCTGCGCGGACGGCGCTTCACTCTCGCCCACGTCGGCGATTGCCGCCTGTACCGCTGGCACGCGGGACTTCTGGAATGCCTGACCCAGGACCATGTCTGGGAACAACCCGGCATGCAGCACGTGCTCAAGCGCGCGCTGGGGCTCGACCAGCATCTGGTGGTGGATTACCGCGACGGCGAGCTGGAAGCCGGGCAATGCTTCCTGCTGGTCAGCGACGGCGTCTGGGCGACCTTGGGCGACAGCGGTATCCAGCGCCTGCTGGAAGACGCGCAAAGCCTCGAGAGTTGCGCCGACGCCCTGGTCAACGCCGCGCACCTCGCCGGCAGCCAGGACAACGCCAGCGCCCTGCTGCTGCGCGTGGACGAACTGCCGCCGGCCAGCCTCGGCGATGCCCTCGCCCAGCTCGACCACTGGCCCGCGCCGCCCGCCTTGAGGGACGAGCAGGAGTTCGAAGGCTGGGAGGTCGAAGGCCGGCTGGCGCAATCGCGCCAGTCACTGATCTACCGCGTCCGCGACCGCCAGGGCCGCCCCTGGCTGCTGAAAACGCTGCCACCGGCCCAGCACGATTCCCCCGAGGCCGCCCAGGCGCTGCTGTTGGAGGAATGGTTCCTGCGCCGCGTGCAGGGCCGCTATTTCCCCGAACTGCACAGCCTGCCGCAGCGCCAGCACCTGTACTACGTGATGCGCGAGTACCCGGGCCAGACCCTCGCCGAACACCTCAAGCTCAACGGCCCGCTCCCCCTCCCAGACTGGCTGGACATCGCCCATCGCCTGCTACGCGGGCTCGGCCAGCTGCACCGGCGCAACATCCTGCACCGCGACATCAAGCCGGAGAACCTGCACTGGGCCAACGACGGCGAGCTGCGCCTGCTGGACTTCGGCCTGGCTTATTGCCCTGGACTGTCACGGGAAGACCCGCACGACCTCCCCGGCACACCCAGCTACCTGGCACCCGAGGCGTTCCAGGGCGCAGCGCCGGACGCCCGCCAGGACCTCTACGCCGCCGGTGTCACGCTCTACCGCCTGCTTTGCGGCCATTACCCCTACGGCGAGATCGAAGCCTTCCAGCATCCGCGCTTCGGCGCGCCGGCGCCGGCCAGTCGCTATCGACCGGACGTGCCGGCCTGGCTGGACGACTGGCTGGCCCGCCTGACCGCCGCCCAGCCACAGCAGCGCTTCGAAACCGCCGAGGAATGCCTGCTGGCCCTGGAACAGGGGGAACGCCAGGCCCCGGCCCGTCCGCGCCCACTGCTGGAACGCGAGCCGCTGCGGGTCTGGCGCGGGGTCGCGCTGGCCTCGCTGGCGATCAACCTGGCGCTGCTGTTCTGGCTGCTGCACCACGGCTGAGGTCGCACCAGATCGGTTCGAAACGCTTCACCGCAGTGCACGTGCCCGCCCGGAAAATCCTCCGAATCGACCGCAAGGCCCGGAAATCCGGGCCCCGGACAAGTTGGCACAGCCTCTGCAATAGCCCTGACAACAATCTACAAAAGCGCGTCCCTCAACGAAGAGGCTCGCACTTCCCGATCGATCGGGACTTGGACAAAGGCGTCCTCGCTGGGTAACCGGCGGGACGCCTTTTTTGTTTATGCGTGATTTTTCCGTGACGCGGAGCCCTGACATGAAAAAGCTCAAGCTCGTATTGATCGGCAACGGCATGGCCGGTGTGCGCACCCTGGAAGAACTGCTGAAGATCGCCCCGGACCTCTACGACATCACCGTGTTCGGCGCAGAACCCCACCCCAACTACAACCGCATCCTGCTCTCCCCCGTGCTGGCCGGCGAGCAGGCCTTCGAGGACATCGTCCTCAACGACCTCAACTGGTACAGCGAGAACGGCATTCGCCTGCTGCTCAACCGCAAGGTCACCCGCATCGACCGCCATCGCCGCAAGGTCTACGCCGAAGACGGCAGCGAGGCCGAGTACGACCGCCTGCTGATCGCCACCGGCTCCAACCCCTTCATCCTGCCGGTACCAGGCAATCGCCTGGAGGGCGTGATCGGATACCGCGACATCGCCGACACCCAGACCATGATCAACACCGCCGGCAGCCACAGCCACGCGGTGGTCATCGGCGGCGGCCTGCTCGGCCTGGAAGCGGCCAACGGCCTCAAGCTGCGCGGCATGGACGTCACCGTGGTGCACCTCTCCGACTGGCTGCTGGAACGCCAGCTGGACCGTACCGCCGGCAAGCTGTTGCAAGGCGCGCTGGAAGCCCGCGGCATCCATTTCCGCCTGAACACCCAGACCGAGGAGTTGATCGACGACGGCAGCGGCCGGGTCTGCGCCATCCGCTTCAAGGACGGTGAAGTGATCGCCGCCGACCTGGTGGTGATGGCCGCCGGCATCCGCCCCAACACCGAACTGGCGGAAAAGACCGGCCTGCCCTGCAACCGGGGCATCCTGGTCAACGACACCCTGCAGACCTATGACCCGCGCATCTACGCCCTGGGCGAATGCGCCAGCCACCGCGGCATCGCCTACGGCCTGGTGGCGCCGCTGTTCGAGCAGGCCAAGGTCTGCGCCAACCACCTGGCCATGCTCGGCTTCGCCCGTTACCAGGGCTCGGTGACCTCCACCAAGCTCAAGGTCACCGGCATCGACCTGTTCTCCGCCGGCCAGTTCATGGGGGGCGAAGGCACCGAGACCATCACCCTCTCCGACCCCATCGGCGGCGTGTACAAGAAGCTGGTGATCAAGGACGACGTGCTGGTCGGCGCCTGCCTCTACGGCGACACCGCGGACGGCGGCTGGTACTTCCGGCAGATCCGCGAGAACCACAACGTCGCCGAGATCCGCGACCACCTGATGTTCGGCGAGAGCAGCCTCGGCGACGTCGGCCACCAGGGCCAGAGCAGCGCGGCGAACATGCCCGACAGCGCCGAAGTCTGCGGCTGCAACGGCGTGTGCAAGGGCACCATCGTCAAGGCGATCCAGGAGAACGGCCTGTTCAGCGTCGACGAGGTGAAGAAGCACACCAAGGCCGCAAGCTCCTGCGGCTCCTGCGCAGGGCTGGTGGAGCAGATCCTGATCAGCACCGTGGGCGGCGCGGCGGACGTGAAGCCCAAGAGCGAGAAAGCCATCTGCGGCTGCAGCGACCTCAATCACGGCCAGGTGCGCCAGGCGATCCGCGACCATCACCTGATTACCCTGAGCGATGCCATGCGCTTCATGGACTGGCGCACCCCGGACGGCTGCGCCACCTGCCGCCCGGCGCTCAACTACTACCTGATCTCCACCTGGCCGGGCGAAGCCAAGGACGACCCGCAGTCGCGCCTGATCAACGAACGCGCCCACGCCAACATCCAGAAGGACGGCACCTACTCGGTGGTCCCGCGCATGTGGGGCGGCGTGACCAATGCCGCCGAGCTGCGGCGCATCGCCGACGTCGCCGACAAGTACCAGGTGCCGATGGTGAAGGTCACCGGCGGCCAGCGCATCGACCTGCTGGGCATCAGAAAGGACGACCTGCCGGCGATCTGGAAGGAGCTGGACATGCCCTCCGGCCACGCCTACGGCAAGTCCATCCGCACCGTGAAGACCTGCGTGGGCAGCGAGTTCTGCCGCTTCGGCACGCAGAACTCGACCCAGTTGGGCATCGACCTGGAGCACGACCTGTTCAACATGTGGTCGCCGCACAAGGTCAAGCTGGCGGTCTCCGGCTGCCCGCGCAACTGCGCCGAGGCCGGCATCAAGGACATCGGCATCATCGGCGTGGATTCGGGCTGGGAGCTGTACATCGGCGGCAACGGCGGGATCAAGACCGAGGTGGCGGAGTTCTTCGTCAAGCTCAAGACCTCGGACGAAGTGCGCGAGTACAGCGGCGCCTTCCTCCAGCTCTACCGCGAGGAAGCCTTCTACCTCGAACGCACCGTGCACTACCTGCAACGGGTCGGCATGGAGCGCATCAAGAAGGCCGTGCTGGAAGACGCGGAAAACCGCAAGGCGCTCAACGCGCGCCTGCAGTTCTCCCTGTCCCTGGAACAGGACCCGTGGCAGGAGCGCATCGCCCAGCAGCCGCTGAAGAAGGAATTCGAACGGATTCCGCTCAAGCAACTGGAAACCGCCTGACTGCCCGCCGGGCCTCGCCATCGGGGCCCTTCCCATCCGAATGCTGGAGACACCCCATGAACTGGTTCGACATCTGCGCCCTGGACGACATCAACCCGCTGGGCTCCCGCGTCATCGCCGGCCCCCAAGGCGACATCGCGATCTTCCGCACCTCTGACGACGAGGTCTTCGCCCTCGACGACCGCTGCCCGCACAAGGGCGGTCCGCTGTCCCAGGGCCTCATCTACGGCAAGCGCGTGGCCTGCCCGCTGCACAACTGGCAGATCGAGCTGGCCAGCGGCGAAGCCGTCGCCCCAGACCAGGGCTGCGCCCATCGCCACGACGTGAAGGTCGAGGATGGACGCGTGCTGCTGGCCATTCGCGCGCCCGTGGCCAATTGCGCCTGAGTCAGAGGAGCGAGGCCGAGCCATGAACCCGAACCGTCGCACTACCGCATCCACCTGCTGCTACTGCGGGGTGGGCTGCGGCGTACTGATCGAGCACGACGACGAGCGCATCCTGGGCGTACAGGGCGATCCGGCCCATCCGGCCAACTTCGGCAGCCTGTGCAGCAAGGGCTCGACCCTGCACCTGACCGGCGATGCCGCCGCCCGCGCGCAGTTCCCGGAGCTGCGCCTGGGCAAGGGCCTGGCGCGCAGCCGCACGGACTGGAACACCGCGCTGGAACATGCGGCCGGCGTCTTCGCCGAAACCCTCCGCGAGCACGGACCGGACAGCGTGGCCTTCTATGTCTCAGGGCAGTTGCTGACCGAGGATTACTACGCCTTCAACAAGCTCGCCCGCGCCCTGGTCGGCACCAACAACATCGACAGCAATTCGCGGCTGTGCATGTCCTCGGCGGTAGTGGGCTACAAGCGCAGCCTCGGCGCCGACGCCCCGCCCTGCAGCTACGAGGACATCGAACTGGCCGATTGCGTGATGATCGCCGGCAGCAACATGGCCTACGCCCACCCGGTACTGTTCCGCCGCCTGGAAGAAGCCCGCGCGCGACGCCCGGAGATGAAGCTGATCGTCATCGACCCGCGCGTTACCGACACCACTGAGGCGGCCGACCTGCACCTGGCCATCCTGCCCGGTACCGACGTCGCGCTGTTCCACGGCATCCTGCACATCCTGCTGTGGGAGGGCTGGATCGACCGCGCCTTCATCGACGCCCACACCGAAGGCCTGGATGAACTGAAAGCCCTGGTGCGCGACTACGGCCCGCTGGCCGTGGCGGAAATCTGCGGCATCGCCGTGGATGACCTGCAACGCGCCGCGCAGTGGATCGGCCAGGCCCCGTCCTTCCTGTCGCTTTGGTGCATGGGCCTCAACCAGTCCACCGCCGGCAGCGCCAAGAACAGCGCTCTGATCAACCTGCACCTGGCCACCGGACAGATCGGCCGCCCCGGCGCCGGCCCCTTCTCCCTCACCGGCCAGCCCAACGCCATGGGCGGCCGCGAGACCGGCAGCCTGTCCAATCTGCTGCCAGGACATCGCGAGGCCGGCAATGCCGAGCACCGCGCCGAAGTCGCCACCTACTGGGGCGTCGAGCAGTTGCCGGAGACCCCCGGCCTGAGCGCCATCGAGCTGTTCGACGCCGTGCGCGACGGCCGCATCAAGGCCCTGTGGATCGCCTGCACCAACCCGGCGCAATCCCTGCCCGACCAGACCCGCATACGCGAAGCCCTGGCTACCTGCCCTTTCGTCATCGTTCAGGAAGCCTTTACCACCAGCGAAACTTGCCAGTACGCCGACCTGCTGCTGCCTGCCGCCAGCTGGGGCGAGAAGGAAGGCACGGTGACCAACTCCGAACGGCGCATCAGCCATGTGCGCCCGGCCATTCCCGCCATCGGCGAGGCGCGGGCGGACTGGAACATCGTCTGCGACTTTGCCCGTCGCCTGGAACAGCGTCTGCGGCCTGGTGAAACCAGCCTGTTCGATTTCGATTCGCCGTCCGCGCTGTTCGATGAATACAAGTTGCTGACCCGTGAGCGCGATCTTGATCTCTCCGGTATCAGCTACGCGCTGCTGGACAGCCGTGGCCCGCAACAGTGGCCGCTCCCTTCGGACACTGCCCAGGGCACCGAGCGCCTCTACAGCGACGGGCAATTCCCCACGGCCAATGGTCGCGCCAAGCTGATCGCCGAGCCCTACCGCGCCCCCAAGGAAAAGCGCGATGCGCGCTATCCCCTGATCCTCAACACCGGCCGCCTGCGCGATCAGTGGCACGGCATGACCCGTACCGGCACGGCGCCGCAGTTGTTCGGCCACGTCGAAGAGGCCGTGCTGGGCCTGCATCCGGACGAACTACGCCGCCGCCGCATCAGCGACGGCCAACTGGTGCGCCTGCACAGCCGGCGCGGCGCACTGGTGCTGCCGGTGCAGGCAGACGACCGCCTGCGCCCCGGGCAGGCCTTCCTGCCCATGCACTGGGGCGATCGTTTCCTCAAGGGACTGGGCATCAATGTCCTCACCCTGCCAGCCGTTGACCCACTGTCGCGTCAGCCCGAACTCAAGCACGCCACCGTGGAGGTCAGCCGCATCGAGCTGCCCTGGCAGTTCTTCGCCCTGGTGGAAGGTGACCTGCAGTCGCGCTTCGATGCCCTGCGCCCGCTGTTCGAAGACCTGCGCTACGCCAGCTTCAGCCCCACCGGCCGCGAGCGTCCGGCCCTGGTGATCCGCGCCGCACACGTTGAGGCGCCTAGCGCGGAATGGCTGGCTGCCATCGATGCGCTGCTCGATCTCAACGAGGGGCCGGTCATGGCTTACGACGATCCCCGCCTCTCGGTCGGCAAGCGCGTGCGCATTGAGCAATCGCGCATCGTTTCGCTGCGCCTGGCGGGGGAAACCGCCGCCCGCGCCTGGCTCCGCGAACTGTGGAAGGAAGGCCGCGCCGACCAGGAACTGCGCCGGTGGCTGCTCGCCCCGCTCAGCGCGGCGCCGGGCAAGGCCGGCACCGCGTCGGACAAGACTCTGTGCAACTGCCTGAACGTCAGCCAGAGCCGCATCCAGGCCGGCATCGACAAGGGCCTGGACCTGGACGGCCTCAAATGCGAACTCAAGTGCGGGACCGCCTGCGGCTCCTGCGTACCGGAAATCAAACGTCTGCTGGCCCGGCACCCGCTGGCCGCGACGGCCTGAATCGAGCCGCGTAGACGGTAGCCCGAGGAGATGGATATGAGTGGAAAAGTCTGGCTGATCGGCGCAGGCCCGGGTGATCCGGAGCTGCTGACCCTCAAGGCGGTACGTGTCCTGGCACAGGCCGAGGTGGTCCTGATCGATGATCTGGTCAATCCGGCGATGCTGGAACATTGCCCATCGGCCCGGGTGATTTCCGTCGGCAAGCGCGGCGGCTGCCGCTCCACCCCGCAGGATTTCATCCATCGGCTGATGCTGCGCTATGCCCGCCAGGGGCGATGCGTGGCGCGCCTGAAAGGTGGCGATCCGTGCATCTTCGGGCGTGGCGGCGAGGAAGCCGACTGGCTCGGCGCGCGGGGTATCGAGTGCGAACTGGTGAACGGGATTACCGCCGGACTGGCAGCTGCGACTCAGTGTCGCATCCCGCTGACCCTGCGTGGCGTGAGCCGGGGCGTGACCCTGGTGACCGCCCACACCCAGGACGACAGCCCCCTGAACTGGCGCGGCCTGGCCGAAGGCGGCACGACGCTGGTGGTGTACATGGGCGTGGCGAAGCTGGCGGAAATCCGCGACGGCCTGCTGGACGGCGGAATGTGCACCGACATGCCGGTGGCGATGATCGAAAACGCTTCCCTGCCCAGCCAACGCGAGTACCGCAGCCTGTTGAAGGACATGCTCGACGATGCACAACGTTTCGCCCTGAAAAGCCCGGCAATTCTGGTGATTGGCGAGGTGGCCGCCGCCGCGCAACAGGTCGCACTGGTCCGCAGCGCCTGAGCCAAGCGCTTTTCTGCAGGCAAAGAAAAACCCGGCCTAGGCCGGGTTTTTCTCAGGAGCTCAGACCAATTACTTGGCTTGGGCTTCTACTTGGGCTTCTACGCGGCGGTTAACAGCGCGGCCTTCGGCAGTTGCGTTGTCAGCAACCGGACGGCTCTCACCATAACCAACAGCGTTTACGCGGCCGCCTTCAACACCGTACTCGTTGACCAGTACGTCACGAACGGCGTTGGCACGACGCTCGGACAGCTTCTGGTTGTAGGCGTCGGTGCCGACGGAGTCGGTGTGGCCTTCAACGGTGGTGGAGGTGGACGGGTACTGCTTCATGAAGTCAGCCAGGTTCTTGATGTCAGCGTAGCTGTTCTCTTTAACCTTGGACTTGTCGAAGTCGAACTTCACGTCCAGCTGAACGCGAACGACTTCAGCAACAGCCGGGCAGCCGTTGGCGTCAACGGTGACGTTGGCCGGGGTGTTCGGGCACTTGTCAACGTTGTCGCAAACGCCGTCGTTGTCGGAGTCGGAGCAGACTTCAGCAACCGGCTCCGGAGCCGGGGCGGCTTTGCCACCACCGAAGTTCATGCCGACGCCCAGGCCAGCCATCCACTCGCCCTGGTGACCGTTGTCACGCTGCTCCAGGCCGTACTGGCCGTCGAGGCTGGCTTTGGCGTAGAAGTTCTCGGTGAAGTAGTACTTCAGACCGGTACCGATCATGGCCATGGTCAGGTTCTGACGGCTGCCATTGTCGTCGTGGATGTTGGTCAGGCTCTGGTGGCCGATACCTGCCGACACGTACGGACGCAGGTTGCCAGCACCCGGAGTGCCAAAGTGGTAGATGGCGTCCAGAGTGCTCAGGTTGCCGTGAACCTTCTTGTTGCCGGTCTCGTAGGTGCCACGAACGTCGTGGTACTCACCATAGGACAGAGCCAGTTCGACGTCGTCGGTCAGGAAGTAGCCGACCGAGCCGCCGTACAGGTCCGCGTTCTTCATATCGCGGGTGCTGTCGGTGAAGTAGCGCTTGCCGAAGGCCTCGACCTCGACCGCGCCCTGGCCTTGAGCAAAGGCGTTTACAGCGGTGGCGGCGATTACAGAGCCGACAACGACGCCAAGGGTGTTCTTCAGTTTCATCCGTTAAATCCCCATCTTGGTGGTCAATAAGTTGTCAAGCCATAGGCCGTACAACTTGGTGGGCAAGTTTATCAGAACTTCCCCGTCAAAGAGACAATATTTCCTAAACTAAGATTCCGTCACACCGGAAAACTTTTCCCGCAATCGATCGAGTGCACGCTTGTAGCGCATTTTGGTGGCGCTCAACCCCATGTGCATGATATCGGCGATTTCCTGGAATTCGAGCTCGGCCACGAATCGCAACACCAGAATTTCCCGATCAATGGGATTGACATGAACTAGCCATCGGTCTAGCCCACCACGCTCTTCCACTTTCGGAGACTTCTCTTCGGAAGCCTCCTCCACCGGATCCAGACTCAGCGCATCAAGCAATCGCCGTTTGCGCCGCTCCTTCCGATATTGGGTAATGCACTCGTTGTAAGTGATGCTGTACAACCAGGTCTTGAACTTCGATTTGCCCTCGAAGTTCTTCAAACCATACAGAACCTTCAACATCACTTCTTGACACACATCATCGGCGTCCCGGTCATTGCCCAGATATCGGGCGCAGACATTGAACAGCGTGCGCTGGTAGCGGCGCATCAGCTCTTCATAGGCCCGGGTCACGTGGAACAGCTCCGCATGAGAACGCTCCACCAGCTCCTCATCGGTGAGCTGGCGCGGGTCGTAGCGCAAGGGCAGTGATTGCGGCGTGTTCAAGTCGGGTCGGGCCAGGTCATGTCAGCGGCCGATGCAACCCCCATGGAGCGGCATCGGCGATCGGTCATCATCTCAGCGACTGGTCACTCGCTGATCGAGCAGGATGCGGTTGGCGATGGACACCAGCTCGCCCTCATCCGTCAGCAGGATAGTCTTGATGGTACCAATTTCCTCGATGATGCCTTCGACATCCGCGACTTTCACTTGCTGCCCGACATGGTACAGCTCACGCACATAAATGCCCGCGATGATCTGACCGGCGACCTCCCGGCTGCCCAGGCCGAGGGCCAGCGCCGCCGCCAGGCCGATGGTGATCAGCACGATAGCGATGATGTAGTTCAGCAGGTCGGTCTTGACCTCGAGCTGGCCGATGGCCACCGAGATACTTATGATGATGACCAGCCACTGGGCGACACGCCCCAGGCCATTGGCGTATTCGAGGCCGACGCCATCCGCGGCGCCGCGCACCAGGCTGTTGGCCAGTTGGGCGAGGAGAATGCCGACGATCAGCACCAGCGCAGCGCCGAAGACCTTCGGCAGGTACAGCGCGAGCATGTCGAGGGTGGCGGAAACGCGCTGCAGACCCAGCGACTCCGCGGCGGAGACCAGGAACACCAGCAGGACGAACCAGTAGATGATCTTGCCGATCAGGGTCGAGACCGGCACCTGGATACCGGCGCGGGACATCAGCTTGGTCAGGCCGGTGCCCGCCATCAGACGGTCCAGGCCCAGCTTGGCCAGCAGCTTGGACAGCAGCGCGTCGAGCAGCTTGGCGACGATGAAGCCCAGCAGCACGATCACCAGCGCGGCGAGCAGGTTCGGAATGAACCCGGCCAGCTTGCCCCACAGGGTGTTCATGGCGGTGAGCAGGCTTTGCGTCCAGATGTCGAATTGCATGTTCAATCGGCCTTGTCAGCGGAAGGGGCGGAATTCTGCACGCGGCGCGAAACGGGCGCAAGGTGAGCGGCACCGCGGGTGACGCCAATGGACAGCGCTTCCAGCCAATGGCCCATCATGCTGAACAGATCACCCGCGCCGACCTGCCGGTTGGCGGTCTTGAGCACGCGATCCAGGCGCGAGTCATCGCCCGGCTGCTCCGGCGGCATCTTCAGCAGATCGCGCAAGGATTCTTCAAATGGGTCGTGCATACGCACCTCGCCTGTGTGAGGTGCTTGACGCCCCCACCACCTCAAAAGTCACACCTAGAGCCAACGCAGGCGGCGGAAGACCCACCACTGGAACGCCGCGATGCCGCCGATCAGCAGGCAGGCCAGCGCGAAACCATAAGGCGCCTGCTGCCCCGGAATACCGCCGACGTTGATACCCAGAAGCCCCGTCACGAAGCTCATGGGCAGGAAAAAGCCGGTAATGATACCAAGCAGATACATGGTGCGGTTCATTCGTTCGGTAATTCGACGATGTTCGGCCTCCTGAATCAGGCTGATGCGCTCGCGAATCAGCTCCAGCTCCTCCAGGTTCCGGGTCAGGCGGTTGTACAGCTCGTTCCAGTAGTCAGCGTCATCGGCAACCGCCCAGGACAGCTTGAATTTGATCATCTGCGCGTAGATGTCGCGCTGGGGCGAGAGATACCGCCGCAACCCGGCGGCGCGCCGGCGCAGCGTGCGCAACTGGTGCTGGTCGGGAATGCTGCGCTCGTCCTCCTCGATGGCCTCTTCCATGGTGTCGAGCTGGTCGGCCAGGCCGCCGATCAGCGTATCGACCCGGTCGGTGAGGTAGTGCGCCAGGTACAGAACCACTTCCGAGGCCGTTTTCGGGCCGCGCCCGGCCGCGAGGTCGGTGCGCAGGTCGGCCACTGCCTTGAGCGGGCGCAAACGCAGGGAAATCACCCGTTGCGACTCGGCGTAGACGCGCAGCGATACCATGTCTTCCGGCACCGCTCCGGGGTTCAGGTTCACACCCCGCAGGAACAGCAGCAGGCGCTCGCCGCCCAGATCGACCAGGCGCGGACGGGTCGCCTCCTCCAGCAGCAGGTCGCAGGCGAACTCATTGAGTCCGCTGGACTCGCGCAGCCAGCTCTGCGCTTCCGGGACGCCACGATCCCAGTGCACCCAGAGACTTTCCTCGGGCTTGAGATCCAGCAGCGGCAATTCATTGCGGGAGACCTCCCGGGCGCCGCCACGCCCATCGAGCACGAAGCCGTCGATCAAGCCGCGCTCGGTGCCACTTTCGTATGCCTGCATGCCCTCTCCCGCGTTCGCCCCTGGGGCGCTCCATGAAAAATGCCGGAAGCCTTCGCTTCCGGCATTGACTCGAACCGAGCTCGGAGGTTCGATTTATTCCGGCATTTTCAACGCCTTAGGCGAAACGATAATGCCGTTGTTGTCGGCATAGACGAACTCGCCCGGGCGGAAGGTGATGCCACCGAAGGTCACCGCGACGTTCAAATCGCCGATGCCGCGCTTGTCGGTCTTCATCGGGTGGCTGGCCAGCGCCTGCACACCGAGGTCGGTCTGGGCGATCACGTCGACGTCACGGATGCAGCCGTACACCACGATGCCTTCCCAGCCGTTCTTCGCCGCCTTCTCGGCCAGCATGTCGCCGAGCAGCGCGCGGCGCAGCGAGCCACCGCCATCCACCACCATGACCTTGCCCTTGCCGTCCTTCTCGACCTGCTCCTTGACCAGCGAGTTGTCCTCGAAGCACTTGATGGTGACGATCTCGCCACCGAAGGAGTCCCGCCCGCCGAAGTTGCTGAACATCGGCTCGACGACCTGGACCAGCTCCGGATAGGCATCGCACAGATCGGGGGTGACGTAATGCATGGAGACGCTCCTCTTGATGAAAACGGATAAGGCAATCCGGCCCTGACGTGACCGAAAGGCTCACTGGCGTCACAGTCTACCCGCTACGGCGCCGACGAGGAACGCTCAAGCCTGCGCCAGAGCGCCCTGCCCGGCCGGCAACGCACCCTGCTCCAGCCAATGCTGCAGCAGAGGCCAGACTTCACGCTGCGCCCCCTTGCTGATCAGCATCTCGACGTGGCCGAAGTCTTCGGAGAATCCGTGTCGCTTGCCCAGGCGCAGGTATTCCCGGACCTCGGAGCCAAACTGTTCCAGCAGCTGGCGGCAGGCCCAGGCCGGGTCCTGGTAGTCACCGTCGGAGGCCACCGCGAGCACTGGCACATTGACGTTCTGCAGACCACCCCACCAGTCGTTGTCCTTCTCGCCGAAGCGGCCGAACAGGCTGTACCAGCGCAGGGTTTCCAGGGCGAGACCAAGCGGTTCGTCTTCAGGACCGCGCTTGAGCCTGGAGCCGGACAGGCCACCCATGCGCTTGAGCAGGAAGCGCCCGCTCCAGGCCACGGGCGGCAGCTTGAGTGGCCAGTAAGTGCGGCTGATCTGGCTGCCACAGAGCGCCACGCTGGCCGCCTGCCCCTCTTCCAGATAGCCGCCGCCGAGCGCCGCCGCCAGGGTAATGCCACCCAGGGAATGGCCGATCCAGTGCGGCGCCTGGGCGCACTGCTCGACGACGAAGCTGGCGATCGCCGGCAGGTCGAATCGGGCGTAGTCGGCCACGCGGTTGCGGTCGTAGTCCTGGTTACGCGGAGAAAGCCCGTGCCCGCGCATTTCCGGAATCCAGACGTCGAAGCCGGCACGCGCCAGGTACGGGCCGAAGCCGATGCACTTGGGCGAATACCAGAAGCGGCGGTTGGAGAAGCTGCCGTGCAAGAGGATTACCGGCACACCACGGGGGCCGTCGCGCCCCCCGAGACGGGTGAGCACCAGTTCGACGCTGGAGTCGGGGCTGTTGCCCGGTTTCAAGCGGTACACGTCCTCGGTGAGGTCACCGCGGAACTCTGCGCTCAGGAGCGCAACGGGAAAGAGTTGACTGCTGCTTTGCATGGAATCGGCTGGCACAAAAAAGGGCGGGTGAAATCACCCGCCCTTTTCTCAGATGGTGAAGGAACCGTCAGGACTGGCCTTCGGCAAGGAAGAACCAGGTATCGAGGACCGAGTCGGGGTTAAGCGACACGCTCTCGATGCCCTGCTCCATCAGCCACTTGGCGAGGTCCGGATGGTCCGACGGGCCCTGGCCGCAGATGCCGATGTACTTGCCTGCGCGGTTGCACGCCTGGATGGCATTGGACAGCAGCTTCTTCACCGCCGGGTTACGTTCGTCGAACAGGTGCGCGACGATCCCGGAGTCACGGTCCAGGCCCAGGGTCAGCTGGGTCAGGTCGTTGGAGCCGATGGAGAAGCCATCGAAGAATTCCAGGAACTCATCGGCCAGCAGGGCGTTGGACGGCAGTTCGCACATCATGATGACGCGCAGGCCCTTCTCGCCACGCTTCAGACCATTGGTGGCCAGCAGGTCGACGACCTGGGAGGCTTCGCCCAAGGTACGCACGAACGGCACCATCAGCTCGACGTTGGTCAGGCCCATCTCGTTGCGAACCTTCTTCATCGCGCGGCATTCGAGCTCGAAGCAGTCGCGGAAGGACTCGCTGATGTAGCGCGAGGCGCCACGGAAGCCGAGCATCGGGTTCTCTTCTTCCGGCTCGTACAACTTGCCGCCGATCAGGTTGGCGTATTCGTTGGACTTGAAGTCCGACAGACGCACGATGACCTTCTTCGGCCAGAAGGCGGCGGCCAGGGTGCTGACGCCCTCGACCAGCTTCTCGACATAGAAGCCGACCGGATCGTCGTAACCGGCGATGCGCTTCTCGACGCTGTCCTTGATGTCCGCCGGCAGGCTTGCGAAGTTCAGCAGCGCCTTGGGGTGCACACCGATCATGCGGTTGATGATGAACTCCAGGCGGGCCAGGCCCACACCTTCGTTCGGCAGTTGGGCGAAGTCGAAGGCGCGGTCCGGGTTGCCGACGTTCATCATGATCTTGAACGGCAGATCGGGCATGGCGTCGACCGAGTTCTGGCGGATGTCGAAGCCCAGTTCGCCTTCATAGATCACGCCGGTGTCGCCTTCGGCGCAGGACACGGTCACGCGCTGGCCGTCCTTCAGCGCCGCGGTGGCGTTGCCACAGCCGACGACAGCAGGAATGCCCAGCTCACGGGCGATGATCGCCGCGTGGCAGGTACGGCCGCCACGGTTGGTGACGATGGCGCTGGCGCGCTTCATCACGGGCTCCCAGTCCGGGTCGGTCATATCGGAGACCAGCACGTCGCCCGGCTGGACCTTGTCCATCTCGGAAACGTCATGGATCACCTTCACCGGGCCCGCGCCGATGCGCTGGCCGATGGCGCGACCTTCCACCAGGACCTTGCCCTTTTCCTTGAGCAGGTAGCGCTCCATCACGTTAGCGCTGACGCGGCTCTTCACGGTTTCCGGGCGGGCCTGGACGATGTACAGCTTGCCGTCGTCGCCATCTTTGGCCCACTCGATGTCCATCGGACGCTCGTAGTGCTTCTCGATGATCAGGGCCTGCTTGGCCAGCTCGGTCACTTCGGCGTCGGACAGGGCGAAGCGCGCGCGATCGGCCTTCTCCACATCGACCACCTTGACCGACTTGCCGGCCTTGGCTTCTTCGCCATAGACCATTTTGATGGCCTTGCTGCCCAGGTTGCGACGCAGGATCGCCGGGCGACCGGCCTCCAGGGTGGGCTTGTGGACGTAGAACTCGTCGGGGTTCACTGCACCCTGCACCACGGTCTCGCCGAGGCCGTAGGCGCCGGTGATGAACACCACATCACGGAAACCGGACTCGGTGTCCAGGGTGAACATCACGCCGGCGGTGCCGGTTTCCGAGCGGACCATGCGCTGCACGCCGGCGGACAGGGCGACCAGCTTGTGGTCGAAGCCCTGGTGCACGCGGTAGGCGATGGCACGGTCGTTGAAGAGGGAGGCGAAGACTTCCTTGGCTGCGCGGATCACGTTGTCCACGCCACGGATGTTCAGGAAGGTCTCCTGCTGGCCGGCGAAGGAGGCGTCCGGCAGGTCTTCGGCGGTCGCCGAGGAGCGTACGGCAACAGCCATGTTGTCATTGCCGCCGGCCATTTCGATGAAGGCCTTGCGGATATCGGCGTCGAGCTGGGCCGGGAATTCGGCATCCATCACCCACTGGCGGATCTGCGCGCCGGTCTTGGCCAGGGCATTCACGTCATCCACATCGAGAGCGTCCAGCGCAGCATGGATGCGATCGTTAAGGCCGCTCTGCTCGAGGAAGTCACGGTAGGCCTGGGCGGTGGTAGCGAAACCACCCGGTACGGAAACGCCGGCACCGGCGAGGTTGCTGATCATTTCGCCCAGGGATGCGTTCTTGCCCCCCACACGTTCGACATCATGGACGCCGAGCTTATCGAGGGAAACTACGTACTCTACCAAGGTGATCTCTCCACTAAGGTGTTGGAAAAGGTCGTACGGGCCGGTGCGGCGCCACTCTTCTGGCCCGGGCCAGAAAAATGAGTAAGAATGCCCCGGCAAAGGGCCTTGCAAACGCGCGGCCTATCATAGCCAAGAAACGTTCCTACCTTAAGGCCCGCAGCGCATATGAAACGAACTGCATTCTTCATTTCCGACGGCACCGGCATTACTGCCGAAACCCTCGGCCAGAGCCTTCTTGCGCAGTTCGAGAACATCAACTTCGTCAAACTGACGCGACCTTACATCGATACCGAAGAAAAAGCGCGCGTCATGGTACAGCAAATCAACAATGCTGCCGAGGCGGACGGGGCACGCCCGATCATCTTCGACACCATCGTAAACCGCGAGATCCGTTCGGTCCTTGCGCAATCCAACGGTTTCATGATTGACATCTTCTCGACGTTTTTGTCCCCGCTTGAGCAGGAATTGTCCGCAGACTCGTCGTATTCCGTCGGAAAATCCCACAGCATCGGCCACAACTCCAATTACATGGAGCGTATCGACGCAGTTAACTTTGCGCTCGACAACGACGACGGCGCCCGCACCCACTACTACGACAAGGCCGACCTGATCCTGGTGGGCGTATCGCGCTCCGGCAAGACCCCGACCTGCCTTTATATGGCACTGCAGTATGGCATCCGCGCAGCGAACTATCCGCTGACCGAGGAGGACATGGAGCGCCTGCAGCTGCCCAATGCGCTCAAGCCCTACAAGCACAAGCTGTTCGGCCTGACCATCGATCCCGACCGGCTCACCTCCATCCGCAACGAGCGCAAGCCCAACAGCCGCTACGCCAGCTTCGCCCAGTGCGAGTTCGAGGTGCGCGAGGTGGAGAACCTGTTCCGCCGCGAGAACATCGCCTACATCAACTCGACGCATTTCTCGGTGGAAGAGATCTCCGCCAAGATCCTCGTCGAGAAAGGCGTGGAGCGCCGGCTCAAGTAGCCACCCCACTCTCGAAATACCCTCAATCGACGGCCGGCATCCCCGGCCGTTAGTCTTTCTGCAGCCTCTCGCCAACCCGCCTATCATTCTGTAGACCCGAGATTTGCCCGTGGCATTTTTAGCGGGTCGGGCATTCCCCGGCACAGGCAAAGGAGAGCGCCATGCGAGAATGTCAGCACCTGATTCTGGCCGCCCTGCTGGCGTTGGCCGGCTGCGACAAGAGTGAACCGCCCAACGCCAAGGCCGCCGCCCCCAACGCTCCGGCCGCCAGCCAACCGGCACCTGCGGCACCTGCGGCACCCGCGCCGGCAGCCGCGCCAGCAGCGCCTCCTGCGCCCGCCTCCGCGACCGCGGCGCCCCCGGCCGCTCCGGCAAAAACGTCACAGGCAGTATTCAGCGCCGAAGAGCTCGACCAGATGCTCGCGCCGCTGGCGCTGTACCCGGACTCCCTGCTGGCCCAGGTGCTGATGGCCGCCACCTACCCGGGCAACGTGGCCGATGCGGCCGCCTGGTCCAAGGCCCACCCCGGCGTCAGCGGCGATGAAGCCGTGAAGCAGGTTGCCAACCAGCCGTGGGACCCGAGCGTCCAGTCGCTGGTCGCCTTCCCCGTCGTATTGGCCACGCTGGAACAGGACCCCGCCTGGGTACAGCGCGTCGGCGATGCCTTCCTGGCCCAACCCGACGCCGTTATGGACTCCGTCCAGCGCCTGCGCCGCCAGGCCCAGGCCGCCGGCAATCTGAAGTCCAACGAACAGCAGACCATCAGCATCAAGCCGGCTGCGCCGCCCCCCAGCGGTGACACCGTGGTCGTGCAACAGCCTGCCCCCTCGCAGACGATCATCATCGAGCCGACCAACCCGCAGGTGGTCTACGTTCCCAGCTACAACCCCAACCAGGTCTATGGCACCTGGGCCTACCCTTCCAGCCCGCCGACCTACTATCCGCCACCTCCGCAATACCAGTACCCCGTCGCCACCGCGCTGGCCACTGGCCTTGCGTTCGGCGCGGGCGTGGCCATCGTCAACTCGCTCTGGGGCGACTGCGACTGGGACGACCATGAGATCGATGTGGATGTCGAGCACTACAACAACCTCAACAGCAATCGGAACGTGAACCGGAACGTCAACCGCGAACTCAACGGCAATCGGCAGATCAACGGCAGCAACCGCGCCACTTGGCGCCATGACCCCACCTACCGCAACGGCGTGCCCTACCGCGATGCCGCCAGCCGCGAGCAGTACAACCGCCGGCTGGCCGGTGGCGACCAGCGCGAGGCACTGCGCGGCTTCGACTCCGCCCGAGCCGAGGAACGCTCCAGGGCTCGCGAAAGCCTCGCCCAGCGCGGCATCGAGCCGCCGGCGATGAACAATGCCCAGGCCCGCGATCGCGCCCAGGCCGCCACCCGCGACCTGAGGGACAACCCGCAAGCCTTGCAGCGCGCCCAGCAAGGCAATCAGTTGCGCGACAACCAGCAGGCCCGCGAGCGTGCGCAGGCCGCCACCCGCGAATTGGGCAACAACCCTGATGCCCGCCAGCGCGCGCAAAACGTCGCGCAGAACCGCAGCGCCCAGGCACAGCAACGGCCACGGGCGCAGAACAACGCGCAAATCCGCGAACAGGCCCGCCAGCAGCGCGCCAGGACCCAGGCGCCGCGAAACAACGCCTTCGCCGGAGCCAACAACCCGAGGCAATCCCGTGAACTCGCCAACCGCGGACAAGCCAGCCGCGCCGTCGCCAGCCGACCGCAGGCGGCACGCGCCGGCCACACCGTACAACGTCCAGCTCGCGCGCCATCCGGCGGCGGACGGCGCCGATAGGAGACGAGTCATGCATTTCGCATCGCGCCTACTGGCGCTCGCCCTCCTGGGCGCACTGCCCTGCAGCCTGCTGGCGCAGGAAACCTTCCCCACGCCGGAAGCCGCCGCCGACGCCTTCATCACCGCGCTCGGCACCCAGAAGGCTGACCCTGAACGCCTGGCCGCCCTGCTCGGCAAGGATTGGCGCAACTACATCCCACTCGAAGGCATCGAGCGGGAGGAAGTGGACGCCTTCCTCGCGCATTACAAGGTCAAGCACCAGATCGAGAAAGACAGCCCCGAGCGCGCCCACCTGGTGGTCGGCGACGATCCCTGGACGCTGCCCCTGCCGATCCTGCACGAGAAGCAGGGCTGGGCCTTCAACGCCAAGGCGGGCGGTGAGGAAATTCGCATCCGCCGAATCGGCAGCAACGAAGAAGCGGCGGTGAACGCGGTGCAGGCCTACCACGATGCGCAAATGGACTTTGCCGAGGTCGACCGCAATGGCGACGGCATACTGGAATATGCGCAGAAGTTCGTCAGCAGCGACGGTCGCCACGACGGCCTGTACTGGCCGGAGGAGGAAGACGGCGAGGAAAGCCCGCTCGGCCCCCTGTTCGGCGACGAACTCCCGGACGGCGGCTGGCACGGCTACCACTATCGGATACTTACCGCCCAGGGTCCTTCTGCACCCGGCGGCGCCTATGACTACCTGATCGGCGGCAAGATGACCCGTGGCTTCGCCCTGATCGCCTGGCCGGTCCGTTATGGCGACAGCGGCGTGATGAGCTTCATGATCAGCCACGACGGGGAGATCTTCTCCAAGAACCTGGGGCCCAATGGCGACAAGATCGCCCTGAAGATGACCCGCTTCGACCCCGACAGCAGCTGGAACGAAGTCAAGGCTCCGGAAAGCCCCTGAGCCTCCGCGCTCGTCAGTGGCGGCCAGGCTGCCAAGACCTGGGGAAACGAGTGCGGCGACCGCGCCCGTGCGTCCAGTACGCATGGGACGGTCGCCACACGCCAGCAACAAATACCCTGCCAACAGACCAACCGACTGTCGCCACGTAAAAACCACATGGTAGAATCCGCCGCGCTATTGCCTGGCGTCTCTGGGCCCTGCCTGGTGGCGAGCCGGCCCTGCCCGAGCGCGGGAGACGACCGGGACACCTTCTTTTCCAAGGCTTTGCGGCCACCCACTCATCAAGATCTATGAGACTCAAGCCCACTGCCCTGCTGCTCCTGAGCATCGTTCTGTTTTCCGGCGTCAGCGCCGCTGCCGGCAAGACTGTCTACGGTCTGAACGAGTACGCCCGCATCGACGACCTGAGTCTGGAGCTGGCCGCCAAGCTGGACACCGGCGCCAAGACCGCCTCGCTCAGCGCCCGCGACATCAAGCGCTTCAAGCGCGACGGCGAGACCTGGGTACGCTTCTACCTGGCCACCGACACCGCCGACAGCCAGCCCATCGAGAAGCCCCTGGCACGCATCAGCAAGATCAAGCGCCGCCATGGCGACTACGACCCTGACGAGGGCAAGGCCTATACCGCACGCCCGGTGATCGAGCTGGACGTCTGCATGGGCAAGATCAGACGCACCATCGAAGTGAACCTTACCGACCGAAGTGCCTTCCAATACCCGCTGCTGATCGGCTCCGACGCCCTCAAGCGATTCGGCGCCCTGGTCGACCCAAGCCTGAAATACGCCGCCGGCAAACCCGGCTGCCAACCCGTAGCGAAACCTGCCGAGTAATCCCATGCGCTCTCTTACCCTGCATCTGAAGGTCCTGATCGCCATCCTGCTGACGCTGGGCGTCGCGATCACCGCCTACCAGATCTTCATCCTCGGCATCCCGATGAGCGAGGCCGAGACCGACGACTTGTGGAACGTCGACGCCAAGGTCGAGTTCGTCGCCACGCCGAAGACGCCGGTGAAGGTGCAGATGTTCGTGCCGCCGCTGAGCCAGAACTACGTCAGCCTCAACGAGAGCTTCGTGTCCAACAACTACGGCGTGGGCATCAACCGCGCCGACGGCAACCGCAAGGTAACCTGGTCCTCGCGTCGCGCCAGCGGCCAACAGACGCTCTACTACCGCCTGGTGCTGACCAAGCGCTACACCGGCGCCGCTGGCGAGAAGCCCAAGGAAAAAGGCCCGATCTTCCGTGACAGCCTGCCCCTGGAAGGCCCGGAAAAGATCGCCGCCGAGGCCCTGATCGCCCCCATCCGCCAGCATTCGGCGGATGTCGAGACCTTCGTCAGCGAAGCCATCAAGCGCGCCAACAACCTCAACGACGACAACGTCAAGCTGCTGCTGGCCGGCGACACCAGCCTGGAAAAACGCTCCCACGTGGTCGAGACCCTGCTGGCCGTCGCCCACGTGCCGCTGGAGCGCGTGCACACCATCCGCCTGGTGGCCAACCAGCCGCAGCAGCCCGAACTCTGGCTGCGCAGCTACAACGGCAAGGAGTGGCTGTACTTCAACCCCGAAAGCGGCGAGCGCGGCCTGCCCGCCGACCGCCTGATCTGGTGGCTGGGTGATGAAAGCCTGCTGTCCATCGAAGGCGGCAAGAAGGCCCAGGTCAACTTCAGCCTCAACAGCAGCGAGATGAACGCCATCCGCCTGGCCAAGCTTTCGGACGAAAACACCGACGCGGCCTTCCTCGAGTACTCGCTGTACGGCCTGCCGCTGTCCACCCAGCAGACCTTCCAGATCATGATCATGATCCCGTTCGGCGTGCTGGTGATCCTGGTGCTGCGCAACCTGATCGGCATCCAGACCCTGGGGACCTTCACCCCGGTGCTGATCGCCCTGGCCTTCCGCGAAACCGGCCTGCAATGGGGTATCGGCCTGTTCACCGTGATTACCGCGCTGGGCCTGTCGCTACGCTCGTACCTGGAACACCTGAAGTTGCAGATGCTGCCGCGCCTGTCGGTGGTGCTGACCTTCGTGGTGGTGATGATCGCCGCCATCAGCCTGCTCAGCCACAAGCTGGGCTTCGAGAGCGGCCTGTCGGTGGCCCTGTTCCCGATGGTGATCCTGACCATGAGCATCGAGCGCCTGTCGATCACCTGGGAAGAGCGCGGTGCCGCGCACGCCATGAAGGCCGCCATCGGCACCCTGGTCGCCGCCGCCCTGGCGCACATCCTGATGCGCATTCCGGAGCTGGTGTACTTCGTGTTCACCTTCCCGGCCGTGCTGCTGATCCTGGTGGCGTTCATGCTGGCGATGGGTCGCTACCGCGGATACCGCCTGACCGAACTGTTCCGCTTCAAAGCCTTCCTCAAGGACTAAGCCATGTTCGGCCTGATCAAGCGATGGAAAGCCCTGAGCGCCCTCGGCATCATGGGCATCAATCGGCGCAACGCGGACTACGTGCTCAAGTACAACAAGCGGCACCTGTACCCGATCGTCGACGACAAGATCATCACCAAGCAGCGTGCGATCGAGGCGGGCATCCACGTACCGGAAATGTACGGGATCATCTCCACCGAGAAAGAGATCGAGCGTCTGCCGGAGATCATCGGTGAGCGTAACGACTTCGTGATCAAGCCGGCGCAGGGCGCCGGCGGCGACGGCATCCTGGTGATCGCCGACCGCTTCGAGGGCCGCTACAAGTCGGTCTCCGGGCGGATCATCAGCCACGAGGAAATCGAGCACCAGCTGTCGAGCATCCTCACCGGCCTGTACTCGCTGGGCGGTCACCGCGACCGCGCGCTGATCGAATACCGCGTGACCCCGGACCCGATCTTCAAGAGCATCAGCTACGAAGGCGTGCCGGACATCCGCATCATCGTGCTGCTGGGCTACCCGGTGATGGCCATGCTGCGCCTGCCGACCCGCCAGTCCAACGGCAAGGCCAACCTGCACCAGGGCGCCATCGGCGTGGGCGTGGACCTGGCCACCGGCCAGACCCTGCGCGGCACCTGGCTGAACAACAAGATCAGCAAGCACCCGGACACCACCAACGCGGTGGACGGCGTGCAACTGCCCAACTGGGACGGCTTCATGAAGCTCGCCGCCGGCTGCTACGAGCTCTGCGGCCTGGGCTACATCGGCGTGGACATGGTGCTGGACCAGGACAAGGGCCCGCTGATTCTCGAACTGAACGCCCGCCCCGGGCTGAACATCCAGATCGCCAACGACTGTGGCCTGACCCTGCGCACCCATGCCGTCGAGGCGCACATCGCTGAGATGGAAGCCCAGGGCGTGAAGGAGACCGTGGAGGAGCGCGTGCGCTTCGCCCAGCAGCTGTTCGGGCACGTTCGGCCGAAGGAAATCTAAGGCGTCCTGCCCCATGAAAAAGCCCGGCGATTGCCGGGCTTTTTCATGGGGCCGCGAAAGGCAGGGCGGCACCTGTAGGAGCGAGCTTGCTCGCGAACGGATTCCTCGGTGACTTCGGTGTTGGGCGGTTCGCGAGCAAGCTCGCTCCTACGAAGGGCTATCCGGTGCAACGGATCAGCGCACCACCGCCAACTCGAACCCACCCTGGTCGCCATGCTCGCGCACTTTCATCCCCGCCTCGTTCACCGCCAGGTTCTCCAGCGGGCGCTTGTACGGCTTGTTGTCGAGGGTCTGCAGGCTGCGATCCTCATCCGTGGTGAGCAGCAACACGTAACGCTCGCCCTGGTTGGCGCGCACCGGCACCGTGCCTTCGATGAAGGCGTAGCGGTACCAGGTTTCCGGGTTGAGCTTGTACACCGCATCACTCACCAAGCGGGTCGGGCGCTTGCGCTCGTCGAGGAACAGCAGCGACGGATAGACCACCTGGTGGTTGGCGAAGCTGCGTACACGCAGGCCGTAAACCCGCTGTGAGCTGGGCAGCTTCATCGCCACGAAGTAGCTCTTGCCCATGGGAAAGTCGAAGCTCGGGGAGAACTTGTTCAGCTCTTCATAGCGCGGCTCTTCCGCGCTCAGCTCGGTGAAGTCGCCATCGGCCATCTGCTCGCAGCAGCGACGCTGCAGGTCCTGGTAGAGATCGTCGAGGGTCTTGCCGCTGCCCTTGAGCAGTGCCTTCATGGCATCAGTCTGCTCGCCGCTGCCATCCAGGCCGGGCAGCTCCGGCGGGCGTGATTTGAACTCGATCTGCCGCCCCTCGGTGTAGGCAACCTTGCTGCCACCCTGCTCGCCCCGGCGGAACGCTTCGGCCCGCTGCTCCGCGCTGATCGGCGAGTTGTGCATGCGGCCCTGCTCGTCGACCCAGGTGTAGTACGGGTTGCCGTTCTCGCTGCGGACGAAGCCCTTGTCCTCGTAGGCCTCGGCATCGATGTATTCCGAAGAGTGGTCGCCGTTGGGCAGCACGTAGTCGGCGCGGCCGGGCGGCACCTGGCCGGCCGCGTAGAAGCTGTTCTGGATGTTGCCCTGGGCGTCGACCCAGGTGAAGTAGCGGCGCTTGCTCTCCCCCGCCGGCTGCGCGCCCGGCCACTGGGTGCCGGACACGTCGAGCTGGCGTGCCCGGTCGCTCTGGTCGATGCGCTTGTCGGCCTGGCGTTGCTGCTGGCTGAAGCTGGCGTCGACGAAGGTGTTGTGCACCTGGCCATTGTCGTCCACCCAGGACAGGTATCGCCCACTGGCGGCCTGCATCGCCGGGGCGGCCAGTCCGGCGGCGATCAGGCAGCCCGTCAGCAGAGTCCGCTTGCCCATGTCCGATGCCCTCAGAAAGTCGTCCGATACGTCATGGCGAAGATATAGGCCTTCACCGTGGTGCTGACGTCAAGCCCCGCATAGGGGTTGTAGACCAGGTTGTCGATGCCGGTGCAGTTCAGGTTGCAGCTGGTACCGGACTTGATGCTCTGCTTGGAGACGAAGTAGTTGAAGCCCAGGTCGATCACCGTGTCCTTGTCCCACTGGTAGCCCAGGCCCAGACCATAGAGATCGGCGTCGCCGATCGGCACCAGGGCGTCGGCCTTGTCCTTGGGGATCGCCGAAGGACGGTACTCGTAGCCGGCGCGCAGCTGCAGGCGGTCGTTGACGTCGTACTGCATGCCCATGGCGTAGCTCCAGGTGTCCTGGTAGCCGCGGTCGAGGATGATGCTGTGGTCGGTGGCGCCATTGGGTGCGAAGTTCTTGGCGATGCGCAGCAGATCGAGCTCCTTGTCGAACTCGATTTCCAGCTTGTTCCAGTCGCTGTAGTCGGTCCACTTCAGGTCGAAGTTGAACTGCCACTTGTCGAACGGGCGCAGCTTGATGCCGGTGGAAAAGCTGTCCGGGTTGACCATGTTCATGGTCGCCACGCCGTGCTCCTCGTCCGTGTTGCCGTAGGGGAACAGCGGGCTCAGGAAGGCGCCGAAGATCGAGCCTTGCAGGCCCGACCAGAAGCCCTGCCAGTCCTTGGTGTAATCGACCCGGTACTTGCCCTTGAGGTGCATGCGCGACTCGCTCTGGTAGGTCGCGCCCCACGCGAACCAGTCGCGGGGCTCCCAGAGGACGCCGAGGTTGAAGCTCGGCGAGAGACTCTGCTGCATGTCCAGCTTCAGGTTGGCCAGCGAGTCGTAGGGGCCGATGCGGCCACCGCAGACGTTGAACACCAGCTCGACGATCTCCTGCGCGCCCGGCACGCAGGTGGTGTCGTGCAGGGTCTGCAGCAGGCCGGTGAGCAGGCCGGGGTTGCGGAAGTCGGTATCCAGGGCCATCGCCTGGTGCGAGAAGCCGATCGACAGGCCCGCTGAAAGCGTGTCGTTGATCTCGTAGCCCACCGAGGGCGAGAAGTAGGTGATGCGCTGCAGCGACACCCGGCGCCCTTCGTAGCGTGCCGGATCGCTGTCGGAGTCGCGCGAGTAGCCCAGCGCCTGGGGTGCGTAGACGTTGGTGGCGAAGGTGAATTTCGACCCCGGCGGATTGATCGAAAGCCCGGCCAGCGGTGCCACCAGCAACGGCATGTCGGTCATCCCGCCCAGACCCGGCAGGTACATGGTCGGGGTCAGGGTGCGGCTGCTGCTGTTGGCCACCGGGTCGTCATCGAGCCCGAAGGCGGCGGCGCCATAGTTCGGCGGCGCCTTGAAGTCGGCGCGGATGTCCATCACCCCGCTGACCAGCTTGAGCTGGGTCTGCCGGCCCTTGAGCTTGGTCAGCGCGGCGGGGTTGTAGTGCACCGCGTCGATGCCGGTGGAGTCGGCGGTGACGGCGTTGGCCATGGCCATCGCCTTGGGGTTGCCGATGGTCAGATCGTTGGCCAGTTGAGCGCAGGCCAGCGACGTCCAGCCAAGACTCACCCCTGCCATCGCCAACGCGAGTGGCGAAATGCGCATTGTCATGTGGTGTTCGCTCGTCGGTTACTGGGCTTTGAGGCCTTGGATATCCAGGGGTAGGGACAGCCCCAGCAGTACATCCGGCGAGTCTTCGGTCAGACCGAAACCGGCGTTCACGTTGACGATGTAGTCAGGTGACGTTCGCAAACCGAGCGAGAAGTTCATGATCGCGCTGGTCTGCTCGGGCGCCTCCACCGTACGGTCGTTGAAGTAGTACTTGTTCTTCAGCGAGTAGGCCATCTGGTAGGAGGTGGCGAGCGAGACGTCGTAGGACAGCGCGTAGGCCATGCCCATGGCGAAGTTGATGGTATCGCCGGGCACCACCTTCTCCAGTTCTTCGCCGTACTGGGTCTGGTGGATGCTGTCGACCTGCATGTTGTAGGTGTAACCGAGCGAGCCGTAGAGCACGACCGGGTCGATCACGTAGGAGGTGTTGGCGCCCACGCCCAGGCTGTAGTAACCGTTGCCGGTGGAGACGTCCTTCTCGACGTTCATGTCGTAGGGGCTGTCGCCGGTGGGCAGGCCGAGGGTGGCGTAGAGGGTGGTGACCGGGCGCCCGCGGCGCGACTCCCAAGGCTGCCAGCGCAGGGTCGCGGAGATGTCGCCCAGGCTGTAGGCATGGATGTCGCGTTCGGTGTCGTACTTGGCCACGAACGGAAGGCGCATGCTGAAGGTCAGGTTGTCCCAGATGCCGTAGTCGAAGGTGAAGGAGTTGGTGAAGGTGTGCTGCGCCTCACTCTGCGCCAGCACGCTGTAGACGTTCTGGCCACTGCGCACGGCCTGGATGCGGGTGTCGCGCATCAGCGAGTAATCGAAACCATAGGTGAGCTGGCGCTCGCCCTTCTTGAGCAGGGTGTAGCTCTTCTCGGTAGCCTGGAACACCTGCTCGAGCGCCTTGGCGCTGTCGGCATCGGTGTCCTTCTTGGCCAGCGCATCGCGTGCATCCTCGGACGTCGCCTCTTCCGCCATGGCGGCGGCGCTTACCAGCAAAGCCAGAGCGGCAACGCACGCAAACCCCTTCAAATTCATGTTGCTATCCCCTGGTCTTGTTCTTATTCGTACGGGCCGATCGGGCAATCACTTGCGCCGGATGTATTGGACATCCCCCTTCGTTGCGGCTTCGCCGATCTGGTTCTGGGTGAGCTTGCTCATCTCCGGGAACTCCCGGAACGCCAGCAGGCTGACGGTGCGGTCATCCACCAGGCGCAGGTCGGTGTCCTGCAGCGCCAGGGCATTCCTGGGCTCCTGGCCACTGGGGTAGATGACGAACAGGACGTTCTGGTCCCAGATGTCCTCGAAACGGGCGCGGGTGAAACTGATGTTGCCCAAGGCAGGATCGGCAACGAAGACGTGGTCGTTGTAGACATCGCGGACCACGACGAAATGCTTGAAGCCGGCATAGTGGATCGGCACCAGCGCCGGGTGTTCGAGCGAGTCCAGGTCGGAGAACTCGGCACGGAAGCCGCCACTCTTGTAGCCGAGTGCGGCGGCATAGCGCTTCATGTCCAGAAGCGAGAATCCACGGCGCTGGACGATCTTGTCGGCCTCGCCGTACTTGATCAGGCCCTCCATGACCTGACGCTCTTCCAGGTTGCGCCCCAGGTAGTAGTCCAGCAGCGTGGTCAGCGCCGCCGAGCCGCAGCTGTAGTCATAGGCCTGGTGGATGACGTTGCGAAACTGCACCTGGCTCATCGGTTCAAGCTGTACCGACTCGCGGAACGGACCATTGGGTGTGAGCGGCTGCGAGATGTTCACTGTGCCCTGCTGTTGTGGCTTGGTATCCACGGCCTGGGTAAAACCGAACAGCCCCAGCAGGCTTCCCAGCAATATCTCGAACATCCACTCCTCCTCGATCGGGAAAAGCCTTGCCGGCTGGACGCCGGCAAGACCCGTCTGGAACTACACGCGGTCGATCAGTGACCCCAGATGCGAACCTGGGAACCGGCGAGGTTCAGGTTGGAAACGGTCAGCGAGCCGATGCTGGCGCCGCCGGAGCCGACCTTGACGGCGTCGACGGTGACGTTGCCGGTGATGCTCGGCAGGCCCAGTTGCAGCTGCTGGGTCGCAACAGCGGCGCCGCCGGACAGCGGTTTGACGTCGTTGGTAACGACGTCGACGGTCATCGGGGAGTCGTCGCTGATGGTGACGCTCGGCAGGTGGATGCCTTCGAGCACCAGGGAACCGCCCTTGGTATCGGCGTCGGTGTAGGTGACCGCACCGATCTGTGCATTGAAGGTACCGGCGATGCTGATGCCGTCCTGGCCGGTCACACCGGACAGAGCAGCGTCATCCATGGATTGCATGTCGGCATGTGCCAGGAACGGAGTAGCCAGAACTGCGCTTGCAAGAACCAGTTGCTTGATTTTTTTCATTGTTATTTCTCTCCAGTGTTCAGGTGGGTTGCCCCAGGCACTGCAAGGGGCGTCCTGCCCCGCTGCAGGTCGGCCGGCTACGCCGGCCCTCCAGACCCACAGCTACTTCCCTAGGCGCCGTGGGCATGGATTCGTGAAGCACCATGCTTCGCGTCCTGATCTCCAAGCTACTGACCCGCCCCCCACCTGCCAGCCCATCCAAGGGATGGCGCAAAACCCACCGCCTGACTCAGGCTTCGCTGAGCAAGCCCAGGCTCTTGCCCTTGAGCACCGCCTGGGTCCGGCTGCGCACACCGAGCTTTGCGAACAGGTTGTGCAGATGCCACTTGATGGTGGCCTCCGACAGATGCACCGCCTGGGCGATGTCCCGGTTCGACAAGCCTGCCGCCACGAGCCGCAGGATCTCCCGCTCGCGGTGACTAACATCCTGATTTTCATCGAAACTTTCAGGGTCGACGGAGAGCCGCCGGCACTGTTCGCGAAGCATTTCCGCCACCCCTTGCCAGGCAGCGGCACGCTTGGGTTCGGCCGTTTTCCAGGCTTCCCACAACGGCAGCAGCCACAGGGCGTCGTCCTGGAACAGCCGGCGGTAGCCCAGATTCCACGCCTCTTCCAGCGTCGGCGCGAACAAGGCAAAGGCTTTTTCGCTGTTACCTTTCTGCCAAAACGCCACAGAAAGTAACAACGACAAGCGCAACCGCCGGTCGCGCTGGTAGGGCGAGGTGAAGCCCGCCAGACAGGCTTCCAGGCGCTGCTGCGCGCGCTCGGCATGGCGCTCGGACAGCGCCAGGCGCGCCTCGGCCATCACCAGCGCGGACTGGGCGTCGGCGTAGCGCTCGGCGGAGAGTCCGGAGAGATGCCGCGCCAGTTGCAGGCACACTCGCTCCGCCTCGTTCGGCCGGCGCATCCACAGCAGCAGCTGCACCTTGCAGCTCATGGCCAGCGCGTAGACCCGCTCATAACCCGGCGACTGCAGGCCGACCAGCCATTCGTCGAGCTGGGCCAACCCCTGTTCGGACTCGCCGGCGAAGAATCGCGCCTTGGCCATCACCAATTGGCCACGGCTGAGCAGTTCCACGGGCGTGGCGACATCGCGCCAGGTGGTCGCCAAGGGCAGCTCGGCGAGGATCGCGGCATGCCGGTCCTGCTCGTAGAGAATGTCGGCATAGGCCAGCGACAGCGGGCCGCCGACCCGGCTGCGGCGGCCGAACACCCGCTCCACCCGGCCGCGCGCGCTCTCGGCGATGGTGCGGCCGCGCTCCAGCTCGCCGCGCTCCTTGCAGATCAGCGCCTCGATCATGCTCGCCACGACCTGCAGGTACTCGCTGTCGGCCATCCGCAGGCATTCCCGTGCGACCCCGATGGCGCTCGCCGCCTCGGCATAATCCCCCAGCAGCGCATACGCCGCCGCCTGGATGCACGACAGGCTGGCGCGAAACACCGGCTGATTGCCCGGCACCAGCGCCAGCCACTGGCGGGCCACCTTCAGGCAGCCCTCCAGCTTGTCCTGGTAGAGCAGCACCAGCGCTTTGAGCACCTGGGCCACCGCCAGCAACTCGGCCAGGCCGAAGTTGCGCGCCTTGCCCTGCCCTTGCAGCAACCGGACGCTGAGCTCCTCGATCAGCGCCTCGGCCTCGGCGAACTTCTGCTCGAAGGCCAGCTGCCAGGCATAGAAAATCTGGAACACCGGATGCTCGCGGATCACCTCGGCGGGAATGCTGCCGAGCATGCCGAGGATGCCGTAGACGCGGTTGCCGGCGATCAGCTTGGCGCCCTGGCGCTCCAGCAGGTCGGCGGCAAAACCGTAATCGCGGGCGCGCAGCGCGTACTTGATCGCGCGGTCGGCCATGTCATGGCTCTCGCACCAGCGCGCGGCGGCGTGCAGCAGCGGCGTCGGATCCGCGTGCCGGGCCAGCCGGCCCTGGAGGAACTCGGCGAACAGGTGGTGGTAGCGGAACCATTCGCGCTGGTCGTCCAGCGGGATGATGAAAAGCTGCTCGTTCTGCAACCGCATCAGCATGTCCAGGCCGTCGCGGCGGCCGGTCAGCGCGTTGCACAGCTCGGCGCAGAACTCGTCCAGCACCGAGGTCTGGTCGAGGAACTGCTGCAGCGATTCGGGCAGGCTGCGCAGCACGTCCTCGGCCAGGTAGTCGGCGAGGTCGCGCTCGGAGCCGGACAAGCCCTTGAGGAACGCCGCGCGATCCGGATGTCGCACCAGCGCCAGCGCCGCCAGGTGCAGCGCGGTAATCCAGCCCTCGGTGCGTTTGTGCAGCAGCTTGAGCTCGGCGTCGCTGAGCGACAGTCCCTTGAGCTCGATGAGGTAGGTGTCGGTCTCTTCGCGGGTCAGGCGCAGGTCGTCGCCGCTCAGGCAGAAGGTCAGCGGCGCGAGCGCCGGCTCATCGACCAGGAAGCGCGGGCGATAACGGGTGCTGGTGACCAGCCGCACGCTCTCCGGCAGGTGCTCGATCAGGTAGCGCGCGCCATGGGCCAGGGCCGGATGGCGAATCTGGTGGAAGTCGTCGAGGATCAGGTACAGCGGGCCGTCGAGCCGACTGAGGTCGGACAGGAAGGCATCGATGACACCCTCCAGCGGCAGGGTCATGTCCGACTGCAACAGGTTCGAGGTGTTGACGCCGAAGCCTTCCTCGACGCTGCTGATGCTCGCCACCAGGTACTGCACCAGGCGTTGCGGCTCGCTGTCACCCTCGTCGCAGGACAGCCAGGCCACCCGCGCCCCGCTCTGCTGCAGACGCTGGCGGAACAGGCTGAGCACGGTGCTCTTGCCGAATCCCGCCGGCGCGCTGAGCACCAGGACCCGCTGCTGGCGGGCGGCGAACAGGCGATCGATCAGCGCCCGGCGCGGCAGCAGCGCGGTGCTGTCGGTGCGCGGCGGGAACAGTTTGGTACGCAGCAGCGGCATCGGCGGCTGCGGCAGGGAGGTCAGGGTCGTCATTCAGAGCAGACTCAGCTCGCGGGCACGGCGGATCGCCTGGGTACGATTGCGTACCTTGAGCTTCTCGTAGATGTTGTGCAGGTGCCATTTGACGGTACCGAGCGCCAGCGACAGCTGTCGGCCGATCTCCTCGTTGGAGAGCCCCTGCGCGGCCAGGCACACCACCTCGCGCTCGCGGTCGGTCAGACCTTCCTCGAGCGCTTCGGGCGACCTGCGTGCTTCCTGCCCCGGCCAGACGGTCAGCAGACCGCGAATGAACGCCTGCAGGGCCGGTTGTCGCTCAGTGGATTCGAGCTGCTGCAACAGCTGGCGAATCCCCTCACCTTCTTCGATGAAAATGCTCCGTACCCCTTCCCGCTCGGCGCCGACCAGGCATTGCCCGAGGAGGCTGTGGGAACGCTCCTGGTAACCCAGGCGCTGGTAGCTCAGCGCCGCCAGCAGGTCCAGGCGCAGACGCTGCAGGCCGTGCCACCCCGGCTGCAGCATACCGCGCAGCTGGGTGATCTCGTGCAGCGCCTCACTGAAATGCCCGCGCGCCTGCAACAGGCGCACGCGGCTGATGCCCAGCACCCAGAGCACCGGGTTGAACGGCATCTGCTTGTAATGGCTGGCGAGCTTCTGCCAGTCGATGGCCTTCAGGCGCTGCTCGGCGCGCTTGCAGCGGTCGGTGGCCGGCTCCTGCAGGATCAGGTTGATTTCCTCGCCCACCGCCATGGCGAAGAAACGCCAGGAGTGATTGCGCGAGGCCAGGGTCTGCATCAGCCCGAGGGTGCTCAACGCCTCCTTGCCGCGCCCCTGCAGGCGCTGGACGCGCGCCAGGCATTGCATGCCCTGGGCGTAGAGGTCGATCGGGTTGACCACGTCGACCCGCCCCAGCGCCCAGCGCAGGCGCTCTTCGAGGCCGTCGATGTCGGTGCGGTAATAAGCGGTCAGCGCCTCGGCAATCGTCGGCAGCGCCAGGGCCTGGGAGCGCTTGTCGAACAGCGGCATGGCCTGCTGGCGGAGACGCTCGATGAGCAACTGCGCCTGTTTGACCTGGCCCTGCTCCAGCGCCAGCACCACTTCGATGGTGGAGAGCTGCATGTGCAGGTAGCGGCCATCGAGGAAGTGATTGCGCTGCTGCGCCAGTCCCATCAGCCGCCGGGCCTGATCGGCCTGTCCGCGCACCACCTGGGCGAAGGCGGCGATCAGCAGCACCGCGCCCTCGAGGAATGCGGAGTTGCGCCCCAGCTGGCTCTCGACCTTCCGGGCCAGGGTGATGCACTGCTCCAGGTCGTCCTTCTGCAGCGCCAGCACGGCCTTGACCGCCAATGCGGAGAGGTACTGGTCGCCCATCGGGCCGCTGCCCTTGGGGTCGCCCCAGCGCGCCAGCAGCTCATCGATCATGCGATTGGCTTCGGGCAGGCTGAGATCCGAGGCACGGGTCCAGACATCGCTGAGCACCAGGATCGGGTAGCGCTCGGCGATTTCGTTCGGCACGTGGCGGCGCCAGCGCGAGATCAGGTACAGCTGGCCACGGTTGATCAGCTCCAGGCCGCAGCCGTCCACCAGCGCGGCAAGCATCTCCGGGTCCTCGGCCAGGCAGGCATGCTCGATGGCCAGGGTCGGCATGTGGTGGTTGGTGAACCAGAGGCTGGCGTTGAAGTGCAGTTGCTTGAAGCGTTCAGGGTCTCGCTCGCGCAGGCGCGCACGGAGGAAATCGGCGAACAGCTGGTGGAAGCGGTACCACTGGCGGTCGCGGTCCAGCGGCAGGAGGAACAGCTGCATGCTGTCCAGGCGCTCCAGCAGGGCCTGGCCGTCCTGGCGGCCGGTCAGGGTGTTGGCCAGGTCGCCGCTCAACCGGTTGGCGATGCTCAGCGCCAGCAGCGCGTCCTGGATATCGCTTGGCAGGCGCTCGAACACCACCCGCAGCAGATAGTCGCCCACAGCGGCCTTGTCGCTGCTCAGCGGTTTGAGGTCCTCGGGCGTTCCCGGCTGCTGGCGCAGCCACAGGCTGACCAGATGCACGCCGGCCACCCAACCCTCGGTCTGGTTGTGCAGACTCTGCAGACAGGTATCGTCCAGTTGCAGGCCGTCGCGGGCGAGGTATTCGCGGGTTTCGTCTTCGCTCAGGCGCAGCTCGTCCTGGCCGATTTCCAACAACAGGCCCTTGGCGCGCCAGGTGGCGAGGTTCAGCGGCGGCTGTGAGCGGCTGCCGATGGCCAGGGTGAGCCCGGGTGGCGCGTACTGCACCAGGCGGTTGAGGCCGGTGAACACGTCGGCGTGGCTGATCGCATGAAGATCGTCCAGCACCAGCAGCACCTGGTGCTCATGGCGCGACAGGTCGATCAGCAGGCTTTCCATGACCGCCACCACCGGCACGCGCATGGTGTTCTGCAGGTAGCCCTGTGCGTCCTCGCCGATACCGGGCAAGGCGCCGGACAACGCCTGGATGAGCTTCAGGCAGAAGCGGCCGGGGTCGTCGTCCTGTTCTTCGAGCGAAATCCAGGCGACGGCATTGCCGTTCACTTCGCGCGCTCTGGCCATTGCCGCGAGGGCGGTGGTCTTGCCAAAACCGACCGGTGCGGTGAACGAAAGCACGGAGGCGTATGGATGACGATCCAGAGCATTCTGGAGTCGGGGACGAATCAAATAATCAGCAGGCACCTGAGGGGGTGTTAATCTGGAGCGCGAAAGGCTGCCGGCTGCGGGCTCAAGTACTACATCCACGGCCTGTATCCCTATGTCATTATCGTTGTGGTACGGAGCATAATCCCCGCGGGATAATTCAATTCTTAACAGAATGCGTTTCCTACGTAAACTGAAGAAATGGCTCTAGGATCGACGATTCAGACGATCTGAAACCTCCCATTCGCCTTGCACGCTTTCACTCATGCCTCACTGTTTCATACACCCTCTTCCCTATCAGGAAGACCCTGGTGACCGCTTCGCCCTGATCCATCGAGCACCCGGCGCCGTCCTGCTGGACGCCGGCCGCCCTTTTGCCACCCGTGGACGCTATGACCTTCTGAGCGCCTGGCCATTGGCAGAACTGGCACCGATCGCCGACGAATCGGCCAAGCGCTTTTTCGCCCGGGTGAGAAGCGCGTTGCAGAGCCTGGGCGAAGCCCGGCTGCCGGATGAGCGGAAGTTGCCATTCGTCGGCGGAATCATCGGCTATTTGAGCTACGACTTCGGCCGCCGCGTCGAGCGCCTGGCCGCCCCGGCGCTCGACGACCTCGACCTGCCCGATGCCCGCCTTGGCCTCTACGCCTGGGCGCAGGTCACCGACCATCAGGAACGCACCAGCCAGCTGGTGTTCCACCCGGCCCTGGCGCCGGGCGAACGCCAGCGGCTGATCGCGCTGTTCGAGAGCGATGCGCAAGCCGAGATGCTGCCGCCCTTCCGCCTCGGCTCGCCATTCAACCCGGACCTCGCACGCGAGCAATACCGCGACGCCCTGGACCGGGTGCACCGCTACATCCTCGACGGCGACTGCTACCAGGTGAACTACACCCAGCGCTTCCGCGCCCCCTGCAGCGGCTCGCCGTGGCTGGCCTACCGGGCGCTGCGCGAAGCCTGCCCGACGCCCTTCGCCGGCTACCTGGAACTGCCGGAAGGCGCGGTACTGAGCCTGTCGCCCGAGCGCTTCATCCAGCTCCACGGCCGGCAGGTGGAAACCCGCCCGATCAAGGGCACCCGTCCGCGCGGCGCCACGCCGGAAGCGGACCAGGCCAACGCCGAAGCCCTGCTGGCCAGCGAGAAGGACCGCGCCGAGAACCTGATGATCGTCGACCTGCTGCGCAACGACCTGGGCCGCAGTTGCCGTCCCGGCAGCGTGCGGGTGCCGGAGCTGTTCGCGCTGGAGACCTACCCCAACGTGCACCATCTGGTCAGCAGCGTCACGGGCGAGCTGGCGGCCGGCAAGGATGCCCTGGACCTGCTCGAAGGCAGCTTCCCCGGCGGCTCCATCACCGGCGCGCCGAAGGTGCGCGCCATGCAGATCATCGACGAACTGGAACCGACCCGGCGCAGCATCTACTGCGGCAGCCTGCTCTACCTCGACGTACGCGGCGAGATGGACAGCTCCATCGCCATCCGCACCCTGCTGGTGAAGGACGACCAGGTGAGCTGCTGGGGCGGCGGCGGCATCGTCGCCGACTCGGACTGGCAGGAAGAGTACGAGGAGTCGCTGACCAAGGTCGGCGTGCTGCTGCGGACGCTGGAAAACCTATGAACCCTGTAACAGGAGTCCTGTAGGAGCGAGCTTGCTCGCGAACGGATTGCCCGGCCACATCAGTGTTAGGCGGTTCGCGAGCAAGAACTGGGCGTCCCCCTCGTTCCTACGAAAAGCCGCCACAAAAGAAAAAGCCCCGCGATTGCGGGGCTTTTTCGTCACAGCCGGTCTTACAGGCTGAGCTGACGGTTCGACGCCTTGAGGAACTCCTTCTTCAGGTCCTCATAGGTGTGCACCGCCGGGAACTGCGGGAACTCGCGGATCACGTTGTCCGGCGCATGGAACAGGATGCCGGCGTGGGCCTCGCTGAGCATGGTGGTGTCGTTGTAGGAGTCGCCGGCGGCGATTACACGGTAGTACAGGCTCTTGAAGGCGATGACCGACTGGCGCTTCGGGTCTTTCTGGCGCAGCTGGTAGCCGACTACGCGGTCGGTCTCGTCGGTGATCAGCTTGTGGCACAGCAGGGTCGGGAAGCCGAGCTGGCGCATCAGCGGCTGGGAGAACTCATAGAAGGTGTCGGAGAGGATCACCACCTGGAAGCGCTCACGCAGCCAGTCGACGAACTCCACCGCGCCTTCCAGCGGCTTCAGGGTGGCGATCACTTCCTGGATGTCGGACAGCTTCAGGCCGTGCTCGTCGAGGATGCGCAGACGCTGCTTCATCAGCACGTCGTAGTCCGGAATATCACGAGTCGTCGCCTTGAGCGCTTCGATACCGGTTTTTTCAGCGAAGGCGATCCAGATTTCCGGAACCAGAACTCCTTCCAGGTCGAGACAGGCGATTTCCACGAACGATTTCCCCGCAGGTTTGACTTGAGAGGCGGCACTCTAGCGGCTCGCTCGGGGCGGCGCAACGCGGCACTTATACCCAAACACCACAGTGCACCTTCCTGAAGGTTATTTAGGGGCATATCCGCCTCTTTGCTACCATCCGGGCAAAGAGCGCCTTGCGCCACTAAAACTAGGAATACCGCCTGATGAGCCATCCGTTCGACATCGCGGAAATCGCCGCGAGCTATGCCAGCAAATCCCCCCAGGACGTTCTGAAGTTCGCCTTCGAGCACTTCGGCGACGACCTGTGGATCTCCTTCAGCGGCGCCGAGGACGTGGTGCTGGTGGACATGGCCTGGAAGCTCAACAAGAACGTGAAGGTCTTCAGCCTGGATACCGGGCGCCTGCATCCGGAGACCTACCGCTTCATCGAGCAGGTACGCGAGCACTATGGCATCGCCATCGAGGTGATGTCGCCCGATCCGCGCCTGCTGGAAGCCTTCGTCAAGGAAAAGGGCCTGTTCAGCTTCTACAAGGACGGCCACGGCGAGTGCTGCGGCATCCGCAAGATCGAGCCGCTCAAGCGCAAGCTGTCCACCGTCACCGCCTGGGCCACCGGCCAACGCAAGGACCAGAGCCCCGGCACCCGCAGCCAGGTCGCGGTGGTCGAACTGGACAGCGCCTTCTCCACCCCGGAAAAGCCGCTGTACAAGTTCAACCCGCTGGCCAACATGAGCAGCGAGGAAGTCTGGGCCTACATCCGCATGCTGGAAATCCCCTACAACAGCCTGCACGAACGCGGCTTCATCAGCATCGGCTGCGAGCCCTGCACCCGCCCCGTGCTGCCCAACCAGCACGAGCGCGAAGGCCGCTGGTGGTGGGAAGAAGCCACGCAGAAGGAATGCGGCCTGCACGCCGGCAATTTGATCAGCAAGGCCTGAGGCCTTACCCTCGGCTGACGGAAATTCCTACGTCAGCCCGCAGCCCAGGATCGGACGCCTGCACGCCTGCGGCGGAGCCGATCCCATGCGCATCACCCTGGTTAAGAAAGTCCTGGCCGATGGCCAGGACTGCCGCAAGTGCCGCGAAGTCCATGAGCGCCTGGAGAAAGGCGGTTATCTGGAGCGCATCGACCGCACCCTGGTCGCCGACGAGCGCAACCCCACCAGCGCCGGCTGGATGGTCGCCGCACAGTACGGCGTGGATACCGCCCCCTTCTTCGTCGTCCGCCACGATGACTGCCGCGAGGTCGTCTACACCGTGTTCATGAGCTTCCTCCACGAAGTGCTGGAAGGTCGCGGCGAGCTGCCGCTGGACTCCCGCGAGGCACTGGCGGAGCTGGCCAGCCGGGACGATCTCGACCGTCTCTGAAGCGGCCGACTTGACGCTTTCTTGATTCCCCCTCGGCGATACTGCCTCCCCCTGTATCGCACAAGGATGTCGGCCATGCCCGACGGTTCGGAACACTCCCGCCCGCGCATCCCCAGCACCGTCTGGGCGCTGGGTTTCGTCAGCCTGTTCATGGACCTGTCCTCCGAACTGCTGCACAGCCTGCTGCCGCTGTTCCTGGTCGGCAGCCTGGGGCTGAGCATGGTCGCGGTCGGCCTGATCGAAGGCATCGCCGAAGCCAGCGCGCTGATCGTCAAGGTGTTCTCCGGCGCCATCAGCGACTTCCTCGGCCGGCGCAAGGGCCTGGTGCTGTTCGGCTATGGCCTGGCCGCGCTGTCCAAGCCGCTGTTCCCGTTGGCCACCTCCGGCGAAGCCATCTTCACTGCGCGCCTGCTCGACCGCATCGGCAAAGGCATTCGCGGTGCCCCACGGGATGCGCTGATCGCCGATGTGGCGCCAGCCACGATCCGTGGCGCCTGCTTCGGCCTGCGCCAGTCGATGGATACCGTCGGCGCCTTCGCAGGTCCCTTGCTGGCGATCGCCCTGATGCTCTGGCTGGGCAACGACCTGCCGCTGGTGTTCTGGTTCGCCTGCATCCCGGCGGGCCTTGCGGTGCTGGCGATCATCTTCTTCGTCAAGGAGCCGGAGCATGCCGCCGGCCCGCATCGCTTCCGCTCACCAATCCATCGCGACGCGCTGCGCAGCTTCCCGGCGCGCTACTGGTGGGTGGTCGGGATCGGTGCGGTGTTCACCCTCGCCCGCTTCAGCGAGGCCTTCCTGGTGCTGCGCGCGCAGAACCTGGGCCTGCCGATGGCCTGGACGCCAGTGGTCATGGTAGTGATGTCGCTGCTGTTCATGCTCTCGGCCTACCCGGTGGGCTGGTGGTCGGACCGCACCGACCGCACCGGCCTGCTGGCCATCGGCATGCTCCTGCTGGTGGCGGCAGACCTGTTGCTGGCCTGGGCCGATTCCACACCCTTGATGCTGCTTGGCGTGGCTGTCTGGGGTTTGCACATGGGCTTCACCCAGGGACTGCTGGCGACGCTGATCGCCGACACCACCCCGGCCGACCTCAAGGGCACCGCCTTCGGCGTGTTCAACCTCGCCAGCGGCATCGCCATGCTGCTGGCCAGCGTGCTGGCCGGCTGGCTCTGGCAGAGCTTCGGCGCCAGCTCCACCTTCCTCGCCGGTGCGGGCCTGGCCTTCGTCGCGCTGCTGCTGTTGCGCTGGCGCATTCGCTGAAACGAAAAAGCCCGGCAGATGCCGGGCTTTTTCTTTAGCGCGATCGGTACTCAGTAAACCGGCAACTCGATCCCTTCGAACAGCTCGTCCAGCTCGGTCTTGTTGTGGCACTGCACCGCCTTGGAGAGCAGGTCGCGGGTCAGGTGCGGGGCAAACTTCTCGATGAAGTCGCACATGAAGCCGCGCAGGAAGGTGCCACGGCGGAAACCGATCTTGGTCACGCTGGACTCGAACAGGTGGCTGGCGTCGAGCATCACCAGGTCGCTGTCGAGCTTCGGATCGACCGCCATGTGGGCGACGATGCCCACGCCCAGGCCCAGGCGCACGTAAGTCTTGATCACGTCGGCGTCGGCGGCGGTGAACACCACCTTCGGCACCAGGCCGCGCTGGCTGAAGGCTTCGTCCAGCTTGGAGCGACCGGTGAAACCGAACACGTAGGTGACGATGGGTTGCTCGGCCAGCAGCTCCAGGGTCAGCTTCGGCACCTTGGTCAGCGGGTGGCCCTGGGGCACGATCACGCAACGGTTCCAGCGGTAGCACGGCATCATGATCAGGTCGCCGAACAGTTCCAGCGCCTCGGTGGCGATGGCGAAGTCGACGGTGCCGTCGGCGGCCATTTCGGCGATCTGCATCGGCGTCCCCTGATGCATGTGCAGGGAGACGTCCGGGTACTGCTTGATGAAGCCACTGATCACACTCGGCAACGCGTAGCGTGCCTGGGTGTGGGTGGTGGCGATGGACAGGGTGCCCTTCTTCTCGTTGGAGAACTCCTGGGCGATCTGCTTGATGCTCTCGACCTTGCGCAGGATTTCGCCGGCGGTGTTGATGATGCGCTCGCCGGCCGGGGTGACGCGGGTGAGGTGCTTGCCGCTGCGGGCGAAGACTTCGACGCCCAGCTCGTCTTCCAGCAGGCGGATCTGCTTGCTGATGCCGGGCTGGGAGGTATACAGGCTTTGGGCAGTGGCCGAAACGTTCAGATCGTGGTGCGCGACTTCCCAGATGTAGCGCAATTGCTGGAGCTTCATGGAATTTCCTCGGAAAGAATGTCGCGACCCGCGATCAGGGGCTTATGTTTTATAACCATATTAATGGTTTAAGGAATAAAACTAGACGTTTTTTTTAGCCCTGCATGCCATTCGTCTAAAGCCTTACGGAAATTCAGGGTTTGCTCGGCACGCCGTCACACTGCGTTCAACGGTGCAGGAGCATCGGCACCAGGTATACCGGCACCTCCGCCAATTGCACCAGACGCGCCGCTGTGCGCCCCAGCGGCGTGTTCAGCCCCTCCCCATGGCTGTGGCTGCCGGCCACTATCAGGTCCACCCCCAGGCGCCGTGCCTCGTCGAGAATCACCATCGGTGGGTCCCCCTGGATGACCCGCACGGAGTGGATCAACTCGGCATCCTGACGCAGTTCCCCCAACTCGTCGCGGAACCCTTCCATCACGCGCTGCTCGATGCTGCCCATGACGTTTTTCAGGCCATTGGCGCGCATTTCATTGAGGGTGTTCTCGTCCAGATAGGTCTGCAGCACCGACTCGGCGAACAGCCCGAGCGGCTCCACGGCGTGCACCACGTACAACTGAACCCCATAGGCGCGGGCCAGCGAAAGGGCATGCTGGAGGACATAAGGCGCGTAGAGGCCAAGGTCAGTGGCGTAAAGAATCGATCGGATCATGCGGCCTCCTCGACTGCCTGCGCGGCGGGCCTATCAGCAGCGTAGCAGCAGAACGCGCGGCGCTCCGCAGGGACCGACTGTCGCGGCCTGGCGGCTATCCGGCGGCCTGCTTTTCATTGCTCACACCGTGCGGCACATGCCCGGTGGCGACCACCTCGCGAGCCTTCTCGCAGTGGCCCGCCTGGTCGTCGAAGAACACATCGGCGGCGAAGGCTTCGAGGAACGCGGCCTTGTCCAGGCCGCCGAGGAACAACGACTCGTCGAGGCGGATATCCCATTCGCGCAGCGTGCGGATCACCCGCTCGTGCGCCGGCGCCGAACGCGCGGTGACCAGCGCGGTGCGAATCGGGCAGGACTCCTGCGGGAACGCCTGCTGCACCCGGTTGAGCGCCGCGAGGAAGGGCTTGAACGGCCCACCGCCGAGGGGCTCGCGGGCGGACTCGCGCTCATGGGTCTGGAACGCCTCCAGCCCGCCCTGCTGGAAGACGCGCTCGGAGGCGTCGGAGAACAGCACCGCATCGCCATCGAAGGCGAAGCGCAGCTCGCCATTGCTCTCGCGCCGGGTGCCGCCGGAAAGGATGGTGGCGGCGGCGAAACCGGCCTCCAGCGCGCTGCGCACATCGTCGATATGGGTGGAGAGGAACAGGTGGCAGTTGAATGCCTTCAGGTAGGGATAGGGGCTGCGACCACCGACGAAGGCGGCGCGGGAAATGCCCAGGCCGTAGTGCTGGATCGAGTTGAACACGCGCAGGCCGGTATCGGCGCTGTTGCGCGATACGAGGATGACCTCCACCGGCGCGCTGTCCGAGTCGCCATTGAGCGCCAGCAGCTTCTGCACCAGGGCGAAGGCATCGCCGGGCGGCAGTACCTCGTCCTCTCGGGCGATCTGGTACTGGCGATAGGCTTCGACGCCCTCGCGCTCGTACACCTGGTGGCTCTCGCGCAGGTCGAACAGCGCCCGCGAGGAAATCGCCACCACCAGCTTGTCACCCAGTCCCTTCGCCATGTCGCTCTCCGTGGGTATGGCTCAATGAGCCTGGTTGCGCGCGTCGATGAAGCGCAGGGCGCGGTAGAGCGCCTCGATCTTCGGCATCTCGCGCCCCGCCTCCCGCGCCGCTTGCAATGGCGCAGCGTAGATCGCGCCGAGTTCCAGCGGACGGCGCTGCGCGAAGTCGTGATACATGCTCGGCAGGTAGTCCGGCATGGCGTCGGTGGAGGCCAGCATCGCGCCGACGATGTTCGGCGGCAGCGAATGCCCGCAGGCCTTCGCGCCCGCCACCACCTCCTCCATCAGCTCGGCCACCAGCGCCCGGCTGTCAGGGTTGTCCATGATCGCCCGGGTGCCGCTGTCGAGCAGCACCGAGAGACCGTTGTAGGGGATGTTCCACACCAGCTTCTGCCAGCGCGCGTGCTCGAGGCTGGGCATGGCGTTGGAGCCCAGTTCAGCGCTGCGGAACAGCCCGACGCCCTCCTCGACTATGGCCTGGCGCGCCGGTTCATCCACTGCCGGGCCGGAGTGGTAACCGATGTTCACCGCGCCGAAGGCCTGGTGTTCGATGACACCCGGCGCGGTACGGTGCACGCAGATGAAGCAGAGGCCGCCTAAAAGATGCAGGTGATCCGGCAGCAGCTCCCGCAGTTCGTCCTCCACCGCCAGGCCATTCTGCAGCAGCAGGACCTTGGCGCCCCGGGCGGCCGCCTGGGCGATCAGCGGCGCCAGGCTGGCATTGCTGGTGGTCTTGGCGCCGACCAGCAGCCAATCGCAGGGCGGCATATGCTCGACGTCGTCGTAGGCATTCACCGACGCCAGGCTCAGTTCACCGTACACCTGGCTGTTCAGGCGCAGACCGTTCTCCACCACCGCCGGGTACTCGCTGCGCAGCAGGAAATGCACGTCGTGGCCAGCGCGGGCCAGCATCAGGCCATAGAAACCGCCGATGGCGCCGGTTCCGATGATGCCGATTCGCAGATTCATCAAGGCAACTCCTCAGCCGGGCGCGACAGGCCGGCGCGCAGGGCTTCGATCAGGGATTCGGGGCGCAGTGCGGCGTGGACCGGGCCGAGAAAATCGCCGTCGCGCACCAGGAACATCGCCGGCAGGTGGAACACGCCGTAGCGCGCCACCAGTCCGCCGCTGCGGCCGGCGTCGATCCAGCACAGGCGATCCACGGGAAGACCGAACTCCGGCAGCTTCATCCGCGCCCAGCGGCAGGAGGAGCAGCCCTCGCTGGTGAACACCAGCAGCGACACGCCCGGCAGGGAAAGCAGCCGGCGGTCGGCGTCCAGGTCGGTCAGCTCCAGGGCCGGCACTATACTCAAATGGCCAATACTAGAAAGATTGCAGTCGGAGCATTCCGTCATGCGTCAGTTCCTGCGTCACCCCTGTGACCTTCCGGTTGAGCTGGTCATTCGCAAGCAGACCTTCCTGCCGCGCCAGCGCCTGCACAATATCAGCCTCGGCGGTGTGGCGTGCAACTCGCCGCGGGGCTTTCGCCGCGGCACGTCCATCGAGCTGCGCATTCCCCTGCTGGGCGACTCGGCGTGCTACCCCGGCGTGGTGGCCTGGAGCCGCAAACAGAGCAGCGACTACCTCGTCGGGATCGCCTTCATCGATGAAGACACGCTGTTCCGCGCCCGCATGGTCGAGCAGGTGTGCCAGATAGAGCGCTACCGGCGGCAGCGCGAAGAGGAGACGGGCGTCACGCTGTCGTTCGAGGAACTCGCCCTGGAATGGATCGCGCACAACGCCCAGGACTTCCCATTGTTTTGCGCGGTCTGACGCCGCTCGCGCAGAAAGTCGCGCGAATGCCCGTGGTCCGGGCATTTTCCTGCCAAAGGCCATTGTCGAGCCAGCGTCGGACCGGTTAAGGTTCGGATTCCCCTTAGCGACACATCTGCCTGCGCCCCATCGCACGGGGATTTCTGGCGGCCGGCACCCGTGACCTGATTGAGTACCACGATGGCTGATTTACAGATCGACGACCTTAACGTTGCCTCCAACGAGACCCTGATCACGCCGGAGCAGCTCAAGCGCGAAATCCCCCTGACCGATGCCGCCCTGCGCACCGTTGCCAACGGCCGCCAGGTCGTCCGCGATATCCTCGACGGCAAGGACCACCGCCTGTTCGTGGTGATCGGCCCCTGCTCGATCCACGACATCAAGGCCGCCCACGAGTACGCCGAACGCCTGAAGGTGCTGGCCGCGGAAGTCTCCGACACCCTGTTCCTGGTGATGCGCGTGTACTTCGAGAAGCCGCGCACCACCGTGGGCTGGAAGGGTCTGATCAACGACCCCTACCTGGATGACTCCTTCAAGATCCAGGACGGCCTGCACATCGGTCGCCAGCTGCTGCGCGACCTCGCCGAGATGGGCCTGCCCACTGCCACCGAAGCGCTCGACCCGATCTCCCCGCAGTACCTGCAGGACCTGATCAGCTGGTCGGCCATTGGCGCGCGCACCACCGAATCCCAGACCCACCGCGAGATGGCCTCCGGCCTATCCTCGGCGGTCGGCTTCAAGAACGGCACCGACGGCAGCCTGACCGTGGCGATCAACGCCCTGCAATCGGTTTCCAGCCCGCACCGTTTCCTGGGCATCAACCAGGAAGGCGGCGTCTCCATCGTGACCACCAAGGGCAACGCCTACGGCCACGTGGTGCTGCGCGGCGGCAACGGCAAGCCGAACTACGATTCGGTCAGCGTCGCGCTGTGCGAGCAGGAACTGAACAAGGCGAAGATCCCGCTGAACATCATGGTCGACTGCAGCCACGCCAACTCCAACAAGGACCCGGCCCTGCAGCCGCTGGTGATGGACAACGTCGCCAACCAGATCGCCGAAGGCAACAACTCCATCGTCGGCCTGATGGTGGAAAGCCACCTGGGCTGGGGTAGCCAGCCGATCCCGAAGGACCTGTGCCAGTTGCAGTACGGTGTTTCCATCACCGACGCCTGCATCGACTGGGACGCCACCGAGAAGGCCGTGCGCAGCATGCACGCCAAGCTCAAGGACGTCCTGCCCAAGCGTCAGCGCGGCTGACCCTTCAAGCGGGCACGAAACAGCCGGGCGATTGCCCGGCTTTTTCTTTGGCTCGCACGTGCTTCGGGGATGGCTGTTTTTTGGGAGCGAGCGTGCTCGCGAACCGCTTGACGCCGACGTCCCTGGAATCTCTGTTCGCGAGCAAGCTCGCTCCAACAGAAAGCAGCGCCACGCCGCTCGGGCGGATTACGCATCAAACAAAAAGCCGGGCAATGTGCCCGGCTTTTTCATCTCTGCGATCCGAGGATCAGAGCGCGGTATCGGTATGGCGCTGGCGGCGCTCCAGGTAGCGCTCCACATAGGAGCACGACGGGATCACGCTGTAGCCCTTGCGCTCGGCGTACTGCAGGGCGTGCTCAGTGAGGGCGGCGGCGATACCACGGCCACGCAGGGTGTCCGGGACAAAGGTGCGATAGATATCGAGCGTCTGCTTGCCCAGATCCATGTAGGCCAGATAGGCGCGATGGCCGTCCACCGTCGTGACGAACTGGTGGCTGGTTTCATCGTGATGGATGGACAACGACTCACTCACTTGCTCTCTCCTTCTGGGGCCTCACAACATGACCCGCACCTGATTGATCTTGTTCAGGCGGAGGAACATTTCCGCCGAGCCGGTCCCGATCAGGACTGTGATATAGGCTCGACCGTTCTCCACCTTGTGCAGCACACCCTGGTAATAGGCACCATCAAACGTGATGAACTGCAGGCGCTTGCCGGTGTACTGGGCAAGGCTGTCAACATTAACGAACTCATATTGCTGCGTTCTAGCCTCCGACTCAACCGTTTCTTCAGCCGAAACCTTTTGAAGGTCGTTTTCCGGAGTGATTTTGCGTTTGAGCGGATCGACCCAGGTGAAGCCCAGCTGGGATACCGCCTCCTGATTGACCAGAACGCTCGGTCGGAGCATCCCGATGACATCCTTAGGCTCGAAGAACTGTAGACCATCCCAGGTCATCCCCTCGCTGGGGGTCAGTTCGATGCGCAGCGAACGGGGATCACTCAGGTAGCGGCCGTAAGCCTCGAGCACCGGCTTGTCCAGGGCGATGCGCTGCTGGCGCAGGGACTTGTCGAACTGCTCCAGCGACTGGGCCAGGTACGCCTTCTGGTCGAGGCCCATCTTGCCGCGGCAGAACTCGGTGACCCGGCGCTGGTACTGGTTGTCGTCCATCTGCACGGTGACCTGCTCGACCCTCGGCGGGTTCACGCGCATGTCACCCGGACGCTCGGACACATTCATCAGCGACATGCTCAGGTGCAGGTCCAGCATGTCGCGGGCATCGTTGCGCAGGTTGAAGGTGAGCTTCTGCGCACCGGGCTCGAAGCGATAGGAGAACTCGAGGTCCGATTGCAGCGTGCGATAGCCCATCTGCAGCAACTCATCGACACCGATATTTCGGACATTGCCGCAGGCCACTTCGCTCATCGCGGTGAACGCGCTCTTATCGGCGGGCACGGCATACAGCTGCTGCACGAACGGGCCGGCCACCTCCAATTCCACGCCCTGCAGCTCCAGCGCCAGCTGCTCGGGCAGCTTGTGCTCGGCCAGGCGCTCCTTGAAGCTCAGCAGCGCCCGCAAGCCGTTGAACTTCAATTGGGCGTGGGCCACCTTGAGGCTGTCGTGGGCCAGGGGCACCCTGATCACCACGTTCTTGAGCCCGACCCGACCGTCGAAGGACGAGGAAATGCCGCCGTAGCTGATCTCCATCATCGGCGACAGCTGCGCAATCGCATCATCGACGATGCTGCGCACGGACAGCCACAGCGACACCTTGATGATCAGCGCGACGGCGATCAGGGCGAGGAATAACCATTTGACGAGTTTCGACATGCAGCGGCGGTCCTTGCGAGAGCGGGGGTATCACAGGCAATAGTGGCAGCTTAACAGCACTGTCGAACAGCCTCCACGACGGCTTCCCGGAAATGCGTACGACTCCCCACAAGCCCCGGATTCCGGGTGACTCACCGGTCAGCCAAAGTGCTTTACGCCCGCCTCCCCCGTCAGTATGTTCTGCCGCACTTCCAACCAAGGACTACCGCCATGAGTGAGCTGATCACCTACCAACTCGAAGACGGCATCGCCACCCTGACCCTGAACAACGGCAAGGTGAACGCGATCTCCCCCGCCGTCATCGAGGCCTTCAATCAGGCGCTGGATCAGGCGGAGCAGGATCGCGCGGTGGTCATCGTCACCGGCCAGCCGGGCATTCTCTCCGGCGGCTACGACCTGAAGGTGATGACCTCCGGCCCGGAGAACGCCGTGAATCTGGTGGCCGCCGGCTCCACTCTCGCGCGCCGCATGCTCTCCCACCCCTACCCGGTCATCGTCGCCTGCACCGGCCATGCGGTGGCCAAGGGCGCGTTCATCCTGCTCTCGGCGGATTACCGCATCGGCGTCGACGGCCCGTTCCAGATCGGCCTGAACGAAGTCGCCATCGGCATGACCATGCACCACGTGGGCATCGAACTGGCCCGCGACCGCCTGCGTCGCTCCGCCTTCACCCGCTCGGTGATCAACGCCGAGATGTTCAACCCGCGCGATGCCGTGGACGCCGGTTTCCTCGACAAGGTTGTGCCGACCGAGCAACTGCGGGAGGCAGCCCTCGAAGCGGCACGCCACCTGAAGAAGCTCAACATGACCGCACACCGCAACACCAAGCTGAAAGTGCGCAAGCAACTGCTGGAGACCCTCGACCGCGCCATCGAGCAGGACAAGCAGCACCTCGCCTGAGTGCGCAATGAAAGAGCCCGGCCTTGCGCCGTAATGCTGTTCACTTAAGCATTTGAGCTGCTGCCGGGGCTCCCTGAGAATCCGATGCCAGACTTCTGGCATCGGATTTTTTATGTCCTTCCAACAGCAACTGCACGACCTGGCGACCTGTTCGACTTCTCCGATCTGAGCACCGTCACGCAACACATCCCGATTGAGTGGGTGGCGTCGGCGTTGGACCTTTCCGCCCATCCGCTGCGGCCAGGCCCTTGCGCACGTCGACTTTCACCAGGTTCTCGCCGATCAGGCGGGTCAGGAGTGGGATGTGCTCCTCGCACTAGTAGGTGAAATCGAACTTGGCACCTGGCGCGTTGGGATACGCCACAACAAAGCAAGACATGGAGCCGCCTTATCGCGATATGCCGGGGCGTGATCCCGGATGCCCCGACAGGTGACGTGTAGGGATTGACGTGTGCGCGCCGGTGGTGAGCCGGCGTACCGGGTAGACCTTGCAACCCTCGCCTTGCGCCCCGGCCTGATCGCTTCTCACTCAAGCGTTCATCGGCGCGGATGAACGCCCCTCTCCACGTCAGGGAGAGCGGCTGGCAGTGAGGGCCGCTTCTTGCAAAGCGCGCCAGTCCACTACACGAGGAAAGGCCCCGGCCTCTGCCACGGGCAGCCCCGGCGCCACCAGGAAACCCTGCATGTAGGTGCAGCCATGCGCCAGCAGCCAGTCGCGCTGGGCTGCGGTTTCCACACCTTCGGCGATGACTTCCAGGCCCAGGTGGCGGCTGAGGTCGATGATGGTGCTGACCACCGCGGCATCGCGCGGCGATTCCAGCATGTTGGAGATGAACAGGCGGTCGATCTTCAGGGTATCCAGCTCGAAATGGCGCAGGTAGGCCAGGGACGAATAGCCGGTGCCGAAGTCGTCGATGGCGATCCGCACGCCCAGGGCGCGCAGTTGCCGGAGCTGTTCGCGAGTCAGCTCCAGGTCCTGCATCAGTGCGCTTTCGGTGACCTCCACTTCCAGTTGCGAGGGCCGCAAGCTGAAGTTGCCCAGCACCCGCCGCAGGTCTTCCACCAGTTGCGGCATGCCGAACTGCAGCGGGCAGACGTTGATGCTGACCACCAGGTCGTCGCCGAAGCCCTGCCTCCAGGCACTGCACTGGCTGGCCCCCTCCCGCAGCACCCAGTCGCCCAGGCGGTTGATCAGCCGGGTTTCCTCCAGCAGCGGAATGAACACATTGGGCGGAACCATGCCGGCCACCCGGTGTTCCCAGCGCAGCAGCGCCTCGAAGCCGCGCAGGCGGCCGGTCTCGAGGTGGATCTGGGGCTGGTAGACCAGATGAAAGTCGTTCTGCTCGATGGCATTGCGCAGGCTCTCTTCCAGCATCAACCGGGAGCGGGCGCGGCCGTTCATTTCCGGCGAATAGAAGCGGTACTGCTGGCGGCCGGCGCGCTTGGCCTCGTACATGGCGATATCCGCCGCGCGCAACAGGCCGTCCACGGTCTGTCCGCACTCGGGGAAGCTGGCGATGCCGACGCTGGCGCCAATGGTGACGTCGATGCCGTCGATGCGATGGCGCACCGAAACCATCTCGATCAGCTTCTCAGCCACTCGCGCGGCGTCTTCGGGGTGGTCGAGGCTGTCGAGCAGCGCCGTGAACTCGTCGCCCCCCATGCGCGCCAGGATGTCGTAGGGGCGCAGGCAGTTCTTCAGCTGTTCCCCTACCCGCCGCAACACGCGGTCGCCGGCCTCGTGGCCGAGGGAATCGTTGATCAGCTTGAAGCCGTCCAGATCCAGGTAGAGCACCGCCATGCGCTTGCCATTGCGCTCGACGCGAGCCAGGGAGGCTTCCAGCGCCTTGTGGAAGCCGCGGCGGTTGAGCAGCCCAGTGAGGGCATCGGTGATGGCCTGGGATTCCAGTTGCGCGTGGAGGTGGTGCACCACCGACATATCCAGGGCGATGACCACCATGGAGCGTTGCAGCCGTGGCAGGGGCGACGCCGACAACGCTACCGGCAGGCGCTCGCCGTTCATGGTCTTGAGACTGGCGTCGTGCAGGCGGTAGGTCTCGTTCCGCTTCCAGTGGCGGTAGAAGTCCGACAGCTTCCACTCGCCGCTCATCTCCGGGTGGGCGATCAGATTCAGCAGCGGCTTGCCCTCCAGATCCCCCACCGAGCCCTGGAACATTTGCGCCGAGGCCGGGTTGGCAAAGCTGATGAGGCCGTCCTCGCCGACTACCAGGATGCCTTCGGCGGCGTTCTCCAGCACCGAGGCGTTGAAGGCGCGGGCGCTGTCCAGTTGCTGGCTGAGTTGCAGCAGGTCGCGCCGGTTGCGTTCATGGGCCAGCAGGGACTGGATCTTGAGGCGCAGCACCTGGGGGTCGAAGGGCTTGAGGATGAAATCCACCGCCCCGGACGAATAGCCGTGCAGCACGGCTTCATGGGTGTGGGCGATGGCGGAAATGAAGATGATCGGCGTATAGCGAGTCAACGGACTGCTGCGCATCAGCCGCGCCACCTCGAAACCGTCCATGCGCGGCATCTGCACATCCAGCAGCACCAGGCCGACCTCTTCCTCCAGCAGGCATTTCAGCGCTGCCTCGCCGGAATCCACGGTCAGCACCTGCCATTCACCGTCGTCCAGCAATGCTTCCATGGCGATGAGGTTTTCCTGGCGGTCATCCACCACCAGCAGGGTGTTGGCCGCAGGGGCCTCCTTAAGCTGCAGGTGCGCCATGGCGAACTCCCGGTTGTTCCAGCCAGCGGTAAAGCATGTCCAGCAATTCCTGGCGACTCACCGGCTTGGCCAGGTAATCGTCGGCGCCCGCGGTGATGCATTTCTCCCGGTCGCCCTTCATCGCATGGGCGGTCAGGGCGATGATCGGGATGCCGCAGCCGTGCTCCTGCTTGAGCACGCGGGTGGCGGTGTAGCCGTCCATGTTGGGCATGGCCATGTCCATCAGGATCAGGTCGAAGGGTTCGCGCTGGAAGCATTCGATGGCCTCCAGGCCGTCGCGGGCGGCGGTGACCTTCATGCCGATTTCGTCGAGCAGGGCGCTGAGGGCGTAGATGTTGCGCACGTCATCGTCCACCAGCAGCACGCGGCTGCCTTCCAGCGGGTCCGACCACGAGCTGGCCTGCGGTTCGCGCAGGCCGGCGAGGAATCCCTGGACCGCCGAACTGAGGTTCTTGAGGTCTCCGCCCGCCTTGGGCACCACCACCGCCGAATAGCGGCGCAGGCGTTGCAGGTTCTGCTGGTTGACGTCGACACCGGTGTTGATGACCACCCGCGAACCATCCAGTGGGCGTTCGCGGTGAAGGCTGTCGAGCAGCTCGAAACCATCCTGGTCAGGCAGGTCGAGGTCTATCACCAGAGCGGAGAAATTGTTCTCCGCGTAGGCCTTGCGGGCACCCTCGCCATTGGCACTGGCCACCACCTTGAAGCCCAGTTGCTCCAGGTGCTCGCGATAGTGCTCGCGCTCCACGTCCACGTCCTCCACCAGCAACAGCTTGCGCTCCACCGGCGGACGGCCGCCTTCCAGGTCCTGGAACACTTGCTCCAGATCCTCGCGGGCGATGGGTTTGACCAGGTAGCGGGTGGCGTCCTCGTGCCAGTCCTGGGGCTGGGGCACGCAGGAAACGATATTCACCGGGGTCGCGCGGTGGTTCGAATGGCTACGCAAACGCCGGTAGATCTGCCAGCCACTGACGTCCGGCAGCAAGATGTCGAGGATGACGGCAGCGAAGCGCTCGTTCTGCAGCAACTCGATAGCCTGCTTGCCGCTGCGGCAGTGGACGCTGGAGAAGCCACGGGTCTGGGCCTCCTCGGCTATCACCGAGGCGAAGTTGACGTCGTCTTCGACGATCAGCACCGCCGGCCCCTGGCCGCCACGCACCGGTTGTGCGGGGGGCTCATCGGACTTCGGCTGGCTCGCGCCCACCGCCACCGGCAGCCGGACGCTGAAGCGCGAACCCTGCCCCGGCACGCTTTCCAGGGTGATGGTGCCGTCCAGGGCAAGCACCAGCTGACGGGTGATGGCCAGGCCCAGGCCGGTGCCGCCGAAGCGCCGGCTGGTGGAACCATCGATTTGCTGGAAGGCCTGGAAGATGCGTTCGTGCTGGTCTTCGGGGATGCCGACGCCCGTATCACGGACGACGAAGCACAACACTTCGCGCTCATCGATCGCCGCCGCCGGGTCCAGCTCTACGGACAGATCTACCTCGCCCTGCTCGGTGAACTTCAGGGCGTTGGACAGCAGGTTGCGCAGGATCTGGTGCATGCGCACCCGGTCGCTATGGATAACCCTTGGCACGCCGGCCTGGACGTGGGTGGACAGGCGCAGGCCCTTGACCTCGGCCATGGGCCGCAGGCTGCCGTCCAGCTCGGCGAGCATGTCCTGCACATTGAGTGGCTCCAGCTTGAGCTGCATGCGCCCTGCCTCGACCTTGGCCAGGTCGAGCACGTCGTTGATCAATTGCAGCAGGTCACTGCCGGCGCGATGGACGATATCGGCGTGGCGGGTCTGTTTCTCGGTGAGGTTTCCGGCCATGTTCTGCCGCAGCTGATCGCTGAGGATCAGGATGCTGTTCAGTGGCGTGCGCAACTCATGGGACATGTTGGCGAGGAATTCCGACTTGTAGCGGTTGGCCAGCATCAATTGCTCGGCCTGGTCACGCAGTCGCTGCTCGGCGGCCTTGCGCTCGCTGATGTCGATGATCACTGCCTGCACCAGCAGTTCGCGGCCGGCGCGGATCGGCGACAGGCCCACCTCCATCGGGATCATGTGGCCGTCCCGGTGTACGCCGAACAACTCCCGATTGTTGCCCATGCGCCGTTGCTCGGGCTTGCGCTGGAAGCTTTCGCGCAATGCCACATGGGCCTCGCGCAGGGCCTCGGGAAGGAGCATTTCCACGGACGATTCGAGCAGGTCGTGACGGCTATAGCCGAACAGTTGTTCGGTCTGGCGATTGACCATGGCGATCCGACCACGGGTATCCACCAGGACGATGGCGTTGGGCGAGGCTTCGACCACCAGGCGGAAACGCTCCTCGGCGCTCTTGCGCGCCTGCATGTCCACAAGGCTGAGCAGGTAGCGCTGGTCATTGCCGTGGTTGAAGGTGCTCAGGCTGAAAGCCACGGCAACTCGCTCACCGTCCTCCTGCAAGGCCTCGATCTCCGTCAGGGCGGCGGGAGCCTGCGTGGCCAATTGTTGCGGCAGGTCCACCAGGCTCGGCACGAACCGGCGCAGGTTCTGCCCCACCAGGCTCTCCGCCTCGCAGGCGAACAGCTCTCCGGCGCGGGCATTGGCCATCTCGATACGGCCATTCTCCCCGCAGGTCAGGGTGGCCACCGGCAGATGCTGCAGCAGCAGGCGGAAACGCTCCTCGCGCTCGGTCAGTTCGGCGGTCGCGGACAGGCTGAGCTGCAGACTCCGCTCTCGCTGGTAGAGGTAGCTCCCGACCAACAGGGCCAGCAACAGCGCGGCAGACAGGCCGGTCCAGAGGCTGAAGGTGATGCGGTTGTTGCTCTGCATGGCCTCGTACTCGGCCGTGCTGCCCACTCCCAGGGCCCAGGTGCGGCCGAACAGCTTCAGTTCCTCGACCTCGTGGAAGCGCGGCTGGTGACCTTTGTCGGATACCTGCAGCATGGGCTCGGAACTGCCGGCATCCCTGAGATCGATGCTGTAGAGGTTGCTCTGGGCACCCAGGATGCCGGCCATCAGGTCGTTTATCCGAAAAGCACCGCAGACCATGCCAAGCAGCCCGGCACGGCGCTCTTCGACCGAGGTGCTGGGCGCGTCCGGGCGGTACACCGGCATATAGAGGATCACACCGCTCTGCGCTTGCTGCTCGGTTTCCTGCCTGAGTTTCAGCGGCCCGGTGAGACTCACCTCGCCGGTTTCCCGGGCGAGGTCGAGAGCCGCCCGGCGCACCGGCTCGGTAAGCATGTCGAACCCCAGGGTGCGGCGGTTGCGCCAGTCCATGGGGCTGCTGTACTGCACCACGATGTACTCGTCCCGCGGCTCCGGAGGGATGATGCGGAAATCGCGGCGACCCTGATCCCAGATCTCGCTGACGAACTCGTTGACTTCTGCACGCTTCAGGTAGCGCGCCCACGCCAGCGCCTGGATGCCCGGATAGCGGTCCTGCAACTGCAACTGGTCAGTGGCCCGCGCCCATTCCTCGGCCGACACCGCGTCAGTGCCGACGATCAGGCCGGACATACCGCGCAGAACCATCTCGTAGGAGCGCATCCGGTTGCTGACGCGATGGGCGATTTCCTCGGCCTCGAGCTTGAAGCGCTGCTCGTACTCGGTACGGTTGCGCGCTTCCAGAGCCAGCCACTGCCAGAGCACCAGCCCCCCGAAAACGAGCATCAGGGTAAGGGTTACCAGCAATGGCAGCAGGTACTGGCGGGATTGTGGGAATTGACGACCGTCCATGTAGTCTCCAGTCCTTTCCGTGGCGGCCGCGCCTCTGGGTATGTGGGAAAGCGGCTAAGGCGGGGCTCAATGAGGCCCTGCATCGCAGTCTAGACAGGAATGTGGGAACTGGCGTTGAGCCAGTACTCGAGCGACGAGCGGCAGGAGCGAAAGAGCCCCGCCTGGCAGTACGCCCTTGCGCCGGGCTTTTTTATGGCAGGGACTTTCATTGCGCAAGCCTACTGTTGCGTTTTTGTAAAAACTCATTAAGCCGAATTGCTGTTTTTCAAAAATTATTGCGCATTAACCTATGGATGAACCCAAAGCAACACCATCGGAGGTGTTCATAATGAAACTCAAGGTTATCGCCGCAACCCTCTTCGCCGCTGCCACCGCCATCGCCGCCCAGGCCAGCTTCGCCGAAGAATCCCCGCTGATGCAGAACCGTATGCTCGACCTGGTCCAGAGCGCCCAGCAGCAACCGACCGAGCAGGCGGCCAGCCACACCGTGGAAGCCACTGCCAAGCAAGGCTGACACCGCCCTCGCCCACAGCAGGTGACATCATGCCCTCCAGCCCGATGCGAAAAGCCCGGCTTGCAGCCGGGCTTTTCAAGGGCGACGGGGCGTCGTCACTCAGCGGCGGCCACTCCCTTGCGGTAGACCTCGTAGACCACCACTGCAATGCCCAGATCGCCCAGATAACGCTCGACCAACGGCTTCACGTCCTTCCAGTCGAGCCCGCCCACCCCGGTCGCCAGGCAAGGCAGCGCCACGCTGCTCACCCGCTCGCTCAGCAGGTAGCGGGCAAACTCCTTCAGACAATGTCCGACGTTCTCCAGCGTCGCCTTCCCCGGTCGCGCGCTGCGTCCCGAACCCTGCATGTCCTGGGTCAGCAGGTTGGCGATGCAACGGGTATCACCATCGGCATCGACGCCCGACCAGACCCAGATCGAGCCGGCCTCGGGCGCATCCGAATGGGCGGCGTGGCGGTAGTCGCGCACCATCGACGGCCAGCGTTCGCGCAGTGCCAGCGCCAGGCCGGAGTCGAAGTGGTCCTGCGGCGCGATGCCATGCGCGATGACCTGGGCCTTGCTGAGCAGAACGTCGCCTTCAACGTATCGAATCATGAAGAGTTCCTTGTGTTCGGAATGTCCGTGGCAGCGTCGCGCTACCCCCTGATTCCCACGCTACGCCCGGCAGCCTCCCCATTTTTGACGCGGGTCAAACGCCCATGAACGCAGCCCAGTTCTCGGAAACTTCCGAGCACCCCCTCCGAACGCCACGGCGGCAGGCACCTCGGCACCCCATCATTTTCCCTGATACTCGAAAGCAACCGGCTTCGTTATTCAACGGGCGGAGCGACGGCGACACTGAGCCATCGCTTCCAACCGCCCGAGTCGCCACCATGAATCGCCAGGCCCACCGCTACGCTCGCAACGGCGCCCTCGCCGCCCTGGGGCTCTACACCATGGTGATCCTGGTCATCATGGCGCTGGCGGCAGGCTACGACAGCGTCCGCCGCGCACCGGTGGACAACGTCGACAGAGGCGCGCTCTTCACCCGCATCAACCAGGCACTGCCAGTGGCCCTGCAAGGCCTGCAGGGCGCCCTCACACCCCATTCCTGATGCCTGTCGGCTGGCGCTGCCGGCCAGCTTGTCCAACACTGTCCGCGTGAGCGTCTGCGTCGTGGGGCGAACCGTCCCGCGCGCCAGCCAGTTGCGGGGGTCACCATGGGCCGTGTCATCGCATCCGCCGTCTACAGCAAGGGCCGCAAGGTCTCCGATATTCCCCTGGAGGACGGTTACCGCTGGGCTTGCCAACCCGATCATTTTGTCTGGACGGGGTTACAGGAGCCGACACCGGAAGAAATGTTCAACCTGCAGCGGCAGTTCAACCTGCACGAACTGGCCGTCTCCGACGCCCTGGAAAAGCACAGCCGACCGAAGCTGGAGACCTTCGGCGACGCGCTGTTCATGGTGATCTATTCGCCAATCCGTGCTGACAGCCGACTGATGTTCGTGGAGACCCACCTGTTCGCCGGCGTCGGCTACATCATCAGCGCCCGCCACGGCTTCTCGCAGTCCTACTCCCAGGTGCGCCAGCGCTGCGAGGCTCGGCCGCTGCTGTTGGCCCACGGCACCGACTTCGTGCTCTATGCCCTGCTCGACTTCGTAGTCAGCAACTACGAGCCGGTGGTGGAAGCCATTCGCGGGGAAATCGAGGAAGTAGAGCAACAGGTGCTGCGCAAGTCGCTGACCCAGGAGCAGATCGAGAAGATCTACGGCCTGCGCCGCGAGGTGCTCAGGCTCAAGCACTATGCCGCGCCCATGGTGGAGATCTGTCAGGAACTGCAGCGCCTGGACTTCCCCTTCATCGACAAGCAGATGCGCCCCTACTTCCGTGACGTGGCGATCCACGTCAATCGCCTGCTGGAAGACCTCACCACCCTGCGCGACGTGGCCACCCAGACCATCGAGGTCGGGCTGGCGCTGGAGTCTTCACGGCAGAGCGTGGTGCAACGCAAGTTCGCCGCCTGGGCGGCGATCCTCGCGTTTCCCACGGCGGTGGCAGGCATCTACGGGATGAACTTCGAATACATCCCGGAGCTGCACTGGCACTACGGCTACTTCCTGGTCATGGGCCTGCTGGTGCTGGGGTGCGTCGGGCTGTACATCAGCTTCAAGCAGGCGGAGTGGCTCTGATGCCTGGCGGCCTGATGGCCGGATCGCGGACAGAGTCCGCTCCTACAAGAGCCGCACATTTGCGTAGGAGCGGACTCCGTCCGCGATGGGCGCGAAAGGCGCGCTACACAAACGAAAACGCCGCTCAATTGAGCGGCGTTTTAGTGGGGCATAGCCGGAATCAGGCAGCGTTCTGCTTCTTCTCGCGGCCCTGCTGCACGAAGCGCATCATCCACTCGCCCACCGCGGTGCCCTGGTGCGGGCGCGCGAGGCTATCGATACCGGACTGGAACACCGGCTCGCTGAAGACGTGCTTGCGCAGTTCCAGGATCGCCTGGGAATAGTCGCTCTGGAACTCCGGGTGACCCTGGAAGCACAGCACCTGGTCGCCAATCGCGTAGGCAGCGTTCGGGCAGAAGTCGCTGGAGGCGATGCGGCGCGCGCCGTGGGGCAGCTCGGTGACCTGGTCCTGGTGGCTGACCAGCAGGGTCAGGCCATCGCCCAGCGACGGGCTCATCCACTCCGGCTGCTCCTCGATGCGGTAGTCGTGGATGCCCACGCCCCAGCCCTGATCGGCGCGTTCGGCCTTGCCACCCAGCACCAGGGCCAGCAGTTGGTGGCCGAAGCACACGCCCAGCAGCTTGTCGCCGCGCTGATAGAGCTTCAGCACGTAGTCCTTGAGGGTCTGGATCCAGGGATCAGTACCAAACGAGTCCGCCTTGCTGCCGGTCACCAGGTACGCGTCGAACTTCTCATCTTCGGGCGGGTAATGCCCTTCCACCACGTTGTAGACCTTGAATTCGGCCGGAACGGGTTGCTTGGCGAACAGTTGCTGGAACATCCAGCCATAGCCTTTGTACTGGTCGATCAGCTCGGGGCGGAGGATGTCGGTTTCCAGAATGCAGATGTGCAACGACATGCAGGGGTGATTCCTGGGGGGTTAGCGGCTGATAAGAATGGTTTTCCTGACACTGATGAAACGCGCGTGAAAATTACGCCCATTTTTTTCACCGCACAAGATGCCGAAGCCGATTCTTGTGCAGGAATTTGAGGGGAAATACCGGAAAATCCATCACCCTTCAATTGCGTGGATGCACAAGGGTGACGGCCGGTCGGCAAGGATTCAGGTCAGGGACAGCGTTCGCAGGATCGAGTTCGCATCCAGCACCTGCGCATATTCGCCTTGCAGGTTGGCCAGTGACATGGCATGGACCTCCTCCGCGCTGCGCTGCACGCCGTTGAAATCGCGCTTGTCAAAGGCGAAGCAGGCGTCCGCCGCGACCTGCGTGAAGAAGCCCAGGTTGCCCGCCGTGCGCGCCGTGGCCTCCACCGAGTTGTTGGTGCTGACGCCGCAGATCACCAGCGCATCGATGCCGCGCACCCGCAGCCAGCGCTCCAGGCCGCCGTTGATGAAGGCGTCGGGGACGTTCTTCTCCACCACATGTTCGTGGTCCAGCGGCGCCAGCGCTTCCTGGAACTCCGCCCCCGGCTGCCCCGGCCAGAACGGCGAGCCGGGCGTGCGGGAAATGTGCCGGACGTGCACCACCGGCCAGCCGGCCTTGCGCCAGGCTGCCAGCAGGTCGCCGATGCGTTGCTCTGCGTGCGGGTTGTTGCGCGGCTCGGGGCTTTCGCGCATGCCTTTCTGCTGGTCGATGATCAACAGGGCGGGTGGCGTCATCGGAACGGACCTGGTGAGTGGGAAGGCATCATCCTACGGTCTGTGCGGGCAAGAAAAAACCGGCCACCAGGGCCGGTTTCTCTATTTAAGAGCGCGCCTGAAAGTCCGTGCCTGCCTATTCCCCTCACCCTAACCCTCTCCCAAAGGGAGAGGGGACTGCTTGGGTGCAAGGTGAAACCAATGTATCAGCCGGCACGATCTGCTCCCTCTCCCTTCGGAGCGGGGCGCGTAGCCAGGGCTGGGGTGAGGGGCTCTTGAAGGAGCCGCCTCAGAAGCTCTCCCCCCGCGCCGCCTTCTCCAGCAACAGCGCCGGCGGCAGGAAGCGCTCGCCATACTGCTCGGCCAGGTACTCGGCGCGGGCGATGAAGTCCTTCAGGCCGTACTGGTTGATGAACTGCAGCGCACCGCCGCTCCAGGCCGCGAAGCCGATGCCGAAGATCGAGCCGATGTTGGCGTCGGCGGTGGAGGTCAGCACACCCTCCTCCACGCAGCGCACCGTCTCGATGGCCTGCACGAAGAGGATACGGTCGCGCACGTCCTCGGCGGATATCTGCGCGTCGGCCTTCTCGAAGCGCTGCTTCAGCTCCGGCCACAGGTGCTTTTTGCCATTGGCGGGATAGTCGTAGAAACCGGCACCGGCGGCTTTGCCGGGGCGCTTGTACTCGTTGACCATCAGGTCCACCACGGCGAAGGCCGGGTGCTTCGGCAGCTGCTTGCCTTCGGCCTCCAGGTCCTTGCGGGTCTGCTCGCGGATGTGGGTCATCAGGCTCATCGACACTTCGTCGCTGATCGCCAGCGGGCCCACCGGCATGCCGGCCTGGCGCGCCTGGTTCTCAATCATCGCCGCGGACACGCCCTCGCCGAGCATGGCCAGGCCTTCATTGGTGAAGGTGCCGAACACGCGGGAGGTAAAGAAGCCACGACTGTCATGGACCACGATCGGGGTCTTCTTGATCTGCAGGACGTAGTCGAAGGCGCGGGCCAGGGTGGCGTCGTCGGTCTTCTCGCCGCGGATGATCTCCACCAGCGGCATCTTGTCCACCGGGCTGAAGAAGTGCAGGCCGATGAACTTCTGCGGCTGCGCCACTGCCTCGGCCAGGCCGGTGATCGGCAGGGTCGAGGTGTTGGAGGCGATCACCGCGTCGGGCAGCGCGGAGGACTCGGCGGCGGCGCTGACCTTGGCCTTCAGGCCACGGTCCTCGAACACGGCTTCGATGATCAGGTCGCAGCCTTCGAAGTCGGCGTCGCTGGCGGTTGGCTGGATACGTGCGAGGAAGGCATCGCGCTTCTCGGCGCTCATCTGGCCCTTGCCGACCTTCTTGTCCAGCAGGCCGGCGGAGTAGGCCTTGCCCTTCTCGGCCGCTTCGATGGACACGTCCTTGAGCACCACCTCGATGCCAGCGGCGGCCGAGACGTAGGCGATGCCCGCGCCCATCATGCCGGCGCCAACCACCCCGACCTTCTTCGTCTGCTGCGGCGAGATCCCCTGCGGACGGGACTTGCCGGCGTTGATCTCGTTGAGCTGGAACCAGAAGGTGCCGATCATGTTCTTCGCCACCTGGCCGGTGGTCAGCTCGGTGAAGTAGCGCGCCTCGATCAGCTGGGCGGTGTCGAAGTCCACCTGCGCACCTTCGACGGCGGCGCACATGATCTTCTCCGGCGCCGGGAAGCAGCCCTTGGTCTTGTCGCGCAGCACGGAGGGCGCAATCGCCAGCATCTGCGCCACGGCCGGGCTGGACGGCGTGCCGCCGGGGATCTTGTAGCCGGCGCTGTCCCACGGCTGCTTGGCGGCTGGGTTGGCGGCGATCCACTCGCGGGCCTTGGCCAGCATGTCTTCGCGGCTGGAGGCCAACTGATGGATCAGGCCGGCCTTGAGGGCCTGCTCCGGGCGCACCTTCTTGCCTTCGGCCAGGTACGGCAGGGCCTTCTCCAAGCCGAGCAGGCGCACCATGCGCACCACGCCGCCACCGCCGGGCAGCAGGCCCAGGGTGACTTCCGGCAGGCCGAGCTGGACGTGGCTTTCGTCCAGGGCGACGCGGTGGTGGCAGGCCAGGCAGATTTCCCAACCGCCACCCAGGGCCGCGCCATTGATGGCGGCGACCACCGGTTTGCCGAGGGTTTCCAGGCGGCGCAGCTGGCCCTTGAGCACCAGGATGCCTTCATAGAAGGCCTGGGCATCGGCCTTGGTCACCTTGATCAGTTCATTCAGGTCGCCGCCGGCGAAGAAGGTCTTCTTCGCCGAGGTAATCACCACGCCGGCGATCGAATCCTTCTCGGCTTCCAGGCGCGCGACGGTGGCGGCCATGGCCTCGCGGTACACACCGTTCATGGTGTTGGCGCTCTGGCCGGGCATGTCCATGGTCAGGACGACGATGTTGTCCTGGCCTTTCTCATAACGGATGGCGTCAGTCATTTTTGTCTTCTTCCCGTTCTGGAGGATCGCTTCAGGGGCGTCACGAGCGAAGGTCAGGCAAGGCGGAAATGCTTCGGGAAGCGGAGTTGGCTGTAGCCAATGAGCATTCCCGGAGCATTTCCAACGCAGCATGGCCGAGCGCAGTAGCCCATGATCGATCCTTAAACTCGTTCGATAATCGTCGCGATACCCATGCCGCCGCCCACGCAGAGGGTGGCCAGGCCGTAGCGCAGGTTGCGCCGCTCCAGCTCGTCCAGCAGGGTGCCGAGGATCATGCAGCCGGTGGCGCCCAGCGGGTGGCCCATGGCGATGGAGCCGCCGTTGACGTTGACCTTGCTCTCGGGCACGCCCATGTCCTTCATGAACTTCATCACCACCGAGGCGAAGGCTTCGTTCACTTCATAGAGGTCGATGTCCTCGGCCTTCAGCCCGGCCTTGGCCAGCGCCTTGCGGGTGGCCGGTGCGGGGCCGGTGAGCATGATGGTCGGGTCGGTGCTGGTCACCGCCGTGGCGACGATGCGCCCGCGCGCCTTCAGGCCCAGCTCGCGGCCCTTGGCTTCGGAGCCGATGAGCATGGCGGCGGCGCCGTCGACGATGCCGGAGCTGTTGCCCGGCGTGTGCACGTGCTCGATGCGCTCGACGAAGCTGTACTTGCGCAGCGCGCTGGCGTCGAAGCCCATCTGCCCCATCATTTCGAAGCTGGGCTTGAGCCCGCCGAGGCCTTCGAGGGTGGAGTCGGCGCGGATGAACTCGTCGTGGTCGAGCAGGACGATGCCGTTCTGGTCGGTCACCGGCACCAGCGACTTGGCGAACAGCCCTTCGGCGCGGGCCTTGGCGGCCTTCTGCTGGGAGCGCAGGGCGAAGGCATCGACGTCGGCGCGGCTGAAGCCTTCCAGGGTGGCGATCAGGTCGGCGCCGATACCCTGCGGGACGAAACTGGTGTGCAGGTTGGTTTCCGGGTCCAGCGCCCAGGCGCCGCCGTCGGAGCCCATGGGCACGCGGGACATGGATTCCACGCCGCCGACCACCACCAGGTCCTCGAAGCCCGAGCGCACCTTCATGGCGCCCAGGTTGACCGCCTCCAGGCCCGAGGCGCAGAAGCGGTTGATCTGCACGCCGGCGACTTGCTCGTCCCAGTCCGCCACCAGCGCGGCGGTCTTGGCGATGTCCGCCCCCTGGTCGCCCACCGGGGTCACGCAACCCAGGACGATGTCGTCGACCTGGACGGTGTCGAGCTGGTTGCGCTGCTGCAGCGCGCGCAGCACGCCGGCCATCAGGTTGACCGGCTTGACGCTGTGCAGCGCGCCGTCCTTCTTGCCTTTGCCGCGGGGAGTACGCACCGCGTCGTAAATGAATGCTTCGGTCATGGCGTTCTCTCTTAGAGTTGTCGTCACGCAGGCGTGGCGTGTCGACCTACCTTAGCGGCGTGGCGGGCACCGACAATGACCGCAGCGCTCAGGCGCATTGACCGCCACGCTCAACCTCCGACCGGCGGCCAAGGGGGCGCAGGCTCTGGAAAAGGCATGCGCAAGGCGCCGGACAAACGGTCGACATGCAGGCCAGAGCTGTCACGCCCAGGTCATATAGATGGAATATGCCTGGAACTGCAGGACTTGCTGCCAGATGGTCTAAGCCCACGTCGCACTAGGCTTAGACTCCATTTTGCAGACGCTGCGAAAAGTGCCGCCGCCGGGTATTGCCGGGGCGGTCAGAAGCCAAGGTGCGGGCTCCACTGCCGACAGGCCGTGAGTGCGGATCGGACCCGCGCCAACAACAAGAAAGGCGGAAGGCCATGATGGATCATCAACAATCAAGAAAATGGCGTCAGGCTAGCCTGATCGTCTTTGCCACCACAGTGGTACTGATCATCCCCAATCTGAGTCGCCTGGTCGGCTAGGGACAACAAACCGGCGACCCCGTTGCTGCGCACCGCGTGCCGCCACTCGCGAGCCACGGTCAACGCAGCACGGGAGTCACCTCCTCCACTCCCCTCCTTCTGCTATGGTTCGGCCGCCCACTCCGCTCACGGAACCGACCATGCGCCCACTGCTGCTGTCCATTCTGCTGCTCTGCCCCACGACTTTCGCCGCCACCCTGACCCTTGAGCTGCCCAATGGCCAGCACCGCCTGACCACCGAACAGCTGCTGGCCAACCCCAAGGCGCAGGACATCGAGATTCCCGCTGACGTCTCCTACAACCGCACCATGCATTACCGCGCCGTGCCCCTGGCCGCGCTGCTGGAGAGCGTGAAGTCCGGCGACCACCTGCAAGCCGTGGCGCTGGATGGCTTCGCCGCCGAACTGCCGGCCGCGCCGCTGCTGGCGAACCAGGGCTCGCGCGCCTGGCTGGCCATCGAGGAACCGGACAAGCCCTGGCCGGAACTGGCCGCCGGCAAACCCTCGGCCGGCCCGTTCTACCTGGTCTGGACCGACCCCAAGGTCGCCGGCATCGGGCCCGAGCAATGGCCCTACCAGGTCGCCAGCCTCCGCTACCTGAAACCGCTGGCCGAGCGCTTCTCCGCCCTGCTGCCGGCCAAGGACGCGTCGAAGAAGGTGCACTCGGGCTTCGCCCAGTTCCAGAAGAACTGCCTGGCCTGCCATCGCCTCAACGGCGCGGGCGACTCGCAATTCGGGCCGGACCTGAACCTGCCGCACAACCCCACCGAGTACTTCGCCGCCGGCTACCTCAAGCAGTACATCCGCGACCCGCAGAGCCTGCGGCACTGGCCGGAAGCGCGGATGAAGGGCTTCGCGCCGGAGGTGATCAGCGACCAGGAGCTGGATGAGATCGTGGCTTATCTCAAGCACATGGCGGGGCGAAAGGTGAAGGTTGGCGGGTAGAGGTATCGGATGTTCATAGTTCGTAGGGCGCATAACGCGCCAGCGTTATCCGCCGCTCGGGCCGGCGGATAACCTGTTCCAGGTTATTCGCCCTACGGGGCTGACCGGAAAGCGCACCCCCGCCCGAGCGCCGAGCCTCAGTGCCAGTAATCCCCCGGCGGCGCCGGCAGTTCGCCCAGCAACTGCCGCAACCCCGCGCCCCACTTCCCGCGGATACCCTCGAAATACGGATCGCCCTCCTGGATGCGGTATCCCGCCGGCACTTCCAGGCTGCCCTCGCGGTACACCAGCAGGTCCAGCGGCATGCCCACCGAGAGGTTGCTGCGGATGGTCGAGTCGAAGCTGATCAACGCACAGCGCAGGGCCTGCTCCAGCGGGGTGGAGTAGCTCATGGCGCGATCGATGATCGGCTTGCCGTACTTGCTCTCTCCGATCTGGAAGTAAGGCGTGTCGCGACCGGACTCGATGAAGTTGCCCTGCGGGTAGACGTTGAACAGGCGCGGTACTTCGCTGCCGATCTGACCGCCGACCAGGAAGGAACTGCCCAGGTCGACGCCCTGGTTCTGGCCGATGTTCTCGTCATGGTCGACCACTTCGCGCAGCGTTGAACCCACCAGCCGGGCCGCCTCGAAAAGGTTCTCGACGTTGTCCAGGTTCGGCTGGTCGCTGCCCAGGCGCTGCCGCAGCACGCTGATCACCGACTGCGAGGTGGCCAGGTTGCCGGCGGTCTGCACCACGATCAGGCGCTCTCCGGGCGTGCCGAAGATATGCAGCTTGCGGAACACGGCGATGTTGTCGACGCCGGCGTTGGTGCGCGAATCGGAAACGAAGACCAGGCCCTGGGCGAGGTTCATGGCGACGCAATAGGTCATAGCGGTCTCATGACTGTCTTTATGGCGGAAGGAACTGGCACCGATCTTATGCCGGCGCCAGTCCGCGTGCCACGCCTCCTTACTGCTGCGCCTGCTGCATCTGCTGCAGGTGCCCCGGCGCCACGGTAACGCGGGCGTGCATCTGCTCGCCGCCACCGCCCCGGCGCATGCCGCGCACCGGGCAGGCGTCGAGGTAGTCCAGGCCGACGGCCAGTTTCAGGTGGCGCTCCGGGCGATCCAGCACGTTGGTCACGTCGAAGCTGTACCAGGCGTCGTCCAGCCAGGCCTCGGCCCAGGCATGGCTGGCCAGGTGTTCCTCGGCGTCGGTGTAGAGGTAGCCGGACACGTAGCGCGCCGGCACGCCCAGGTGGCGCAGGCAGGCGAGGAAGGCGTGGGCGTGGTCCTGGCAGACACCCTGCCCCGCGGCGAAGGCTTCGGCAGCGGTGCTGTCCACCTGGGTCGAGCCCGGCACGTAGGCGATGCGCTCGTGCAACGCCTGCATCAGCTGGACCATCGCCTTGCGGTCGCGTTGTCCGGCGCACTGGGCGTAGGCGAACTCCTGCAGCGCGCCGTCAGCCTGGGTCAGGCGGGTGCTGCGCAGAAAGGGCAACGGCGACAGGTGATCGTGCTCGCGCTCGTTCTCCACGTCGATTTCCACGTGGCCGTGGGCGGCGATGACGATGGCTTCGTGGGGCTCGTCCAGGGTCAGTACGTGGAGGATGTTGCCGTAGGCATCACGCTGCGGATGCGCCGGGCGCGGCAGGTGCAACTGCCAGTCGAGCACGTGCTGGCGCTCGCTTTCCTGCGGGGTCAGGCGCAGGTACTGGATGCTCGCGCGCACCTGGTCTTCGTAGCGGTAGGTGGTGTCATGGCGGATGGAGAGTTTCATGCGGCCTCCAGGTACGAGCTGTGAATGGCGTTGGCGAGCTGGCGCACCAGCCCGATGTGGTCGGTGATCCAGGGATGCAGGCCGCTGCCCAGCACTTCGTCGATGCCGGTGTAGCGCACCCGCGCCTCCAGCTCGGCGGCCAGGCGCTGGGCCGGACGCCCGTTGGCGCCGGGCAGGCTGGCGAGGATCTGGCGCAGCTCCTCGGCGCAGGCCAGCAGCGAGCGCGGCACGTCTTCGCGCAGCAACAGGAGTTCGGCGATGTTCCGTGCGTTGAGCGCATCGCGGTACAGCTCGGTGTAGCCCTCGAAGGCCGACAGCGCGCGCAGCAGCGCCGTCCACTGGTAGTAGCCGCGCGCCGAACCCTCGGCCGGGCCGGCGCCGTGCGCGCCCAGTACCTGCTGGCGCGCGTCGAGCAGGCGCAGGGTATTGTCGGCGCGCTCGATGTAGGTACCCAGGCGGATGAAGTGGAAGGCGTCGTTGCGCATGCTGGTGCCGAGGGTGGCACCGCGGAACAGGTGCGAGCGGTCCTTCACCCATTCGCAGAAGTGGCTGATGCCGTAGCGCAGCAGGCCCTGGTGGGCGATGTCGCGCATCTCCAGCCAGGTGGCGTTGATGTTCTCCCACATGTCGGTGGTGATGCGCCCGCGCACCGCATGGGCGCCGGCGCGGGCGGCGCCGAAGCAGGAGTAGATGCTCGCCGGGTTCTGCGCATCCAGGGCGAAGAAGTTCAGCATGCGCTCGGCGTGCAGCTCGCCGTGGCGGGAGAGGTAGGCGTCGAGGTTGCCGGTGATCTGCAGCGGCATGGCCAGTTCCTCCAGGCCATTACCGCGGTCGTCCTGGGGCATCAGCGACAGCGAGTAGGACACGTCGAGCATGCGCGCGAGGTTCTCGGCGCGCTCCAGGTAGCGCGACATCCAGTACAGGTCGGAAGCGGTTCTACTGAGCATGGTTTCAGTCCTCCACCACCCAGGTGTCCTTGGTACCGCCACCCTGTGACGAGTTGACCACCAGCGAGCCTTCGCGCAGCGCCACGCGGGTCAGCCCGCCGGGCACCAGGCGCACGTTGTCCGGCGCGGAGAGCACGAAGGGCCGCAGGTCGATGTGGCGCGGGGCGATGCCGTTCTCGACGAAGGTCGGGCAAGTCGACAGGCTCAGGGTCGGCTGGGCGATATAGGCCTCCGGCCGCGCTATCAGCCGGGCGCGGAAGGCTTCGATTTCCGCCGTGGTCGATGCCGGGCCGACCAGCATGCCGTAGCCGCCGGAGCCCTGGGCTTCCTTCACCACCAGTTCGGGCAGGTGCGCCAGCACGTGGGACAGGTCCTGCGGGCGGCGGCACTGCCAGGTCGGCACGTTGTGCAGGATGGGCTCCTGGTCCAGGTAGAAGCGAATCATCTCCGGCACGTAGGGGTAGACGGATTTGTCGTCGGCCACGCCGGTGCCGATGGCGTTGGCCAGCACCACGTTGCCCGCGCGATAAGCGGCCAGCAGGCCGGGTACGCCGAGCATGGAGTCGGGGTTGAAGGCCAGCGGGTCGAGGAAGTCGTCGTCCACCCGGCGGTAGATCACGTCCACCGCCTGCGGGCCTGAGGTGGTGCGCATGTAGACGCGCTCGTCGCGGACGAACAGGTCGGCGCCTTCCACCAGCTCCACGCCCATTTCGCGGGCGAGGAAGGCGTGTTCGAAGTACGCGCTGTTGAAGCGACCCGGAGTCAGCACCACCACGCAGGGCTGCTCCACTTCGCTGGCCTGGCGCAGGGTATCGAGCAGGAGGTTCGGGTAGTGGTCGATGGGCGCGATGCGCTGGGCGCCGAATAGCTCGGGGAACAGGCGCATCATCATCTTGCGGTTCTCCAGCATGTAGGAGACGCCGCTGGGGGTGCGCAGGTTGTCCTCAAGAACGTAGTAGGCGCCGTTGCCGTCGCGCACCAGGTCGATGCCGGCGATGTGCGCATAGACGTTGCCGGGCACATCCAGGCCCTGCATGGCCAGTTGGTACTGGTCGTTGGCCAGGACCTGCTCGGGCGGAATCAGGCCTTCCTTGAGGATGTGCTGGTCGTGGTAGAGGTCGGCGAGAAACAGGTTGAGCGCCTGCACGCGCTGGATGCAGCCGGCCTCGATGATCTTCCACTCGCTGGCGGGAATACTGCGCGGGATGGTGTCGAAGGGGATCAGGCGCTCGGTGCCCTGGTCGTCGCCGTAGAGGGTGAAGGTGATCCCGGCGCGATAGAACAGCAGGTCGGCCTCGCGGCGGCGCTGTTGCAGCTGTTCACCGGGCATGTCCGCCAGCCAGCGGGCGAACTCCGTGTAGTGCGGTCGGCAGGCGCCAGCGGCGTCATGCATTTCGTCATAGAACACCCGAGCCATTTTCTACTCCTTGCTGCCGCTTGTCCTCGGTTGGGAAGAGCATCGCAAGGCTCGTGCCAGAGGTAGATTTCCTTTTGGTTCAATGACTTGCAAAGACCACTCGAACGCCTCGCACTCCCTTGGTGCGCTTTGTCGGCCGGTGCGTCCCGGCGCGCCCCGTTTGGGGCCGCAAGGGCCAGCGGGCGGGGCCTTGCAGGGCGCAGGGGGCTTTCTTGTCAGTCTCCGGGGCCGGAACTACGCTGCAAGAGCACCCCTCCCGATGGGGCACATCGCTATCAACCAGGTGCCGACCTTACGGCGCGGTTCGGCCGCAGAGGCTCCGACAACGAAGAACAACAGGAGTCGATTCATGTCATCAGTGCAATTGTCTTCAGGGAAAGCCGCGGCGCTGGCCTTCGCCTGCGTCAGCCTGCTCAGCAGCGCCTCCCTCCAGGCCGCCGACGCGCTCAAACAACTGGGCCAGCCCGAAGGCGCCCTCGACATCATCGCCTGGCCCGGCTACGTCGAACGCGGCGAGAGCGACAAGAACTACGACTGGGTCACTCAGTTCGAGAAGGACACCGGCTGCAAGGTCAACGTGAAGACCGCCGCCACCTCCGACGAGATGGTCAGCCTGATGGCCAAGGGCGGCTACGACCTGGTCACCGCCTCGGGCGATGCCTCGCTGCGACTGGTCTATGGCAAGCGCGTGCAACCGATCAACACCGCCCTGATCCCCAACTGGAAAAACGTCGACCCGCGCCTGCAGAACGCGCCGTGGCACACGGTGGATGGCAAGCACTACGGCACGCCCTACCAGTGGGGCCCGAACGTGCTGATGTACAACACCAAGGTCTTCCCCAAGGCACCGCTGAGCTGGAACGTGGTGTTCAGCGAACAGAAGCTGCCCGACGGCAAGAGCAACAAGGGCCGCGTGCAGGCCTACGACGGGCCGATCTACATCGCCGACGCCGCGCTGTACCTGAAGACCACCAACCCCGCCCTCGGCATCCAGGACCCCTACGAGCTCAACGAGGAACAGTACGCCGCCACGCTCAAGCTGCTGCGCGACCAGCAGAAGCTGATCCACCGCTACTGGCACGACGCGACGGTGCAGATGAGCGACTTCAAGAACGAAGGCGTGGCCGCCTCCGGCTCCTGGCCGTACCAGGTCAACGCGCTGGTGGGCGAGAAGCAGCCGATCCAGTCGACCATCCCGGTCGAAGGGGTGACCGGCTGGGCCGACACCACCATGATGCACGTCGACGCCAAGCACCCGACCTGCGCCTACAAGTGGCTGAACTGGTCGCTGGAACCCAAGGTGCAGGGCGACGTGGCCGCCTGGTTCGGCTCGGTGCCCGCCTCCCCCGCCGGTTGCAGCGGCAGCCAGCTGCTCGGTGCCCAGGGCTGCGCCACCAACGGCTACGACCAGTTCGACCGCATCGCCTTCTGGAAGACCCCGCAGGCCAAGTGCAGCCAGGGGCAGTGCGTGCCGTACAGCCGCTGGACGCAGGACTACATCGCGATCATGGGCGGGAGGTGACGCCCGCTCGCGCCGTGACTGACCTGTAGGAGCGAGCTTGCTCGCGAACCAACCTCCGCTGCGGAGCTGTTCGCGAGCAAGAACCAGGCGTCCCCCTCGATCCTGCGAAGAGCCCTCACCTTTCCCGCACGCCGGCAAGCACCCTCGCCCCCATGCGCTACCTTTTCTGAAGCAGCCCCGCCATTCAGGTAGCCAGCAGCATGACCACAGCCGTCCAGTTCACCGAGGTGAGCCGTCATTACGGCGAAGTGCGCGCCGTCGACCGGGTGTCCATCGAGATCCGTGACGGCGAGTTCTTCTCCATGCTCGGCCCGTCGGGCTCGGGCAAGACCACCTGTCTGCGCCTGATCGCCGGCTTCGAACAGCCGACCTCAGGCTCCATCCGCATCCACGGCCAGGAAGCGGCCGGGCTGCCGCCTTACGAGCGCGACGTCAACACCGTGTTCCAGGACTACGCGCTGTTCCCGCACATGAACGTGCTGGACAACGTGGCCTACGGCCTCAAGGTGAAGGGCGTGGCCAGGGCCGAGCGTCTCAAGCGCGCCGAAGAGGCCTTGGGCATGGTGGCCCTGGGCGGCTACGGCTCCCGCAAGCCGGCGCAGCTGTCCGGCGGCCAGCGCCAGCGCGTAGCCCTGGCCCGCGCCCTGGTCAATCGCCCCCGCGTTCTGCTGCTGGACGAACCCCTCGGCGCGCTGGACCTCAAGCTGCGCGAACAGATGCAGGTGGAGTTGAAGAAGCTCCAGCGCCAGCTGGGCATCACCTTCATCTTCGTCACCCACGACCAGGGCGAGGCGCTGTCCATGTCCGACCGCGTGGCGGTGTTCAACAAGGGCCGCATCGAGCAGGTCGACACCCCGCGCAACCTCTACATGAAACCAGCCACGCGCTTCGTCGCCGAGTTCGTCGGCACCGCCAACGTGCTGCGCGGGGACCTGGCGCAGCGCCTGCTCGGCGAAACCCGGCCGCACTCGCTGCGCCCCGAGCACGTGCGCTTCGGCCGTGCCGGTGATGGCGAGCTGGAAGTCAGCGGCACCCTGTTCGACGTGCAGTACATGGGCGCCAGCAGCCGCTACGAGATCGAGCTGGACGACGGCGCACGCCTGGTCGCCGCGCTGCCCAACGGCGAGCGCGAAGAGCGCCGGCCGCAACCGGGCGAGCCGGTCACCGCCTGCTGGGCGCGCAGCGCACTGGTGCCGTTGCTGGAGGAACCGGCGCCATGAGCCCGATGCGCGGCGTCTCCAGCTTCCTCTACCGGCGCAGCACGCTGTACCTGCTGATGCTGCTGATTCCGCCCCTGTTGTGGTTCGGGGTGATCTACATCGGCTCGTTGTTCGCCCTGCTCTGGCAGAGCTTCTACACCTTCGACGACTTCACCATGGCGGTGACGCCGGAGCTGACCCTGGCCAACTACAAGGCGCTGATCAACCCGGCCAACTACGACATCGTGCTGCGCACCCTGGGCATGGCCATCAGCGTCTCCATCGCCAGCGCCATCCTCGCCTTCCCCATCGCCTACTACATGGCGCGCTACGCCGGCCCCAAGGAAAAAGCCTTCTTCTACATCGCGGTGATGCTGCCGATGTGGGCCAGTTACATCGTCAAGGCCTACGCCTGGACGGTGATCCTGGCCAAGGGCGGCATCCTCTACTGGGTGATCGAGCGCCTGCATCTGCTCGGCCCGCTGGGCCTGTTGCTGGAAGTGCCCGGCGTGGGCGGCAACACCCTGTCCACCTCGCACATCGGGCGTTTCTGGGTGTTCACCTACATCTGGCTTCCGTTCATGATCCTGCCGATCCAGGCCTCGCTGGAACGCCTGCCGCCGTCGCTGCTGCAGGCCTCGGCGGACCTTGGCGCGCACCCGCGGCAGACCTTCTTTCAGGTGGTCCTGCCGCTGGCCTTCCCCGGCGTGGTGGCCGGCTCGATCTTCACCTTCAGCCTGACCCTGGGCGACTTCATCATCCCCCAGCTGGTCGGCCCCAGCGGGCTGTTCATCGGCACCATGGTCTACGTGCAGCAGGGCGCGATCGGCAACATGCCGCTGGCGGCGGCCTTCACCCTGGTGCCCATCGTGCTGATCGCCGTCTACCTGTCCATCGCCAAGCGGCTGGGGGCCTTCGATGCGCTCTGACGACCGTCCGTCCTGGTTCCTTCGCCTGGCCGCCTGGGGCGGGCTGGTGTTCCTGCACTTCCCCATCCTGGTGATCCTGCTCTACGCCTTCAACACCGAGGAGTCGGCCTACAGCTTCCCGCTGCAAGGCTTCACCCTGCAGTGGTTCAGCATCGCCTTCCAACGCGGCGACGTGCTCGACTCCATCTGGCTGTCGGTAAGGATCGCCTGCGTGGCCACGCTGATCGCCATGGTCCTCGGCACGCTCGCCGCCGGCGCGCTGTACCGCCGCGACTTCTTCGGCAAGGAGAGCATTTCGCTGATGCTGATCCTGCCCATCGCCCTGCCCGGCATCATCACCGGTATCGCCCTGCTCTCGGCGTTCAAGACCCTCGGCGTCGACCCCGGCTTCCTCACCATCGTCATCGGCCACGCCACCTTCTGCGTGGTGATCGTCTACAACAACGTGATTGCGCGCTTCCGCCGTACCTCATTCAGCCTGATCGAAGCGAGCATGGACCTGGGCGCCGACGGCTGGCAGACCTTCCGTTACATCATCCTGCCAAACATCGCCACGGCGTTGCTGGCCGGCGGCATGCTGGCCTTCGCCCTGTCGTTCGACGAGATCATCGTCACCACCTTCACCGCCGGCCACGAGCGCACCCTGCCGCTGTGGCTGCTCAACCAGCTGACCCGCCCGCGCGACGTGCCGATCACCAACGTCGTCGCCATGCTGGTGATGCTCGCCACCATGCTGCCGATCCTCGGCGCCTACTACCTGACAAGGGGCACCAGCGACGTGGCGGGGAGCGGCAAATAACCCGCGAATCCATCAACCGCAGCTGCACGGAGGACGCGATGCAAACCAAACTCCTGATCAACGGCCAGTTCGTCGCTGGCGAAGGCGAGAAGCTGGACATCCTCAACCCCGCCACCGGCGAGGTAATCGGGCAGATCGCCGAGGCCAGCGAAGCCCAGGTGGACATCGCCGTGCGCGCCGCCGACAAGGCCTTCGACAGCTGGTCGCAGAGCTCACCGAAGGACCGCGCCATGCTCCTGCTGCGCCTGGCCGACCGCATCGAGGAGCACGCCGAGGAGCTGGCCCGCCTGGAATCCGACAACTGCGGCAAGCCCTACGCCGCGGCACTGAACGACGAAATCCCGGCCATCGCCGACGTGTTCCGCTTCTTCGCCGGTGCCTGCCGCGTGATGCCCGGCTCCGCCGCCGGCGAGTACCTGCCCGGATTTACCTCGATGATCCGCCGCGATCCGGTGGGCGTGATCGCCTCCATCGCGCCCTGGAACTACCCGCTGATGATGGCCGCCTGGAAACTCGGCCCGGCCCTGGCCGCCGGCAATTGCGTGGTGCTCAAGCCCTCGGAGCAGACTCCGCTGACCGCCTTGCGGCTCGCCGAATTCATCGCCGAACTGTTCCCCGCCGGGGTGGTGAACCTGGTCTTCGGCCGTGGCCCGACCGTGGGTTCGCCGCTGGTGAGCCACGACCTGGTGCGCATGGTTTCCCTCACAGGCTCCGTGGGCACCGGCAAGGCGATCATCAGGAGCGCCGCCGACAGCGTGAAGCGCCTGCACATGGAACTGGGCGGCAAGGCCCCGGTGATCGTCTTCGATGACGCGGACCTGGCGGACGTGGTGGCCGGCATCCGCACCTTCGGCTTCTACAACGCCGGGCAGGACTGCACCGCCGCCTGCCGCATCTACGCCGGCAGGAAGATCTACGACAACTTCGTCGCTGACCTGGCCAGCGCGGTGGGCAGCCTGAAGACCGGCCTGCAGAACGACCCGAATACCGAGCTCGGCCCGCTGATCACCGCGGCGCAGCGCGAACGCGTCTCCGGCTTTGTCGAGCGGGCCAAGGCCAGCCCGCACATCCGCATTGCCACCGGCGGCAATATCGTCAGCGGCAAGGGCTTCTTCTACGAACCGACGGTGGTGGCCAACGCCGAGCAGGACGACGAAATCGTCCGCCGCGAGGTGTTCGGCCCGGTGGTTTCGGTGACGCCCTTCAGTGACGCGGACGAGGCGATCCGCTGGGCCAACGACTCCGACTACGGCCTCGCCTCCTCGGTCTGGACCCGCGACGTCGGCCGCGCCTCACGGGTGGCCGCGCGCCTGCAGTACGGCTGCACCTGGGTGAATACCCACTTCATGCTCTGCAGTGAAATGCCCCACGGCGGCTTCAAGCAGTCGGGCTATGGCAAGGACCTGTCGATGTACGGCCTGGAGGACTACACCGTGGCGCGGCACATCATGATCAAGCATTGAGGAGGAGAGACAGCCGTAGGAGCGATTGCCTTCTTCTGGACAGTCTGTGCCGGTGCTTCCCCTCACCCCAGCCCTCTCCCTCCGGGAGAGGGGGCAGATCGTGTCGACTGACACCGAGGTTTCATCCTGTACCGAACGGTCCCCTCTCCCGCTTGCGGGAGAGGGTTAGGGTGAGGGGCTCTTGATCTCGTAGGAGCGAACTCCGTCCGCGATGCCGTATCAAGGCCTCAATGGATCAGACCAGCCCGGCCAGCTTCAGCCAATGGCTGTAGAACCCTTCCGCCACGCGGTTCATCGCCGCGACCTTCTGCGGCAGCTCGGCCAGCATCACTTCCGCGCTTTCCTGGCTCGGCTGGCTGGGGTCGAGGTATTCCGGCCAGCCCTTGATCCAGCCGCTCACCAGCTCCTCGGTCATCTCCGGGTGGCCCTGCAGGCCGAGGATGCGCTCGCCGAAGCTGAACGCCTGGTTCTCGCACCAGGGGCTGGAAAGCAGGTGCGTTGCGCCTTCGGGCAGGTCGAAGGTATCGCCGTGCCACTGGTAGATCGGGAATTCGTCCGGCAGGTGCGCCAGCCACGGGCTCTGCGACTCCAGCCGACGCATCGGCTGCCAACCCATTTCGGTGTAGGGCAGCCGGTGGATGTCCGCGCCCAGCGCCTTGGCCAGCAGTTGTCCGCCCAGGCAGTGGCCGATCATCGGCACGTCGCGCTCGATGAACCGGCGGATCGCCGCGATCTCCGTGCGCAGCCACGGCGTATCGTCGTTGACGCTCATCGGCCCGCCCATGATGGCGACGGCCTTCGGCCGCTCCAGGTCATAGCCCTGCAACTCATCGAGGTCGGCGCGGCGCACCTCGAACGACAGGCCGCAACGGTCCAGCACCGTGGCCAGGTGGCCCGGCGGGCAGAAATCGACGTGGGTCAGAATCAGAATATCGGTCATGGTCACCTCCGCACGGCAGTCTGCCGCATCGGTGAGGCGCCATAAACCCCCGGCGTACCCGCACGTAAACCGCGCCGTCACACTGGGTGACGGCGCGTATGCGGTTGCGGGTAGACAATTGCGGCCGTCGGTCGACGGCCTGGGAACGCATTGCTAAGGGCGCAGGGAACTCACTTCCTGGGTCACGCCCCAGCCGTCCAGAACACCTCCCAGCGGCGCCACGACTTCCTCCAGGTCGTGTTCGAAAGCGCCGATGCCCGCGTGGGTCGCGAACATCACCTTGCTGATCTGCAGGCTCCACCCGCCATCGTCGCGGGCTTCGACCTGCGCCCTCAACGACTCGCCGCGGAATTGCCGGGCGGCCTTACGGGCGTTCTGTTCATCGGGAAAGATGGCGAAAAAGTCGATGGGATGAATGCGAGCGAAATCGAAGCCACCTTCCTTCATCCGGCGCAACACGTTGACGCTGATATCCTCCGAGAGGGGCTTTTCCATGGTACGCACCTCCTTTCGAGACGTTCAGAGTTTATTCCCCGCCAACGAACGCACCCTGCCGACGGCAAGGACGCGTTCCGGGCACCTCTATGTGCCATAGGAAACGCCAAGTCAATCAACGTCCCCCAACAGGAAGCCAAGTCCGCCAAAACCGCTGAAAGGCACGATAACGTGACGGACTTCAAAGGCTACCTTTCCAGCGTAGCGCCTCCGCCAGCGAGTTGCCGCTACTTCGCGGCGTCGGCCGCGGCGGCGGCGACAGGCGGCAATTCTGCGCGACGCATGCCCAGCACCAGCGCCGCCAACACCAGCAGCATGCCCAGCGCGTGGCCGACGCTGAAATGTTCGCCCAGCAGCAACACCCCGACCAACGCGGAGCTGACCGGCATCAGGCCGGTGAACAGCCCGGCGACATTGGCCGGCACCTGCGCAATACCGCGGTACCAGAGCAGGAAGGACAGCACGCTGGCACTCAGCGCGTAGAACAGCAACCAGCCCCAGGTCGCGGCGCCGGGCAGGCTCCAGTCGAAGGCCAGCGCCTGGGGCGCGGCCAATGGCAGGAACAGCAGCAGCCCGGCCAGATTGACGCCGAAGGCCATGGCCCAGGGGCGCACGCTGAGCGACAGGCGGCGCGAAAACACCGCGAACAGCGCCTCGGCCAGCACCGCCCCGAGCACCAGCAGGTTGCCGGCGACACTGCCACTGCCGGTTTCCGGATGTTCCAGCAGGTTCAGCGCGGCAATGCCCGACACCGCCAGCACGATCGCCAGCAGTTGCGGCGCGCTGATCCGCTCACGCAGCCAGAGCCAGGCCAGCAGCGCGATCACGCTCGGCGTGGCGCTGGTGATGATTCCGGCGCTGGTCGCCGAGGTCAGCAGCACGCCGTGCAGCATGCACAGGCTGAACAGGAAGCAGCCGAAGAATGCCTGCAGGAACAGCCCGCCGCAGGCCCGGCGATCTAGCCCCCGGCGGGCGTCACGGAGAAACATGCCCGGCAACAGCACCAGGCTGGCGATGAGGAAGCGCAAGGCAGCGAACAGGTAGACCGGGACTTCGGCCAGGATCAGCTTGCCGATGGCGATGTTGCCCCCGACGAGCAGCATCGACAGGGCCAGGCAGGCGAAGGCGAATGGCATGACGGCATCCTTGCATCAGGTGAAGAACCGTCCCGGCGGGACGACGCTCCAGCATCCGGGCTGCTCCACCTCCGCGCAAGGGTTGAAACAGCCCGAAACACTATCCGCCCAGTGCCAGGCAGATTCCGGTCATCGCCACCCCGAGGCCCGTGAACCCCAGCGAGGATCTCCAGGGCGAACCTCCGCTCCAACGCGCCAGCCGCCACCCCAGGAGGAACAGCATGGCCAGCCCGACCACCTGGGCCGCACGCAGCGCCAGCAGGTCATCGGGGATCAGCAGCAACGGCAGGATGATCGGCAAGGTGGCGGCGAAGGTATGCATGCCCAGCAGCGGCCAGGCCAGCCAGTGCTGACGCCCCAGACGTGGCGCGGCACCGGTGCCCATGTCGGAGGCGAGCAGGTTGCGGCGCATGCGCTGCACCTCCTCCGGCAACATGCCATCGACCACGGCGTCCGGCAGGAAATCGCGCAGCCCTTCCCGGAAACCGCGCTCCTCCTTCGCCCCGCGCAAGGCGTGCAGGCGGTCATGGTCATGCTCCAGACGCACACGGATACCCACCAGGGTCATCATCGCGTCGACGATCCCCCAGGCGAGGTTGCACCCCAGCGCGGCAACGATCAGGTCATGACGGCCGGCACCCTGGGCGGCAGCCGGAATGACCGAGATGATGGTCAGGGCCATGACCACGCCGAACGCCCCTTCGCTGAGGCGATCGAAGGGGCTGGTGACATCATTCCAGGCCTGTTGCCAGGCCGTTTTCCAGGATGGGCGGGGGCGCCGCATGGAGCAGATTCCTCGAAGACTGTGCAAGCCGGCGAGGAGTCTACGAGGCCCGCGACCTCAGGGGCAGCCCCGCGAGGAAAATCGCGCAAAACCCGATGGCAGAGCGTGAACGATCTCTCGCGGGATACCTCAGGCGCGACTGAGCCAGGCCATCACCCAGCGATTGAGCGCCGGCGGCGACAGCTGGCCGGACCAGTACATCGCCCGGAACAGCGCGCCGATGGGCCGGTGCACCGCCCGGCTCTGCGCCTGGCGCCAGGCGGCTTCGGCGATATCCTCGGCGCTCAGGGTCACCCCCAGACGGCGCAGCACCGGCGGCTCGACGGTCTGGCTGGCGACCATCGGCGTGCGCACGAAGGGCGGCATCAGGTCGGCGACGCGGATGCCATGCTCGCGCCACTCCAGCTCCAGCGCCTCGGTCAGGCCGCGCACGGCGAACTTCGACGCCGAGTAGCTGGCCATCTGCGGCACGCCATACAGCCCGGAGGCCGAGCCCATGTTCAGCACCTGCGCACCCGGCGTGCGCTTGAGGTACGGCAGCGCGGCATGGCAGCAGTTGAGCACGCCCTGCACGTTGATCGCGATGATCCGGTTGTGCTCGGCCAGCGTGATGTCCTCGAAGCGGCCGAAACGCAGGATGCCCGCGCAGTTGAACAGCAGGCGCAGACCACCGCCGCTGGCCTCGGCGAACTCGCGCACGGCCGCGCTCAGCGCCTCGGCATCGGTGACATCCAGCGCCCGCTGCCAGGCGCCGCCCAGTTCAATGGCAAGCTCCGCCAACGACTCGGGATTCAGATCGATCAGGCCAACTCGCCAGCCGCGCCGGTGGAACAGCCGTGCGGTCGCGGCGCCAATGCCCGAGGCCGCACCGCTGATGAGGATGTTGTTCATCGACGCACTCCCTGCAGATGTCGGGCGACGAAATCGGCGGCGTCCTGCAATGCGCGGTCGGCCACCTTCAGCACCCCGGCGTGGGCCTGGAACACATGCCAGCAGTTCGGGAAGCGCTGCAGCTTCACAACGGCGCCGTAGCGCCGCGCGGCATCAGCGAAACGCAGGCTGTCGTTGCGCAGCACTTCATCCTCGCCCACCTGGATCAGCAACGGCGGCAGGCCGGCGAGATCGGCATGCAACGGCGACAACTGCGCATCGCTGCGGGGCACGTCCGGCGGGCAGAACATCGCCATGGCGCTGTCGATCCAGGCGCGGGTGATCAGCGGGTCACCCGCCGCCGGCGCGTGCAGGTGCTCGGAGGAGAGATCGGTCACCGGCGAGAAGGTCACCAGCGCACCGGGCATGGGCAGGCCGAGCGCCTTGGCTTGCAGGGCGAGTTGCAGGGTCAGGTGGCCGCCGGCGGAGTCTCCGGCAATGGCGATGGCCGTTGCCGGGATGCCCTTGTCCAGCAACCCTCGATAAGCCGCCACGGCATCGTCGCGCTGGGCCGGGAAGCGGTATTCCGGGGCCAGGCGGTAATCCACCACCCAGACCTCCGCCCGGCAGCGCCGCGCCAGGTTGGCGGTGATGGCGCGGTGGGTGGCCGGCGAGCCGACCAGGTAGGCGCCGCCATGCAGGTAGAGGATCGCCGTCCCCGTCCCGCCCTCACGGGGTCGCCAGACCTCGCAGGGCAGCCCGCCGAGGGTCGTCTGCTCGCGCTGCACGCCACGGGGCGTCAGGGTCGCGGCGGTCAACCCGCGCAGCAGCGCACGCTGGGCGTTCACCGGCAGCTGCGGCCCCATCAGGCCACGGAACAGCAGGTTGAGCAGGCCGCGCAAGGTGGCGGTGAGGATTTTCTGGCCAAGGGACAGCGGCATCACAGGCTCAACGGATGCAGTCATAGTCGGCGAACTCCGGCTGACGGGTCTGTTGACGATAGCGGAAGGTGAAGCCTGGCCAGTTGACGGTGTTGCGGCCGCTGGCGGTCTTGTACCAGCTGTTGCAGCCGCGCTCCCAGATGGTATGGCGGAGTTCGTGCTGCAGGTGCTGGTTGAAGCGCTGCTGCACCTGGGGTTTCACGTCCAGGTACTTCAGGCCCTCGCGGCGGATGCGTTGCAGGCAGCCCAGCACGTAGGGGAACTGGCTTTCCAGCATGTAGATGATCGAGTTGTGCCCCAGGTTGGTGTTCGGCCCGTAGAGGATGAACAGGTTGGGGAAGCCGCTGACGCTGATGCCCTTGTAGGCTTCCGCGCCATCCTTCCAGGCCTGGTTCAGCTCGCGCCCACCCAGGCCCTGGACACGCATCGGCGCAAGGAACTCGGTGGCGGCGAAACCGGTACCGTAGATGATGGTATCCACCGGATGGCGCTGGCCGTCGCGGGTGACGATAGCGTCCTCGGTGACCTCGCAGATGCCCGTATCCACCAGCTTCACATTGCTGCGCGCCAGCGCCGGGTAGTAGTCGTTGCTGATCAGGATGCGCTTGCAACCCAGCGGGTAATCCGGCTCCAGGCGCGCGCGCAGGCCCGCGTCGGGAATGCCGCGATGCAGATGGCGATGGAAGCTCAGCCGCATCATCTTCATCAGCGGCGGGAACACGGTGAAAGCCAGCGCCCGCGCTTCGTGCTGGACATACTTGAGCCCCCGGTCCAGGCGTTGCAACCACGGCAGGCGCGCCTTCAGGCGGCGCTCCCAGTCGGCGTAGGGGCGGTCCGGCTTGGGAATCACGTAGGCTGCGCTGCGCTGGAACAGCAGCAGCTCGGCGACCTTCGGCGCGATCTGCGGCACGAACTGGATGGCGCTGGCGCCGGTGCCGACCACCGCCACCCGCCGGCCCTCCAGCGGCGCCTCGGCGTCCCACTGCGCGGAATGGAAGGCCTTGCCCTGGAAGCGCTCGATACCCGGCAGATGTGGAATCAACGGCCGGCTCAGCTGGCCGAGCGCGCAGACCAGCGACTGGGCGCGCAGCGCCTCGCCATTGGTGCACGTCACCCGCCACTCCCCGGCTACTTCGTCGAAGCTCGCCGCGCTGACCTCGCGGTGGAAGCGGATGCGTTCGCGCAGGCCGTACTTGTCCGCGCAGTGCCGGGCGTAGTCGAGGATTTCCGCCTGCGGCGCGAACTTGCGCGACCAGTCGGCCTTGGGTTCGAAGGAGAAGGAATACAGGTGCGAAGGCACGTCACAGGCGGCGCCCGGATAGCGGTTCTCGCGCCAGCAGCCGCCGACGTCGCCAGCCTTTTCGAGGATCAGGAAGTCGTCGATGCCCGCCTGTTTCAGGCGGATCGCCAGGCCCAGGCCAGCAAAGCCGGCACCGATGATCAGCACGCGCACGGCAGCCGACCCGGGGGAAGTGTTTGTCATTGTTGTGCTCCCGGTGGTATTTCCCGCCCGATGGCGGATGGGAACATCCTAGGGCTTCATTCGCCCGTGGGTTATGGCATAGTCGGACATAAAATTGTGACTTTCGGTCACTTTGTCCGACGAGGATTCTCATGCCTGCCTCTCCCCCCTGGTCGCCCCGCCGCAGCGCCGTCAGCGTGCAGCTGCTGACGCAGTTCGCCCTGGACCACGGCCTGAACCTGGAACAGTGCCTGGGCGGCACCGGCCTCGACATCGGCGTGCTTGCCGATCCCGGTGCGGAAGTGGACGCGGAGCAGGAGCTGAGCCTGGTGCGCAATCTCGCCCGGCACCTGGGGCACATCTCCGGCATCGGCCTCCAGGCCGGGCTGCGCTATCACCTCAACACCTACGGCATCTGGGGCTTCGCCCTGCTCAGCAGCGCCACCTTCCTCAGCGCCGCGCGCCTGGGGCTGCGCTACCTCGACCTGACCTACGCCTTCCACCGCATGCGCCTGGAGGAGCACGACGGCGAGGCGCACCTGCTGCTGGACGACACCGCCATCCCGGAGGACCTGCGCGACTTCCTGATCGAACGCGACGGCGGCGGCGTGCTGCGCATCCAGCGCGACCTGACCAACCAGCCGGCGCCCGTGCGCCAGGTCAGCTTCCGCCGCGAAGCGCCCGGCGACGTGCAGCCCTACATCGACGAGCTGGGCGTACGCCCGCTGTTCGGCCAGGCGGAGAATCGCATCGTCTTCGACAGCCACATCCTCGAACTGCCGCTACCGGGCGCCAACCCGGAAGTGGCGCTGCGCTGCGAAGAACAATGCCGTGCCCTGCTCGCCCGCCGCCAGGTGCGCACCGGGCTGTCCGGGCAGATCCGCGACCGCCTGCTGGCCACGCCGGGACGTCTGCCGGATATGGAGCAGATGGCCGAGGCCATGCACATGACCTCGCGCACCCTGCGCCGCCGCCTGGAGGCCGAAGGCAGCAGTTTCCGCGTGCTGGTGGACGAGGTGCGCCAGGCGTTGGCCGAGGAACTGCTGGCCACGGGCGTGATTCGTCTGGAGGAGATTGCCGAGCGGCTCGGCTATGGAGAGGTGTCGAACTTCATTCACGCCTTCCGCCGCTGGAAAGGCGTGACGCCGGGGCGTTTCCGCCGCGGCTGACGGGCGCCGTCAGAAGACCAGCTTGTAGCCGATCGACGCCAGCATCACCGCCAGGCACGGGCGCAGCACGCCGTCCGGAATGCGGCCGGCCAGGTGGCTGCCGACGTAGATGCCCGGCAGCGAGCCGATCAGCAGGTAGCCGAGCAGGCCCCAGTCCATGTTGCCCATGCTGGCGTGGCCGAGGCCAGCGACCAGGGTCAGCGGTACGGCGTGGGCGATCTCGGTTCCTACAAGACGGCGGGTGGCGAGGAAGGGATAGAGCACGAACAGCGCCACGGTACCCAGCGCGCCGGCGCCGATGGAGGTCAGCGCGACCATGGAGCCGAGGATGGCGCCGGTGACGACGGTCAGGCTGTTCAGCTTCGGGCCGCTGAAGTGGAAACTGTCGCCGGCATGGCGCTGGGCGAAGGCCAGCGCCTGCTTCTTGAACAGCACGGCCAGCGCGGTGAGCAGCAAGACGACGCCCAGGGCATGCTTGATGAGGCTGTTCATCGCCGAGGTGTCGGCATGCAGGTTGTGCAGGAACAGCAGGGTGAGCGCCGCCGCCGGCACGCTGCCGAGGGCGAGCCAGCCGGTGATGCGCCAGTCGATGTTGTCGTTCTTGCGGTGAACCAGGACGCCGCCGGATTTGGTGATGGCGGCATAGAGCAGGTCGGTACCCACCGCCGCGGCGGGGTTGATGCCGAACCAGAGCAGGATGGGGGTCATCAGCGAACCACCCCCGACGCCGGTCATACCGACGATGAAACCAACGACAAGACCCGCGATTACGAAACCGATATTGCCAACATCCATCTGCGAGTCCTGACTGGCGTAACTGATCACCTCGTGGTGTGGGCGGCAGGATAACGACTTTTCTTATAATCCATTAGACCGTTGTGGTCTTACTTTATAACTTGTCTTCACCTGAAGCCCGGTTGCGCTTTTCCGCGCCGAGCCGTCTGGAACACCGCTCGGGGCTTGACCGTAGGAGCGGACTCCGTCCGTGATGGCCCCGCCCCGAACCTGATCGCGGACAAAGTCCGCTCCTACGGGGGAATCGGAGCGTTTTCCGCACGCGCCCGGACCCAACAAAGAAAAAGGGGCCCGAAGGCCCCCTTTCCACTCACCCGGCGATCACTTGGTGCCTGACTTGGGGTCCACCACGCCAGCGGTGTTGTCCAGCAGGCTCTTGGTCGCGGTCTGGATGAAGGACTCCAGGCGCAGGCGCAGGGCCTCCTGGTCCGGCGCGTTCTCCACGCGGGTCACGCCGAAGTCCTTGCCGACCTTGTAGTCGTAGACGCGGATGTCGCCTTCCTTGGGTTTGATCAGGATGCGGTTGCCGTTGATGATCGCCACTACCTGCTCGCTGCCGGAGGGCTTGATCACGCCGATGCCCTTGTCGCCTTCGGGCAGGTTCAGCAGGTCGCGGCCCCAGCACTGGTTGCGAGTCTCGCCACCCAGGCGGCCCATGATGGTCGGCACGATGTCGATCTGGGTGCCGACGGTGTTACGGGTAGCGCCGAACTTCTCCTGGATGCCCGGAGCGATCATCAGGAAGGGCACGTTGAAGCGGAACAGGTCCATTTCGGTCAGCTGGTCCGGCGCGCCGAAGCCGTGGTCACCCACCACGATGAACAGGGTGTCCTTGTAGTACGGCGACTTCTTGGCCTTCTCGAAGAACTGACCCAGCGACCAGTCGGAATAGCGCATGGCGGTCAGGTGCTCGTCGAGGCTGCCATGACCGGTCACGCGCTCCACCGGCAGGTCCTTCGGCAGTGCATAGGGCACGTGGTTGGAGAGGCTCTGCAGCAGCGCGTAGAACGGCTTGCCGGTGGCCTCGAGCTTGTCCAGCTCCTCGTTGCCGCGGGCAAACATGTCCTGGTCGGACACACCCCAGGTCGGGTCGGAGAACACCGGGTTCACGAAGTCGTTACGGCCGATGAAGGTGGTCATGCCCTGGTTGGCGAAGAAGCCGGACTGGTTATCCCAGGCGAAGTCGCCGTTGTAGACGTAGACATCTTCATACTTGCGCGCCGACAGCAGCTGCGGCAGGCCGGAGAACTTGTGGCCACCCTCGGGCGTCTGCATCAGGTATTCGAAGCCCGGCAGGTTGGGGAAGCACGCCATGGTGGCGAACATGCCCTGGTGGGTGTGGGTGCCGTTGGAGAAGAACTGGGTGAACAGCAGGCCTTCCTTCGACAGCTTGTCGAAGTACGGGGTGATGTTGCCCTCTCCGCCCAGCGCGCCGACGAAGTGACCGGCGAAGCTTTCCAGCAGAATCACCACCACGTTCTTGATCGGCAGGGTGCCATCGGCCGGCGGGGTGAAGTCGCGGCGGATGGCAGCGGTGTCGGCGTCGACCAGCTTGTCGTTCGACGTGAGCAGCATCTGGCGCACGGTGTCGCGGGCCTGGTCATTGGGCAGCGTGGACTTCCAGATATTCGCGCGGTCCTCGCCGAAGCGGTCCTCGGCGGCCTTGATCAGCGTCATGGTGCCGTTGAGGCCCAGGTGGTTGGCGAACATCGAGTCGGTGGTGAAGGCATCGCCCCAGCGCAGCGGCGGGCCCTGGCGCAGGGTGCCACGGGCGGCAACGACGCACAGCGCGACCACCACCAGCATCACGGCGATGCGGATGTACCAGGCGGCAACGGCCGGGCCGGAGGCGCTCGGGCGGGTCGCACGGTCAATGCCGCGGAACAGGACGTACAGCAGCCAGGTGGCGAAGGCCCAGGCCAGCAGGTAGCGGACCACCGGGTAGCCGTACCAGATCATGCTCATGACCGTCTTGGGGTCTTCGGCCATGTACTGGAACACCAGGCTGTTCAGGCGCTGGTGGAATTCACGGTAGAAGTCCATCTCCAGCACGCCGAGGAACAGCGTGAGGCTCGCGGTCAGGGTCAGCCAGGCCTTCCACAACCAGCGCCAGCCCATGGCGCGAGCGCTGAGGATGGCGAAGACCAGCGGGGCGACGATGTAGACCACCACGCGGATGTCGAAACGCATGCCGGTGATGAACGCCTCGACGAAGGTGGAGGCCGGCGTGGTGCCGATCAGCTCGCGGTTGTAGATGAACAGCGCAAGACGCGACAGGGAGAACATCGCCATCAGCGCGAGGACGCTGAGCGCAGTGAACGCCAGATGACTGGAGACGGTCGGCCGCGTGAGGCTCGTACCGTTCTGGCGATTGGTCAGGACTTCTGGTTGGCCCATTTCTAGGTTCCGTTGTGAACGTGTGGGTTCGAAGGCGCGCCGCCCGTGCGGGGCCCTGCGTGAGCGCGAAAAAACTGCGGCATTACACCGCAAAAGCAGTGGCGGCGCATTCTATTCGGCACCGCTGAAGTCGACATTAAGCCGGCGCGGACAATCGTTTCGGAATGATACGAGCACCTGGCACCAGCGCTACGACTGCCGGACGGCGGGCACGGCAGAGTGCCGAACGAGGGGTGAAGAAACTGTCATGACCGACCGCCGGTCGCCAGGCATGACGCCGCAACCCGCTGCGGGAAACGGCGCATACCCTTGTCGCTGGATGGCGAAGGAGACGCGGCTATCAGTCGTTGGCCGGCTTGCCGATGGCCTGCAGCACGTACTGCGGCAGGGCGAACGCGCCCTGGTGGATGGCCGGGTTGTAGTAGCGGGTCTGGATGCCGCTGGCGGCGAAGCGCTGGGCCAGGGTGGCGACATCGACATGGCGCAGAGCCGGGTTGGTCGAGCCCCAGGCGAAGGTCATCGAGCCGCCGATATAGGTCGGCACGGCCGCCTGGTAGAAGTGCCAGTCGGCGAACAGTCCGTTCATGCGGCCGGCGGTGTTGCGCACGGTATCGAGCTGCATGAAGGGCGTGCCGTTCTGGGTCACCAGCACGCCGCCCTCGCTCAGGCAGCGGTGGCAGGCCTGGTAGAAGTTCTCGGAGAACAGCACCTCGCCCGGGCCGATCGGGTCGGTGGAATCGGAGATGATCACATCGAACTTCTCCGTGGTGGTGGCGACGAAGCGCATGCCGTCGTCGATCACCAGGTTCAGGCGCGGGTCATCGAAAGCGCCCTTGGAGTGGTTCGGCAGGAACTCCTTGCACATGTCGACCACGGTGCCATCGATCTCCACCATGGTGATGTGCTCGACGCTGGCGTGCTTGGACACCTCGCGCAGCATGCCACCGTCTCCGCCGCCGATGATCAGCACGCGCTTGGCCGCGCCGTGGGCGAGGATCGGCACGTGGGTGAGCATCTCGTGGTAGATGAACTCGTCGGCCTCGGTGGTCTGGATCACGCCGTCCAGCGCCATCACCCGGCCCATGCGGGCATTCTCGAAGATCACCAGGTGCTGGTGCTCGGTGCGCACCTCGTGGAGCATCCTGTCGACGCTGAAACGCTGGCCATAGCCGTCGTAGAGGGTTTCCTGGTAATCGTGCATGGGGTCGGCTCCCGTCGGGACAAGACAATAGGAGGGGACGGCCGCGCCGCCCCGAAAGAGGCGCGCATTCTACGTGCCTGACGATGACAGGTCGAACCCCGTCGTCAGCTGCGATCATGACGGGCAGTTTGAAAGTCAGCGCCGGGAGGACAGCCGTGCCCGCAACAGGTAAGGTCGCTGCATGAAAAACACATCCCCGACGTCCCGGATCATCCACCTGCCCTACCGCGCGCCCTGGAGCTGGCAGCAGTTCCACGAGCACTTCGCCCTGCGCAGCCTGGGCGGCGTGGAATGCCTGTCGCCCGAGCGCTACGCCCGCAGCGTGCGCATTGGCGACGAGGCCGGCTGGTTCAGCGTGCGTCCGCTGGAGGATCGCGCCGAGCTGGAGCTGGAAGTCCATCTCGCCCCGCAACATGCCGAAGCGCTGGCGGCACGGGTGCGCAAGATGTTCGACCTGGACAGCGACCCCAGCCATATCGCCGAGCACCTGGGCAACGACCCGCTGCTCGGTCCGCTTATCCGCCAAGCGCCGGGACTGCGCCTGCCCACGGCCTTCGACCCGTTCGAACAGGCGGTGCGCGCCATCGTCGGCCAGCAGGTGACGGTCAAGGCAGCGGTGACCATCGTCGGCCGGCTGGTCCAGCGCCTGGGCGAGCCGCTGCCCGATGAAACCGAAGGCCAGCCGAGCCGCCTGTTCCCCACGCCCCAGGCCCTGGCCGACGCCGACCTCGCCGGCATCGGCATGCCCGGCAAGCGCGTGGAAACCCTGCAACGCTTCGCCGCCGCCTGTGCCAGCGGCACCCTGGCCCTGCACGTCGACGACGGCGCCGACGACCTGGTGAAGCGCCTCTGCGCCCTCCCCGGCATCGGCCCCTGGACTGCGGAATACGTGGCCCTGCGCGCCTTCGGCGATCCGGATGCCTTCCCCACCGCCGACCTGGGCCTGCTCAAGTCGCCGGTCTGGGGCGCCGACGGCATCACCGCCCGCGACCTGCAACGCCGCGCCGAAGCCTGGCGGCCCTGGCGCGCCTACGCCGCCGTGTATCTGTGGCACGCCTACTCCCAGGCCGGCCGCACCGGAGGATGACCATGCACTACCGCTACCACGACAGCCCCACCGGCCGCCTGTTGCTGGCCGGCGACGAAAGCGGCCTGCGAATGCTCTACATGGACTTGGAGCAGCGGCATTACCCCGAACCGGATTGGCACGAGGGCAGCCCGCTGCTGGACGAGGTGGCGCGCCAGCTGGACGAATATTTCGCCGGCAAGCGCCAGCGCTTCGAGGTGCGCTTGAACACCGGCGGCACCGAATTCCAGCGCCAGGTCTGGCAGGCGCTGCTGGAGATCCCCTACGGCTACACCACCGTCTATGCCGAACTGGCACGGCGCATCGGCCGGCCCAAGGCGATCCGCGCGGTGGGTGCGGCCAACGGCGCCAACCCCATCAGCATCATCGTGCCCTGCCACCGGGTGATCGGCAGCAACGGCAGCCTCACCGGCTATGCCGGCGGCCTGCCGCGCAAGGAATTGCTGCTGCGTCTGGAGGGGGCCCTGGAAAAGGCCTAGAAGTCGAAGGCGGTCTGCGCGGCCTGTGGCTCCTGGAAGCCTTCCAGCGCCAGCATCCGCAGCTTCGAAGTGCTCCCGCCCGGCGCGGAGAAGCCGCCGGTCTTGCCACCACTGGCGAGCACGCGGTGGCAGGGAATGATCAGTGGAATCGGATTGCTGCCCATCGCCTGCCCCACCGCGCGGGACAGGCCGACGTCGCCCAGGCGGCGGGCAATCTCGCCGTAGGTCGTGGTCTCGCCGCGGCCAAGCTGCAGGATGTCGTCATACACGCGGCGGTGGAAATCGCTGACGGCCGACAGGTCCAGCGGCAGGCTGTCGAAGCACACCGCCTCGCCCCGCGCGTAACCGAGGATCAACTGGCGCGCCTCGTCGATAAACGCCGGCCAGTGGGCGGTCTCGGTGCCGAGCTTGTCGAAGCGTTCGCGCAGGGTATGCACGGAGTCGCCCGGCAGATAGGTGCGCACGATTCCCCGCGGACTCCAGGCGAGCCCGAACCAGCCGAGTTCTGTTTCGATCAGGCAGTAATGCATCGGCCGAGTGTCCGCCGCCGAGCCTTATCCCGCAAGCCTTTCCGCCGCCAGCGTCACCTCGCACCAGCGGCGCAATTCAGCGCCGATAGCGCTGGCGGGGTCGCCCTTGCGCTCGAAGGCCCACCACAGCTGCGCGCCCTGCCACTGGCTGGCCATCAGGCGGCCGAGCAGCGCCTGGCGCGCCGGATCGCCGCTCAAGCGCCTGCCCAACGCCTTCGCCAGCGCCTCGCCCCACTGCGCGCCGCGCTCGCGCAGCAGCGGGTCGCGCATGTCCTCGCGCAGGATCAGCAACCCTTCCGCGTAATCGGTCTCGCCCTCGCCCACCGGGAACATCGCCACCAACATTTGCACCGCGCCTTCCGGGCTCAGCTCCGCGGTATCGTCCAGCCGCGCCGTCTGCGCATCCAACTGGTCCCAGGCGCGCAACAGCACAGCACGGAGGAACTCGGCCTTGGTCGCGTGGCGCTGCACCAGGGTCGCGGCGGACAACCCCACTTCGCGCCCTACGGCGGCGAAAGTCACCGCCTCCGGCCCCTCGCGCACCATCAGCGCCATGGCAGCGTCGAGTATCGCTTCGTCGCTGACCGTCTTGGTTCGAGCCATGCCTTCCTCTTTTATAAATGAACATTCATTTATATATTTAGGTGAATCTTAGCGGAGGAAATTCAGCATGGCCAGGGTTCTCGGTTACATCGCCACCAGCCTCGACGGCTACATCGCCACCCCGGAGCACGGGCTGGATTGGTTGTTCCGGCACGACAAGCTGGAACTGGGCGAGCACCACTACGACCTGTTTATCCAGCGCATTCGCACCCTGGTCATGGGGCGTGGCACCTATGACTTTCTCGAAGCCGCCCCCAGCCCATGGCCGTACGGTGAGCAGCGGGTGCTGGTGGTGACGTCACGCCCCATCGAGAACCCGAAAGGCCCGCTGGAAACCCGCAGCGATATCGACGCGCTGGTGGCGGAGCTGCGCGCGCTGGATGACGGGGACGTATGGATGCTTGGTGGCGGCCGGTTGCAGATGGCCTTTCTGGAGCGCGGGGCGCTGGATGAGCTGGAGATCTACGTGATGCCGGAGATCATCGGCGGCGGCATCCCGCTCTTCCCGGCGACCGGCTTCCAGGCTTCACCGACGTTGGTGTCGGCCAAGACCATCGAGCCGGGATGCGTGCGGATACATTATCGGTTTGGTTGAGGCGGGTAGCTGGTTGCCATGGAGGGGCCGGAGGGATTTCGCGGACAAGGTCCGCTCCTACAAGATCAAGGGCCCCTCACCCTAACCCTCTCCCGCAAGCGGGAGAGGGGACTGTTCGGTGCAGGATGAAACCGTAGTGTCAGCCGGCACGGACGGCTCCCTCTCCCTGAGGGAGAGGGCTGGGGTGAGGGGGCAGTGCAGGCAGGGATTAACCCGGTAGAAGACAGTTGCTCCTACGGAAACTGCCAAGCTTGCAGGGCAACCGTCGTGCTCCCGTAGGGCGTACAACCGTTCGCGGTTGTACGCCGATGCACCATGATCGTCAGTAGACGTGATGATCGAGTTCAAAGCGCTCGGTGGCAGGCTTCCGGATTGAGTCCGTAGGGCCGGGAACCAAGGTCAAACGGCGTATAACGTCGAACGTTATACGCCCTACACTTCTGCTCTCAGCCCCGCGTCTGGCTGCGCGGCCCGGCGAACGCCCAGACGATCAACCCCAGCACCGGCAGAACGGCGATCACCAGAATCCAGATGATCTTCTTCGGTATTTCAGCGTTGCTTCTCGCTACGTTGAGGATGGCCCAGATGTCCACAACAAAGATAACCAGGGCGATCAGTTCGCGCAGGAAACCCATATTCAAGATCCCTCTATAAGAAAGTTGGTCCGCTAATGATAGCGTCCCGCCTCCCCGCGGCGCGAGCGACAGCTCAGACCCGCGCCGGGTCGATCACCGCGAAGCTGGCCACGGTGTCGTGCCCCTCCAGCACTCCACCCTCGCGGGCCAGGCCGATGGTCTGCAGGCCGGCCTGCTGCGCGGCGTCCAGCTCCTGCACGATGTCGGACAGGAACAGGATTTCCTCACCCGGCAGGCCGATGGCGGCGGCGATGCGGCGGTAGGACTCGGCCTCGCGCTTGGGGCCGCTGGTGGTGTCGAAGTAGCCGGAGAACAGCGGCGTCAGGTCGCCCGCCTCGGAGCAGCCGAAGATCAGCTTCTGCGCCTGGATCGAGCCGGAGGAATAGACGTAGAGCCTGAAGCCCTCGGCATGCCAGTGGCGCAGCGCATCCACGGCGTCCGGGTAGACGTGCCCCTTGAGCTGGCCGGCGCGGTAGCCCTGCTCCCAGACCATGCCTTGCAGCGCCTTGAGCGGCGTGGCCTTGCGGTCTTCGGCGATCCAGCCCAGGAGGATCTCGATGCAGCGCTCGGTGTCGGCGCCGGCTTCACCGCTGTCGGCACGTACGGCGGCCAGTTGTTCGGCCACGGCCGGCTCGCCGGCGTGCTCACGGACGTAATCCGGCAGGTGCGCGGCGGCATAGGGGAAGAGCACGTCGAAGACGAAGCTAACCGCGCTGGTGGTGCCTTCGATGTCGGTGAGGATGGCTTTGATCGGCATGGAAACGATAATCCCGTTATTGGTCGGGCCCAGTCATCTGGATTCCCGCGTTCGCGGGAATGACGCCACCACCGCGAACCAAAACATCACCCCCGCGAACGCGGGGGCCCAGTGAACAACTCAGTCTTCCAGCAACGGGAAGCGCTTGGCGATGTCGTCGCCGGTGAACTTGGCCACCCAGCCCTCGGCGTTGTTGAACAGGCGGATGGCCACGAAATGCGGGCGCTCGCCCATGTCGAACCAGTGGCGGGTGCCGGCCGGCACCGAGATCAGGTCGTTCTTCTCGCACAGCACGGCGTAGACGTGATCCTCGATGTGCAGGGTGAACAGCCCACGACCGGCAACGAAGAAGCGCACTTCATCCTCGCCGTGGCGGTGTTCGTCGAGGAACTTGGCGCGGAGCTCGTCCTTCTGCGGGTGATCGGCGCTCAGGCTGACCACGTCGACGGTGACGTAGCCCTCCTCCTCCTGCAGGCGGCGGATCTCGTGCTGGTAGGCGGCGAGCACCTCCTCCTGGCTGGCGCCGGGGGCGATGGGCGCGTTGGCCTGCCAGCGCTGGAAGCGCACGCCGACGGCGCCCAGGGTCGAGGCGATGTCCTCGGCATGAGTCAGCAGCTTCAGCGGCTGCTCGGGGCTCGATTCGTGGTAGACGGTCAGGCTGCTCATGGTCGGGCTACTCGATTCTCAGGGTTGTTCAGCGGGCGCCACGCAGGCTCAGCACCTTCAGCTCGCACTCGAAGAGGAACTCGAAGGCTTCGATCTGGCGCAGCGCATCGCTCATGCGTGGCCCCCAAGTGTACAGACCGTGGCCACGGATCAGATAACCGGGGCAATCGGGATGGGCGTCGAGCCAGGGCTGCACCTTGGCGGCCAGGCGGGCGATGTCCTGGTCATTGTCGAAGATCGGTACGGTCACGCGGCCTTCGTGGGTGGTGATGCCGGCGAAGGCCTTCTGCAATTCGTAGTCTTCCAGCTCCAGGCGGTCGCCTGCGGTCAGGCGCGAGAGCACGGTGGCGTTCACCGAATGGGTGTGCAGCACCGCGCCGATCTCCGGGCGCCAGGCGTAGAGCTGGGTGTGCAGCAGGGTTTCCGCCGAAGGCTTCTTGCCCGGTTCCAGGCTGTTGCCGGCCAGATCGGTCTCCAGCACGTCGTCGACGCCCAACTGGCCCTTGTGCTTGCCCGAAACGGTGAGCAGCGCGCGGTCGGCGGCCAGGCGCGTCGAATAGTTGCTGCTGGTGGCCGGCGACCAGCCGCGGCCGTAGAGGAAGCGCCCGGCTTCGATGATCTGCTGGGTCAGCTGTTCACGGGTGTCGTTCATGCGGGTCCTCGTTCAGACGGGTCCAGATGATAAAAGCGGCAGCCAGCGCGGCAAGGCTGGCGATGGCGAAAGTCCACGCCGGGCCAAGGCTACCCCAGCTGTAGCCGGAGTAAAGCGCGCCCAGCGCGCCGCCGGTCCCCGCCAGCGCGGCGTAGAGCGCCTGGCCCTGCCCCTGCTGGCGAGCCTGGAAGCTGCGCTGGACGAAATGAATGGCGGCAGCATGGAAACTGCCGAAGGTGGCGGCGTGCAGCAACTGGGCGAACAGCAGCACCGGCAAATGCCCGGCCAGCGTGCCCAGCAGCAGCCAGCGCAAGGCCGCCAGCAGGAAGCTCGCCGCCAGCACCTGGCGCAGGGAAAAGCGCTTGAGCAGGCGCGGCATGACCAGGAACAGCAGCACCTCGGCCACCACGCCCAGCGCCCAGAGCTGGCCGATCAGCCCGCGCGAGTAGCCGAGCGCTTCCAGGTGCAGGGTCAGAAAGGTGTAGTACGGGCCGTGGGACAACTGCATCAGGCCTACGCACAGGTAGAAGGCGAGCACACCGGGCTTGAGCAGTTGCTGGAGGAAGCCGCCGGCGCTGGCCTCGTCCTGGCGCACCGGCGGTTGCGCATTGGGCACCCACCAACTGGCGCCGATGATGCCGAGCATGATCGCCAGCAGCGCCAGCGGATAGGTATCCAGGCTGGCGCGCTCGAACAGCCAGCCGAGGCCGACCACGGTGCAGATGAAGCCGATGGAGCCCCACAGGCGGATGCGGCTGTAGCTCTCGGTGCGTCCGCTCAGGTGCGCGAGGGTGATCACCTCGAACTGCGGCAGCACGGCATGCCAGAAGAACGCATGCCCAGCCATCACCAGCGCCAGCCAGGCGTAGCTGTGACCCAGGAAGATGCCGGCGAAGCACAACGCCGTGCACACCGCGCCGAAGCGCACGATGGCCAGCCGCTGGCCGCTGCGGTCGCCCAGCCAACCCCACAGGTTGGGCGCCACGCAGCGCATCAGCATGGGGATGGCCACCAGCTCGCCGATGCGCGGAGCCGGGAAGCCAAGATGGTGGAAATACAGCGCGAGGAACGGCGCCGTCCCGCCCAGCAGGCAGAAGTAGAAGAAGTAGAAACTGGACAGCCGCCAGTAGGGAACCTGAGCCATCAGCGGCGGGAGTCGAGCGACACTCCCGCGAACCGGGCGGCTCGCGGGAGGTTCAGGTCACTCAAAGCTGGCCGAGGACCGGGGTGCCGACCTTCACGTCGGTGTTCTGCGCGCGGTGGCGCAGCAGGTGGTCGAGCAGCACGATGGCCATCATCGCCTCGGCGATGGGGGTGGCGCGGATGCCTACGCACGGGTCGTGGCGGCCCTTGGTGATCACCTCCACAGGGTTGCCGTCCACGTCGATGGAGCGGCCGGGGGTGGTGATGCTGGAAGTCGGCTTGAGCGCCAGGTGGGCGATGATCGGCTGGCCGCTGGAGATGCCGCCGAGGATGCCGCCGGCGTTGTTCGACAGGAAGCCTTCCGGGGTCAGCTCGTCGCGGTGCTCGGTGCCGCGCTGGGCAACGCTGGCGAAGCCGGCGCCGATTTCCACGCCCTTCACCGCGTTGATGCTCATCAGCGCGTGGGCCAGTTCCGCGTCCAGGCGATCGAAGATCGGCTCGCCCAGGCCCGGCGGCACGCCTTCGGCGACCACGGTGATCTTCGCGCCGACCGAATCCTGGTCGCGGCGCAGCTGGTCCATGTAGGCCTCCAGCTCCGGCACCTTGTCCGGGTCGGGGCTGAAGAAGGCGTTCTCTTCGACGCTGTCCCAGGTCTTGAACGGGACTTCGATCGGGCCGAGCTGGCTCATGTAGCCGCGCACGCTGATGCCCATGCCCGCCAGGGCCTTCTTGGCGATGGCGCCGGCGGCTACGCGCATGGCGGTCTCGCGCGCCGAGGAACGGCCGCCGCCACGGTAGTCGCGGATGCCGTACTTGTGGTGGTAGGTGTAGTCGGCGTGGGCCGGGCGGAACAGGTCCTTGATCGCCGAGTAGTCCTTGGACTTCTGGTCGGTGTTGCGGATCAGCAGGCCGATCGGGGTGCCGGTGGTCTTGCCCTCGAACACGCCGGAGAGGATTTCCACCTCGTCGGCTTCCTGGCGCTGGGTGGTGTGGCGGCTGGTGCCGGGCTTGCGGCGGTCCAGGTCGCGCTGCAGGTCTTCCAGGGAAATCTCCAGGCCGGGCGGGCAGCCGTCGACGATGGCGACCAGCGCCGGGCCGTGGCTTTCGCCAGCGGTGGTGACGGTGAACAGCTTGCCGTAGGTGTTGCCGGACATGCGAGGCTCCGCGGAAGACAGGGGATCAAAATGGCCGAGCAGTATACCTGCGTCAATCCGCCCTGCGAACCTTCGCGGGTATTGAGGATCAAAGCGCCATCACCTCCACCGTGAAGTCATCGATGCGCCGTCTCGCCCTCCTCTGCCTCTGCCTGTTCGCCAGCCTGCTCGGATCGACCGCGCAAGCCGCTCCCAGCAGCATCCTGCAGCGCCCCTACGACCTGGACACCGGCCACGGCGTGCTGCGCGGCACCCTGCTGCTGCCGCAGAGCGCAACCCCGCCGCCGGTCGCCCTGCTGATCGCCGGTTCCGGCCCCACCGACCGCGACGGCAACAACCCCGAGGGCGGCAACAACGGCTACCTGCGCAAGCTGGCCGAAGCGCTGGCGGAGAACGGCATCGCCAGCGTGCGCTATGACAAGCGCGGCGTGGCCCGCAGCCTGGCGGCGGCGCCACGGGAGGAAGAACTCAGCGTCGACGGTTACGTCGCCGACGTCATCGCCTGGAGCGACCGGCTGGCGCGCGACCCGCGCTTCGGCCGCCAGGTGCTGATCGGCCACAGCGAGGGCGCACTGATCGCCAGCCTGGCGGCGCCCAGGTCCCACGCCGACGAGCTGGTCTCGATCTCCGGCAGCTCCCGCCCCATCGGCGAGGTGCTGCGCGAGCAACTGCAGGGCCGCCTGCCGCCGCCCCTGCTGGCGCAGGCCAACCAACTGATCGACGACCTCAACGCCGGCCAGCTGCAGCCACGGGTGCCGCAGCCGCTGCTGGCGCTGTTCCGCCCCAGCGTGCAGCCCTACCTGATCTCGCTGTTCCACCAGGACCCGGCCCGCGCCTTCGCCGCGCTGAAGATGCCAACGCTGATCCTCCAGGGACGGCATGACATCCAGGTCGGCGAAGAAGACGCCCTGGCGCTCAAGCAGGCCAAGCCCGACAGCGAGCTGTACCTGATCGACGGCATGAACCACATCCTGCGCATCGTCCCGGCCAGCGGCCCGCAGCAGCTGGCCTCCTACAACAACCCCAACCTGCCTCTGGCGCGGGAGCTGGTGCAGCGCATCGTCGCCTTCGTGAAGACCACCCGCACCCTGCCCAACGCCACCCTCGCCTTATCTGGAGCGAACGTCTCAAGAAACGTCGAGATCTGTCGATAACCCCTGGGACAACCCCGGTCACGCCCACCGGGCCCGAGGATCGCTCCATGAACCAAGCCGAACCCACTCCCCTCGACGAAAGTGCCGCCCAGATCCCTGCCCGCCCCCACCCGTGGGCGGAACTGGCCCCGGAGCACTACCGCCTGCTGCGCCTGGCGCCGCTGCCCACCGACCGCTCGACCGGCGCGCGCCCGCTGCGCTTCGTCCAGCTCGGCCGGGTGGAACGCCACAGCAGCGAACAGAGCCTGCTGCGCCTGACCATCCAGCTGCCGGGACAGATGCTGCGCAAGGAAGTGAACCTGCTGGAGGTCTGGGCGGACCACCGCAACAAGGAAATCCGCTTCGGCGCCGACTCGGGCTTCGCCACCGAGCCGATGAACCGGGGCCTGGGCCGCTTCTTGCTGGCGCAAGGGGTGGGCTGGGCAAAGAAGAAGTGGTCGCACTACCGGGTAGAAGGTGGTGCGCTGGCGATGAAGGACGCGGTGAGCGAAGAGGCCCGCCAGCGCCGGGATCACTTCCTGCGCGCCCAGGGCTTCGATGTGATCTACGAGGACTCGGGGCTTCTCAAGGCGCGCTACAGCGTCGGCCGGGTCAGCGAGCTGTACGATGACTGGCACAAGGAGAAGGTGCAGATCCTGCCGCTGCTGGACGCCGCCGCCATGCTCGAAGCCGCCGACCACAACCTCGCCACCCAGGCCAGCGAAATCCGCCGCCTGGAGCAGCGCATCGAGACCTTCCGCCGCGACGACACCAGCCTGCGCTTCACCATCGCCTGCCTGACGGTGTTCGCGGTGTTCCAGGCGGGGCTGCTGATCTGGATCGCCACGCACTGAAGCGCGGCCTGCCCAGACGTCCGGAAACGTAGGGCGTACAACCGTTCGCGGTTGTACGCCGACACACCCAAGCCACCAATCACTCCATGGCCCAGCCGGACCTCGAACGAACCGCGACCAGGGCCACGCGGCGTATGACGCGGAGCGTTATACGCCCTGCCTCACGCCCCCTTCACCCGCGCCTTGAACAGCTCCTGATGATCCCGGCACTGCTGGGCCGAGAGCAGGAATACGCCATGGCCGCCGTACTCGAAGTCGAGCCAGGTGAAGTCCACTTCCGGATAGAGCGCCGCCACGTGCACCTGGCTGTTGCCCACCTCGACGACCAGGCTGCCGCGCTCGGTCAGGTGGTCCGCCGCCTCGGCCAGCATGCGCCGCACCAGGTCCAGGCCATCGTCGCCACAGGCCAGGCCCAGCGCCGGCTCGTGGTGGTATTCGGCGGGCATGTCGGCGAAGTCTTCGGCGTCGACATAGGGCGGGTTGGACACGATCAGGTCGAAGCGCTGCCCCGGCAGGCCGGCGAAGCCATCGCCCTGCACGGTGTAGACGCGCTCGCCCAGTTCGTGACGTTCGATGTTGATGTTGGCCACTTCCAGGGCATCGAAGGACAGGTCGCCCAGCACCACCTCGGCATCGGGGAAGGCGCTGGCGCAGGCGATGCCGATGCAGCCCGAGCCGGTGCAAAGATCAAGAATGCGCGCCGGATCGACCGCCAGCCAGGGCTCGAAACGGCGCTCGATCAGCTCGGCGATGGGCGAACGCGGCACCAGCACGCGCTCGTCGATCACGAACGGCAACCCGCAGAACCAGGCCTCGCCCAACAAGTAGGCGGTCGGCACGCGCTCTTCGATACGCCGGCGCAGCAGGTGCATCACGTACTCGCGCTCTTCATCCTCGAGGCGGCAGTCCAGGTAGGCATCGGCCATTTCCCACGGCAGATGCAGCGCACCGAGCACAAGTTGGCGGGCCTCGTCCCACGCGTTGTCGGTGCCATGACCGAAGAACAGCTCCTCGGCGTGGAAACGGCTGACCGCCCAGCGGATGTGGTCACGCAGGGTCAGCAAACGGGATTGAGTCACGGCGCAGTCCTCGCAGCTCGCAAAAAGGGGCGCATTCTACCGGAACGGCGACCCGCTGGCGCGCCCCGACCAGCTATCGTTGATATTGCCAATACCACTTTGGAGCGAGTTCGCAAAGATTCACAGGGGGCGCGTTACAGCCCACAATGGTGGCACGTGGATTATCAGGAGTTGAGACATGTCCCATCCGCTCAGCATGCTGCAGATCAGTGGACGCGGGTATCCGCCGGCCGCGCTGCGCCAGAGCACTCTGTTGATCATCGATGCCCAGGAGGAGTACCGCAGCGGCGTGCTGGCCCTGCCGGACCTGGATGCAGCGGTGGCGCAGATTCGTCTGCTGCTGGAGTCGGCCCGGGCCATGGGCACCCCGATCGTCCATGTGCACCACCTGGGCGTGCGTGGCGGCGTGCTCGACCCGCAGGGCCCGCGCGGCCAGTTCCTCCCCGAGCTCGCCCCGCTGCCGGGCGAAGTGGTGGTGGACAAGCGCCTGCCCAACGCCTTCGCCGGCACCGACCTGCATGACCGCCTGCAGGCCAACGGCCGTCTCGACGTGATCGTCTGCGGCTTCATGACCCATTCGAGCATCAGCACCACCGTGCGTGCCGCCAAGGACTACGGCTACCGCTGCACCCTGGTGGACGCCGCCTGCGCCACCCGCGACATCCCCACTCCGGAAGGCGGCGTGCTTGCCGCCCGTGAACTGCACCGGGCCGAAATCGCCGCCCTGGGCGACAACTTCGCCGCGGTGGTCTCGCAGGCCCAGGCCCTGGTCTGACACCGTCCGTCCCGACGGGCGGCAGCCACAACCGCCAGCGGTTAGGCTCAGCTAAGGCGCAGAGCCCGCGGCCCGGCTGCAACCCAGCCAGCCGCGCCTCCCGACCCCGGGGTTGGAACCCCTTCCAGCCCTGACCGGTCATAGCCTCGTTCACCAGATGAGGAAGTCGGGATGAAGTTGTCCGATAGTTATTCGCGCACCCTGCGTCCCAAGCGTCCGGGACGCTGGCGCTGGCGCTTCGCCGCCGCCCTGGCCGCGGTGATCGCCACCCTCGGCATTCTTTCCGCGATGGCCGGCGTCGCCGCGCTGTTGCGGCGCCAGCCTGCCGTGGGCGTGCTGCACATTGAGCCGGGTGCCGGGGCCGTCCTGCTGGTCATCGGCCTGCTCGGCCTGTGGCTGGGGGTGATGTTCTGGCGCGCCGCCCGCCGCCGGGCACGCGGCCGCGAGGGCCTGAGCCTGTCGCCGAGACTGATGAAGAAGCGCGACTGAGCGGCCTGCGGATATCCGCAAGCTCCGTGTGATCCGTTAAACTGCGCGGCTCTTCGTGGAGGTGCGCATGCAAGACGACGATTTTTCCCTGTTCAGCCGCGAGATGCGCGGCGTGAAGCGCATCGCCGTGGACCAGGCCGATACCGGCAAGCCCAAGGCCGACCGCAAGCAACTCAAGGAGCTACGGCAGAACGCGACCGTGCGCGTCGAGAACATCCGGGTGGACGGCCTCTCCGACCAGTTCGTCATCGACGTCGGCCCCGAGGACGAACTCTACTGGGCCCGTGATGGCGTCCAGGAAGGCCAGATGCGCAAGCTCAAGGCCGGCCAGATAGGCTTCGAGGGCAGCCTCGACTTGCACGGCATGAAGATCGAAAAGGCCCGCGAGACGCTCTGGGACTTCATCGCCGAAGCTGCCCGCTTCGAGGTCCGCTGCGTCCGCGTCACCCACGGCAAGGCCGCGCGCATCGACGGCAAGAGCCCGATGATGAAAAGCCACGTGAATACCTGGCTACGCCAGCATCCGCAGGTGCTCGGCTTCGCCTCCTGCCTGCCGCGCCACGGAGGCACCGGCGCCATCTATGTGATGCTGCGGCGGACCATGCTCGAAGGCCGGGACGAGTAAGCCGGGCCGAACGATTGGCGACAGCGCGGCCGCCATAACGCGCCAACCGGCACTCCGCCCTTGCCAGCCACAGCCGCGCGCCCTACCCTGCGCCACGGTTCTCATATTTGTCATTGCCACAGGTAGATCCATGTCCCTGGAACAACACTACTCCGCGATCCTCAGCCAGCTCGGTGAGGACGTCACCCGCGAAGGTCTGGTCGACACGCCCAAGCGTGCCGCCAAAGCCATGCAGTACCTCTGCCGTGGCTACCAGCAGACGCTGGAGGAGATCGTCAACGGCGCCCTGTTCAGCTCCGACAACAGTGAAATGGTGCTGGTCAAGGACATCGAGCTCTATTCGCTGTGCGAACACCACCTGCTGCCCTTCATCGGCAAGGCCCACGTCGCCTACATCCCCAACGGCAAGGTGCTGGGGCTGTCGAAGGTCGCGCGCATCGTCGACATGTACGCCCGTCGCCTGCAGATCCAGGAAAACATGTCGCGGCAGATCGCCGAGGCCGTGCAGCAGGTCACCGGCGCGCTGGGCGTGGCCGTGGTGATCGAGGCCAAGCACATGTGCATGATGATGCGCGGCGTGGAGAAGCAGAACTCCTCGATGGTCACCTCGGTGATGCTCGGCGAATTCCGCGAAAACGCCGCCACCCGCAGCGAGTTCCTCAGCCTGATCCGCTGAGCCGAACCGCCGCCATGAAAAAACCGGCCCGAGGGCCGGTTTTTTTCTACCTGCCGTTCCCGATCAGCGCGTGTAGTAACCCACCGCGACCATGTAATGGCCGACCTTGCGCAGGAAGGCGTGCTTGTTCTCCACCTGGGTGGTCACCGGGTTGCGCCACTGGTAGGCGAACTCCCCTTCGCCCTGGCCGCGGGCCAACTCCAGCATGGCGTGCCCGACCGGGTTTCCGCCCGGGTCCTTCAGCGTGGCGAAGTCGGTGCCGACCATACGGCTGTTGAAGCCGTGGGCGACGAACTTCGAGGTATCGAGATCGACGGCGAAAACATAGAGATCGTCTTCGATGAAGTTTCGATCGAGCGCATTGATCTTGCGAAAGGTGCCGTCAGGGTCGGCCTCGATGGCCTTCACCGCCTTGTCCAGCATCGCCATCGCCCGCTCCGGCGTGGCGCGCGGTATGTAATAGCCGGTGGCGATGAAGCGGTCGCCGACCCGCTCGTAGTACACGTGCTTGCGTTCGGTGCGGCCATCGGCCCAGTTCTTCCAGCGGTAGTCCGTCTGCTGGACCTTGCCGGTGACCGGCTGGGCAAGCGTCTTGGCGAACTGTTGGCGCAGGGCGGGATCGAGCGTCGTCGACATGTCGCGGCCGATCAGCACCACCGACGGCCCGCCGCTGGCCAGCATGGTGCCCTTGCTGTCCAGCACGAAGACGTAGAGATCACCATCGACGAACTCGCCCTGGCGGCTGAATGCCGCAAAGGCATTGTCGCCCTCCTTCTTGTAGTAGGCCACGGCCTTGGCCAGCAGCGCCTGGGCGCGCTTGGCCTCGGTCGGGGCCGTGGCCTGCGCGGCAAACAGGGAAAATGCAGACGTCAGCAGGGAAACCAGCAACAGCGATTTCAACAGCGTTTTCATACCGATGAACCCCCATGGCATGTCTTCTCGTTATGTAGCACTGAGCATAGATAGCCTTGGAGGTTTCGCGTCGCGACAGGGCCGATTTCCCCGGCGATTCAGCCGAAGAAGCGCTTCATCGAGCGCGACAGCCAGCCTCCCTGGCTCTGGTCGCGGGTCAGCTCCTGCATGCTGGCCTTCACCGCCTCAACGTAATTGGCGTCGTCGCTACGGATGTGATTGAACAGCCAGCGGCCCAGCAGGCCCTTGAGTTCATCCGCCACGTCCTCGCCGGACTCGAAGCGCATGCGGTAGTCGGAAACCCGCTTGATGAACAGCTCGTGCACCTTCTTGTGGGCGCGGGTGAACTGGTAGCCGGAGTCCTCCAACAGGGTCTCCTCGAAGGCGAAATGCGACAGGGTGTAGTCGACCAGCTCCTCGATCACGTTGCCCAGTAGCGCCCGGTCATGCTGCGCCTGCGCCTCGTGCAGCTGATTGATCATTTCGACGATGCGCTTGTGCTGCGTGTCGATTACCTGAATCCCGGTATCGAGATCCTCCTGCCAGACCAGATAGGCCATCTTTCCCCCTCACCCGCCGGGCGACGACACTGCCTGCGACTCGCACCCGGCCACATCGGAACGACCGCATGCAGCCGGGCAAGGTTAGGGATGGCGGCGGATCGTTGCCATGATGCGGGTCAAGTGGAAATTACCTAAGTGCATGATCTTGCAAGTTTTTTATTAGAAGGTCGGATTGCGCCGACTCTTCGAAATGGCGTAGGGCGTATAACGTTCGACGTTATACGCCGCTTGACCATGAGCACGCCGGGACCGGCCCGAAGCCGCAGCTTCGGGGCACTCCGAGGGTGGCAAGGGTGCCGATGATGTGCACGGTGTATCGGCGTACAACCGCGAACGGTTGTACGCCCTACGGATGCCAAGAAAATTGTTCCCGCCGGGAAAACAAAAACGCCGCTTCAGGGAAGCGGCGTTTTCAGGTGCGGGGCGGGACGCTTAGTCCTGCATGGTGACGTGCCGGGGATGATCGGCCACCCGCGCCAGCCAGGCATTGATCGCCGGGAAATTCGACAGGTCGAAACCGCCCTGGTGCGCCACATGGGTGTAGGCGTACAGGGTGATGTCGGCAATCGAATAGCGGTCGCCCACCAGATAGGGCGTCTGCTCCAGCTGCTTCTCCATCACCTTCAACGCCTTGTAGCCGCCCTTGTGGCAACTGGCGTACTCCTCGCGGCGCTCCTCGGGCAGGCCGAGGTAGAACTCGATGAAGCGCGCCACCGCCACATAGGGCTCGTGGCTGTACTGCTCGAAGAACTGCCACTGCAGGACCTGGGTGCGCAGGCGCGGTTCGCTGGGCAGCAGCTCGCTGCCATCGGCGAGGAAGTTGAGGATGGCGTTGGATTCCCACAGGCAGGTGCCGTCTTCCAGCTCCAGTACCGGCACCTTGCCGTTGGGGTTCTTCGCCAGGAATTCGGGGGTCTGGGTCTCGCCCTTGAGAATATCGATGTCGCGCCACTGGTAAGGCAGGCCGAGCAGGTGCAGGGCCAGCTTGACCTTGTAGCAGTTGCCGGAGAGTTGATCGCCGTAGACGGTGTACATGGTCGCTCCTCAGCTGGATTTGGCGGCTTGTGCGTCGCGGATCACGACAGCCAGGCGGCGCAGGCCCTCGCCCGCGCGCTCCGGCGCCACATGGCTGAAGTTCAGCCGCAGGTAGCCGGGGTTGGCATCCGGTTGGGTGAAGAAGGGTTCGCCGGGCATGAAGGCTACGTTCTGCGCCAGCGCGGCGTCCAGCAGCGTGCGGGTATCCAGCGGCTGCTTGAGCTTGAGCCAGTAGAACAGCCCCCCCTGCGGCACGTTCCACTCGGCCAGATCGGCGAAGTGCTCCTCCAGCTGCGCCTGCATGGCATCGCGGCGGATGCGGTAGAAGTCGCGCAGCTCGGCCAGGTGGCCACGGTAGGCCTCGGTGCCGAACCACTGCAGCGCCTGCCACTGGCCGACGCGGTTGGTGTGCAGGTCGGCGGACTGTTTCAGGCGCAGCAGGTGCGGGAACAGGTCCGGGGTGGCGATCAGGAAGCCCACGCGCAGGCCCGGCAGCAGCGTCTTGGAGACGGTGCCGGTGTAGATCCAGCTGGCCTTCTTCAGGCGGCTGACCAGCGGGGTCGCGGCACCCTCGTCGAACACCAGCTCGCGGTAGGGTTCGTCCTCGATCAGGGTCACGCCGAACTCGTCGAGCAGGACGGCCACCTCATCGCGGCGCTGTTCGCTGTAGCGCACGCCGGACGGATTCTGGAAAGTCGGGATCAGGTAGGCGAAGGCTGGCTTGCTGGTTTCCAGGCGCTGGCGCAGCGCGGTGACGTCCGGCCCCTCGGCGCCCAGCGGCACGGTCAGGCAGTGGGCGCCGAACAGCTGGAAGGCCTGCAAGGCAGCGAGATAGGTCGGCGCTTCGAGCAGCACTTCGGTGCCCGGATCGATGAACAACTTGCTGGCCAGGTCCAGGGTCTGCTGCGAGCCGCTGACGATCAGCACCTGGCTCGCCTCGCAGGGCACGCCCAGGCTTCGCGCTTCGGCGGCAATGGCCTCGCGCAGCGCCGGCTCGCCCTCGCTCATGCCGTACTGCCCCATCCCCACCGGCATCGCATCCCAGTCGACCTTCGGCAGCATGGCCTCGGCGGGCAGGCCACCAGCGAAGGACATCACTTCCGGGCGCTGCGCCGCGGCAAGGATTTCACGGATCAGGGAGCTTTTCAGACGGGCAATGCGTTCGGAGAAGGCCATGGGGGTCACCGGTAGCGTGAGCACGGAAGAATGAGTCAAACTGCTTGACCGAAGCTACGACGCCCGAGACGGATACGTCAATATGCCTGACCTAATAAAAAGCGCACTGCAACTCCAGGCCATCGAAGCCTTCTTCTACAGTTACCGGGCCTTCACCGCGAAACCGGACGAAATGCTTGCCCGCCGCGGGCTCAGCCGCGTCCACCACCGCATTCTGTTCTTCATCGCGCGCAATCCGGGCCTAAGCGTCAGCCAGCTGCTGGCCGCCCTGGGCGTGACCAAGCAAGCCCTGAACACCCCGCTGCGCCAACTGCTGGAAATGCACCTGATCCGCAGCGAAGCGGCGGACAGCGACAAGCGCAAGCGCCTGCTGGAACTGACGCCCGAAGGCAGCAAGCTGGAGAAGGCCCTGCGCCGCGAACAGGACCGCCTGTTGCAGCGCGCCTTCAGCGAGGCCGGCGAGGATGCGGTCCGGGGCTGGATGGCAGTGAACCAGGCCATCGCCCATCCGCAGGAGCGGGATTAACCCGTCACGCCATCCAGCTCCCGCGCGCCGCGCAGGAACATCAGCGCCAGCGGGATGGCGCTGGCCATCGCCAGCAGCGTGCCGGGCACGAACAGGATGACGGTCGCCAGGCAGCCGCCGACCACCACGTCGAACCAGCCCATCACCTTCACGGACGGGTAAGGCAGCGGAATCTTCAGCACCCGGATGCCGTACCAGAGCTGGGCGATGCCGCTGGGCAGGAACATCAGCAGGAACACCAGCGTCGCGGCGCTGTGGACCTCGTTGAACTGGACGTCGAACACCATGCTGTGGAGCTGCATCAGCACCGCCATGGCGATCGAGATCGCCATCGGCCAGCGCAGGCCACGGGCACCAAAGCGGTCCTCGAGGAAGCGGGTGCAGCGCCAGGTCAGGAAGCAGCCGAGCAACACGCTTAGCACACTCAGCCACACCTCCAGCTGCGGAACGGCCTCAAGGCCCGGCAGTCGATTGACGATCGACATCCCCAGCAGGACCAGCTCGGTCAACAGCAGGGCCAGGCTCAGCCCCGCGAGCACCCGCAACCCGCCGGCATTCCAGCGCCCATGCAGGAAAGGCTCCGGCGCCCGCGCGTCCACCAGCTCCACCTTCGGGGCGGCGTAAGGATTCTGCTCCATGGACCGTTGGCTCCAGGCTGACGATGGAGCTGCAACATACTTCGCCACGGCGGCGCCTGCCACCGCGACTGTACGGCCCACTCGGCCACTGGCTGTTACGGGACAGCCCCCACCACCGGCAGTAGTCTGCAAACACAATCAGTCTGCACAAGAACAAAACCGGTACTCCGCCATGCCCATCGAACTCCTCGGCGCTTTCGTGCTGTTCGCCTTCGTCACCTCCATCACCCCCGGCCCCAACAACATGATGTTGCTGGCCTCGGGCGTGAACTTCGGCGTGCGCCGGACCCTCCCGCACATGCTCGGCATCAGCATCGGCTTCCTGCTGCTGGTGGTCGCCGTGGGCACGGGCCTGCACCAGCTGTTCGAGCGCTTCCCGGCGAGCTACCAGGCGCTGCGCTACGCTGGCGGCGCCTACCTGCTCTACCTCGCCTGGAAGATCGCCCGCTCAGGCGCTCCCCAGGCAACCGGCGAGCACAACGCACGGCCGATGAGCTTCCTCCAGGCCGCCGCCTTCCAGTGGGTCAACCCCAAGGCCTGGGTCATGGCGGTGGGCGCCATCGCCACCTACCTGCCGCCCGACGCCTTCATCAGCAACGTGATCCTCCTGGCCACCCTGTTCGCCGTGGTCAACCTGCCCAGCGTAGGCGTCTGGACTATCCTCGGTAGCCTGCTGCGGCGCTGGCTGGAGAATCCCATGCGCCTGCGCCTGTTCAACCTGGGCATGGCCGCCCTGCTGGTCGCCTCGCTCTACCCGCTGCTCACCAGCGCCTGACGGAATCCGTGCATGACTAACACCACCCCTGCCTCCACGCCCCTGCGCCCGCTGGCCGACTCATCCCCCGCCGCCATCGTTGCCGGCTTCGTCGCCATGCTCACCGGCTACACCAGCTCGCTGGTGCTGATGTTCCAGGCCGGCCAGGCGGCGGGCCTCTCCACCGCGCAGATTTCCTCGTGGATCTGGGCGCTGTCCATCGGCATGGCGCTCACCACCATCGGCCTGACCCTGCGCTACCGCACGCCCATCGTCATCGCCTGGTCCACTCCCGGCGCCGCGCTGCTGATCAGCAGCCTGCCCGGCGTGCCCTATGGCGAGGCCATCGGCGCGTTCATCGTCTGCGCAGGGCTGATCACCCTGTGCGGCGTCACCGGCAGTTTCGACCGCCTGATGCGCCAGGTGCCCGGCTCGTTGGCCGCCGCCTTGCTGGCCGGCGTGCTGTTCCGCATCTGCGTCGAAATCCTCCACGCCGCCGAACAACAAACCCTGCTGGTGGTGGCGATGTTCCTCAGCTACCTCATCGCCAAGCGCCTGTCGCCGCGCTACGCGGTGTTTGCCGCATTGCTGGTGGGCATCGCCCTGGCCGGTTTCCTCGGCCTGCTCAACTTCAGCCACTTCCAGCTGGAAGTCGCGCGCCCGGTGTGGACCACCCCGAGCTTCTCCCTGGCCGCCACCATCAGCATCGGCATCCCGCTGTTCATCGTCGCCATGGCCTCGCAGAACATGCCGGGCCTCGCCGTGCTGCGCGCCGATGGCTACCCGGTGCCCGCCTCGCCGCTGATTTCCACTACCGGCATCGCCTCGCTGCTGCTGGCGCCCTTCGGCTCCCACGGCATCAACCTCGCGGCCATCAGCGCGGCCATCTGCACCGGCCCGGAAGCCCATGAGAACCCGCACAAGCGCTACACCGCCGCGCTCTGGTGCGGGCTGTTCTACGGCGTCGCCGGCATCTTCGGCGCCACCCTCGCCGCGCTGTTCGCCGCGCTGCCCAAGGCGCTGGTGCTGTCCATCGCCGCGCTGGCCCTGCTCGGCTCGATCACCAATGGCCTGACCAACGCCATGGCCGAAGCGCGCCAGCGCGAAGCGGCGATGGTCACCTTCCTGGTCACCGCCTCGGGCTTCACCCTGTTCTCCGTGGGCTCGGCCTTCTGGGGACTGGTCGCGGGCCTGCTGACACAGCTGGTACTGAACTGGCGCCGCGCGCCGTAAGACCCTTCTGCTAGCATCGGGCGAATCTCCGAACCGGATCGCCCGCATGCTGCACACCCTGGCCGTCGCCAACTACCGCTCGATCAATTCGCTGGTGCTGCCCCTGGGCCGGCTGAACCTGATCACCGGCGCCAACGGCAGCGGCAAGTCCAACCTCTACCGTGCCCTGCGCCTACTCGCCGAGACAGCGCAAGGCGGCGTGGTGAATGCGCTGGCCCGCGAGGGCGGACTGGAATCCACCTTCTGGGCCGGGCCGGAAACCCATTCGCGGCGCATGCGCACGGGCGAAGTGGAAGTCCAGGGCGGCCCGCGCAACGAAGTGAAGCGCCTGCGGCTGGGTTTTGCCGGCGAGGACTTCGGCTATGCCATCGCCCTCGGCCTGCCGCCACCGCCGGTGGTCAGCGCCTTCGGCCTGGACCCGGAGATCAAGCACGAGAGCATCTGGGCCGGCCCCTGGTACCGCCCCGCCTCGCTGCTGGTGGAGCGCAACGGCCCGATGCTGCGCGCCCGCGAAGGCCGCAGCTGGCAGGTGCTGGAGCAGCACATCCCGACCTTCGACAGCCTGTTCACCCAGATCGGCAGCGGCTCGGACTGCCCCGAAGCGCTGCTGCTGCGCGACCAGATTCGCGGCTGGCGTTTCTACGACCACTTCCGCACCGACGCCGACGCCCCCGCACGCCAACCTCAGTTGGGCACGCGCACACCGGTGCTGCACCACGATGGCCGAGACCTCGCCGCCGCGCTGCAAACCATCCGCGAAATCGGCGACGCCCGCGCCCTGGAGACCGCCATCGCCGACGCCTTCCCCGGCGCCGAACTGCAGATCGATTGCCAGCCCGGCGGCCGCTTCGCCGTGGCGCTGAAGCAGTACGGCCTGCTGCGCCCGCTGAGCGCTGCCGAACTCTCCGACGGCACCCTGCGCTACCTGCTGCTGATCGCCGCCCTGCTCACCCCGCGCCCGCCGTCGCTGATGGTGCTCAACGAACCGGAAACCAGCCTGCACCCGGATCTGCTGCCGGCGCTGGGGCGGCTGATCATCGAGGCGTCGAAGCACACCCAGGTCTGGGTCGTGTCCCACGCCAGCCGGCTGATTGCCACCCTGGAGGAACACCCCGAGTGCAACTGCCTGCACCTGGACAAGGAGCTGGGCCAGACGCGCATCCGCGACCAGGGCATGTTCGATGCCCCAGCGTGGCATTGGGCGGATTGACGGGCGATGAGGATTTGCAACTCTGTGTGGGAGCAACCCGTCGCTCCTACAGGTCAGGACCGGCGCGCAGGCTTTCGTAGGAGCGGATCTTATCCGCGATCCGCCGGCAGGGCCGGCGCCCGTCGAATGTGCGCAAGGCATTGGCATTCACCTGCCTCTCGGGATTCCTCCGCTATGGATTTCGCGGAAAGGGTCCGCTTGTACGAGATCAAGAGCCCCTCACCCTAACCCTCTCCCGCAAGCGGGAGAGGGGACCGTTCGGTGCAGGATGAAACCACTGCGTCAGCCGGCACAATCTGCCCCCTCTCCCTCTGGGAGAGGGCTGGGGTGAGGGGAATTCAGTGGCACGGACTTACCATAGAAGACAGTAGCTCCTAAGAAAGCGGTCCGTGCCGGGGTAGGCCTGTAGGAGCAGACTTCGTCCGCGATGAACCATCAGTTCTGGAGCCAGAAAAATCCATCAGTCTCCCTGGAGTTTCCCGGCCGCACCGGCCATCAGCCGCTGCTGCAACCGCCAGAGGAACGCCGTCTCATAGGCAATGCGCCGGCAGCCTCCTTCCTGCTTGCCGCGGCCGATGAAGAGCGCGATCCACAGGCTGGATTTGTGGTGTTCGACGCACCCGCGCTCGACCCGTTGAACGGCTTCCTCCATGGCGCCCTGGCAGTCCTCCGTCGCGACCCGGAGACCTAACCGGCGGCCATGCAGGCGCAGCAACGCGGCCTGCTAGAGGCTCTTCCGAAGCCTGTGCAGGACGCTTCCCGCGTACCTCGTCCCATTTGCTGAGGACGATTGGAGCAAAGGGGAATCTCCGCCGACGGGATGGAATGCCCAGATGCCAGGGCATCGCTTGCACGCCACTCCATCATTGGTACGACAGGGTGAAGGTGGCGACAGCGGAAACACTGCCCGGCGCTACGTCGCCCGTGCGGATATAGCGCACCGTAAGCGGAATCTGCGAGAGGCTGGTGGCGGCACCGAGGCTGATCTGGTTGGTGGTACCCATCGCGGCGGCATCAGGGCCGAAGGAAATGGGAACGCCGTTCCGATACAACTGCAGTTGCACGCCTTTGCTGCTGGAGCCGGGCGACAGTGTGAGGCGGTTGCCGGTGTTACCGGGCTGGGCATTGTCGGTGAAGGTGATGAACGCGTTGGCAGTGCCGGCCATGGAACAATCCAGGTTGAGGCTGAATGCCTTTTCTCCGGCGGTGGCCCCCACCTGGGAAAAGTCGCTGACCCTGACGGTCGGCAGGGTCACGTTGGTTGTGGTACTGGTGATGCTGCAGGTCCTGCCGGTGATGGCGGTACCGGACAGCAAGCGGATGGTGGCGACTCGCAAGCCATCGAGGCTGAACGTGGCGGTAGGAATTTCATTGACCACCCCCGTGCCGACGGGGCCCGTGACGACCAGTTCGGCGCCAAGGAAGGACGAGCCCCACGACCAGGTGCCCGCCCACGACTCGGAGGGGCCTTTTCCCCAATAGCGCCGGTACCCCGAGGTATTTCCGTCGTAGTAGCGAATACCGACTCCGGGAACGTCGGTGGCGTAGGTGAAGTTGGGATCGCCGGTAATCTGCGTGGTGCCAGTCACGGTACGCGAGACCATTCCCGGCGCCGTGCAGCTCGCAAACACGGAGGTGGCAGGAATGGCTGCCGTCTGGGCCGTTCCCAGCGATGTGCCGACGGCCGCGTTGCGTGGAATGGTGATCGACGGGATGGTGACGGTGTACTCCCGGTAAACCGCCCCGCCGGAGAAGCTGCATGCGGCCCATGCGCCGGTGCTCGATACCATGGACAGAACAAGAAATACTCCTTCAAGCGGCCCTCGTCCTGTTTTGCAGCTATACATCCCAGTTCCTCCTGTCTTGGCTCCTGGTGGACCAGTGAAGCACACGCGTCAGGAGCATTCCGCTTTCGGGTCCGTCCGCCCCGTCCAGGGAGCGCCGGTAAGGCCTACTGATAAGACAGGGTATAAGTAGCCACGGCATTGGCCTCGCCGGGACGTACTGTAGTCGCCGTCTTGATGTAGTTGGCAGTGAAGGGAATGGTCAACACACCGTTGGGCGAAGCACCGAGCGATATCTGGTTGGTGTTGCCTGCCATCGAAGCGTCGGGGCCAAAGCGTATCGGCGTGCCGTTACGCCGGACCTGAATCCCCACACCCGTGGCCTGAACCGGGCTGGGGCTAAGCGTCAGGGTATCGGAGCTGTTGCCCAGATTGTTGGCGTCACTGAGGGTCATGTAGACGTTCATGCCCGTGCTGCAATTGAGGCGGATATTGAAGCTCGCGTTGCCATCCGTGGTGCCCACCGGCCCCTGGAGTTTTGAGGAGCTGGTGATCGCCAGATCGACGGGGATGCTCACCGAACCCGCTTCCACGGAACATGTGGAGCTCGTGACATTGGTGGCAGACATATAGACCGGGAAGATGGCGGATTTGGAGCCATTGCTTTTTTCAGCGATGAAATGTTCGCCAATGGTCAGCTTGGCCACGGTCCCCGTACCAATCGGCTCCCCCGTGGCCACCAAGCGAGCCTTGGCGTGAAACCCCCATGCGGTCCAGGAAGCCTTGTAAAGATCAACCGCGGTAGGCTCCAGCACAACCCAGTCAGCCCCTGCATCCTTGGCAGCGACAATGACGCCGACCCCAGGGAGGGATGTGGCATACACCGGGTAGTCGATACCCGAATCGTTAATACGCTTGCCGGTAGGCACCAGTGCCCCTCGGGCCTGGCTATAGGCGCTGTTTGGATCGGTATAGGTACAGGCACTCTCGCCTACCACGTAGCCCGATTCGATCCAGGCGCTCAGTGGTGTGCCCAGGCCGCGATCGCGAGGCACGCTGATGCTGGCGGGCATGTCCAGTGTCACACCGGCGGCGGCTGTGCATTTCACCACGGCTTGCGCTCCCGGCACCGCGCCGATGAGCAGCACGGCAGCCAGCAATCCCGTTGCAACGCTTGTATGATCTCTGCTCATCATTGCTCCCTTTCCAGACCAGTCACTGCTGCTGGTCACTGGCATGGCTGATTCAAGGTTTCCATTGGCTTGGCGCCGTCAGCGCCCTGTTGTGGCAGTCGATATGTAATGACGCACTGGCGCCCGCCGTCATCCAGCGGGACATGCAACTCTCCCTTGTCCTTGTCGACACGAACGAAGATCTTGCCGCCCTGCCCGACCACGCCGACTTCCTGATTTTTCTCATCGTAGACGCTGGCGCCGAACGGCAGCGGGCTGCCGTCGCTCTGGCGGCTCTGGATCAGCAGTGCATGGCCGTAGACCGCCTCGAACTTGACCAGCATGACGGCGCCGCTGCGCGGTACGACGTCCTGCGTGGTGCTCTTGAGCTCGACCTCGTCGGACAGTCCCTTGGGGTCCAGCTCCAGTGTGTTCACCCGGTAGGCCGTCAGGTACGGCACCACGGCCTGTCCCTTGCCATCGAGCTTGACGTTGCTGGCGCTGCTGACCTGGGCACCGACGGCGCCGGGTGCGTCGATGATGGCGATGCTGTCGCCCAGGGTCTGGCCGAAGGTGACGCCATTGGGGTGGGCGACCACGGAGCCGGCGATGCCGGCCGACAGTTGGCGGTAGTCGCGGCCCTGGCTCACGGAACCATTGAGGGTGCCGTAGGAGTCGCGGTATTGGGCATTGCCGCCCAGGCTTGCGGCATTCTGGCCGTCGGCCGGGCTGTCGTAGGCGCTGGTGATGCCGTAGTTGATCTGCCCGTCATTGCCGGCGGTGCCGCTCAAGGTGCTCTGCAGGTTGCTGGCGCCGCTGCTGCTGCGGCTGACACTGCTGGTGAGGTACGGGCGGTTGCTGCCAGTCGCGCCGATGGGCAGGGAGACGCTGAGCAGCATCTGGTTCTCTGCATTGCCGAAGGCGTCCTGGGTACGGGAGGCGCTGACGGAGGCGCTGCCCCAGTTCCAGCTGTGGTTGTAGCCGGCCTGGAACTGGGTGTCGGAACCCGTATCGTTCCAGTAGTTCTGCCGTGAGCCGCTGACGAACAGGTAGCCGCGCCCGACATTCTGGCTGACGTTGATTTCGCTGCGGCTGCGGGCACGGCGGATGGCATCTGCGCCGCCTTTCTCGTCGCCGTACTCCTGGAGCTGGTCCCGCGCGTTCAGGGCATCGTTGAGGCCGAAGTAGCCATCGGTGGAGTAGCGGTAGGACGCGACGGTGAAGTGCGTGCCGGTGCTCTGCAGGATCTTGTTGTAGCTGATGCGCACCGAGCGGCCGCTGTACTGTTGCCCCTCCAGGTCAGTGCTGGCCTGGGTCAGGTCCGCGCCGAAGGCACCGTACTCGGTGTTGAGTACGCCGCCCAGGAGCGCGGAGGTGTAGCCGTCGGAGATCGAGCTGCCGGTGTAGGCGGTGACGCTGTTGGTGATGCCGCGCTGGTAGGTGGCCTGGGCGACGTAGGGGCTGTAGCCGTATGTGAGGTCCCGCACCTGGCCGACGCTTGCGGTGTAGCGCGAAACGCCGGGGCGCAGGGAGCGGGCCACCGAGGAGAACGGTACGGTGAAGCGGCTTTCCTGGCCACTGGCCTCGGTCACGGTGACGTCGAGGTCTCCATTGTCGCTGGCGGGGTTGAGGTCGCTGATTTCGAAGGCACCGGGGGCGACGGTTTCCTCGTGGATGATGTAGCCGTTCTGGCGAATGGTGACGCGCGCGTTGGTGGCGGCGATGCCGCGCACGACTGGCGCGTAGCCGCGCTGGGAGTCGGGCAGCATGCGGTCGTCGCTGTTCAGGCGCAGACCACGCAGGGGGACCGAGTCGAACAGGTCACCATCGGTATAGGCGTCGCCAAGGGTGAGCTGGGAACGGAGCGAGTCGACGTCACGCTGGGCGAAGGTGGCCAGCTTCTGCAGGGACTTGCCGTCCTGCCCCCAGTTGAGCGACGAGCGCTGGCGCAGGCGCCAGTCGCCCAGGTTCAGCCCGCCATTGAGGCTGGCATAGGCGGTCTGCTGGTCGCTGCCCTGGCTGCTGCTCTGGTAACCGTTGAGGTTGTAGTCGAGGAAGCCGGCGTTGACACCACGGTCCCAGCGCTCGGGGCTGACGTAGCCGCGTGGGTTGCGGCGCAGCATGGCCTGGGGAATGCTCAGGTCCAGGCGCTGCTCACCGACATCGATGCTGGCGCTGGCGCCTTCGATGAGGGCCGACAGGTCGAGGCAGTCGCCGGTCAGCTTGTCCTGTGGCAGTTGGTCGAGCTTGACGCCGAACTGCTCCAATTGCAGGCGCGAGAAACATGCCTTGCCACGACCGGGTTGATCGCCGGCAACGAAGCGGATGTCCTGGGGTCCGACGGGCGTTCCATTGAGCTGCACGGCCAGGTTGTAGACACCCGGCTCGACCAGATTGCTTTCACGGAAGCGCGACAGGTTCATCGAGCGTGCCCCCTGCCCCCAGAGCATGTCGCTTTCGAAGTCGGCCACCTCGCCTTCATCCACATCCGCCAGTGCAAGGCCACTGCAAAGGCCGCTCAGCAGGCAGACGGCCAGCGCCAGCGGCTTGAGCTGGAAGGTCATGAGCTTGAGAGACGGGAGGTGACGTGTGCTGTTCATGATTGAGCCTCGTGGGTGTCCTGCGGACGGCCCCTTGTTCTCGGGCATAAACGGGCTCCTCCCGGCGCATTGGCGGGTGTCCAGAAGGAGCGTGGTCGGAAGCGGTCTAAGCGGGACTGGCCGCCTGGATCAGTGCGAGGTGATCACTCGCGCGCGGCGAATGGTCGTCGTGGGCGGGGATGCCCGGCACTTTCGGAAATGGTCTTCAGCGAGATGTTCATGGCATGAGCCCTGCGGTTGAGGTGCTCTCCGCCTTGTCGGCAAGTGCGGAAGCGATGGGTTCAGTCTCCGCCTGACGCACGAATCGCCCTACCGTAACTTCCCGTCAAATGCGTAGGAATTTTCTCAACCAATAGCTGGCTATCGAGTGGGACGAAGAAGCGATTCTTCTTCGAACGAAGGTGCCTGCGCCGGCCAGCAGGCGGCCGGGCAAGGCGGTCCGGCGCAGGGCTGGCTAATGCCGGGCCGGCAGTGGCGGAGGGAGCTGCGCCGGATGTCAGGGCTTCAAGGGCTGGGAGTGCTCGATCATGGCGCCCAGATCGCTGATGCTCGTGTAGTCCACCTTGGCGCCCGAAGCGAGGGCGGCGCTCTTCAACGGCATCACCTTGCGTTCGCCGGGAGCCAGCATGCTGGAGTTGATGTCGAGCGCCGGACTGACGGTCTGCCCGCCTCCGCTTACGCTGACCTTGCCCAGGGATACGTAGTACGGGCTGTCGTTGCGGCACTCCAGTGTCCACTCGGCCCCCTTCTGCTGCAGACGCCACTGCAGCTGCTCGGCCGCAGCCGTGGGGTTGCCCGGTAATCCCGCAGGGCGATAGAAGAGTTTCAAGCGGCTGCGGAAGGCGATCTTCAGCTTGTTCTGCCCTTCGGCCGACGACGGCGGAACCTCCAGCACGTTGAGCCAGAACAGCGACTCCTTGTCTTGCGGCAAGCTCTTCTGCCCGGTGTAACGAACTCGCAGAGCCTGTCCCTTGCTTGGGTCGATCCTGGCGATGGGCGGGGTGAGCACGAAGGGGGCGGCGGAGGTATCGGGTGTCGCCTGGACCGTGCCTTCGTCTATCCACGACTGCACCAGCATGGGTGACTGGCCATCATTGCTCAGCTTGACCGTCACTTCGCGCTGGGCCGCGTCGTAGACCACGCGGGTTCCGGTAATCACGATGGAGGCCTGCGCCTGACCGATCATCAGGCAGGCCGCCATCAGCAGCGCCCCTGCGCGACCACCGAGCAATGTACGTTTCATGTGAACCTCGCGTTGAAAGTGACTATCCAGACTGCACGAGGGCCGATCGTTGCGATGGCCCTCGTGCAGCATTGCCGGTATTGCGCCAGTTTTACGGGTAAACGATCGAGTAGGTCACGCTGGACTTCACCTCACCCGCACTCGGGGTGGCCGAGTTGGAGTAGTACTTCACGGTGAAGGGCATGCTGGCGCCGGCACCCGAGATATTAGTGAATGCCGAAGCCGGTGCAGCACCCAGTTGCAGGGCCGAGCCGTTGCGGAAGATCGCCAGGTCGACTTCCGGCGCGCCGCTGCCGGTGTTCTTCAGGCGGCCCTGGGAGGTGACATTGGCGCCCGGCTCGAAGAATACCGCCACGCCGGGGTTACCGCTGACTTCGCTGCCGGTGCAGCCGGAGAGGTCGATGGTGAAGTTGGTGTCGCCACCGGTGGTGCCGACACCCGCCAGGGAGGTCTTGGAAACAGTCGGCAGGGTGACGGTGCCATCACCGGTACCGGCACCGTTGATCTTGATGGTACAGGTAACGTCCTGCACCTTGCCGTTGAAGTTGATGGTGCCATCGGAGGCCTGGGCCTGATGTACGGAAGCGACCAGGGCAGCCAGGGTAGCGAGGGAGATCAGGGACTTTTTCATTTGCCAGGTTTCCTACATGAGTGAGTGGAACCCAACCACCGTCGTTGGTGGAGGAGATGGGTAGATTCTGGGTTCACCCGCTCACTCGCCCTACCGTAATCCCCCTGTCACTGTGTAGGAAAAATCCTGTTGAAGACCCGCTCGTTCACGCACGAATAGCTGCGCTTTTCCGAGTTAGTTGAGTGAAGTGCCTGTAGGGCGATAAACCCGAAGCGTTATCCGCCGGCGGATTCGTCTCGGCGTTGGGCGCTTCGCGGACAAGGTCCGCTCCTACGAGATCAAGAGCCCATCACCCTCTCCCGGAGGGTGATGGTGAAGTGAAACCTCAGGCCGCCACCCGCTCCGAGGCGGTCTTGGTCATGCCACGGCTCACCCACCAGCCGAAGATGGCGGCGGTGAAGAACATCAATACGCCGTAGATCGCCGCGGGAATCGCCATGGTCTTGTTGTTCAGCAGCATGGGACTGAGCGCCAGGGTGATGGCGAGGGTGCCGTTGTGGATGCCGATTTCCATGCCGATGGCCACGGCCTGCGGCTTGGGTAGCCTGAGCAGGCGCGGCACCCAGTAGCCGACGGCGAGGCTGAGCAGGTTGAAGCACAGCGCCGCCGCGCCGACGATGGGGGCATAGGCGACGAAGGTCGGCCAGTCCTTGGCCACCGCCAGGACGATGATCACCAGCAACAACAGCGCGGACAGGATCTTCACCGGCTTGTGCAGCGCCGCCGCCACGCTCGGCAACTGGCGACGGATGAGCATGCCGATGGCCACCGGGCCAAGGACGATGATGAACACCTGCACCACCTTGCCGAACTGCAGCGGGAGGGTCTGGCCGTCGTTCATGAAGTACAGCAGCGACAGGTTGACGATCAGCGGCATGGTGAGGATGGCGATCACCGAGTTCACCGCGGTCAGCGTGATGTTCAGCGCCACGTCGCCGTGGGCCAGGTGGCTGTAGAGGTTGGCGGTGGTGCCGCCGGGCGCCGCGGCGAGCAGCATCATGCCCACGGCCAGCGCCGCTTCCAGGGCGAAACCCAAGGTGATCAGGAAGCACGCCAGCGGCAGCAGGATGATCTGGCAGACCAGCCCGATGACGACCGGTTTGGGATAGCGCACGACGCGGACGAAATCGGCGATGGTCAGGGACAGGCCAAGGCCGAGCATGATGATGCCCAGGGCGATGGGCATGAAGAGGGTCAGCAAGGGGTCGTTGGTCATTGTCGTTATTCTCCAACCGGGGTGGGCCGATTCTTTCGGTCTCCTGATCGCTTGTAACTGGCCTTGCAGGCCAAAACCACTTCACCCTGTAACAGAATGCGAAATCTTGTAGCGAACGGGCTGGGATCGTGCGGAGCGTGCGTGTGGGACCGAGGGGACGCCCGTTCCTTGCCCGCGAACGGATTTTCCGGCCGCTTTGGCGCCGGGCGGTTCGCGAGCAAGCTCGCGCCTACGGGTGCTTCATGGAAATAGCGGTGCGGGGCTTATCCCCTCACCCCTGCCCTCTCCCCAAGGAGAGGGGGTTGTCCGATGCGGCTGACAGCATGCTGTTCACCTGGAAACACCGCAGTACCAACGCACGCCGAACAGCCCCCTCTCCCGTTGGGAGAGGGCTGGGGTGAGGGAAGGCCCGAGCGCAGGGCTCCCCCGAAACCATCAGATCGCCGTGGCCCCACCATCCACCGGCAGCGCGATGCCGGTGGTGAAGCCGGCGTTGTCGCTGCACAGGTACAGCACGGCGCCGGCAATTTCCTCGACTCGGCCGACACGCCCCACCGGGTGCATGGCGGCGGCGAACTCGGCCTTCTTCGGGTCGGCCTCGTAGGCGCGGCGGAACATGTCGGTGTCGATCACCGCCGGGCACACCGCGTTGATGCGGATTTTCTTCTTCGCGTACTCGATGGCGGCGGACTTGGTCAGGCCGATCACCGCGTGCTTGGAGGCGGCGTAGATGCTCATCTTCGGCGCGGCGCCCAGGCCGGCCACCGAGGCGGTGTTGACGATGGCGCCGCCACCCTGGGCGAGCATCACCGGAATCTGGTGCTTCATGCACAGCCAGACACCCTTCACGTTGACGCCCATGATGGCGTCGAACTCGCTTTCCTCACCCTCGGCAAGCCTGCCCTTCTCGATCTCGATGCCGGCGTTGTTGAAGGCGTAATCCAGGCGGCCATAGGCAGCCACGGTGCCTTCGACCAACGCCTTGACCTCGGCGTCGCGGGTCACGTCGCAGCGGATGAAGGTGGCTTCGCCGCCCGCCGCGCGGATCAGCTCGACGGTGGCCTCGCCGCCCTTGGCGTCGACGTCGGAAACCACGACCTTCACGCCCTCGTGGGCGAAGGCCTGGGCGGTGGCGCGGCCGATGCCGTTGCCGGCACCAGTGACCAGGGCGACCTGGCCGGAAAGCAGCTGACTCATGAGCGAACCTCGAAGCGGAATGGAGATAACCGTCGCAGTCTAGCCAGCGCTCCGCAGGCGCGAAGCACTATCAGACGACGCATAGGCGCTGCATCCATGTCGATGATGATTCCGGAAAGAGGGATCACCCGGACCGATGGGTGATCATTCCTCCGGCGGACTGAGCTTGCCGTCGCCCGCCGCGCGGACTATCACCTAAGTCTTTCCCCTCCATGAGTTCACTGCCATGACCGCCCAGATCAACCGCCAGTTCCAGCTCGCCCAGCGCCCGGTCGGCGCCGCCACCCGCGACACCTTCGCCTACGTGGAAACCCCGGTCGGCGAGCCCGGCCCCGGGCAGATCCTGGTGAAGAACCAGTACCTCTCGCTGGACCCGGCCATGCGCGGCTGGATGAACGACGCCAAGTCCTACATCGCCCCGGTGGCCATCGGCGACGTGATGCGCGCCCTGGGCGTGGGCAAGGTGATCGCCTCGCAACACCCGGACTTCAAGGTCGGCGATGAGGTGAATGGTGCCCTCGGCGTGCAGGACTACTTCCTCGGCGAGCCCAAGGGCTTCTACAAGGTCGACAGCCAGCGCGCGCCGCTGCCGCTGTACCTCTCGGCGCTGGGCATGACCGGCATGACCGCCTACTTCGGCTTCCTCGACGTCGGGTTACCCCAGGCCGGCGACACCGTGGTGGTCTCCGGCGCCGCCGGCGCGGTGGGCAGCGTGGTCGGGCAAATCGCGAAAATCAAAGGTTGCCGCGTGGTGGGCATCGCCGGCGGTGCGGACAAGTGCCGCTACCTGGTGGACGAGCTGGGCTTCGACGGCGCCATCGACTACAAGGCCGAAGACGTCAACGCCGGCCTGAAGCGCGAGTGCCCCAAGGGCGTGAACGTGTTCTTCGACAACGTCGGCGGCGACATCCTCGACGCCGTGCTGGCTCGCCTGGCGCCCAAGGCGCGGGTGGTGATCTGCGGCGCGATCAGCCAGTACAACAACAAGGAAGCGGTGCGCGGCCCGGCCAACTACCTGTCGCTGCTGGTCAACCGCGCGCGCATGGAGGGCATGGTGGTGATGGACTACGCCAGCCGCTTCCCGGAAGGCTTCAAGGACATGGCGAGCTGGATCGCCGAGGGCAAGCTCAAATCGAAGGAGGACATCGTCGAGGGTCTGGAAACCTTCCCCGAAACCCTGGCGAAACTCTTCAGCGGGGAGAACTTCGGCAAGCTGGTGCTGAAGGTCTGACGGGCAGGAATGTAGGGCGTATAACGTTCGACGTTATACGCCGACTCACCTTGGTTTCACGGCGCTCCGGGTTCAACCGCGAAGCTGGTATCAATGCCCGGCGTATCGGCGTACAACCGCGAACGGTTGTACGCCCTACGACACGCCGGCACCTTCTATCTCACTGATTTTCGACAAGCCTCGAGCCCCATTCCATCTAAGCTTGCTCCTTGGTCGTCCCCAAGGAAGATTCACCGATGCCCCTCGCCCAATGGCTGCCCGGTCTGAACAGCCTGTTGCACTATCGCCGTGACTGGCTGACCCGCGATATCCAGGCCGGCCTGTCGGTCGCCGCGGTGCAGATTCCCACCGCCATCGCCTACGCGCAGATCATCGGTTTCCCCGCCCAGGTCGGGCTCTACGCCTGCATCCTGCCGATGCTGATCTACGCCCTGGTGGGCAGTTCGCGGCAGTTGATGGTCGGCCCGGACGCCGCCACCGCCGCCATGGTCGCCGCCGCCATCACACCGCTGGCGGCAGGCGATCCGCAACGCCTGTTGCAGTTGTCGATGATCGTCGCGGTGATGGTCGGCGCGCTGTCCATCGCCGCCGGTTTCGCCCGCGCCGGTTTCGTCGCCAGCTTCCTCTCGCGGCCCACGCTGGTGGGCTATCTCAACGGCATTGGCCTGAGCCTGATCGCCGGCCAGCTCGGCAAACTGCTGGGCTACCACAGCGAAACCAGCGGCTTCATCCGTGGCCTGGTCGCCCTGCTGCGCAACCTCGAAGCCACCCACCTGCCGACGCTGGCCCTGGGCGCCTCCACGCTGCTGTTGATGATCGTCCTGCCGCGCTTCTTCCCGAAGATCCCCGGCGCCCTGGTCGGCGTGCTGTTCGCCACCCTGGCGGCGGCGCTGCTGGGGCTCGACCAGTACGGCATCAAACTGCTCGGCGAAGTACCCCAGGGCCTGCCCACGCTGAGCCTGCCGCACACCACCATCGAGGAGATGGGCAGCCTGTTCCGCGATGCCATGGGCATCACCATCATCAGCTTCTGCAGCGCCATGCTCACCGCGCGCAGCTTCGCCGCCCGCCACGGCTACAGCATCGACGCCAACCACGAGTTCATGGCGCTGGGCATGGCCAATATCGGCGCCGGGATTTCCCAGGGCTTCGTGATCAGCGGCGCCGACTCGCGCACCGCGGTGAACGACATGGTCGGCGGCAAGAGCCAGATGGTCGGCGTAGTCGCCGCCCTGGTGATTGGTGTGATCCTGCTGCTGTTCAGCAAGCCGCTGGGCTGGGTGCCGGTGCCCGCGCTGGGCGCGGTGCTGCTGATGGCCGGCTGGGGCCTGATCGACTTCCGCGCCCTGCGCGGTTTCTGGAACCTGAGCCGGTTCGAGTTCGCCCTGTGCGTGCTGACCACGGTGGGTGTGCTCAGCGTCGGCGTGCTGCCGGGCATCTTCGTCGCCATCATGCTCGCCCTGCTGCGCCTGCTCTATCTCACCTATCGCCCCCATGATGCGGTGCTGGGCTGGGTGCACGGCATCGACGGCCAGGTGGAGCTGGAACAGTACCCCGACGCGCACACCTTGCCGGGCCTGGTGATCTATCGCTTCGACGCGCCGCTGCTGTTCTTCAACGCCGACTACTTCAAGCAGCGCCTGCTGGAGGTGGTGGCCGAGGCGCACCAGCCGCGCGCGGTGCTGCTCAACGCCGAGGGCATCCTCAACCTGGACATCAGCGGCCTGACGACCTTGCGCGAAGTGCAGCAGACGCTCGATGCCCAGGGCGTGCACCTGTCACTGGCGCGGGTCACCGGCGAGACGCTGGCGATGCTCAAGCGCTCCGGTGCGCTGGGCGAGGTGAAGCCGCCGCTGGTGTTCAGCTCGGTGCGCGCCGGGGTCAACGCCTACAAGCGCTGGCACCGCCAGCGCAAGGCGCAGAACACCTGGGAACAGCACTTACAGCCGAAACTGCCCGACCAGCCCCTGTAGCTCGCGGCTGAGCTGCGCCAGCTCGACGCTGGAGGAGGCGGTGGACTCCATGGCCTGAGCCGATTCGTCGGCGATGCCACGGATGCTGCTGACGCTGCGGCTGATCTCCTCGGCCACCGCGCTCTGCTGCTCGGACGCGGCGGCAATCTGCTGGTTCATCTGGTGGATCACCGCCACCGCCGAGGCGATGGTGCCCAGCGCCGCCTCGGTCTGCACCGCATCGCCAACGGTCATTTCCACCAGCGCATGGCTGCGCTGCATGCGCTGCACCGAGGTGGCGGCGTCGCTCTGCAGGGACGTGATCAGGCCTTCGATTTCGGCGGTGGATTGCTGGGTGCGCCGCGCCAGGGCCCGCACTTCATCGGCGACCACGGCGAAACCGCGCCCCTGCTCGCCCGCCCTCGCGGCCTCGATGGCGGCGTTGAGGGCAAGCAGGTTGGTCTGCTCGGCGACGCTCTTGATCACGTCGAGCACGCTGCCGATGCTCTGGCTCTCGCGGCCGAGCTGTTCGATGCTCTGGGTGGCGGTGCGCACCGCCTCGGCCAACTGCTCGATGCGGCCAAGGGTCTGGCGTACCACCTCCTGCCCGCTGGCCACCTTGCCGTCGGCCTGTTCGGCGGAACTGGCGGCCTCTTCGGCGTTGCGCGCCACGTCGTGCACGGTGGCGGCCATCTGGTTCATCGCGGTGGCCACCTGGTCGGTCTCGGCCTTCTGCGTGTTCACGCCGAACTGGGTGCGCTCGGTAACGCCGGACAATGCCTGCGCCGACGCGGTGATCTGTCCGACGCCGTCGCGCAGGCGACTGACGATACCGCGCAGGCTGTCGGACATGCTCGCCACGGCCAGCATCAATTGGCCCACCTCGTCCTTGCGCCGCACCTCGATGGTGGCGCTCAGATCGCCCTCGGCGATGCGGCTGGCCATGCCGATCACCTGGCGCAGCGGACGCACGATCATCCAGGTGATAAGCAGCGCCGCCAGCGCCCCCACCAGCAGCGCCAGCGCCGCCGAACCGAGGATCAGCCCGGCGTTGGTGCGCAGCCCGGCGAGCATGGCCGATTGCTGCGCGGCATAAGCGTCGTCCACCCGCTGCATGACCTGGTCCGCGCGCTCACGCATCTGCGCGTGAACCTGCTTTTCCTGCTGCAGGGCGGCGGTGTACTCGTCGAGCTTCTCGACGAAGGCGTTGATATTGGTGACCACGTCCTTGAGCACCGTCACGTAGGTCGGATCAGTGATGCTCGCCTGCAATTTGCTGGAAAGCTCCAGCGCCTCGGCGGCGGACTTGATGCGGCCATCGGCGGGCTTCTCCTCGCCACCGGCTTCCAGGCGCGAGCGGGCCTCGTTGAGCCCCTGCAGCACCAGGCGGGACAACTGGCTGACCTGGCCGGCCTGCTGCAACAGTTCCTCGCCCTTCTGTCCCTGGGACTCCTTCAGCTCATAGGCGCCGTCGTCGGCGAGGCTCGATTGCAGGATGTCCAGGCTGTTGGACGCGCCGCTCACCGACCAGCTTGCGGCATCCAGCGACAGGCGCCGGCTCTTGCTGGACTGCTCGAAGCGATCGAAGGCGGCCAGGTAGTCCGCGATGCCCTGCTCCACCTGCGTCATGGTCGCCGCCTGTTCGGGCAGCGCCTTGAGCCGCGTCACCCGCTCGCCCAGCTGCGCGGCGTGCTTGCGCAGGTCCTCCGCGGCCTTGGGGTTGCCGTCGAGCACGAAGTCCTTCTCGCGCAGGCGCATCTCCAGTACCGAACGGTTGATCGCCGACAGGTCGTTGAGCAGTTCGAAGCGCTGGGAGATCGAACGCAGCGAGGCGACGCCGATCGCCGCCACCAGCGCCGTCAACAACAGCACCAGGCCGAATCCGATGGCCAGTTTCTTCGCCGTTCCCATATCGGCCAGACGTCGTTGCACGAACGCAACCATGGCATCTCCCCCTCCCCTGCGTGCAGGCGGTCCTTCGGTACGAAGGCCTCCTGTTCGTTGTCGTCATTTTTTCGAGGAACATTAGGAGCGCCGTCGGACGCTGGATAGAGTCCGGGGCGGTGATGGCACCGTGATGCTGCTGACGGATATGTGCAGGTCGCATCCAGAACACTGACAGGAGTTTTCAGACACAACCTGCGGACAACGCCGACAGCGCCGCCCCAGGGCCACGGGGCAAATTCCGACACCTCTGCTTTGAACCGAGGTGCGCGAATGAATGCCTGCTATCGACTGGTCCTGCAGCGTCCGATCGCCGGATTCGCCGCCGAACTGCAATTGCCGGAGCTGTACCGCGAACAGCAGCGGATCGACCCCTGGCTGAAAAAACGGATGTTGCCGGCGATCGCACGCTTCCTCTGCCCCTTCGAATGCGACGAGGCCAAGGGCGAACGGCTCGACTGCTGGTTCGACGCCGACAGCGGCCGGAGCCTGGTGCAAGCCATCCTCGGCCTGATCCAGGAGCTGGCGCTGGAGTTCGCCGACCGCCCCGCCCTGCTGCGGGAGCTGTTCGCCCTGGGCGAGCGGTTGGATGCGGCGAGGCTCAGCGACAACCGCTGGCATCTGGGCCTTGCGCTGGAGTTCGCCTGACGGGACGGTGGGTTATTTGGGGCGAATCATGTTGAAGGTGTCGCGTGTGTAGCTGTACTGGGTTCCGCCCAGGCGCCCGACCAGGTCCAGCTTCGCCGGATCGACATGGCGCTCGTCGCGCATCACGCCGTCGTCGACATGCGCCAGCAGCACGCGGGCGAAGATCAGGTAGGCACTGGGCTTGTCCGCCGGATAGGGAATGATCTCGGCCAGTTGGCACTCGAAGGCTACCGGCGCGCCGACCACGCGCGGCGGCGCCACGCGCTCGCTGGGCACGGTCGCGATGCCGGCATGTTCGATCTCGCTGACGCCGTGGGGCAGCCAGGCGGCGGTGGCGTTCATCATCTCAGCCTGAGCGGCGCTGACCAGGTGGATTACCAGCTCGCCGGTCTCGCGAACGTTGTGCAGGGTGTCCTTCACGCTGCCATCGCCACGCACGCTGGTGTTGACCATCAGGGTCGGCGGCTCGTCGCTGATGACCTGGAAGAAGCTGAACGGTGCGAGGTTGCTGGTGCCTTCGGCGGACAGCGTGGATACCCAGGCAATCGGGCGCGGGGTGACGGTGGAGGCCAGCCAACGGTAGGCGTCGGCAGGCGCGAGGGTGCTGAAATCGAGTTGCATGCGAGGATCCCCTGACTGCCGGACGGATCGATGCGTCCGTCCGCCCGGCGATTATGCCCGCGCCAGAGGCTCCCTACACGTCAGCATCAACGTCCGGCGCGGGATTCCTTGATGTAGAAACGCGCCTTGCTGGCCTTGTCGAGGCAGCCACCGTAGGACTCGACCTGTTGCTCGGTCTTGGCGGCGGTGATCAGGGTCAGTGCCTTGGAATAGCTCACGGTTCCGGCGAAGCCTTCAGCCTTGGCCAGGTCCAGCTCCTTCCAGGCCGCGTTGAGTTCGCTGGCGCAGCTGTCGCGGTCAACCGTGGTGCCCGAGCAGCCGGCCAGCAGCAGGCTGGCGGCGAGTGCAGCATAAAGTGCCTTCATGACGACCTCCTAGGTTGTGCAGGCGCCTTCCAGCTTAGACGGCCCTGGCCGCCCGCGCCGGACTACACTGCCTGTTCGTTCACTCCACAAGGAGCATGATCATGCTGTATCACGGAAGCTGCCACTGCGGCGGCATCGCCTTCGAGGTCGAAGGCGAGGTCGGCGAAGTCACCCAGTGCAACTGCTCGATCTGCAGCCGGAGGGGTTCGCTGCTCTGGTTCGTGCCCCGGGACAAGCTGCGCCTGACCACGCCGGAAAGCGCCATGAGCACCTACACCTTCAGGACCCACCGCATCAAGCACCACTTCTGCCCCACCTGCGGCTGTGCACCTTTTGCGGATGGGGCGATGCCCGACGGCAGCCCGATCGCCGCGATCAACGTGCGTTGCCTGCCGGAGGTGGATGTGAGCGGGCTGAAGGTTCGCCAGTACGATGGCAAGAGCGTGTAGCCGGAAGAACATGAGGCTCGCCTTGCAGGCGCTTATCACGGATCAATAGTCCCCTCACCCTAACCCTCTCCCAGTGGGAGAGGGGACAGCGCGGTGAGAGAGGAACCCGAGGCGTCAGCCGGCTACATCGTCGATGTTGCCAGAGTACACCGACACTTCCAGCGGCCCCGAACAGCTCCCTCTCCCTCTGGGAGAGGGCTGGGGTGAGGGCAACCCCCGCGCCGACTCTTCCCGTAGGAGCAGAGCTTCTCCGCGATCACAGGCGCCAGCCCATCGCCCCCGGCGCAGGAAAATGGCGGGCACAAAAAAGCCACTCCGAAGAGTGGCTTTTTCAGCTACCGATGACGGATCACTCCGGCATCTTCATCACCACACGGCCACCGCCCGGGCAGGTTTCCATGTAGTAGTTGGCGTCGCGGTACTGGGCGAAGTCGAACACCCGGTCGATGCTCGGCTTGAGCAGCTGGTCGGCGGTCATCTGGTTGATCGCGGTCAGCGCCCGCTGCACGGCTTCGTCGTTGCGGGTCAGGCCGATCTCCGGCTGGCCGGTGAAGTCCAGTACGCAGTGACGATAGAACTGCAGGTGCTTCTTGAACGCCGCACAGGCCGGGAAGGCCGCGTCGTTGCCGCCGTTGATGCCGTAGAGGATCAGCTTGCCGCGCGGCGCGGCCACGTCACCCAGCAGCTTCATCTGCGGGCCGGCGCACTGGTCGAGGACGATCTCCACGCCCTCATCCTTGGTGAAGCGCTCGACTTCCAGCACCAGGTCCTGTTCCTCGGTGTAGATGATCTTGTCCGCCCCCAGGCCCTTGAGGAACTCGCGGGTTTCCTCGGAGCTGGTGGTGGCGATCACCTGGGCGCCAAGAGCCTTGGCCAGTTGCACGGCCTGCGGAGCCAGGCAGTGGCCGGCCTCGGTAATCAGCACGCGCTGGCCCGGCTTGATCTGCGCCAGTTCCACCAGCGCGAAGTAGGAATACAGCAAGCCGGTGTAGTGCACGGCGGCTTCGACCGGGCTCAGTACCTCGGGGTAGCGCGTCAGCGAAGTGCGCGGCAGGACGACGTGGTCGCCCCAGGCCGGGTACTGGTTCGGCGAGTTGGCCGGGAAGCTGGCCACCGGGGTGCCGGGTTCGAGGTCGTCGACCCCTTCGCCCACGGCTTCGACGATGCCGGAGAGTTCATAACCGATGCCCGCCGGCAGCTTGGCCTGATCCGGGGCGAGGTTCTGCCGCCAGAGCACGTCGCGCCAACTGACGCCCAGTGCCTGGGTACGGATCAGCACTTCACCCGGCCCCGGTTGCGGGGTCGGCATTTCCTCGATCTTCAGGACCGAGGCGTCACCGAACTGGTGGAAACGGATCATGCGGGACATCACATACCTCGCCTTTTAATGTCTCTATAGCCACGGACTCTATCCGGGCTTTGGGGGCGACACCACCGTTCACCGTTGATAATTGACATAAACAGCGATGATTCCGCACCGGCGCAAACGCTAGCCCGACGCGGCCCGTAGGCTCTGCGCCGGGTGTTTGCCAGGGCACGCAGGGCGATTTTGCGGCTCGATCGGGAGTACAGGGCCGGTGTACGATTCTCGATAAAAAAGTGGAAATTGATCAAGGACTTATCTGTCAGACTTGACTCAAGTCGCGTCGGGCTTCACTTTTCCCCCATCGCCAGGGAGCCTTCATGAATCGCAACGACCTCCGCAAGGTTGACCTCAACCTGTTGATCGTTTTCGAGACGCTGATGCACGAGCGCAGCGTGACCCGCGCCGCCGAGAAGCTGTTCCTCGGCCAGCCGGCGATCAGCGCGGCCCTGGCACGCCTGCGCAGTCTGTTCGACGACCCGCTGTTCGTCCGCACCGGGCGCAGCATGGAGCCCACAGCTCGGGCCCAGGAAATCTTCGGCCACCTCTCCCCCGCACTGGACTCAATCTCCACCGCCCTGAGCCGCGCCGCCGATTTCGACCCGGCCACCAGCAAGGCGGTGTTCCGCATCGGCCTGTCCGATGATGTGGAATTCGGCCTGCTGCCGCCGCTGCTGCGCCGCCTGCGTTCGGAGGCACCGGGCATCACCCTGGTGGTGCGCCGCGCCAACTACCTGCTGATGCCGCAGCTGCTGGCCTCCGGGGAAATCTCCGTGGGCGTGAGCTACACCGACGAGCTGCCAGCCAACGCCAAACGCAAGACCCTGCGTCGCAGCACCTGGAAGGTCCTGCGCGCCGATTCGATTCCCGGCACTCTGACCCTCGACGATTACTGCGCGCGCCCGCACGCGCTGGTGTCCTATGCGGGCGACCTGGACGGTTTCGTCGACCAGACCCTGGCCGAGATGGACCGCAAGCGCCAGGTGGTGCTGGCGGTGCCGCAGTTCGTCGGTCTCGCCCAGTTGCTGGCCAGCACCGACATCCTCGCCACCGTGCCCGAATATGTGGCGCTCGCCCTGACCGCCGCTGGCGGCCTGCGCGCCGAAGAGCCGCCCTTCCCCACCCGCCTGGCCGAGCTGTCGATGGTCTGGCGCGGCGCCCAGGACAACGACCCGGCCGAACGCTGGCTGCGCTCGCGCATCACCATGTTCGTGGGTGATCCGGACAGTCTCTGAACCAACCGTCCGCATGAACGTAGGGCGTACAACCGTTCGCGGTTGTACGCCGACTCACCGTGCCGGCCAGCGGCTCCGGGGCCAGGCTCGAAGCGCCCTGGAACCAAGGCCAATCGGCGTATAACGCGGAGCGTTATACGCCCTACGGGTTCAGCACCGTGCCACCTCCGGGCAATCCTCGTGCCCACCTCCTCTATCGATTGATGCGTATGACGCAAGGGCATTTATCACTCCACGTGATAATCAAAATTTTCCCGTTCGATTAGTTCCCGAGCGTCACCGAACGCAGACTCCGCTCCATCAGAAGTCCCAAAACCAATTAGAACGGTGGAGTCTTTTCCATGGAGCGAAATCTAAAAACCTTGCGTATTCCGCTGGCGCTCGCCGCCGTGCTGGTGCTCAGCGCCTGCGGTAAGGGCCAGGATGCGGCGCAGAACATGCCCGCGCCCAAGGTCAGCGTGGCGGAAGTCATCGAACAGTCGATCAACGAATGGGACGAGTTCACCGGCCGCCTGGAAGCTCCGGAGTCCGTCGAACTGCGCCCGCGCGTCTCCGGCTACATCGACCGCGTAGCCTTCCGCGAAGGCGCGCTGGTGAAGAAAGGCGACCTGCTGTTCCAGATCGACCCGCGCCCGTTCGAGGCCGAAGTCCATCGCCTGGAAGCCCAGCTGCAACAGGCCCGCGCCAACCAGACCCGCACCGTTAACGAAGCCGCCCGTGGCGAGCGCCTGCGCGCCACCAACGCCATCTCCGCAGAACTGGCCGACGCCCGCAGCGCCGCCGCCACCGAAGCGAAAGCCGTGGTCGCCGCGACCCAGGCGGAACTGGACAACGCCCGCCTTAACCTGTCGTTCACCCAGGTCACGGCGCCCATCGACGGCCGCGTCTCCCGCGCCGAAGTCACCGCCGGCAACCTGGTGAACAGCGGCCAGACCCTGCTCACCACCCTGGTCTCCACCGACAAGGTCTACGCCTACTTCGACGCCGACGAGCGCGTCTACCTCAAGTACGTGGACCTGGCCCGCAACGGCGGCCCGGACGCCCGCGGCAGCAGCCCGGTGTACCTGGGCCTGACCGGCGAGGACGGCTTCCCCCACGAGGGCAAGCTGGACTTCCTGGACAACCAGGTGAACCCCAAGACCGGCACCATCCGCGGCCGCGCCGTGTTCGACAACGACGCCAACCAGTTCACCCCCGGCCTGTACGCCCGCATCAAGCTGGTCGGCAGCGGCACCTACCCCGCCGCGCTGATCAAGGACGACGCGGTCGGCACCGACCTTGGCAAGAAGTTCGTGCTGGTGATGGACAAGGACAGCAAGGTGCAATACCGCAGCATCGAGCTGGGTCCGAAGCTGGAAGGCCTGCGCATCGTCCGCAACGGCCTGGCCAAGGGTGACCGCATCGTGGTCAACGGCCTGCAGCGGGTCCGCCCCGGCGCCCAGGTCGATGCGCAGAACGTCGAAATGGCCAGCCAGGCCACCCTCGCCACCCTCGCACGCCAGCGCCAGGCCCTGGCCCAGAGCGAAGCGCCGAAGGTCGCCGAGAAGTCCGCCAGGCCGAGCGCGCCGCGCGGCTGACACCTTCCCTGTCTTGAAAGAGTGATGTCCCAGGCCCTGTTCCCGCAGGGCCTCGGGTGACCTTTGTCCCGGGTTTGGCGAACGATGCGTTCGCGACAGGAACCAGCCATGAACTTTTCGCAATTCTTCATCCAGCGGCCGATCTTCGCCGCCGTGCTTTCGCTGATCATCCTGATCGGCGGGGCCATCTCGCTGTTCCAGCTGCCGATCAGCGAATACCCCGAAGTGGTGCCGCCCACCGTGGTGGTACGCGCCAACTTCCCCGGTGCCAACCCCAAGGTGATCGGCGAGACCGTCGCGGCGCCCCTGGAGCAGGCCATCACCGGCGTCGAGAACATGCTCTACATGTCCTCGCAGTCCACCGCCGACGGCAAGATGACCCTGACCATCACCTTCGCCCTGGGCACCAACCTGGACAACGCGCAGGTGCAGGTGCAGAACCGCGTGACCCGCACCGAGCCCAAGCTGCCGGAAGAAGTCACCCGCATCGGCATCACCGTCGACAAGGCCTCGCCCGACCTGACCATGGTCGTGCACCTGACCTCGCCGGATAACCGCTACGACATGCTCTACCTGTCCAACTACGCCATCCTCAACATCAAGGACGAGCTGGCGCGCCTGGACGGCGTAGGCGACGTGCAGCTGTTCGGCATGGGCGACTATTCCCTGCGCGTGTGGCTGGACCCGAACAAGATCGCCTCGCGCAACCTGACCGCCAGCGACGTGGTCAACGCCATCCGCGAGCAGAACCGCCAGGTCGCCGCCGGCTCCCTCGGTGCGCCGCCTGCGCCGAATGCCACCAGCTTCCAGCTGTCGATCAACACCCAGGGACGCCTGGTCAGCGAGGAAGAGTTCGAGAACATCATCATCCGCAGCGGCCCGGACGGCGAGATCACCCGCCTGAAGGACATCGCCCGCGTCGAGCTCGGCTCCAGCCAGTACGCCCTGCGCTCGCTGCTGGACAACCAGCCGGCGGTCGCCATCCCGATTTTCCAGCGTCCCGGCTCCAACGCCATCGCCATCTCCAACGAGGTGCGCGAGAAGATGGCCGAGCTGAAGAAGAACTTCCCCCAGGGCGTGGACTACTCCATCGTCTATGACCCGACCATCTTCGTCCGCGGCTCCATCGAGGCGGTGGTGCACACCCTGTTCGAAGCCCTGGTGCTGGTGGTGCTGGTGGTGGTGCTGTTCCTGCAGACCTGGCGCGCCTCGATCATCCCGCTGGCCGCCGTGCCGGTGTCGCTGATCGGCACCTTCGCGGTGATGCATGCCTTCGGCTTCTCGCTCAACGCGCTATCGCTGTTCGGCCTGGTGCTGGCCATCGGTATCGTGGTGGACGACGCCATCGTGGTGGTGGAGAACGTCGAGCGGAACATCGGGCTGGGGCTCACCCCCATCGAAGCCACGAAGCGCGCCATGCGCGAAGTGACCGGGCCGATCATCGCCACCGCCCTGGTGCTGTGCGCCGTGTTCGTGCCGACCGCCTTCATCTCCGGCCTCACCGGGCAGTTCTACCGGCAATTCGCGCTGACCATCGCCATCTCCACGGTGATCTCCGCGTTCAACTCGCTGACCCTGTCGCCGGCGCTGGCCGCCGTGCTGCTCAAGGGGCACCACGAGCCGAAGGACCGCTTCTCGGTACTGCTGGACACACTGCTGGGCAGCTGGCTGTTCCGTCCGTTCAACCGCTTCTTCGACCGCGCCAGCCACGGCTATGTCGGCACCGTCACCCGCGTGCTGCGTGGCAGTTCGATCGCGCTGATCCTCTACGCGGGGCTGATCGGCCTGACCTACCTGGGCTTCTCCAGCACCCCGACCGGCTTCGTGCCGCAGCAGGACAAGCAGTACCTGGTGGCCTTCGCCCAGTTGCCCGACGCGGCCACGCTGGACCGCACCGAAGCGGTGATCAAGCGCATGTCCGACATTGCCAACAAGCACCCGGGCATCGAGCACACCGTGGCCTTCCCCGGCCTGTCGATCAACGGCTTCACCAACAGCCCCAACAGCGGCATCGTCTTCACACCGCTGAAGGACTTCGACCAGCGCAAGGGCCCGGGCATGTCCGCCAATGAGATCGCCGCCGAGCTGAACAAGCAGTTCGCCGACATCCAGGACGCCTACATCGCCATCTTCCCGCCGCCGCCGGTACAGGGGCTGGGCACCATCGGCGGCTTCCGCCTGCAGGTGGAGGACCGTGGCAACCTGGGTTACGAGGAGCTGTACAACCAGACCCAGAACATCCTCAACAAGGCCCGTGCGCTGCCCGAGCTCAACCCCATGTCGGTGTTCACCAGCTACCAGGTGAACGTGCCGCAGGTGGATGCCGCCATCGACCGCGAGAAGGCCAAGACCCACGGCGTGGCGATCAGCGATATCTTCGACACCCTGCAGGTCTACCTGGGTTCGCTGTACACCAACGACTTCAACCGCTTCGGCCGCACCTACCAGGTGAACGTCCAGGCTGACCAGAAGTTCCGCCTGGAGCCCGAGCAGATCGGTCAGTTGAAGGTGCGCAACAACCAGGGCGAGATGGTCCCGCTGGCCACCTTCATCAAGATCAGCGACACCGCAGGCCCCGACCGGGTGATGCACTACAACGGCTTCATCACCGCCGAGATCAACGGCGCCGCCGCGCCGGGCTACAGCTCCGGCCAGGCGGAGGCGGCGATCGAGAAGCTGCTGAAGCAGGAACTGCCCAACGGCATGACCTACGAGTGGACCGACCTGACCTACCAGCAGATCCTCGCCGGCAACACCGCGGTGTTCGTCTTCCCGCTCTGCGTGCTGCTCGCCTTCCTGGTGCTGGCGGCGCTGTACGAGAGCTGGGGCCTGCCGCTGGCGGTGATCCTGATCGTGCCGATGACCCTGCTGTCGGCCATCACCGGCGTGATCCTGTCCGGCGGCGACAACAACATCTTCACCCAGATCGGCCTGATCGTGCTGGTGGGCCTGGCGTGCAAGAACGCGATCCTGATCGTCGAGTTCGCCAAGGACAAACAGGACGAAGGCATGGACCGCCTGAGCGCGGTACTGGAAGCCTGCCGCCTGCGTCTGCGGCCGATCCTGATGACCTCCATCGCCTTCATCATGGGAGTGGTGCCCCTGGTGCTGTCGTCCGGCGCCGGCGCCGAAATGCGCCATGCCATGGGTGTCGCGGTGTTCTCCGGGATGCTCGGCGTGACCTTCTTCGGCCTGCTGCTGACCCCGGTCTTCTATGTGCTGATCCGTCGCGTCATGGAAGCCCGTGAAGCGAAGAAACAAGCGCGTGCCACCCTGACCCACGAGGCGCATTCGGTATGAAATTGAAACTCTTCGCCCCTGCCCTGCTCGCGCTGGCCCTCAGCGCCTGCATGGTCGGCCCCGACTACCAGAAGCCGGACACCGCGCCGGCTCGGCTGGACAGCAACGCCCAGGCCAAGGACTACGACCGTACGCGTTACGAAGACGCCTGGTGGAAGCAGTTCGACGACCCGGTGCTGATTCAACTGGTCGATCAGGTCCTGAAGGAAAACCGCGAACTGCGCGTGGCCTATGACCGCGTGCTGGCCTCGCGGGCGATCCGCGACGACGTCGCCAACGACCGCTTCCCCACCGTCACCAGCCGCGCCTCCGCGCAGATCGGCAAGGGCCAGGTGCCGGGGCAGACCGATGACCGGGTCAACCAGGAGCGTTACGACCTGGGCCTGGACATGATCTGGGAAGTCGACCTGTTCGGCCGCGTGCGCCGCGAGCTGGAGTCCAGCGATGCCCTGAGCGACGCTGCGCTGGCCGACCTGCAGCAACTGCAGGTCAGCCTGATCGCCGAGCTGGCCGATGCCTATGGGCAACTGCGCGGCGCGCAGCTGCGCGAAAGCATCGCCAAGAGCAACCTGGAGAACCAGCGCGAGTCCCGCGACCTGACCATCCAGCTGCGCGATGCCGGCGTGGGCAACGAACTGGACGTGCAGCGTGCCGAAGCGCGCCTGGCCGCCACCGAAGCCAGCGTGCCGCAACTGCAGGCCGAGGAGGTCCGGCAGAAGAACCGCATCGCCACCCTCCTAGGCCAGCGCCCGGACGCACTGAGCGTGGACCTGTCGCCCAAGCAGCTGCCGGCCATCGCCAAGGCCCTGCCGATCGGCGACCCGGGCGAACTGCTGCGCCGCCGCCCGGACATCGCCGCCGCCGAACGCCGCCTGGCCTCCGCCACAGCGGACGTGGGCGTGGCCACCGCCGACCTGTTCCCGAAAGTCAGCCTTGGCGGCTTCCTCGGCTTCACCGCCGGGCGCGGCTCGCAGATCGGCTCGGCCGCCGCCAATGCCTGGGGCGTCGCCCCGAGCATCACCTGGGCGGCTTTCGACCTGGGCAGTGTGCGGGCCCGCCTGCGGGCATCCAAGGCCGACGCCGACGCGGCCCTGGCGACCTACGAACAACAGGTCCTGCTGGCGCTGGAGGAATCGTCCAACGCCTTCAGCGACTATGGCAAGCGCCAGCAGCGCCTTGTCTCGCTGGTGCGCCAGTCCGAGGCCAGCCGCAACGCTGCGCAGCAGGCCGGCCAGCAGTACCGCGAAGGTACCGTGGACTTCCTCAACCTGCTGGACGCCGAACGCGAACAGCTGGCCGCCGAAGACGCCCAGGCGCTGGCGGAAGTGGACGTGTATCGCGGCATCGTCGCCATCTACAAGGCCCTGGGCGGCGGCTGGCAGCCCTCGGCCTGATCGTTTCCTCTCCCGGTCGAGACAATCTCGACCTTCTAGCCCTGCGGTCTGAGCTCCGGACCGTGGGGCTTTTTTATGGGCGATCCGCGCCGCTCCCATAAACGGAACATGATGAGTTTCCAGACTCTGCCAGATACTGATGTATGGATCGGTATTTTCCGATAGCGATAGGAAATGCGCCGAACAGCCCTAGGCCGCAGACTGATAAAAAGAAAAACAGGGAACAGGCCACCATGAGCAACGAACGAAGAGGCGGCAGAAAAAGCTCCTCCTCCCATTCGGACACCGAACTGCGCAAGGTTCTTGCCGGCGTACTTTGCGGTGCAGTGATCCATCCCGGCCTGAGTGACCTGCTCATTCACCTGGGTTACCTCGAACGACGCCCCTGCGGCCTGCACCTGACGCTCAAGGCCTACCGCCTGGTCCGCAGGAAGGCAAAGCAGGCATGAGCGGCATCGCGGCTTGGGCAATCGATGCCAGGCAGCTATCATCCGCCCGCCCGACTCACACGGATCAAGGCAATTCGAGCGGTCGCTGGCCTAAACTTCATCTATCGGAACACTGCGACAAGGACACGCCATGGACTCCATCCTCGTCACCATCGCCATCATCGTCTTCGGCATGTTCATGCTGGGGATCGGTTTCACCATCCGCGAACGGGGCGTTGGCGTACTGCTGATGTGGATCGGCGTGCTGAGCATGCTGTCGGTCATCACCTACCGGATCTACCTGGCAACATCGGTGTAGCAGCGGGCGACGGCCCGATCCGCGATGTGCGCATGGACCAATTGCGATACTGGTCCGTTTCTCGCTCCCCCCATTCCCGTAGGAGCAACTGTCTACTTCCGGACAGCCTGTGCCTGCACTTTCCCCCTCACCCCAGCCCTCTCCCTCAGGGAGAGGGAGCTGTCCATGCCGGCTGAAACCGAGATTTCCTCCTGCACCGAACGGTCCCCTCTCCCCCTGGGAGAGGGTTAGGGTGAGGGCCGCCCCGAGCACAGATGTATCCCGCCGGTGCAACGAGGACGCCCAGCCTTTGTCCGCGCAAGACGCCCACCGGGCGCCCTGGCAACCAGCGGATCGCTTACCTGCCCATCGCCCGCGCATACCCCTTGGGCGAGAAACGCAGCGTCACCCCCAGCATCGCCACCACCGACACCGCCAGCAGTATCCAGGACGCCTGGAAGGTGCCGGTGCTGTCGCGCAGAGCGCCGGTCACGTAGGGAATGATGCCGGTGACGATGAAGCCGATGCCCTGCACAAAGGCCGCCAGGCGCCCTGCCGCACCCGGGTCGGACAGATGGTCGAGGGTCAGCGTCAGGCTCAGGGCGAAACAGGAGCCCAGGCCGTAGCCGATCAACGCCACCCAGAGGCCGGAGAGGTGCAGCGGCGATACGATCAGCCCGACGAAGCCGGCAAGCTGGATCAGCAGGCACAGGCTCAGCCAGCCGCGACGGTCCGAGGAGCCGCGGCTCAGCAACGGAATGGTCAGCGCGGCGATCACCTGGAAGATAGTCATCAGGCCGATCAGCCCGCCACTGGCCTGAGCGCTCCAGCCCAACTGGCGGTAATACACCGGCAGCCAGGCGACCATGCTGGTGTAGCCGCCGTTGATGACCCCGAAATACAGCGCCAGCAGCCAGGCGCGACGGCTGCCGAAATAGTGCTGCACCGCCTGCCGCGGCGGCGTGGCCAGCGGCGTCTCGCGCGGGCGTGCGACCGCCCACAGCAACAACCCGACCACTGCCAGCAGCAGCCAGGCGCCGAGGCCATCCTGCCAGCGGTGGAAATGCTCCGACACCACCGGTGCCAGCACCGCGGCGCTGCCGCCGCCGGCCATCAGCGAGGCCGAATACAGCCCCATGGCCGACGGCACCTTGTGCGGGAACCAGCGCTTGATCACCCCTGGCACGAACGCCTGGATGATCGCCACCCCGGTGCCGGCCAGCACGGCGCTGGCGATCAGGGCCATGCCACTGTCCAGCAGCAGGCGCCAGAAACAGGCGGCGCCGATGGCCAGCAGGCCAGCGACCACGCCTCGGCTTTCCCCCAGGCGCGGGCCGACCCAGGGCAAGGCCAGGGCGAACAGGCCCATGCACAGGACCGGCAGAACAGTGAGCATCGAGGCGCCCTGGAAACCCAGGCCGGTGGCGTCACGGATATCGGTGAGCAAGGGGCCGATGGAGGTGAGGATCGGTCGCAGGTTGATACCCAACGCGACGATCACCAGCAGGCCGACCCAGCTGGCGCGGGTCGTTTCTCCCGCCGCTACGGCGATGCTGCGGCTCATTTGCCGTGCGCCTGCCAGCGCACATAGAGCCCCTCTTCCCCGGCCGGCCGCAATGGCCGCAGCGGCAGCGTCTGCTGCTGCGGCGGCAGGGTCATCTGCTGGTAGACGCGGGCGGTGGACAGGCCGAACGGCTCGCCCTCATCGTTCGAATAGGCGAAGTACGCCGCCTCGACGCCGCACAGGTGCATGGCCGCCAGGCACATCGGGCACGGGTGGCCGCTGGCGTAGATCACGCAGCCCTCCAGGCGCGGCGTACCGAGCACGGAGGCGGCACGGCGGAGGGTCAGCAGCTCGGCATGGGCGGTCGGATCGCAGTCCAGGTGAATGGAATTGGCGGCACGGGCGATCACCTGGCCGTCCTTGACCAGCACGGCGCCGAACGGGCGGCCGCCGGCCTCGATATTGTCGCGGGCCAGTTGCAGGGCCTCGCGCATGAAGTTTTCGTGTTGCATGGCAGTTCTCTTCAAAATCGGCATGGGCTCAATGCGCGCCGGCGGCTTCCAGCATCCTGGCGATGGTGGTCTGGTTGCGCTGGCGGGCGTGTTGCAGCGGCGTGATGCCGTCGTTGTCGGCCAGGTTCAGGTTCGCCCCGGCGTTGATCAGTCGTTGCACGATGGCCTGGTGGCGCGGGCCGCCATCGCTGAGCAGGATGGCTTCGAGCAGCCCGGTCCAGCCGAGCTTGTTCACATGGTCCGGATCGACGCCCGCGCGCAGCAGGGTGTCCACCACCTCCACATGGCCGCGCTCGCAGGCCGGGATCAGCGCGGTGCCGCCATAGCGGTTGGTGCTGCGCAGGTCTGCCCCGTGGGCAAGGGTCAGCTTGAGGATTTCCAGACGCCCCGCTGCCCCGGCCAGCAGGTAGGCGCTGTCGTGGATGTGGTTCTGCCGATTGACGTCGGCGCCGGAAGCGATCAGCAGGCCGGCGACGCCCACGCGGTCCCGGGCGGTGGCCAGGAGCAGCGGCGTGTTGCCCTGGCCGTCGGTGACATCCACCGGCACGCCACGCTTGAGCAGCGCCGCCACCTCCTCCTCGCGCCCGGCGCTGGCGGCGACCAGCAGGGCCTCCACCGCCGCGCGGCTGTGCACGTCCTCGGTCTGGATGGTCGGCGTGTCCATTGGCGCTCCTCTGTCGGCTGTCGTGCCCGGAGGCTGTCGGGCTGACGACGCCCGGCGCGGTGCAGCCCGTGGCAGGCGCGGCGAAGCGGCAACAGCCTCGAAAACAATGCCGCTAGTATGACGAAGGGGCATTCTATGTTGAAATTAAATAGAAACATGCCATTCAGTGGAAAACGAAATGCTAGACCCCAACCTCCTGCGCAGCTTCGTGATGGTGGTGGATGCCGGCAACTTCACCCGCGCCGCCGAGCTGCTGCACCTGACCCAATCCACCGTCAGCCAGCAGATCCTGCGGCTGGAGCAGAGCCTGGACTGCCGCCTGCTGGACCGCAGCCAGCGCCAGGTGCTGCCCACCGAACAGGGTGAACGCCTGCTCGGCTACGCCCGGCGCATCCTCCAGCTGGGCGGCGAAGCCCGCGAGGCGCTGAGCAGCGAGCACAGCGAAGGCGTGTTACGCCTGGGGATGCCCGAGGACTTCGCCGGGGAGCGCATGATGCCGCTGCTGGCGGCCTTCAGCGCGGAGCGTCCGCGCCTGCGCCTGGAAGTCTCCAGCGGCCTCAGCCAGGAATTGTTGCGCCAGTACCGCAGCGGCGAGCTGGACCTGGCGCTGGTCAAGCAATGGGGCGCCGACAGCGACTGCCTGGCGCACTGGCCGGAACCGCTGGCCTGGCTGGACAGCGCCGACAACCCTGCCGCCGCCCGCGATCCGTTGCCGCTGGTGGTGTTCCCGCTCGGCGCGCTGTATCGCCAGGAGATGATCCACGCCCTGGAAGCCAGCGGGCGGCGCTGGCGCATCAGCTACAGCAGCGGCAGCCTGGCCAGCCTGTCGGCGGCGGTGGCCGCGGGAATGGGCGTGAGCCTGTTGCCGTTGCGCGGCCGTCATGCCGGTCATCGACTGCTGGACGCCGCGCAGGGCTTCGCCCCGATCGACGGGTTGGAGCTGGCGCTCTACGCCCGCCCCGAGCTGGGCAGCGCCGGGCGCAGCCTGTGCGAGCAGTTGCGCAACCTGTGTGCGCAGCTCGCCGAGGTCACGCCGTCGCGCTGATGTGATCGATGAACTGCTCGGCGGGCACCGGCTTGCCGAACAGGAAGCCTTGCAGCGAATCGCAGCCCAGGCGGGTGAGGAAGTCCTGCTGGCGCGGCGTTTCCACCCCTTCGGCGACGATCCGCAACTCCAGCGCCTGGCCCAGGGCGACGATGGCCGAGACGATCGCCGCGTCGTCGCTGTCCTGCTCCAGGTCGCGGACGAAGCCGCCATCGATCTTCAACTCGTTGGCCGGCAGGCGCTTCAAGTACAGCAGGCTGGAATAGCCGGTGCCGAAATCGTCGATGGACAGGTCCACCCCCATCTCCGCCAGGCGCCCGAGGATTTCCAGGCTCGCATCGGCGTCGCGCATCGCCGTGGTCTCGGTGATTTCCAGGGTCAGGCAGTTGGCCGGCAGCTGGTAGCGGTTCAGCGCGCCGGCCACCGAGTCCACCAGCCCGGCGTGGCAGAACTGCAGCGCCGAGAGGTTCACCGCCACACGCCAGTCGCGGTAGCCCTGCGCATACCACAGGCTCATCTGCCGGCAGGCCTCGTCCAGCACCCAGTCGCCGATGGAGATGATCAGGCCGGTACGCTCCGCCAGGGCGATGAAGGTATCGGGCATCAGCAGGCCGCGCTGCGGGTGCAGCCAGCGCAGCAGCGCCTCGGCGCCGACCGGCTCGCCGCTGGCGGCGAACTTGGGCTGGTAATGCAGGACGAACTCGCGCCGCGCCAGAGCCGCGCGCAGGTCGTGGACCAGTTGCAGGTGGTTGCGGGCATTGGTGTTCATCGACTGCTCGAAGAAGCTGTAGCCGTTCTTGCCGTTGCCCTTGGCGTGGTACATCGCGGCGTCGGCGTTGCGCAGCAGCTCCTGCTGGGTGGCGCCATCACCGGGATACAGCGCGATGCCGATGCTGGCGGCGATGCGCAGCTCCTGGCCGGAGACCTGGAACGGCTGCGCCAGCAGGCTGACCTGCTGGCTGGCGATGGTCATGGCGTCTTCCAGCTCGGCGAGGGACACCAGCAGGACGAACTCGTCGCCGCCGATGCGCGCCACCGTGTCCTCGCTGCGCAGGTTGTTGCGCAGGCGACTGGCGACATCCTTGAGCAACAGGTCGCCGACATGATGACCGAAGGCATCGTTGACCGGCTTGAAGCCGTCAAGATCAAGGAACATCAGCGCAAAATGCCCGCCGTTACGCTGCACCTTGCTGATCATTTGCTCGATGCGATCCTCCAGCAACACACGGTTGGGCAGGCGCGTCAGGTTGTCGTGCAGGGCCAGTTGGGTGAGTTCCTGGTTGGCCCGCGCCAGCGACGAGCTGAGCAGCGCGGTGCGCGACTCCAGGCGCGCGTCGAGCACCGAGGTCAGCAGGGCGATACCGATCACCGCCAGGGTGACGACGATGATCAGCACCGCCATCCAGTCATTGCCCAGCCCGCTGGGCGCCGCGCCGCAGAAACTGCCTTCGGGGAAGCGCGCCGCGGCCATGCCGGTGTAGTGCATGCCGACGATCGCCACGCCCATCACCAACGCCGCGCCGCCGCGCACCAGGCGCACGTAGGGCGTGTTGCGACGCAGGCGGAAGGCGATGTACAGCGCCGCCCCCGAGGCGAGCACGGCGATCAGCAGCGACAGGCCGAACCACAACGGGTCGTAGTCGATGCCCGGCTGCATGAGCATCGCCGACATCCCCAGGTAGTGCATGCAGCTGATCCCGGCGCCCATCGCCAGGGCGCCGATTACCAGTTGCCACGGCGGCAGGCTCTCCTGGCTGACCAGCGCCAGGGCGAACCCGGAACTGATCACCGCAATGGCCAGTGACAGCAGCGTGAGCGGCATGTCGTAACCCAGAGCAATGGGCAGGCTGAAGGCAAGCATGCCGATGAAGTGCATCGACCAGATGCCGATGCCCATCGCCACCCCGCCGCCAGCGATCCACAGCAGCGTCGGCCAGCCCCTGGCGGTGGCGATCCGGCCGGCGAGGTCGAGAGCGGTGTAGGACGCCAGGATCGCCACGCAGAGCGAGATCAAGACCAGGGAGGGATCGTAACTACCAGTCAGCATGGGGGCTCTCGAGGCGCGCAGGAAAGGATCGCGCAAAAGGCCCGGATTTTAGCGAAATCCCTGGTGGCACAACACTGGCAAGCGAGTCAGTTCGTCGCTATTTGGGTCGCGTCGTCCCGGTGCAGGCAACCTTGCGCCATCCACGGGCAGGCCCGTGCCCAAAGGAAACGCTGCTCCTGGCGCCCGTCCGCGTCGTAGTAAGCCAGTTGCAGCCGCTCCGGGGTGAAGGCCAGGCGGGCGAACCCCGGACTGGCTAGAGCGAACGGCACGTCATCGGTCGGCGCCGCGGGTTTGAAGGTATCGATGGTCTGTCCACCGCCGCCGGAAATCAGCCAGGCCGGCTCACCAGGGTGCACCAGCACCTGCTGATTGTGCTCATGGCCCGACAGGTAGATGTCCACCCCGCTGCGCTGCATGGAGGGCAACAGCTGGGCCAGCAGTTCCTGGTCCTCGCCGTGCTTGCCGCCGCCGCTGCGGATCGCATGGTGCGCCACCACCATCTTCCACATCGGCGCCGGGCCGCCCTTGGCGAAGGCCGCCTCCAGGAAGTCCGCCTGGCGCAGGCGGCCGGCGGCGTCCTGGGAGGTGTCGAGGAAGACTACGCGCAACAGCGGACGGCCCTCGACTTCGCCGAAATCACGCACATAGAAGGGATCGGGCATCTGGAAGCGGCCGGAGCCCGCGCCCTTGCGCCCGTAGTCCAGTTCGACGGCGGCGGAATTCGGGTAATCGTGGTTGCCCAGCACTGCATAGAAGGGAACGTGGCTCAGCCAGTTGCCGTGATAGACACGCTCGAACTTCAGCTGCCAGGCAGCATCACCGGTCCCGGTCAGCGGCTTGCCGTAGAAGTTGTCGCCCAGCAGCAGCACCATGTTCAGCCCGCCCTCGCTTTCCGCGACCCGCTCCATGCCCCGCGCTACTCGCCATTGCTGGAGGTTGCCGCTGCCCTGGTCGCCCAGCGCCAGCAGGGTGACCTGCGAGGCCGGCTGGCCGGCCAGCGGGGTATAAGGCGACGGCGGAACCATCACCAGATAACCCACCAGGCAACCCGCCACCACCAGCAACGCGGCGAAGGTCAGCAGCAGGCTGCGCAGAAGACGTCGGCGCGGTGAGGGAGAAGCAGTGGAGCTCAGCGGGCGGGTGGACATGGTGAATCCCTGGGACATGTCGGTTGTGCGTCAAAGTGAAGCACCCTGTAGGTTAATTCTGTGTTAAGGCGCCATCGCCTATATCTGGCGACATAGCGAACCACGCCGGATACACCATGCCCTCCTACCGCCACCTCGCCCTGCTGCTCCTGCTGGGCGGCCTGCTGTTCTTCACCGCGCTGGGCAATCACCAGTTGCAGGGCTCCACCGAACCCCGGGTAGCCGGCATCGCGATGGAGATGTACCTCGACCATGACTGGGTGACGCCCCGCCTGAACGGCCTGCCCTTCCTGGAAAAGCCGCCGCTCAGCCTGTGGTTGGACGTCACCGCCATGCGCCTGCTCGGCCCGACCGCGCTGGCCGCACGCCTGGCCTCGGCGTTCGCCGGGCTGTGCTGCGTCCTGCTGCTCTACGGCACGCTCAGGCGCATCGGGCGGCCGCCGCTGCTGGCACTGTTCGCCGCGCTGATGCTGATGACCCTGGCGAGCTTCTGGAGCAACGCCCGCCAGGTGGGTGAAGACGCCCTGCTCGCCCTCGGCGTGACGCTGGCGCTGCTGTCCTTCCTGCAGGTCTGGCTGCAGTCGCCGGGCCGGCCGGGCCACTGGCTGACCTTCACCCTCGGCATCACGCTCGCCACCCTGAGCAAAGGTGTGCTGGGCCTGGCGCTGCCGGGCGTGGTGATCTTCGCCTGCCTGCTCTGGGACACCGTCACCCAAAGGCGCCTGGAGATTTCCGCCTGGGTCCGGCCGGCGCTCTGGACGGTGCTGGGCCTGGTCCCGCTGCTCATCTGGCTGATGTTCCTGTACCGCGACGGCGGCATCACCGCCCTGCAGGAAATCCTCTGGACCAACAGCGTCGGGCGCTTCAACGGCTCGTTCAGCGAAGCCGGCCACTTCGAGCCCTTCTACTACTACCTGGTCCGCCTGCCGCAGGCCTTCCTGCCGTGGAACCTGCTGCTCTACCTGGGGCTCTGGCACTTCCGCAAACGCCTGGCGAGCGATCGCTACCTGCTGTTCTTCTGCCTCTGGCTGGCAGCGCAGTTCACCCTGCTGACGTTCGCCTCCAGCAAACGCATGGTCTACCTGATGTCGCTCGCCCCGGCGGCGGCGGTGATCGGCGCCGAGTACGGCCGCGAACTGCTGCAGCGCTGGCGGGCCCGTCATGCCCAGGGGGACCGCCAAGCGCGCGGCCTGCTGCTCGCCCTGATGCTGCTGGTACCTGGCTTCTACCTGGGCTACGCGCTGTGGATCGAACCGCGCGCGGACCAGCAGGAATCCTTCCTGCCACTGACCCAGGAGATTCGCCAGCAGCAGGAGGCGGGCCGGCAGGTCACGCTGTTCCAGCCCAGCGAACGCCTGGCCGGCGCCGCCGTGTTCTACAGCCGCAGCCGTCTGCCGGCGCTGGACACCCACGAGCAACTGATGGCGCAGCTCACCCAGCCCGGCGGGCACGTCGCCCTGCTGGAAAGCCTGGAAACGCCACAGCCGCCGCTGAGCGTGCTGCAGCATTTCCGGGTCGGCCAGCGCGACTACTACTTCGTCGACCACGAGTGAGCCGGCATTGACCTGCCACCGCTCCGACGCCGGCGGGACCGGCTAACCTTGCCATATCGCCATTGCCCGCACAGGAGCCGCTTCCCTTGGCGAAGCCCCCGTCGATCCTCAGCCTGCCCTTCCGCCGCCTGGCCAACCCCTACAGCCGCTACCGCTACGCCGCCTGGATCCACTGCATCCGGGTCGGCCTGGCGCTACTGGCGTCGATGCTGCTGACCAACGCGCTGCAGCTGCCCCACGGCCTGTGGTCCTCGGTGACGGTGCTGGTGGTGATGGGCGGGCTGGTGCACCAGGGCACCATTCGCGGCAAGTCCTACGAGCGGATCGTCGGCACCCTGGTCGGCGCGGTGCTGGGGCTGTGCGTGATCGCCGTCTACGACCAGACCCGCTCCCAGCTCCTGGCCTACCTGCTGATGTCGGTGTTCGGCGCCGCCTCGGCGTTCTTCGCCATCCGCCGCCCCGGCTACGTGGCGCTGCTCGCGGGGATTACCCTGTGCATCGTCGCGGGCCCCGGGGAAACCGGCTTCACCGAAGGCCTGTGGCGCTCGGCCAACGTGCTGATCGGGGTCGCCATCGCCCTGCTCTTCTCGCAGATCTATCCGCTGCGGGCGGTCTACGTCTGGCGCTACCTGCTCTCGGACAACCTGCGGGCCTGCGCGCGGATGTATGGGCAACTGTCGTCCAACCACGACTTCACCGCGGAGCATTTCGCCCGCCAGCTGGAGGAGCTGGACCACCGTCTGGTGGCCTCCCGCGCCCACCTGGGGCCGGTGGCTCGGGAGACCGGGATGCCGCTGCGCGACCTGGAGATCATCCAGCGCATTCACCGCGCCGTGATGGGCACCCTCGAATCGCTGATCGCCTCGCGCCAGTTCGCCGCCCAGGCCGGCGAGATCGAACCGGTGCCGGCGAGCCTGGACAGCCACCGGCAACTGATCGGCCGCCTGCTGCTGCAATCGGCCCATGCCCTGAAGTTCAGCCGCACCAGCAAACTGGTGCAGGCCTGCCAGGGCCTGGAGAACCTCCCCGCGCGCCCCCTCAACCTCACCGACTCCTTCGAGAAGCAGGGCTTCTACTGGCTGACGCTGCGCCTGTACGAACAGGTGGAGATGCTCTCGGAGAAACTCGCCGCCACGGCCGTGCACTGGAACATCCAGAGTAGAGATAGAGCTTGATTGCGCGAGCTAGAGCAGAACAAGGCGAAAAATGCCACGGGCGCGGAGTTTGCAGATTGCAAATGAGCAGCCCGGGGCATTTTTCAACGCAGTTATGCCGACGCGCAGCCAATCAAGCCGCGAAACCGCCGTCGATGGTCAGGCTGGCGCCCGTGATATAGCCCGCTTCCGGGCCCGCCAGGTAAGCGACGAAGGCAGCGACTTCTTCCGCGCGGCCATAACGGCCGACCGCCATCAGGCCCATCAGGGATTCCGCGAAGTCGCTGTCAGCCGGGTTCATGTCGGTGTCCACCGGGCCGGGCTGCACGTTGTTCACGGTGATGCCGCGCGGGCCGAGGTCACGGGCGAGGCCCTTGGTCAGGCCGACGATCGCCGACTTGCTCATGGCATACACGGCGCCACCGCCGAAGGGCATGCGATCGGCGTTGGTGCTGCCGATGGTGATGATCCGGCCGCCCTCGCCCATGTGCCGCGCGGCGGCCTGGGTGGCGACGAAGACGCTACGTACGTTCACCGCCAGGGTGCGGTCGAAGTCGTCCAGGTTGAACTCTTCCAGCGGGGCGATGGCCAGCACGCCGGCGTTGTTCACCAGGATGTCGATACGGCCGAAACGCTGGGCGGCGCTGTCGATGGCGGCCTGCACGGAGGCGGCGTCGCCGCTGTCGGCCTTGATCGCCAGGGCGCGACCGCCGGTGGCTTCGATGCTGGCGGCAAGGTCCTCGGCCTTCTGTGCCGAGCTGACGTAGGTGAAGGCGACGCTGGCGCCTTCATTGGCCAGGCGCTGCACGATGGCGGCGCCGATGCCACGGGAACCGCCTTGCACGAATGCGACTTTGCCGATGAGGGATGCGCGGGTGGATTGCGTGGTGGTCATGGTGTGTCTCCAGGAAGTAGTGGGGAATCAGTTCGACGGGGCCAGTTTCCCCTTCGGACTCATTACTCGGTAGCCAGTAATCGCTATATTCAGTCGATACCAAACATCCGGAATACCACCCATGGAAAGCCTGATCAGTATCGAGTGCTTCGTGCGCAGCGCCGAAGCCGGCAGTTTCGCCGCCGCCGCGCGGCGCCTGGGGCTGACACCGGCGGCGGTGAGCAAGAACGTCGCCCGGCTGGAGAACAACCTGGGCGTGCGGCTGTTCCAGCGTAGTACCCGCAGCCTGACCCTGACCGAAGCCGGTGAACGATTTCTCGATGAAGCCAGCGGCGGCCTCGCCAGCCTGCAGAGCGCCATCGCCAACCTGGCCAGCGCCGACGGCCAGCCCAGCGGCGTGCTGAAAGTGAGCATGGGGCTGGTGTTCGGCCGCGACTACATCCTGCCATTGCTGCCGGACTTCCTCGGGCGCTACCCGTCGATCCGCCCGGACTGGCACTTCGACAACCGCCAGGTGGACCTGATCGCCGAAGGCTTCGACGCAGCCATCGGCGGCGGCTTCGAGCTGCCGCCGGGGGTCGTGGCGCGCAAGCTGTCGCCGGCGCACCTGGTGCTGCTGGCCTCGCCGGAATACCTCGACGCCCATCCGCCGATCCGTTATCCGAGCGACCTGCCCAGCCACGACGGCATCCGCATCCGCTCGCCGCAGACCGGCCGGGTGCGCCCCTGGCCGCTGGTCAACCGCCAGCACGCCCAGGCGCCCATCGCCCTGAAGGAACGCATGACCCTGAGCGACCCGGAAGCGGCCTGCTTCGCCGCCCTCAAGGGGCTGGGCATCACCCTGGTCAGCATGCAGCACGCATTGCCGTACCTGGACGATGGCAGGCTGGTCCGGGTGCTGCCGGAGTGGTACGTGGATGCCGGCAACACCGCCATCTACTACGCCGCGCAAAAGCTCCTGCCAGCCAAGACCCGCGTCTTTGTCGAGTATGTAGTCGAGCACTTTCGCGAGAGCGGGCTGGGGCAGCGGTTTTCGGCGATCTGAGGCGGCAGGACTCCACTTGGCGTTGGCGTATAACGTTCGACGTTATACGCCGTTTGAGCGTGACATCCGGGCGCTCCGTAGTTGGTTCGAAGTACATGCCAGAGGGCACTCCGGGCTCAACAGATGCTCTGGCCGGAACATCGGTGAAGCGGCGTATAACTGCAAACGGCTATACGCCCTACGGTTTGATGCCTGCCGGATACGAAAAGCCCCGAACTTGTCGGGACTTTTTCATTGGCGTGTCCCGCTCACTCTCTGAACACATGAGCCTGATATCGCCTCCAGGCAGCCGAACCTACTTTTGTATGGCTCATGTGAGCGCAGGTCGGACACCAGGTACCTGCCCGAACATTGGCGAAAGTCGCGCGCCAGGTATGCCCACAGACACATAGCCAGACATAGTGAGTGGAGTTCATGTGGTATTTCGTTGATAAGCACTGACCTCCATGGGCTGCGGCGGCCTGCCGCATATCCTCGAGCGTCAGCCTTATGCTCAGGCTATGGCATTTGCGGCACCAATTCTCGCCCCTCAAGATACGTGCCCCATTGGCCGCCCATATATGTCCATTGGCGCAGCGAAACCGGTACTTGTGGTTCACTCCGATGAATTCCGACGCCAGGCACTCACCGCCCTGACGTTTCGCCGCAGCCTGCAAGCGTTGCAAGCCGTCGATATCGAGGCGCTTCCGGGTTGTTTCCGACAAGGAGCAGTGAGGGCAGCCAGCATTTCTCAAGGCGAACGGATACGTACGCAACCATTCATGGTTCGGGTCGCGCAGACAGCGAAAGCGATACTTCTTCCCCACCCCCGCCCACGGGCTTTCCAGGTCTAGGCATTGACTGCCATCTTGCGCCGCTCGCTGCTCCAACCGTCGCATTCTTTCGTCAGCACGGCAGGCATGGCAGCCGTACAACTCCCGTAGACTTATCGCGGGACAAGTAAGGATATGCCCCTGCCGACAACGGAAGCGATACGCTGTATGCACTGTCCGCCACTGCGTATCCAGACAGGTAAATTGCAATCGAGCCAATTCGCGCTGGACGGACGGCGGACAAGAAAGACCCTCCTTCTGCGCCCTGAGCTTCAGGCGCTCAGCATGGTGATTCCGCTCCTTGGTTGGTATTGCCTGTGCGATGGCAGAGGTCAGCCGGAGTAGCCCGTCATCTGCTGGTATTTGTTCTCGTGTTGGGTGAGTTGCGGCAGTTCGGGAGTCGCCAAGGGCTGCTTGGCCGGCCCCTGGAAATCGAAGTGCGCGGACTTGATCAGGTAGTCGCCCTGGGTGCCGGACTCGATGCAGTAGGGGTCGAGGGTGATGTAGGTGCCGCCGGCATTGAGGACGATCTTCTTCCTGGCGGTGATGTGGATTTCGTCCTCGGTGCTGACGATGTCCAACGCCTGGCGCGCCAGCAGTTCCATGCGGTCGTTCTGTGCCTGAATCTGTACCGCGCCCTGGTTGGCGATGAGCTTCATGCCGAGCTTGCGCACGAACAGGCTCAGCCCTTCACCCACGCCGATGAACAGGCGTTTCACCACGCTCATGTCGGCATTACTGCCGGCGTTGAATATCAGGTTGCGCTGCGCCGCCAGTTGCAGGTGGTTGCCGCTGGTGAGGGCGATGCCCTTGGGCGCACTGAGCAGGAGGACGGAGGATTTCAGCTGCTCCAGGTCCTGCTTGAGCAGGTCGAGTTGCGCCTGTACCTGGGCCGGATCGGCCTTGGCGGTCTCGGCATCGGTGGAGAGCTTCTGCATCTCGTCGCCGGCCTGTTCGAGGCGGGCGACAGCTTCCTGCATGGCCAGCACCTGGCCTTGGGCGCGTGGCTGCTCATCAGCGGAAATGAACACGCCCTTGCCGCTGCGGATGGCGCCCCAGCCATCGGTGCGCAGCTCAAAGCCTTCGCCACGTTTCTGCCGCTGCGCATCCACCAGATGCCCGAGGTTGAGCTGGCTCTTGCCGCTGTGTTCGGTGCTGAGCTTGATGTGTTCCTCGCCGCGCCGGTCTTCCATGCGCAGCTTGTTGTTGCTGGGCGTGCGCAGGACGTTGCGCTGGTAGTTTTTCAGGGTGACGTGGTCGGGGTGCTGGCTGTCGTGGAGAGTCGCAGCGATGTAGGGCTTGTCGATCTGGCCCTCGAAAAAGGCCACGGCCACTTCGGTGCCCTGGATCAGCGGGAAGTGCAGGCCGTAGGTTTCCCCGGCGTAGGGCCGGGCCAGGCGCAGCCACATGCTTTCCTGGCCGGCGGGCCAGGTGTCCCTATCAAATAAGAAATTAACTTTGTAGCGGCCTTCAATGTCGATGTGGCCATAGAGGTCGTTGGGCTGCGGGCTGGTGACGCGGGCGGGGATGGTGCCGGCGATGATCGGCTTGGGCAGCAGCGGTGGACGGAAGCAGACGGCTTCCGAGTAGGGGATGGCGTCGAAAGTCGCCTCGAAGCTGCGATCCCGTGCGGCGGTGGTGCGCAGGTGGGAGATCACCGCGCCGGGGCGGAAGGCCTCCGGTGCGCCGCCATCAATCTTGAGCACCTGACCGGGGGCCAGGGCGGCGCTGCTGGTGTGGCCGCTGAGGCGGGTGTGGTCGTTGAGGTAGCGCTCGTGGCGCAGGCGGGCATAGAAGTAGCCGGACTCGCTTTGCAGGTCTTCGGCCTGGTCGATGGCGTCGCCCAGTACCGTGTAGGGCTCGGCGTAGTGAAAGGCCTCGCCGTAGGTGGTCGGGTCGCCGCGGGTCTGGTCGACTTCGCCTTCCAGGTAGGCGCCGGCATCACGGTAGTGGTAGGCGCGGATATGGAGGTTCTTTTCCACCACGCCGTGGTGGGATTGCAGTTGCCAGACGGCATCCTGCCCGCTGCTGCTGGTGCCCGACTGCGGGCGCAGCGGCAGGATGACGTCGAACTGGTAGTTGCGCTGGTCGTCGTGGAACTCAACCACGTCGATGTTCAGGCGCTCGTCGGCGGTGAAGCGGTACCAGATGCCGATGTCGGCGAGCAGGCGCTGGATGAAAGCCAGGTCGCTTTCGCCGTACTGCATCACCTGTTCGCGCTTGGGGTATTCGCGCTTGAGGTCAAAAAAGAAGTCCTGGCCTTCGAAGTCGTGCCGGCTGCGCAGGATGCCTTCGACGATTTCCGGCACCGACTGGTGCTGGTAGATGCGGTATTGCCGGCCGCGCCCGAGCAGCGCCAGGCGCGGTTGCAGGGTCACCTCGTAGCGGGCTTCGTCGTTGGAACCGGCGAGGCGGCGGAAGTGGGTGACCACGCCGTGCAAGGTGCGCAACGGTTTGGTCGGTGGCACCTGCATGCCGATGAAGGGCACCGGCGTGGGCGGTGGGCAGAGGCTGAAGCGGGCGTCCTGGCCAAGCAGTTGGTCGGCGGGGATGTCCTTCTGCGTCGAGGTGAATTCAATGCGGTAGTCGAACGGTTGGCTCAGCGCCTCCTCGCCGACGAAGGCGAGCACGTCGAGCGGGGCGTCGAGGTTGCGCACCCAGAGCGTGTGGCGGCTGTGGTCGAAGAAGGGGCGGATTTCATTGAGCATCGCCGACCTCCTTGTCCCCTGGCTTGGCCCGGAACATGCCAACGATGCGATTTACAGAAGCGACAAACGAGGCTGGAGCGTTGTACATGGCGATGCATCCCTGTAGTACGCGATATGCAGAACAGAATGCGCACCATGGGCGATACCAATACTCAGGAACCACTCCCTCAAGCGTGAAAAGAAATTTTCCTACCCCATCTACGGATTTGAAGCACTTGCCCTGACAGAAATAGGCTTCACCCTACCTTCTGCCCGCTCGAAAACTCCGGCGCGAAATGGGGAATCTTCGACATTGGTCGTCCAATCGCGATTTCAGATGCAATCGCGCAGTAGAAGTCGGCCGGCCACGTAAGCGATTGCAGGCCTCATGAACGAAAAAGCCCCGCACTGGCGGGGCTTTTTCAAGGACAGCGGATCAGCCGCAATTGACCTGCTGCACCACCTGACGATCGTCCACATCGATATTCAGACGCTGGGAGTTGTACTCCATGGTGACCGGCTGGTGCGGGCGCAGCACGCGCGCCACGCTGGCGCCGGCATCGCGGCGGGCCTGCTCGGTCAGGGTCGGGTCGATGATCTTGCCGATCAGCGCTTGCGCGGCCTTGGCATCGCAGCTGGCGGACGGTGCCGACGGAGATGGCGAGGCAGCATCGGACGAGGTGTCCTTGGCGCTGCAACCGGCCAGCGCGGCCACGGCGAAAAGCGACAGCAGGGTCACTCGATTCAAGGGCATGGAAAGTCTCCCTGATGTTGAGTTTGTGAAAAGCGTAAAACGCACGAGGGCGCCACCTTACCAGCCCGGCGCCCAGGGCGGGGCATTGAAGTATTGCAACCTGATGCACGCAAGGCCCGGCGCAGAGCCGCGCGGCGCCTTTTACACAACCTTTACACTGGACGGCCTTACCAATCTCCACGGGCGGATGTCTTATGGATATCGGGCTCCCTGCCGGGCCCCCAGGAGGTACACCATGCTTCGTCGTCTTCCCCAGTTCGCCGTACTCTGCGGTTGCCTGGCCCTCGCCGGACAGGCAACGGCCAACAGCAACAGCGATGCCGCCGCCATTGGCGCGGTAGTCGGCGCCGTGGTCGGCGGGGCGATCGTCGCCGGATCCTCTCCGGCCCCCTACTACGCACCACCTCCGGCACCGTACTACGCACCGCCCCCGATGGCCTACTACCCGCCGCCACCGCCGGTGTACTACCAGCCGGTTCCGGTCTACCAACCGGTCTACCGCCCGGTCGTGGTGGTGCCGGGGCCGCGCTACTACGGTCCACGCTACTACGCGCCCCGCTACTACGGACCGGGTTATTACGGTCCGCCGGGACACTATCGCCACTGGTAAACCACACAGGCCCCGCTTCACGCGGGGCCTTTCGTTTCGGCTCCGGGGATAACGTTACCCGTGGCGCCCGGCCCGCTTGTCCAGGAACAGATTGCTGGCCAGCTCCTCGAAAAGCGTCACCACCGCGCGCAGTGCCCGGCAGTCCGGGCGGGTCAGCAACCACAGGTGGGTGCTGCACCCCGGCAGTTCCCCCTCCAGCACCCGCAGGCCGTCGTCGGGGCGCAGCAGGAAGGCGGGCAACGCCGCCAACCCCAAGCCCGCGCGGCACAGATCGAGCACCGAGAGCATGCTGTTGCAGCGATAGGCCGGGACGACCGCCGGGAACGCCTGACGGCGCCAGGCAACGCTGGAGTGATCGGGCAGGAAATCGTCCGGCGCGATCCAGCTCATCTCCTGCCAGGGCCGCTTGCCCTGCTCGGCGAGGTAGTCACGGTGGGCGCAGAGGACGTAATGCACGTCGCCCAGGTTACGTCCGACCAGGTGCTCCGGCGGCGATGTCGTCAGGCGCAGGGCGATGTCGGCGTCGCGGCGGCTGAGGTTGGCGAAGGCGTTGGAGGTTGTCAGCTCCAGGTTCAACGCCGGGTAGCGCTTCATGAAGCGCGCCAGCGCCGGCAGCAGCAGGCCTTGCAGCACGGTGTCGGAGCAGGTCAGGCGCACGGTGCCGCTGAGCACGTCGTGGCCCTGCTCCAGACTTAGCCGCGCAGCCTCCAGCGCCTGCTCCGCCAGCTCGGCCTGGCTGGCGACCTGCTGGGCGGTGGCGGTCGGCAGGTAGCCGTGACGGCCCTTTTCGAACAGCGCGGTGCCCAGCGCCTTCTCCAGCCGGCGCACGGCGCGGAATACCGTGGAGACATCCACGTCCAGCAACTCCGCCGCACGGGCCAGGCTGCCGCCGCGCACCAGCGCCAGCACCAGGGCGAGATCGGCGTACTCGAGACGATATTGCATAGACGCACTCCGAGATTGCACAACCGCCAATTTTGGTTGCGCCAGCGCAACTATAGATTGCTCCCATCGGCCCGCCAATGGGCCCCGGCGCAAAAGGGAGCGAAACATGGGACGGCAACGCAAGGTTCTGCGCATCGGCTTGATCGGCGACCGTGACAGTCGCGTCACTGCGCACTGGGCGATTCCCCTGGCGCTGCAGCAGTCGCTGCTGCCCCACGACGGCACCCTGCGCATCGACTGGCTGGATACGCCGCGCCTGGCGGCCGGCTTGCCGCTGCAGCGCTACGCCGGCTTCTGGTGCATCCCCGGCAGCCCTTATCGCGACACCGAGGGCGCGCTGCGCGCCATAACCTACGCCCGTACACAACAGGTTCCGTTCCTCGGCACCTGCGGCGGCTTCCAGCACGCGCTGCTGGAGCGCGCCCGTGAGGTGCTCGGCTGGCAGGACGCCGCCCACGGCGAGACCGACCCGCAAGCCGGGCGTCCGGTGATCCACGCCCTGCCCTGCTCGCTGGTCGAGGTCAGCGAAACCATCGCGCTGAGCCCTGGCTCGCGACTGGCCGCGATCTACGGCCTGCCGAGCATCCGTGAAGGCTATCGCTGCAGCTACGGGGTGAACCCCGAGTTCCAGGACGCGCTGTTCGGCAGCTCACTACGCGCCAGCGCCCATGGTGAGGACGGCAGCATCCGCGCGCTGGAGGCCACCGACCACCCGTTCTTCCTCGCCACCCTGTTCCAGCCCGAGCGCAAGGCGCTGGCTGGCGTCGGCGTACCGCTGGCCCAGGCCTTCCTTGCCGCCGCCTTCCACTACTCAACCACCCGCGTCGGGAGCCCCGCATGATCGCCAGCACACCCCAGCCGCCTTACTACGCCGTGGTCTTCACCTCTCTGCGCAGCGAGCGGGACGAGGGCTACGCCGACACCGCGACGCGCATGCTGGAGCTGGCCGCCGAGCAGGAGGGTTTCCTCGGCGTCGAATCCGCGCGGGGTGCCGACGGCCTCGGCATCACGGTGTCCTACTGGCGCGATGAAGCCGCCATCGGCCGCTGGCGGGACGTATTCGAGCACCGCAGCGCCCGGCAGCGCGGTCGGCAGGACTGGTACGACGCCTTCCAGGTGCGGGTCTGCCGGGTCGAGCGCGCCTATGGATTCGAGCGCTGAACGACCGCTGGTCCCTCGTGGAAAACGCCTTCATTGGCAGTGGAAAAATCCTACATTCGACTTCCCTATCCATTCCTAGGATGACGCCCGTCCTGATTGCTCACCGCGAGGTGAACCGACGTGCGTCCCATCCACTGGCTTCCCGCGCTCCTGCTTTGCGCCACCTGCTCCCCCGGCCTTGCGCTGGCCGACGACTTCGAGGCGCCGTCCTGGCGTCGCTACGAACTCGACACGCTGGAGCGGCAACTGATCCGTCCGGCCTTCCGCCCCAGCCCGCCGCGCCCGGCGACCGGGCACAAGCCTGGCGACGTCCGACGCAGCGTCGACACCCAACGCATCGTCGCCCGCGCCCATGAGCTGATCGGCGAACCCTATCGCTGGGGCGGTGAGAGCCTGGAGGAAGGTTTCGATTGCAGCGGCCTGCTGGTCTACCTCTACAGCAGCATCGCCAATCGCCAGCTGCCGCGCACCACCGCATCGATGATCGCCCAGCGCAGCAACGAAGTGGACCTGGATGAACTGCGTCCGGGCGATGCGGTGTTCTTCAACCACAACGGCAGCGGCCAGGCCAGCCACGTCGGCCTGTACGTCGGTGACCGGCGCTTCATCCACGCGCCGAGCACCGGCAAGACCATCCGTGTCGACTCGCTCGACAACGGCTACTGGCAGCGCAGCTACACCACGGCGCGAAGGTTCAGCGGGTGAGCCAGCAAGGAAATGAACCCGAGTCACCCCAGGCCTTCGAATCGGAAAAGACCTACACGGATTGGGTGTATCGCCCAATCCCCGTATTCCGGGAGGTTTCTAAGATAGCGCTCCGTTTCACCAGCCGTCACACGATGTACGAACCATGCGCCCGTTTCTTCTCCTGAACATGACCCTGTTGATTGCCCTCGCCGCCCCGCTTTGCGAGGCCAGGGAGACCGCGAAACCTGCCCACGCCCACAAGGCCGTCGCCAGCCTGTCGCGTAGCACCCATGCCAAGGCGATCAATCGCAATGTGGTCCGCCAGCACCAGCCGGCCGCCCGTCCCCTGCAGAGCGGCGTGCACGACAGCCGTCGCGGCACCAACTCCCGGGTTGTCGCCCGCGCCCGCCAGCTGGTCGGCATTCCCTACCGCCGCGGCGGCACTTCGGTGGCCGGCGGATTCGACTGCAGCGGCCTGCTGGTCTACCTGTTCCGCACCGAAGCGGACTTGAAGGTGCCGCGCACCACCGGGGAGATGATCCAGAGCGGCGGCCTGCGCATCGATCGTGAGGAACTTCGACCGGGCGACGCCGTCTTCTTCAATCACAATGGCCGCGGTCGCACCAGCCACGTTGGGCTGTACATCGGCAACGATCAGTTCATCCACGCGCCCAGCTCCGGCGAACGCGTTCGCCTGGATTCGCTGGCCAACAGTTACTGGGAACGCAGTTTCACCACTGCTCGCCGCTTCCGCGGCTGATCCTCCGCCACCCCCACGAACCGATCGAGAACCCGACGATGCCCAGCCTGATGGTCGAAATAGTACGTTTTACCGACGAGTGTTTCGCCGGTTGGGCCGAATGCCGCCTGATCGATGCCGGAGGCCGCGACTGGCGTTTTCTCAAGCGCCGCTCGGTGGTCCAGACGGACCTCGACGACGACCAACTGCCCGCCGTCGGCCGCATCGACTGCGAGGTGCTCGAGCGCATGGAGGGCACCGCCCTGGTCAGCACCGCCAGGCCGCGCGGCATCAAGTCGATCGACGGCGAGAGTCGCTTCCGTATCCCGCTGAGCGCGCTGATCGACGACTGATCGTCGTCAGTCGCGCTTCGCCTGGCCTTCCTCGGCGATCTTCGCCGTATCCCAGCCGCCACCCAGGGCGGCGATCAGCTGCACGCTGGCGGTCAGCCGGCTGCCCTGCAGGGTCAGCAGGGTGCGCTCGTTGGACAGCGCGGTGGTCTGGGTGGTTACCACATTGCTGTAGTCGATGGTGCCGGCCTTGTACTGGTTGAAGGTCAGGCGCAGCGCTTCGCGGGCGGAATCCAGCGCTTCCTGCTGCACGCCGCTCTCCTCTTCCAGCACCTTGAGCTGGACCATGTAGTCCTCCACCTCGCGGAAGCTGTCGAGCACGGTCTGCCGGTAGCTGGCCACGGTCTGGTCGTAGCTGGCCTCGGCCTGCTCGACCTGCGAGGCAATCAGGCCGCCGTCGAACAGGGTCATGGCGAACTGCGGGCCAATGGACCAGTAGCGGTTCGGCGTCTCGATCCAGTTCTGGAAGCTGCCGCTGCGGTAGCCGCCGGCGGCGGTGAGGGTCAGGTCGGGGAACCAGGCGGCCTTGGCCACGCCGATCTGCGCGTTGGCGGCGATCACCTTGCGCTCGGCCGACGCCACGTCCGGGCGACGCTGCAACAGCTCCGACGGCAGCAGCACCGGCACCTGCGGCAGCGCGGGGACGGCGTCCACGGCGGCCAGGGAGAACTGCGCCGGCGGCACGCCGACCAGCACGGCGATGGCGTGCTCCAGCTGGGCGCGCTGGTACTTCAGGTCAATGGCCTGGGCTTCGGTACTTTTCAGCTGGGTGCGCGCCTGGGCCACGTCGGCCTTGGTGACGATGCCGGCGTTGTACTGGTTCTCGGTGAGTTTCAGCGAGCGTTCATAGGCGACCACCGTGTCGTTGAGCAGCTTGATCTGCCGGTCCATCACGCGCAGTTGCAGGTAGTCCTGGGTCAGCTCCGATTGCAGCGACAGGCGCGAGGCGGCGAGGTCCGCGGCGCTGGCGTCCATGCTCGCGGTGTCGGCTTCCAGCTGGCGGCGCAGCTTGCCCCACAGGTCCAGCTCCCAGCTCACACCGAGGCTGGCGTCGTAGCTGTTGGAGATGCCGCCGCCACTGCCGCTGGCCACGGTGGAGCCATCCGGCAGGCGCACGCTGCCGCCGCTGCCGGTGCCCTGGCCCGAACGCGTCTTGCCGGCATCGGCGCTGATGGTCGGGAAGAACGAGGCGCGCGCACCCTTGGCCAGCGCCTGGGCCTGGCGGTAGGACGCGACGGACTGCGCCAGGGTCTGGTTGGCGGCGACCAGGCGGGTCTGCAGGTCATTCAGCGTGGCGTCACCGTACAGCTCCCACCAGGCGCCGTGGTTGAAGCCGTCCTGCGGCTTGGCCAGTTGCCAGCCCTCGCCCTCCTTGAAGCTGGCGGGGACCGTCAGCTCGGGGCGCTGGTAGTCCGGGCCGATGGCGCAACCGGCCAGGGCCACGGCCAGCGCCAATGGGAGAAGAGAACGGGAACGGATCATACGGGTGTCTCCAGGGCGCCGTCGGTGCGCACGCCGCGCTTCTGGTTGACCCAGTGGCGCAGGCGATCGAGGTAGAGGTAGACGACGGGGGTGGTGTACAGGGTCAGCAACTGGCTGCCGATCAGGCCGCCGACGATGGTCATGCCCAGCGGGCGGCGCAGCGCGGCATCGCCGCCGACGCCGAAGATCAGTGGCAGCGCGCCGAGGATGGCGGCCAGGGTGGTCATCATGATCGGCCGGAAGCGCTTCATGCAGGCTTCCAGGATCGCGTCGCGCGGCGACAGCCCGAGGGTGCGTTCGGCGTCGAGGGCGAAGTCGATCATCATGATGGCGTTCTTCTTCACGATGCCGATCAGCAGGATCACCCCGATCAGGGCGATCAGCGACAGCTCGGTGCGGAACAGCATCAGCGTCAGCAGCGCGCCCACGCCGGCGGAAGGCAGCGTCGAGAGGATGGTCAGCGGGTGCACATAACTCTCGTAGAGGATGCCGAGCACGATGTACACCGACACCAGCGCCAGCAGGATCAGCCAGGGCATGTTGTTCTGGGTGTCCTGCACCGCCCCGGCGTTGCCCTCGAAGGTGGCCTGGATGTCGATGGGCAGGTGCAGCGGTTCCAGCGCCGCCATCACCGCGTCGCGGGCCGGGCCGATCAATGCGCCGGGCGCCAGGTTGAAGGAGAAGGTGGTCGCGGCGAACTGCCCCTGGTGGTTGACCGTCAGCGGCGCGCGGCTGGGCTCCACATGGGTGAAGGCCGACAGCGGCACGCGCTGCCCGTCGCTGCCGATCACGTAGACCTGGCGCAGCTCTTCCGGCGACTCCTGGTACGGCTGGTCCACCTCCATCACCACGTGGTACTGGTTCAGCGGGTTGAAGATGGTCGACACCTGGCGCTGGCCGTAGGAGTTGTTCAGCACGGCGTCCACGTCGGCGACGTTGACCCCGAGGCTGGCGGCGCGGTCGCGGTCGATCACCAGGCGGCTCTGCACGCCCTTGTCCTGGGCGTCGCTGTTGACGTCCACCAGCTGCGGCACCTTGTTCAGCACCGCCTCGACCTTGGGCCCCCATTCGCGCAGCAGCGCCAGGTCGTCACTGCGCAGGGTGAATTCGTACTGGGCGTTGCTCTGCCGGCCGCCGATGCGCACGTCCTGGCCGGCCTGCAGGTACAGCGTGGCGCCGGGAATCTTCGCCAGTTGCTTGCGCAGGCGGTTGACGATGACCTCCGCCGAATCACGCTCGCCGATGTCCTTGAGGGTGACGAAGAAGGAGCCGGTGTTGCTCGACTGCCACTTGCCGCCGCCGACGAAGCCCACCACGTTCTCCACGCCCGGATCGGCGGAGAGGATGGTGCGAAACTCGGCCATCTTCTGGTCCAGCGCCTGGAACGAGATGCTCTGGTCGGCCACCGCGAAACCGCGCAGCCGCCCGGAGTCCTGCTGCGGCAGGAAGCCCTTGGGCACCACCACAAACAGATAGACGTTCAGCGCGATGCAGCCCAGCATGATCACCACCATCAGCCGCGAGTGCGCCAGCGCCCAGCTGAGGCTGGCGCGGTAGCGCAGCATGAAGGCGACGAAGTAGCGGTTGCTCTGCCGCGCCACCGAAGCCTTCTGCGGTCGCTCGATGGGTTTGAGCAGCCGCGCGCAGAGCATTGGCGTCAGGGTCAGGGATACCACCAGCGAAACCAGGATGGCCGCCGCCAGGGTCACCGAGAACTCACGGAACAGCCGCCCGGTGATGCCGCCCATCAGCAGCAGCGGAATGAACACCGCCACCAGCGACAGAGTCATCGACAGCACGGTGAAGCTCACCTCCCGCGCACCGCGAATGGCCGCCTTCAGCGGCGGGTCACCCTCCTCGATGCGCCGGGCGATGTTCTCTACGACCACGATGGCGTCGTCCACCACGAAGCCGGTGGCGATGATCAGCGCCATCAGCGACAGGTTGTTCAGCGAGAAGCCGCACAGGTACATGACGGCGAAGGTGCCCACCAGCGACACCGGCACCGCGAGGCTGGGGATCAGCGTGGCGCGGCCGTTGCGCAGGAACAGGTAGACCACCAGGATCACCAGCATCACCGAGATGATCAGGGTCAGCTCGGCTTCGTCCAGGGAGGCGCGGATCGACGGGCTGCGGTCGTCCATCACCGACAGCTTCACCTGTGGGCCGAGCACGTCCTGGATGATCGGCAACTGCGCGTGGATGGCGTCGGTGGCCTCGATGATGTTGGCGCCCGGCTGGCGGGTGATGATCAGCAGCACCGCCGGCAGGTTGTCGGAGAAGCCGGCGTTGCGCACGTCCTCCACCGAGTCGGAAACCTTCGCCACATCCTTCAGGCGCACCGCCGCGCCGGTCCCGGCGTTGTAGTGGACGATCAGCGGCGCGTATTCGCTGGCCCTGCGCAACTGGTCGTTGGAGTCCACCTGCCAGTGCCGCCCGCCGAACTCCAGCGAGCCTTTCGGCCCGTCGGCATTGGTGTTGTCGATGGCGGTGCGCACGTTGTCCAGGGAAATGCCGTACTGGCTGAGCAGGTCCGGGTTGACGTCGACCCGCACCGCCGGCAGCGAGGAGCCGCCAATGCTCACCTGGCCCACGCCCTTCACCTGCGAGAGCTTGGGCGAGACGATGGTCGAGGCGAGGTCGTACATCTGCCCACGGGAATAGGTATCCGAGGTCAGGGTGAGGATCATGATCGGCATGTCCGACGGGTTCGCCTTGCGGTACGTCGGGTTGTTCGGCATGCCGGTGGGCAGCAGGCTCGCCGCCGCGTTGATCGCCGACTGCACCTCGCGCGCGGCGCCGTCGATGTCCTTGGACAGGTCGAATTGCACGATGATGGTGGTGTTGCCCAGGGAGCTGCTGGAGGTCATGTCGGTGATCCCGGCGATACGCCCCAGCGCGCGCTCCAGTGGCGTCGCCACGGTGGACGCCATGGTCTCCGGGCTGGCGCCGGGCATCGCCGCCTGCACCAGGATGGTGGGGAAGTCCACGTTGGGCAGCGGCGCCACCGGCAGCAAGCCGAAAGACAGGATGCCGGCCAGCATCAGCGCCAGGGTCAGCAGGCTGGTGGCGACCGGGCGCAGGATGAACGGGCGCGAGAGATTCATCAGGATCTTTCCGCCGGATCGATGCTGTTCACGTCCAGCCCATGGCGGCCGCGCCAAGCGGCCCAGCGCGCAGCAAGGCGGTCGAAGTACAGGTAGATCACCGGCGTGGTGAACAGGGTCAGCAACTGGCTCAGCAGCAGGCCGCCGACCATGGTCACGCCCAGCGGCTGGCGCAGCTCGGCGCCGGCGCCGCCGGCGAGCATCAGCGGCAGCGCGCCGAGCAATGCCGCCAGGGTGGTCATCAGGATCGGCCGGAAACGCAGCAGGCACGCCTGGTAGATGGCCTCATGGGGCGGCTTGCCCTCGTTGCGTTCGGCGTCCAGGGCGAAGTCGATCATCATGATCGCGTTCTTCTTGACGATGCCGATCAGCAGGATGATGCCGATGATCGCCACGATGCCGATGTCCTGCCCCGCCAGCATCAGCGCCAGCAGCGCGCCCACGCCCGCCGAGGGCAGCGTGGAAAGGATGGTCACCGGGTGGATGAAGCTCTCGTAGAGGATGCCCAGCACGATGTACATGGTGACGATGGACGCCAGCACCAGCAGCAGGGTGTTCGACAGCGACGACTCGAACGCCTGCGCCGCGCCGCGGAAGCTGCCTTGCAGGCTCATCGGCAAGTCCATCTGCGATTCGACGCCACGGATCGCCTGCACCGCCTCGCCCAGGGCGACGCCCTTGGCCAGGTTGAAGGAGACGGTCGCGGCCGGGAACTGGGCGATGTGGTTGACCGCCAGCAGGGTGTGGCGCTCCTCGACCTTCGCCAGGCTCGACAGGCGCACCTGGGTGCCGTCGCTGGCGGGCACGTAGAGATTGTCCAGCGACTGCGGGCCGATCTGGAATTGCGGCGCCACCTCCAGCACCACGCGGTACTGGGTGGCCTGGGTGAAGATGGTGGAGATCAGCCGCTGGCCGAAGGCGTTGTACAGCACGCTGTCGATGCTCGACAGGCTCACGCCCAGGCGCGAGGCGGTGTCGCGGTCGATGTTGATGTAAGCCTGCAGGCCCTTGTCCTGCCAGTCGCTGGCGACGTCGACCAGCTCCGGCAACTGTTCCAGGTGATCCACCAGTTTCGGCACCCACTCGGCGAGCACCTCGGGGTCGGCGTCCTGCAGGGTGAACTGGTACTGGGTGCGGGCGACGCGGTCTTCGATGGTCAGGTCCTGCACTGGCTGCAGGTACAGGCGGATGCCGGGAACCTTGTCCAGCTCAGGCTGCAGGCGCTGGATCACTTCGCTGGCGGTGACGTCGCGCTCGGCGTGGGGCTTGAGGTTGATCAGCAGGCGCCCGGTGTTGAGCGTGGCGTTGCTGCCGTCGACGCCGATGAAGGACGACAGGCTTTCCACGGCCGGGTCCTGCAGCACCACCTTGGCCAGGTCCTGCTGGCGGCCCGCCATGGCCTGGAAGGAAATCGACTGCGGCGCCTCGGCGATGCCCTGGATCACCCCGGTGTCCTGCACCGGGAAGAAGCCCTTGGGCATGACCACATAGAGCAGCGCAGTGAACGCCAGGGTGGCGACGGCCACCAGCAGGGTCAGCCCCTGGTGGCGCAGGACCACGCGCAGGGCGGCGGCGTAGCGCTCGATCATGTGCTCGATGAAGCGCCCGGCGGCACGGGCGAAGCGCCCCTCCTGCTCCGGCTCGACGTGCCGCAGCAGCTTGGCGCTGAGCATCGGCGTCAGGGTCAGGGAGACGAAGCCGGAAATCAGGATGGCCACCGCCAGTGTGATGGCGAACTCGCGGAACAGCCGCCCCGCCACATCGCCCATGAACAGCAGCGGGATCAGCACGGCGATCAGCGAGAAGGTCAGCGAGATGATGGTGAAGCCGATCTGCTTGGAGCCCTTGAGCGCGGCATCCAGCGGCGAGTCGCCCTGTTCCAGGTAGCGGGCGATGTTCTCCACCATGACGATGGCGTCGTCCACCACGAAACCGGTGGCGATGGTCAGCGCCATCAGCGTCAGGTTGTTGATCGAGAAGCCCGCCAGATACATCACGCCGAAGGTGCCGATCAGCGACAGCGGTACGGCGAAGCTGGGGATCAGGGTGGCGGAGATGTTGCGCAGGAACAGGAAGGTGACCATCACCACCAGGCAGACAGCGAGCAGCAGCTCGAACTGCACGTCCGCGACCGAGGCACGGATGGTCGTGGTGCGGTCGGTGAGCACCGTCACTTCGAGGCTGCCCGGCAGGTTCGCCTGCAGTTGCGGGAGCATCTGCTTGATGCTGTCCACCACCTCGATGACGTTGGCTCCCGGCTGGCGCTGGATGTTCAGCACCACCGCCGGCGAGGTGTTGGCCCAGGCGGCCAGGCGCACGTTCTCGGCATCGTCTTCGACGCTGGCCACGTCACGCACGCGCAGCGGCGAGCCGTTCTTGTAGGCGATGATCAGGTCGCGGTAGGCGTCGGCGGACTTGAGCTGGTCGTTGGCGTCCAGGGTCGAGGAACGGCTCGGGCCGTCGAAGCTGCCCTTGGGACCGTTGAGGTTGTTGTTGGTGACGGTGCTCTGCAGGTCCTGCAGGCTCAGGCCGGCCGAGGCCAGGGCCGCGGGGTTGGCGCGGATGCGCACCGCCGGGCGCTGGCCGCCGCTGATGCTGACCAGGCCGACGCCGGAAATCTGCGAGATCTTCTGCGCAAGCCGGGTGTCCACCAGGTCCTGGATCTGCGGCAGCGGCATGTCCGTGGACATCACCGCCAGGGTCAGGATCGGCGCGTCCGCCGGGTTCACCTTGCTGTACACCGGCTGGTTCGGCAGGTCCTTGGGCAGCAGGCTCTGCGCGGTGTTGATCGCCGCCTGCACTTCCTGCTCGGCCACATCCAGGTTCACCTGCAGGCTGAACTGCAGGGTGATCACCGAGGCGCCGCCGGAACTGGTGGAGGACATCTCGTTGAGGCCGGGAATCTGCCCCAGCTGGTTCTCCAGTGGCGCGGTCACGGACGAGGTCATGATGTCCGGGCTGGCGCCGGGATACAGGGTCACCACCTGGATGGTCGGGTAGTCCACCTCCGGCAGCGCCGAGATCGGCAGGAAGCGATAGGCGATGATCCCCGACAGCAGGATCGCCACCATCAACAGCGTGGTGGCGACCGGCCGCAGGATGAACAGGCGTGACGGGTTCATTCGCTCTTACCGCTGTCCTGGGCCGGGCTGCTCTGGACGGAATTGCCCGAACCGAACGGCTTGGCGGTGGACTTGTCGCCGTCCTGGCTGGCGGCGGCGCGGGCCTTCTCGTCGGAGGCGACGATGTTCATGCGCATGCCGTCGCGCAGGCGGTCGGTGCCTTCGACGACCACCCGGTCGCCCTCCTTCAGGCCCTCGGTGACCACCACCCGCTCGCCCTCGCTGGTGCCCAGGGTGACCAGTTGGCGCGCGGCCTTGGTCTCCTCGCCCACCTTGTAGACGTAGGTGCCGTCGTTGCCACGCTGCACGGCGTTGGCCGGGATGGTGAGCACGCCCTGCAGGGTCTCGGCGAGCAGGCGGACGTTGACGAACTGGTTGGGGAACAGCTTGTGGTCGTCGTTCTCGAAACCGGCCTTGAGCTTGACCGTGCCGGTGGTGGTGTCGATCTGGTTGTCCAGGGTCTTGAGCACACCGCTGGCGAGGGTCTGGTTCTGGTTACGGTCCAGCGCCTGGACCGGCACCGGCTTGTTGCCGTAAAGCTCGCGGGCGATGGTGCCGAGCTGCTGCTGCGGCAGGCTGAACACCACGGAGATCGGCTTGACCTGGGTGATCACCACCAGCGGCGTGGTGTCGCCGGAGGTGACCAGGTTGCCCACGTCCACCTGGCGCAGGCCGACGCGGCCGGAGATGGGTGCGCGCACCTGGGTGAATTCGAGGTTGAGCTTGGCGTCGGCGACCTGGCCCTGGTTGGTCTTCAGCGTGCCTTCGTACTGGCGCACCAGGGCTTCCTGGGTATCCAGGGTCTGCTTGGCGATGGAATCCTCGGCATACAGGCCCTTGTAGCGCGCGAGGTCGATCTGCGCGTTCTTCAGTTGCGCCTGGTTCTGCAGCAGGGTGCCCTGGGCCTGGTCCAGCGCGGCTTGGAACGGACGCGGGTCGATCACCGCGAGCACGTCGCCAGCCTTCACTTCCTGACCTTCCTGGAACGGCACCTTCACCAGCTGGCCGCTGACCCGCGCCCGGACGTTGACCGTGTTGTAGGCCGTGACGGTACCGAGGGCGTGGTAATGCACCGGCAGGTCGCCCTTGACCGCAGGCGCGACGCTGACGGTCACCGCACTGCCCTGCCCCGCCGCCATCTGCCCCGGGCTTGGCCGCCCGCCACGCCCACCGCCCAGGGCTGCCGGCGCCCCGCTGGACGTCGAATGCAGCCACATGATCAGCCCTACCACACCGGCGAAGATGATCGCGGTGAAGAGCCAGGGGCGCAGGGTGCGGAGTTTGGAGGGCGTTCCATTGCTTGGGGTCATGGTCGTCGTCATGGCGAAAAGAAAAGAGGATAGCGAGGCTGAACGATAAGCACAGCGAGGCCGCAGGCAAAGTCTCTTTACCCGCTATTTACCTTTGATTTACCGGAGGTTACGAATTTTCCAGGACGTTGCGCCCCGGATCGGTCGGAAGGGTTCCGACCAGCCGGGCCGACCTTGCAGGTCGGCCCGGTTCGACATCAGCTGAGGGCAGCGATGGCGGCGGCGTAGTTCGGCTCGTCGGCGATTTCACCGACCAGCTCGCTGTGCAGCACCTTGTTCTGCTCGTCCAGCACCACGACGGCGCGGGCAGCCAGGCCAACCAGCGGACCGCTGGAGATGGCCACACCGTAGTTGGCGAGGAACTCACGGCCACGCAGGGTGGACAGGTTGACCACGTTCTCCAGGCCTTCGGCGCCGCAGAAGCGCGCCTGGGCGAACGGCAGGTCGGCGGAAACGCACAGCACCACGGTGTTGGCCAGCTTGCTCGCCTCGGCGTTGAACTTGCGCACGGAGGTGGCGCAGGTCGGGGTGTCGACGCTGGGGAAGATGTTCAGCACCTTGCGCTTGCCGGCGTAGGTTTCCAGGGTGACGTCGGAAAGGTCGCCAGCGACCAGCTTGAGGGCCGGAGCCTGTTCGCCTTTCTGCGGCAGCTTGCCATCGACGGAAACCGGATTGCCCTTGAGGGTGACTTGAGCCATTGCTTGGATCCTTCTGGTGAGGGGTGGCAGCGTTGGCGGAGTGCCAACACCGCCCGAGGAATCGGGGCCGGGGGGCAAATCCTAGCACGACTTGCCCTAGCGGAACGCTCGGATATGCGGAGGATTTCCCGTCGGGAACACGGCAGTGACAGTTGAGCTGTCACCCATTCTGCCCGGCGAACAACTGCGCCAGCCAATCGGAAAACACCCGCAACCGCCGCGACATCTGCCGCCGCACCGGATACAGCACGCTCAACGCCAGCGGCGGCGGACGCCAGGCCTCCAACACCTCCACCAGCTCACCGCTGGCCAGCCCATCGCACAGATGATAGCGCGGCGCCTGGATCAGCCCGAAACCGGCGCGGCAAGCGGCGATATAGGCATCAGCATTATTCACCGTGATCCGACTCGGTAATCGAGTGGTACGCAGCCCCGAATCGAAGCCGAACTCCAGGTCGAAGATGCGTCCGCTGGACGCCGACTGGTAATTCACCGCCAGATGCCCGGCCAGCCGATCCGGATGCTCCGGCACGCCATATTCCTCAAGGTACGAGCGGCTCACGCAGGTGAGCTGCTCCAGCTCGGCAATACGCCGCCCCACCAGGCTGGAGTCAGGCAGATCACCCCCGCGCAGTACGCAATCCACGCCCTCGCGCACCAGGTCCACCTGGCGGTCGTTGAGGCTCAGTTCCAGCTCGATTTGCGGATAGCGGCGGCAGAACGCCGGCAGCGCCGGGATCACCACCAGCCGCCCCAGCGAGCTGAGCAGGTCGACCCGCAGCTTGCCGCGCGGGTTGTCCGGCGACTCGGAGAAACAGCTTTCCGCCTCCTCCAGGTCCTCCAGCAGCCGCACGCAGCGCTCGTAATAGGCCTGGCCGTCGGCAGTGACGCTGACCTGGCGCGTGGTACGGCGCAGCAACTGTACGCCCAGGTGCGACTCCAGCTGCTGGATCAACTGGGTCACGCTGGCGCGCGGCAGCTGCAGGCTGTCCGCCGCCTTGCCGAAGGCCTTGAGTTCGACGATGCGGGTGAACACCTGCATGGCCTGCAAGCGGTCCATGACGAAGCTCCGATTATTCATTTCAGCCAAATAGTTAAACCGTAATCAGCCGGTTTATCCATGCACGCCAAACAACAAGAATGAATCCGCTTCCCCACTTCCCGGAGAACTGAGCATGAAAACCCGCCGCCTCGGCCCGCAGGGCCCCAGCGTTTCCGCCATCGGCCTCGGCTGCATGGGCATGTCCGACTTCTATACCACCGGCATCGACGAGAAGGAGTCCATCGCCACCCTGCACCACGCCCTGGAACTGGGCGTCACGCTCCTCGACACCGCCGACGTCTACGGCCCGCACACCAACGAGGAACTGCTCGGCCGGGCATTGAAAGGCAAGCGCGGGCAGATTTTCCTCGCCACCAAGTTCGGCCTGGTGCGCAACCCCGACCAGCCCGCGAGCCGGGGGACCAATGGGCGGCCGGAGTATGTGCGGCAAGCCGTGGAAGGCAGCCTGAAACGCCTGGGTACCGACCACATCGACCTCTACTACCAGCACCGCGTCGACCCCACGGTGCCCATCGAGGAAACCGTAGGCGCCATGGCCGAGCTGGTGCGGGCCGGCAAGGTGCGCTACCTGGGTCTGAGCGAAGCCTCGGCCGACACCCTGGAGCGCGCCCACAAGGTCCACCCGATCACCGCCCTGCAAAGCGAATACTCGCTGTGGACCCGCGATCCGGAGGAAAACGGCGTGCTGGAAGCCTGCCGCCGCCTGGGCATCGGCTTCGTCCCCTACAGCCCGCTGGGACGCGGCTTCCTCACCGGCGCGCTGCAGAGCCCCGAAGACTTCGCCGAGGATGACTACCGCCGCTTCAGCCCGCGCTTCACCGGGGAAAACTTCGCGAAGAACCTGCAACTGGTGGGAAAAATCGGCGAACTGGCGGCAGAGCGCGGAGTAAAGCCGTCGCAGCTGGCGCTAGCCTGGGTACTGGCGCAGGGCGAGCATCTGGTGCCGATTCCGGGTACCAAGCAGCGCAAGTACCTGGAGGAGAACGTCGCCGCCGTGGCGCTGGAACTCAGCGCGGACGAACTGGCCGGGATCGACGCCATCTTCCCCGCCGGCGCCGCTGCCGGCGGGCGCTACAGCGAAGAGGTCATGCGCCTGATCCAGTGAGCCGGCGCCCTGCCAGCGAACGCCAGCGGTTATGCTGGCGTTCCCTTGATGGAGGCCCCATGCGACGGATTCCCGCCCTGCTGTTGATGACCCTGTCCTGCGCCGCGCTGGCGCAGGAAGACTGCCGGATCACCGCCGTTCACAGCGGTGATCGGCTCAGTTGCCAGACCAGTGGCGGCGCACCCCTGACCATTCGCCTGCGCGGCATCGACGCCCCCACACCCGATCAACCCTTCGGCGAGCGCGCCCGCGAAACTCTGCAACGACTCACGCTGGGCAAGACCGCCAACCTGCGCGCAGCACAACGTGAGGTGGACGGATCGCTGCGCGCGGCGGTCTGGGTCGAGCCGGCCGACTGTCCCGGCTGCGGCCAGACGCTGGACGCCGGCCGGGTGCTGTTGAGCGTCGGCCTGGCGCACTGGCGACAGACGGATGAGCAGACGGCCGAAGAGAAAGGCCAGTACGAATTCGAAGAGCAGGAAGCAAGGGCGCGACGTATCGGCCTGTGGCGCGCCCGCTGAGAACTCAGCGCTCCGCGCGGAAGCGCAGGTACTCGACCACCTCGGCCTGGGTGCCACGGAACTCGATGCGCGATTCCTTGCTCTCGCGCTGGAAGGCGTACATCGGGTCGTAGTACTCGCTCAGCAGCCCTTCGATCCAGCCCCGGTGCAGATCCACCGCGCCGCTGCGTTTCTGCTCCTCCAGGGCCGCGTCCATGATCGCGGCAAGGCGCTGGTAGCGCTCGCCGCCCAGGCGCTTGACGATGCCCGACAGGCTCTTGCGCAGATAGGCCGCGAAGGCGTCGAAGCCGCCCTCCTCGCCCACCACCTGCACATGGTCGGCGCACAGGTCGATCACGTAGTCCTTGAGAATGCGTTCCACGCGCTGTTCGAAGCTGTCGTCCAGCCACACCAGCGGGTAGTGCTGCATGCCCTGGTACAGCTCCAGCGGCACCGAGCAGCTGCCGACGATGCGCCCTTCATCCTCCAGCACGAACTGCTCCATGCCGGCGTGGCGCTTCTTCAGGATGTCGATGGCCAGGCGGTTCTCGAAATCGATCTGCGCCGGCTGCGGCGTGGCACGACGACCGAAAGCGGAGCCCCGATGGTTGGCGTGGCCTTCCAGGTCGAGGCTGTTGGCCAGTTGGGCGACCACCTCGGTCTTGCCGGTGCCGGTCAGGCCACCGACCAGCACGAACTGGCACTCCTCGGCCGCCGCCTGGGTGGTGTCATAGAGAAAGCCCCGCATCGCCTTGTAGCCACCGACCACGCGCGGGTAATCGATGCCGGCCTCGCTCTTGAGCCACTGCTGGGTGATCTGCGAACGCAGGCCACCGCGGAAGCAGTACAGGTAGCCCTCGGGATTGGCCTTGGCGAAAGCCGCCCAGGCTTCGATCCGCGCGGCCTTGACCTTGCCGCAGACCAGTTCGTGGCCCAGGGCGATGGCCGCCTGCTGGCCGTTCTGCTTGTAGCAGGTACCGACCTTCTGCCGCTCGACGTCGTTCATCAGCGGCAGGTTCACGGTGTTCGGGAAGGCGCCCTTGTCGAACTCGACCGGGGCGCGCACGTCCATCATCTTCACATCGCCGAGGAACAGCTCGCGGTAGTGGAGGGTGTTGTCACGCATCACGCCACCTCGACCGCGTGACGCTGTCGGCCGACCAGTTCGCCGATGGGCGCCAGATCCAGGCCCAGCTCCTTCGCGGCGGCCAGGAACTGCGCCTCGCCTTCCGGCTCCACCGCCACCAGCAGGCCGCCGCTGGTCTGGGGGTCGCACAGCAGCAGCTTGTGCAGCTCCGGCAATGGCGCGATGCGCTCGCCGTAGCTGTCGAAGTTGCGCAGGGTGCCGCCGGGCACGCAGCCCGCTTCCAGGTAGTACTCGACGCTGGCAAGGCGCGGCACGGCCGCATAGCGGATACGAGCAGTCAGCCCGCTGCCGTCGGCCATTTCCACCAGGTGGCCGAGCAGGCCGAAGCCGGTGACGTCGGTCATGGCGCGCACGCCTTCCAGCTTGCCGAAGCGCGAGCCGGGCTTGTTCAGGGTGCACATCCAGTCGCGGGCGACGCCGACGTCCTCGGCGCGCAGTTTGGACTTCTTCTCGGCGGTGGTGAGGATGCCGATGCCCAGCGGCTTGGTCAGGTACAGCTTGCAGCCTTCGGTGGCGGTGTCGTTGCGCTTCATGAAGCGCTTCTCGACCATGCCGGTGACCGCCAAGCCGAAGATCGGCTCGGGCGCGTCGATGGAGTGGCCGCCGGCCAGGGGGATGCCGGCTTCGTCACAGACCTTGCGGCCGCCGGCAATCACTTCGCGGGCGATTTCCGGCGCCAGCACGTTAACCGGCCAGCCGAGGATGGCGATCGCCATCAGCGGATCGCCGCCCATCGCGTAGATGTCGCTGATGGCGTTGGTGGCGGCGATGCGGCCGAAGTCGAAGGGATCGTCGACGATCGGCATGAAGAAGTCGGTGGTGGACACCACGCCGCGCTCGGCGTCGATAGCATAGACAGCGGCGTCATCGCGCGAGGCGTTGCCGACCCACAGGTTCGGGTCAAGGTTCTGCGCGCCGCTGCCGGCGAGGATGACCTCCAGGACCTTGGGGGAAATCTTGCAACCACAGCCGGCACCATGGCTGTACTGGGTCAGGCGGATCGGTTCGCTCATCGCGGACTCCGGCGAAAGAAAAACAGACGACGATTCTAGCAAAGCCGACCTTGGCGCGGCTTGTGCCCCAGCGTATCGTCGAAACGTTTCGCAAGGGGGAATGCCCGATGTCAAAACAGATCGCGCTGGTACTTGGCTCCGGCGGCGCACGGGGTTACGCGCACATTGGCGTGATCGAAGAGATCGAACGGCGCGGCTACGAGATCGTCTGCATTGCCGGCTGCTCGATGGGCTCGGTGATCGGCGGCATCTACGCCGCCGGCAAGCTCGAGGAATACCGCGACTGGGTGGAAAGCCTGGATTACCTGGACGTGCTGCGACTGCTGGATGTGAGCTTCCGCCTCGGCGCCATCCGTGGCGAGCGGGTGTTCGGCAAGATCCACGAAATGCTCGGCGAGATCGACATCGAAGACCTGCCGATCCCCTACACCGCCGTGGCCACCGACCTCACCAACCAGCAGGAAATCTGGTTCCAGGAAGGCTGCCTGCACCAGGCCATGCGTGCCTCGGCGGCGATCCCCAGCCTGTTCACCCCGGTCATGCAGGGCAGCCGCATGCTGGTGGACGGCGGCCTGCTCAACCCGCTGCCGATCGTCCCGGTGGTCTCGACCCACGCCGACCTGATCGTCGCGGTCAACCTCAACGCCACCAACCAGCGCCAGTATTCGCTGCCGGTGATCGAGCGCCCGCCCGCCCTCATGGGCCGCTTCGACGCGGTGATTTCCGGCCTGTCCAGCAAGCTGAGCTTCTTCCGTCGTGGCGAGAGCGAAGCACCGCCGGAACTGCTGGCCGACGCCCTGCTCCACCCGGTGCCCGCCGCCTCCGAGGAGCCGGCCGAGCCGGAGATGCAGCAGCCGGCCGCCGCCCCACGAGGCAAGGGCTCGCCGCGCTCGGCCACCGGCAGCCGGGTGATCGACAGCAGCAGCCCGGCGTCCCTGCTGGAGCTGGTGAACCAGAGCTTCGAGGTGATGCAGACGTCGCTGGCGCAGTACAAGATCGCCGGCTACCCGCCGGACATCCTGATCAACGTGCCCAAGCGCGTGTGCCGTTTCTTCGAGTTCTACAAGGCCCCGGAGCTGATCGCCCTCGGCCGGCAGATCGCCAGCGATACGCTGGATCGGTATGAGGAAGAGAATCGGTATTGACCGCCGGTGTTGTGTGGTTCGCGAGTAGGCTCGCTCCTACAACGAGCGCGACACGCGTGTGCCCCCTTCAGAATCAGATTCCGCCGCGAGGGATTTCGCGGACAAAGTCCGCTCCTACGGGAGCCCATCCCTCCTCTCTGGCTTTGGCTCTTGCCCTTGATGTCTTCCAGAGAAATATCCGCACACACCGGAGCGCCCCTTCAGGAGGCCGAGTGGAATCGGAGTTTCAGGGGTTGAGCGGCATGGATGCCGCGAGAGCGTCGTTGGGCCAGGGATGGCCCGTCGACGCGTGCCCCTGAAACTCCGATGGAGCGAGGGTATTTTTCGCCTAAGCGAAAAACCGGATGCAGGGGCAAGCCCTTTTGGTTCCTTTTGGGGCGCCAAAAGGGACTCGCCCGAGGGGGCGAAACAAAATCTCTCAGCACACGCCGTAGCGGCGCAGAACACCCAAACAAGAAGAGCATCGCGGACGGAGTCCGCTCCTACGAAAACGGTGATGCCGGAGTCAGCCTGTAGGAGCTCCGTGCGATCAACTCTCGCGCAAGCGGTAGCCGACACCCGCCTCGGTAACGATGAATCGCGGACTGGCCGGGTCATCGGCGAGTTTCTGCCGCAGGTGGCCTACGACGACGCGCAGGTAGTGGGTGTCCGCGGTATGCGTCGGCCCCCAGATATCCTTGAGCAACTGCTGCTGGGTAACCACGCGACCAAGGTGGCGCGCCAGCGTCGAGAGCACGGCGTATTCCTTACGGGTCAACGAGACTTCGGCGCCGTCGAGCAGCACCCGGCGGTAGGAGAAGTCCACACTCAACGGGCCAACCGCGATCACGGCCTCCTGCGTCTCGCCGCTGCCGCCCTGGCGCAGCAGCACACGGATGCGCGCGAGGAATTCCTGGATGCCGAAGGGCTTGGTCACGTAGTCGTTGGCGCCGCCGTCCAGCGCCAGCACCTTCTCGCTCTCGCTGGCGCGCACCGAGAGCACCAGCACCGGTACCTGCGACCACTCGCGCAGTTCGCGCAACACGTCCTGGCCGTCCTTGTCCGGCAGGCCGAGATCCAGCACCACCAGGTCCGGGCGGCCCAGCGCGGCCTGGGCCAGGCCCTCTTCGCCAGTGCCCGCCTCCAGCACCTTGTAGCCGCCGGCGCTGAGGCTGATGCGGAGGAACTTGCGGATCTGCGGTTCGTCGTCGACGACCAGGATGGTGGCGGCGCTGGCGTTCATCGGGGAACTGGACTGGCTGGCGGGGCCGTCCAGCTTGAGCCTTTCAGACAGCGGCATCAAGCTGCTCCATGTCCGGCTGCTGCTGCAGCGGCAGGTGCAGCACGAGGGTCGTGCCGCGCCCGTCGATACCGTCTTCCACCGTGATCCGCCCGCCGTGGGCGCCGACCATGCCCTGGCAGATCGCCAGGCCCAGCCCGGTGCCCTGCCCGCCGCGATCGCCACGGGCGGCGGTATAGAACATGTCGAAGATCTTCTCACGTTCGGCCAGTGGAATCCCCGGCCCCTCGTCGCTGACCGAGAAGCGCAATTCGCCCTCGACCGCCTCCACCGCCACGCGCAGGCGGCCCTGGGGTGGCGAGAAGCGCGCGGCGTTTTCCAGCACGTTGACCAGCGCCTGCTCGATCAGCGCGGCGTGCACGTAGAGCAGCGGCAACTCGGGCGGCACGCGGGTTTCCATGCGATACGGAGCAACCACCGCGCGCAGGCGATTGAGCGCGCTGCCGACGATGTCGCCGGGCGACACCCAGTCGCGCGAGAGTTTCAGGCCACCGTGGCCGAGGCGGGTCATGTCCAGCAGGTTCTGGATATAGCGGTCCAGGCGCTCGGCCTCGTCGCGGGTGCTTTCCAGCAGCTCGCGACGGTCGTCGGGCGGAATCGCGTCGCCGAGGGCCAGAAGGCTGTCGATGGCGCCGCGCATGGAGGTCAGCGGCGTGCGCAGGTCGTGGCTGACCGAGGCCAGCAGCGCGCTGCGCAGTTGTTCGGTTTCGCCGTGCAGGCGTGCAGCTTCGAGGTCTTCGGCGAGGCGTGCACGGGCCAGCGCCTGCGCCAGCGGTTGCCCTAGGGCCGCGAGCAGACGGCGGCGCGAGCCGGGTAACGGCTGTGCATCGCGCGGGCTGACACCGAGCAGCGCCAGCGGGCCGTCCTCGCCGGACAGCGGCCACCACCACCAGCGCCCGCTCGGCAGCGTGCCGGTACCCAGGCCGGCGGACTGGTCGTGCTGCCAGGCCCAATCGGCGGCGGCACGCTCCTGGTCGTCCAGCGCTCGGTTCAGCCCGCCCTCCACTTTCCACTCGCCGTTGACCCGGCCGAGCAGGCAGATGTCCAGCCCTTGCCAACCGCTGAGCTGTTGCACGGCGGCAGCCATCACCGCCTTGCGGTCGGTGGCGGCGGTGAGCTTGCGCGACAGCTCGAGCAGTTGGCTGGTCTCCTCCTGGGTCTCGCGCAGCGCCTGCAGTTGCCGGAGCTGGCGGGCGGCAAGGTTGCCGGTGAGCCCGGCCATGAGCAGGAAGAACAGCAGGGTCAGCACGTCCTCCTCACGCTGGATGGCGAAGGAGAAATGCGGCGGGATGAACAGGAAGTCGTAGGCCAGGAACGACAGCACCGCGCACGCCAGCGCCGGGCCGAGGCTGCTGCGCACCGCCACCAGCAATACGGCGGCCAGGAACACCAGGGAGATATTCGGCAGCTCCAGCACACTCGCCACCGCCCAGGCCAGCGCACTGGCGCCGGCAGCAGCGAGTGCCGCCAGCAGGTAGTCACCCCAGGGCCAGGGCGCCTGCGCGCGCGCCTTGGGCGGAGCGAGATCGGCCTCGCTGTCGAGCACGCTGATTTCCAGCCCGTCGCCCAGGCGCAGCAGGCGCGCCGCCAGGCCACCGCCGAACAGCCGGCGATACCAGCGCTGCCGTGAACGCCCCACCAGCAGCAGGCTGGCGCGGCGCTCCTTGGCGTGCTCGACCAGGGTGCGCGCCACTTCGCCGCCGCGCAGCTCCACTACGTCGCCGCCCAGGCGTTCGGCCAGTTGCTGGGCGCTCTGCAGTTGCATGCGCGACTCTTCGCTGCGCGCCTCGCCGGTATCGACGTGGACCAGCGACCACGGCAGGTGCCGACGCTCGGCCACGCGGCAGGCATGGCGCACCAGGCGCTCGGCATTGCGCTCGCCGTCCACGCCGACCAGCAGCCGCCCACGCACCGCCGGGGCGTCGCCGCCCTGCTGGCGGTAGCGGTGGGCCAGGTCGGCATCGACCCGTGCCGCTGCAGTCTGCATGGTCAGCTCACGCAGCGCGGTGAGGTTGGTCTGGCTGAAGAAGGCATCGATGGCGGCGCGGGCCTGTTCGGGCACGTAGACCTTGCCCTCGCGCAGGCGCTCGAGCAGCTCGCGGGGCGGCAGGTCCACCAGCAGCAGGTCGTAGGCCTCCTGCAACACCCAGTCGGGGACGGTTTCGCGTACCTGTACGCCGGTGATATCGCGCACCTGGTCATTGAGGCTTTCCAGGTGCTGCACGTTGACCGTGGTGTAGACGTCGATGCCGGCCGACAGCAGTTCCTGGATGTCCTGCCAGCGCTTGGCGTGGCGGCTGCCGGGGGCATTGCTGTGGGCCAGCTCGTCGACCAGCGCCAGTTGCGGCGGATCGGCCAGCAAGCCGTCGAGGTCCATTTCCACCAGCTTGATGCCACGGTACTCGGAGCGTTTGAGCACCTGCTGCGGCAGACCGGCGAGCAAGGCCTCGGTCTCGGCGCGGCCGTGGGTCTCGACTATGCCCACGCGCAGGTTCACGCCCTGGCGCAGCTGGCTCTGGGCGGCCTGCAGCATGGCGTAGGTCTTGCCGACCCCCGGCGCGGCGCCGAGGAACACTTTCAGTCGGCCACGGCCCATGCTCGGCAGGTCGGCAAGCAGGGCGTCGGCGCGGTTGGGGTCGGTCATGTCGCTATCCTCGGAGCGCTCCTGGCGCTCGCCTCATCAAGTGGAGTGAAGGCTCTAGAGCCGCTCACCCCAGCCCTCTCCCAAAGGGAGAGGGGGTTGTCCGTGGCGCGCTGGAGACATTGTGCTACGGCCCGGACTGCAGTTGGCGCTGGAGTCTAGCGAGGCAGGCTGGCCAGGGCCATGTTCAGCGCCAGCACGTTGACCACGGCGGGGCCGATCAGCGGGCGCTCGGTGTTCGCCTCCACCAGCTTTTCCAGGCTGGCGGCCGGTACGCCGCGCTCCAGGGCGATGCGCGGCACCTGGTACAGCGCAGCGGCAGGCGGCAACTGCGGATCGAGGCCGCTGCCGGAGGTGGTGACCAGCGCCAGCGGCACCGGCTGGGCGCCGATCTGCTGGGCGGCGGCGTCCTTGGCGATGCGCTCGGCCAGCGCCGGGTTGCCGGGCGCGAGGTTGCTGGCGCTGCTGGAGACGGTGGCGAAATCACCGGCCGAGGGGCGCGAGTGGAACCACTGGGCGCCGTCGAATTTCTGTGCGATCAGGGCCGAGCCGCGCACATTGCCGTTCTCGTCGCGCACCAGGCTGCCGTTGGCCTGGTCGTGGAAGGCCACCTGGGCGATGCCGGTGACGGCCAGCGGATAGACGACGCCGGTGATCGCGCTGAGCAGGACCAGGGAGGCGATAGCGGGGCGGAGTTGGTTGAGCATGTTCGTGTTCCTCTGTTGGGTTCGGAGCGGGGCATCGGCCCTCACCCCAGCCCTCTCCCAGAGGGAGAGGGAGCCGTTCGGTGTGTCCGGCGAGTTCAGCGTTTCCCAATCACTCCGGACGGTCCCCTCTTCCATTGGGAGAGGGTTAGGGTGAGGGGAAAAGGCGCGCGCCTCAGGCCAACCCCACCGCCACCAGAATCATGTCGATCACCTTGATCCCCACGAAGGGCGCGACCAGCCCGCCCACTCCGTAGATCAGCAGGTTGCGCCGCAGCAGCTGCGAGGCATCCGTGGCCTGCACGCGCACGCCGCGCAGGGCCAGGGGGATCAGCGCAACGATGATCAGCGCGTTGAACACGATGGCCGAGAGAATCGCGCTCTGCGGGCTGGCCAGTTTCATGACGTTGAGCACGCCCAGTTGCGGGTAGATGCCGGCGAACAGCGCGGGGAGGATGGCGAAGTACTTGGCCACGTCGTTGGCCACCGAGAAGGTGGTCAGCGCGCCACGGGTCACCAGCAGTTCCTTGCCCACCTGCACCACGTCCAGCAGCTTGGTCGGGTCGCTGTCCAGGTCCACCAGGTTGGCGGCCTCGCGGGCGGCCTGGGTACCGTCGTTCATGGCCATGCCGACGTCCGCCTGCGCCAGGGCCGGAGCATCGTTGGCGCCGTCGCCGCACATGGCGACCATGCGCCCCTCGCCCTGCTCCTGGCGGATGCGCGCCAGCTTCTTCTCCGGGGTGGCTTCGGCGATCACGTCGTCCACACCGGCCTCGGCGGCAATGGCGGCGGCGGTCAGCGGGTTATCGCCGGTCACCATCACGGTGCGGATACCCATGCGACGCAGTTCGGCGAAGCGCTCGCGGATGCCCGGTTTGACCACATCCTTCAAGTGGATGGCGCCCAGCAGCTTGCCGTCGGCCACCACCAGCAGCGGCGTGCCGCCGCTCTGGGCGATGCGTTCGATCTCTTTCGCCAGCGACTCCGGCATCTGCTTGCGGTCCATGCCGACGAAGGCCAGCGCGGCGTCCACCGCCCCCTTGCGATAGACGTGACCGTCGAAGTCGATGCCCGACAGGCGCGTCTCGGCGCTGAAGGCCACCGGGGTGACGCGGTTGCGCTCCGGCTCCGGCAGGATGATCTCTGCGCGCAGGCTCTCGGTTTGTAAGAATTCGACAATAGACTTGCCCTCCGGCGTGTCGTCCGCCAGCGAGGCAAGGAAGGCGCCCTCGGCCAGCTCCAGCGGCTGCACGCCGGGGGCGGTGTGCAGTGCGCTGCAGCGGCGGTTGCCGAAGGTGATGGTGCCGGTCTTGTCGAGCATCAGCACGTGCACGTCCCCCGCCGCTTCCACGGCGCGGCCGGACTTGGCGATGACGTTCAGGCGCACCAGGCGGTCCATGCCGGCGATGCCGATGGCCGAGAGCAAACCGCCAATGGTGGTGGGGATCAGGGTCACCAGCAGCGCCACCAGGAACACCAGCGGCAGCTTGCCCCCGGCGAACAGGGCGAAGGGTTTCAGGGTGACGACCACCAGCAGGAAGATCAGGGTCAGGCCGATCAGCAGGATGTCCAGCGCCACTTCGTTGGGGGTCTTCTGCCGCTTGGCGCCTTCCACCAGGGCGATCATCCGGTCGAGGGTGGATTCGCCGGGGTTGGCGGTGATCTTCACCAACAGCCAGTCGGAAACCAGCCGGGTGTTGCCGGTCACCGCCGAGCGGTCGCCGCCGGACTCGCGGATCACCGGCGCGGATTCGCCGGTGATGGCGGCTTCGTTGACCGCCGCCACGCCTTCGATCACCTCGCCGTCGCCGGGGATCAGCTCGCCAGCCTCGACCCGCACCACGTCACCTTTACGCAGGCTGCTGGCGGCGACTTTCTCGAAGCTGCCGCTGGCGGTCCGGCGCAGGCCCTGCAGGCCCTGGGTGCCCGCTTTCAGGCTGTCGGCGCGGGCCTTGCCGCGGCCCTCGGCGAGGGCTTCGGCGAAGTTGGCGAAGAGCACGGTGAACCACAGCCAGACGGCGATCTGCACCGCCACGATGGTCGGCACAGCCTCGCCGCCCACCACGCAGAGCACGGTAGTCAGCACGGCGGTCAGGGCCACCACCAGCATCACCGGCGAGCGTTGCAGCTGGCGCGGGTCGAGCTTGGCGAAGGCCTGCACCAGCGCCGGCCTCCAGAGTGCGGAGAAGGCGGTGGTCGGGCGTTTGTCGGCGCTTCTCGACGGGTTGTTCAGGGCGAGATCCTGGGTACGCGCATTCATTGCGAAAGCTCCTCAGAAACCGAGCGTCAGGTGATCGGCCACCGGGCCCAGCACCAGCGTCGGCAGGAAATTCAGGCCGCCCACCAGCAGGATGGTGGCGGTCAGCAGGCTGACGAACAGCAGGCCGTGGGTCGGGAAACTGTTGGGGCCGACCGGGGTGGCCTTCTTCGCCGCCAGGCTGCCGGCGATCGCCAGCACCGGCAGGATGTAGCCGAAGCGGCCGATCAGCATGGCCAGGGCGATCATCAGGTTGTGGAACGGGGTATTGGCGCCGAACCCGGCGAAGGCCGAACCGTTGTTCGCGGTGCCCGAGGTGTAGGCATAGAGCAGCTGGCTGAAGCCGTGGGGGCCTGGATTGGTGACCGCGGCGGCCGGGCCCGGCAGGCTGGCGGCGATGGCGCCGAGCACCAGCACGCCCACCGGCATCACCAGCAGGGTCGCCACCAGCAGGCGGACTTCGCGGGCTTCGAGCTTCTTGCCCAGGTATTCCGGGGTGCGGCCGACCATCAGCCCGGCGAGGAACACGGCGATCAGGACAAACAGCAGCATGCCGTAGAGACCGGCGCCGACTCCGCCGAAGATCACCTCGCCGAGCATCATGTTGATCATCGCCACCATGCCCGACAGCGGATTGAGGCTGTCATGCATGGCGTTCACCGAGCCGTTGGACGCCGAGGTGGTGGTCACCGACCAGAGCACGCTGGCGGTGGTGCCGAAGCGGCTTTCCTTGCCTTCCAGCGGCGCGGCCTGCTCCACCGGCAGCGCACTGAGCACCGGGTTGGGCTGGTACTCGGCCCACAGCGACACGCCCAGCCCGAGGCAGAACAGCACCAGCATGCAGCCGAGGATGGCGCGGCTCTGGCGCAGGTCCTTCACGTAGTAGCCGAAGGTGAACACCAGCGCGGCCGGGATCAGGATGATCGAGACGACCTCGAACAGGTTGCTCCAGATGGTCGGGTTCTCGAACGGGTGCGCCGAGTTCACGCCGAAGAAACCGCCGCCGTTGGTGCCCAGTTGCTTGATGGCGATCTGGCTGGCGGCCGGGCCCAGCGGGATGGACTGGTCGGCGCCCTGCAGGGTCAGGGCGTGGGCGTAGTCGAGGAAGGTCTGCGGCACGCCCTGCCAGACCAGCAACAGCGCCAGCAGCAGGCACAGCGGGATCAGCCCGTAGAGGGTGGCGCGGGTCAGGTCGACCCAGAAGTTGCCCAGATTGTGCGTCGACTTGCGCGCGATGCCACGGGCCAGGGCCACCAGCACGGCCAAGCCGACGGCGGCGCTGACGAAGTTCTGCACGGTCAGGCCGAGCATCTGGCTCAGGTAGCTGAGCGAGGCTTCGCCGCTATAGGACTGCCAGTTGGTGTTGGTGACGAAGCTCACCGCGGTGTTGAACGCCAGGGTCCACTCCAGGCCCGGCAGGTGCTGCGGGTTGAGCGGCAGCGAGCCTTGCAGCAGCAGGATCGAGAACAGCAGGACCAGGCCGGCGAGGTTGAAGACGAGTAGCGCGACGGTGTAGCCCTTCCAGTCCTGCTCCTGTTCGGGATCGATGCCGCAGGCGCGATAGATTGCCCGTTCCACCGGCAGGAAAACGGGACTCAGGAAGGTGCGCTGCCCTTCCATCACCTTGAAGTAAAAACGCCCGAGGAAGGGTGCTGGCAGCAGCACCAGCGCCAGGAAGGCGACGATCAGCAGTACGTCATGGCTGTTCATGGCCACTCCTAGGAACGGTCGGCGCGCAGCAGCGCCACCAGCAGATAAATGAACAGTGCCGTGGCCAGGACCAGGGACACACCGTCGAGCACGCTCATGATTTCTCTCTCCTCACGCGGGCGACTCCATCGCTTTGCGCGGCTCTTGCCGCTTGACGGAAATTTTCCCCATGAAGGGCGTAAAGGAGCGATTCCCGAGGTGCTGGCGGGGCATAAAGAAAGCGTAAAAAACCGCTCAAAAGCGCCGGCTCGCGGGCATGTATCGGAGCCGTTACAGAGCCGACACGCTGGAGACACCCGCCGGCCCCAGCCTCGCTCAGCGTGGCCCTGCCCGCGGCGTCGGGTTAGCATGTGCACCGTCGCGTATCCCGCGCGGCCCGCCGGCCCGCCCTGCCCCCGTTTCCTGCGACAGGCCTCCCCATGCAGCACACTTCTTCCGACGACCCGCGCCGCTGGACCACCCGCGCCCTGCTGGTGGACGACGACGAGCCGATCCGCGAACTGCTCTGCGGCTACCTGGCGCGCTTCAATATCGAGGCCCACGGCGTGGCCGATGGTGTGGGCATGCGCCGCGCCCTGCAGGACGGCAGCTATGACGTGGTGGTGCTCGACCTGATGCTGCCCGGCGAGGACGGCCTGTCGCTGTGCCGCTACCTGCGCGCCGAGTCGGACATTCCGATCCTGATGCTCACCGCCCGCTGCGAGCCGGCCGACCGCATCATCGGCCTGGAACTGGGCGCCGACGACTACATGGCCAAGCCCTTTGAACCGCGCGAGCTGGTGGCGCGCATCCAGACCATCCTGCGCCGGGTGCGCGGCGGCAACGGCCCCGGTGGCGAGGACGGCGTGCGCGGCGAACCGCGCGCCCAGGTGCGCTTCGACCAGTGGCGTCTGGACAGCGTGCTGCGCCAGCTGCACGCGCCGGACGGTCTGGTGGTGCCGCTATCCAACGCCGAATTCCGCCTGCTCTGGGTGTTCCTCGAACGCCCGCGCCGGGTGCTCAACCGCGAGCTGCTGCTGGACGCCGCCCGTGGCCGCGCCATCGAGGCCTTCGACCGCAGCATCGACCTGCTGGTCTCGCGCCTGCGGCAGAAGCTCGGCGACGACCCGCGCTCGCCCCGGCTGATCAAGACCGTGCGTGGCGAAGGCTACCTGTTCGATGTCCGCGACATCGCCTGAGCCGGCGCCCCAGGGCGCGCAGGAGCCGCCGCTCAAGCGCGCGGACAGCCTGTTCGCGCGGCTGTTCGGGGTCTTCCTGCTGGCCATCGTGATCGCCCACCTGCTGGCCTTCGCCTGGTTCAGCCACTACGGCCCGCACCAGCCTCCGCCACCTCCCCCGCCGCCACCGGAACACGCCTTCCAGCAAGGACCGCCCCCGGGCCCGCCGCCACGCCATCCGCCGTTCTGGAGCCTGCCGTTCCTCTTCCAGCTGTTGGCATTGGTTGGCGCCGCCGGCATCGGCGCGTGCCTGCTCGCCCGCCCGGTGCGGCGCCTGGGCGATGCCGCGCTGCGCCTCTCCGAAGACCTGGACAGCCCGCCCTTGCCGGAAACCGGCCCGCACGAGGCACGTCAGGCCGCCCGCGCCTTCAACCGCATGCGCGAACGCATCCGCGAACAGGTGCAGCAGCGCAGCCGCATGCTGGTGGCGGTGTCCCATGACCTGCGCACGCCGCTGTCGCGCCTGCGTCTGCGCGTCGAGGAAGTCGACAACCCGCAGCTGCGCACGCGCATCAGCCAGGACCTGGCCGAGATGATCGGCATGCTCGACTCCACCCTGCACTACCTGCAGCAGGAACGCGCCAGCGAGCCGCCGCAGTGGCTCGACATGAAGGCGCTGGTGGACTCCCTGGCCGAGGACGTCTGCGAACGTGGCGAGGATGTCGGCGTGGACGGCTATTGCGCACCGCTCAAGGTGCAGCCGATGGCCCTGCGCTCGTGCCTGAACAACCTGCTGGACAACGCCCTGCGCTACGCCAGCGACGTCTGCATCGAGCTGCACGACGGCCCCCACGAGGTGGAAATCCGCGTACGCGACCACGGCCCGGGCATTCCCGCCGAACTGCGCGAGCAGGTGTTCGAGCCCTTCTTCCGCCTGGAAGGCTCGCGCAACCGCAACTCCGGCGGTGTCGGCCTCGGCCTTGCCATCGCCCGCGACGCCGCGCGGCGCCAGGGCGGCGAGCTGTTCTTCGAGGAGACCCTCGGCGGCGGCGCCACCGCCGTGCTGCGCCTGCCGCGCAGCTGAGATCCCCGTGTAGAAAGCCGCATACAAAGCGCACAAACCCGCGACACAGACGCCATCGAGGCTGCGACAACCGGAGAACCCTCCGGGCAACCAGGGAGACAGTCCTATGATCAGTGGCGTCAGCGGCTACACGAGCTACTACTCCGGCTCGACGCTCGCCAAGACCCAGGCCGCCAGCAGCACGACCGGCACCCAGACTGGCAGTTGCGGCGGCGCACAGGGCAAGGCGAAGTTCGACGAAGACCTGTTCAAGTCCATCGACAACGATGGCGACGGCAACATCAGCAAGGACGAACTGACCTCGGCGCTTTCGTCCAGCGACGACAGCGGCAGCAGCGACATCGACGTCGATGACCTGCTCAGCCAGCTCGACGGCGATGGCAGCGGCGGCATCTCGCAGAGCGAACTGTCGGCGGCCATGCCACCGCCTCCGCCACCCGGCGGGATGGGCGGCCCCGGCGGTGCGGGCGGCTCCAGCGAGGACGCGCTCAGCTCGCTGGATACCAACGGCGATGGGGTGATCAGCGCCGACGAGCTGGCGGCTGCCGGCAGCAGTGACGGCAGCGACAAGCTCAGCCAGCTGTTCAGCAAGCTCGACAGCGACGGCAGTGGCGGCATCAGCAGCGACGAACTGGCCAGCGCCTTCAAGGCCGAAGGCCGTGGCGATGGCCCGCCGCCACCGCCGCCGTCGCGCAGCCAGTCCGCCGATGGCTCCAGCACCAGCGACGCCTACCAGAAGCTGGTGGCCAACCTGCTCAGGCAGTACCAGAGCAGCGACGCCACGGCCCTCCAGGCCAGCAGCGGCAGCCTGGTGAACATCGCCGCCTGATCCGCGTGGCGAAATTGGCCGCCGGGGCGTGCGTCCCGGCGGTCTCTCCCATTTGCAACCCGCCCCGGTCATGCCCTAGGCTTGGCACCTGTACATTCATCCGATGATTGGATGTTTCCATGCCCAGCCCCATTCAGAAGCGCTCGCTGGTGGATATCGCCCTCGAGCAGATCCGCCTGCGAATCGACGACGGCACCTGGCCCCTAGGCCAGCGCCTGCCGCCGGAACCCGAACTTGCCGAGTCCCTCGGCATCAGCCGCAACACCGTGCGCGAAGCGGTGCGGGTGCTGACCTTCTCCGGCGTGCTGGAAGTGCGCCAGGGCGACGGCACCTACGTGCGCGCCTGCGCCAATCCGCTGGACACCATGCTGGTGCTGGCGCGCAGCTCGGTGGAACAGGCCCTCGAAGCACGCGGCATCATCGAGGTGGAAGCCAGCCGGCTGGCCGCCGGGCGCCGTACCGATGCGGACATCCAGGCCCTGCGCGAAGCCCTGGAGGCCTCCGCCGCTCGCCATGGCGGCGCGCTGGACGACTACATCGTCCATGACCTGATCTTCCACCAGCGCGTGGTCGACAGCGCCCACAACCCGGTGCTCAGCGAGCTGTACCGCTACTTCTCCCAAGTGATCCGCGCCGGCCTGGAACGCACCATCGGCGACCCCAGCCGACCGCAGCCGAGCTTCGAACTGCACCGCGACCTGCTCGACGCCATCGAGCGCGGCGATGCCGACGCCGCCGCCTGCGCCAACCGCGCCTTGCTGATCTGACGTCTTCTGCCTTTTGCCGGAATGCCCACCATGTCCCTGCCCCACGATCCACACGCCGCCGAACACAAGCGCGCCTGCCCGCCGGAAGAACTGCTGGTCGACGCCGAAGCCAACGACGAACCGACGCCCCCGGCGCACCCGCCGCGTCCCTGGCTGCTGCTCCTGGGCCTGGTGCTGGTGGCGCTGAACCTGCGCCCTGCGCTGTCCAGCCTCGCCCCGCTGCTCAATACCGTACGCGACGGCACCGGCCTGTCGGCGGCCGCCGCCGGCCTGCTGACCACCCTGCCGGTGCTCTGTCTGGGCCTGTTCGCGCCCCTGGCGCCGATGCTCGCCCGCCGCCTCGGCGCTGAGCGCACGGTGCTGCTGATCCTGCTCACCCTGGCCGCCGGCATCGTGCTGCGCAGCCTGTTCCCGGTGGCCGGGCTGTTCCTCGGCAGCCTGGTGGCCGGCGCCAGCATCGGCATCATCGGCGTGCTGCTGCCGGGCATCGTCAAGCGCGACTTCCCGCACATCGCCGGGACCATGACCGGCGTCTACACCATGGCGCTGTGCCTCGGCGCGGCCACCGCCGCCGGCGCCACCGTGCCGCTGTCCGGGCTGATGGGCGACAGCTGGCAACTGGCGCTGGCGTTCTGGGCGTTGCCGGCGGTAGTCGCCGCGCTGGTCTGGCTGCCGCAAACCCGGCAGAACCACCACGCCCACCGCGCGGTGTACAAGGTGAAAGGCCTGTGGCGCGAGCCGCTGGCCTGGCAGGTCACCCTGTACATGGGCCTGCAATCGTCACTGGCCTACATCGTCTTCGGCTGGGTGCCGTCGATCCTCATCGACCGGGGCTTGAGCCCGGTGGAGGCCGGGCTGGTGCTATCCGGTTCGGTGATGGTGCAGCTGTTCAGCGCCCTGGCCGGCCCCTGGCTGGCCACCCGCGGCAAGGACCAGCGCCTGGCCGTAGTGATCGTCATGAGCCTCACCCTGGCGGGTCTGCTCGGCCTGCTCTACGCGCCGCTGTCGGGCATCTGGGGCTGGGCGGTGGTGCTCGGCCTCGGCCAGGGCGCCACCTTCGCCATCGCGCTGGCGCTGATCGTGCTGCGCTCGCCCGACTCCCACGTCGCCTCCAACCTCTCCGGCATGGCCCAGGGCGTGGGCTACACGCTGGCGGCCTGTGGGCCCTTCCTGGTCGGCGTGGTGCACGACGTCACCGGCGGCTGGAGCGCGACCGGGGTGATTTTCGTGGTGGTGTCGGTCGCGGCGATTGGCTTCGGCCTGGGGGCCGGGCGGGATCGGTTGGTGCGGGCGAAGAGCGAGCACGTGTAAAGCGATTTTCTGTTGGAACGAGGGGGACGACTGGTTCTTGCTCACGAACCGCGCCCTGTCATTGCCTTGGAGTGGACGAGATGACTTTCGCGGACAAGGTCCGCTCCTACAGGAGCCGTGCTCTGGCCTTTAGGGCCTTCCAGTGAAATACCCGAGCACTCCGAACCGCCCCTTTCAGGAGGCCTCGATGAAGCGGAGTTTCAGGGGTTGAGCGACATGGATGTCGCGAGAGCTGCGATGGGCCAGGGATGGCCCTTCACAGCGTGCCCCTGACACTCCGGTTCGACGAGGGAATTTTTCGCCTAAGCGAAAAACCGGATGTAGGGGCAAGACCTTTGCCTCCTTTGGGTCGTTTGCCAAAGGAGGTCGCCCGAGTGGGCGAAACAAGAAGCCTCAGCACATGCCGAAGCGACGCATACACACCAGAATCAAAAGCATCGCGGACAAAGTCCGCTCCTACGATTCCTGCCCCCAAGCGAGCCATCAAACCGCCGGCGGCGACCGATCCGAACTGTCGATCCAGGCACTGATCAGGTTGTACATCACCGCCAGCAGCACCGGCCCGAGGAACAGGCCGATGAAGCCGAAGCTGAGCAACCCGCCGAGCACCCCCAGCAGCACCACCACCAGCGGCAGGTTGCCGCCACGGCTGATCAGGTACGGCTTGAGGATGTTGTCCACGCCACTGATCACGAAGAACCCCCAGATCGCCATGAACACGGCGTAGCCGTAGCTCTCCTGGTAGAACAGCCAGATCGTCGCCGGCCCCCAGATCAGTGGCGGGACCATCAGCAGGCTGCAGACGAAGGTCAGCAGCCCCAGCACGAAGGCCCCCGGAACACCGGCGATAAGGAAACCGATGGTGGCCAGCACCGCCTGTGCGGCGGCGGTGCCGATCACGCCGTTGACGACCCGCTGCACGGTGCCGGCGATGATATCCATGTACTGCGAAGCCGCATTGCCGATCAGGCGTTGCAGCATGGCGTGGGCGAAGGCCTGCAGGCGCAGGCCGTCGCGGTAGAAGAAGAAGATCAGCACCAGGCTCAGCACCAGTTCGAAGATCCCGGTGCCGAGCTTGGCGCTGCGCGCCAGCACCCAGTTGCCGACCTCGCCCATGTAGGGCTTGAGCGCGGAGAACATCGCCACGCCCTGCTGGTCGGCCTGGTACCACCAGCCGATCAGGCGATCGCCGATCAGGGGTACGCGCGCCATCCAGGCCGGCGGCGGCGGCAGGCCGGAAACCTGCAGGTTCTTCACCAGCTCGACACCTTCGCGCACCCGGTCCACCAGGCCGAAACCCAGCCACACCAGCGGCAGCGCCACCAGCACGATCCAGCAGAGCGTGAGCAGGCCGGCGGCGGCGGCTTCCCGGCCACGCAGCAACTGGGTGAGCAGGCGCATCAGCGGCCAGCTGGCGAAAGCCAGCACGGCAGCCCAGACCAGCGCCGACCAGAATGGCAACAGCACCCAGACGCTGGCCGTGAGCAGAACCAGCAGCAGCAGGCGCGCCAGCAGACGATCATTGTCGAACATCGGGACTCCGGAATATCGAGAACGGTGAGACGCCCCTTCCAGAGCGCCAGAGATCAGCGTAGGCGAATCAGCGCAGCCAGGTCAGGTGCAGGCCGTCGCTGTCGTCCTTGCCCTGTTCCAGGCGCGCATCGAGCACGCCCTGGGCGGTCAGCGCGGTGCGCCAGTCGCCGGCATGCTTGCCGGCCAGCTCGACGCGCACGCCGGTATCCAGGCGCAGGGTGCGCACCAGCAGGTCGAGCCAGGCGCCGCCGGGTTGCTCGGGCACATGGCTCAGGGTCAGCTCGCCGTTGGCCTTGAGCAGGCGCATCAAGGTGGACGGGCTGGGCAGCAGCTCGCCGAGGGCAGCACCGCTGTCCAGCTGTTCGGCGTGCAGGTAGGCGCGGCGGTTGCCGCGGGTGATGGTGTAGACGGCCAGCAGGCTGTTCTGCTGAGGGGCGGCGAGGCGCACCAGCAGGTAGGCCTGCTGGTCGTCCGGGCCGTAGAGCTTGGAGTTGCCGAACACCGCGTTGGCCAGCAGGTTGCTGGAGCCGCAGTCGCGGCTTTCGCACCAGAACAACGGCGTGGCGTCGGCCTTGAGCAGCTCCTTGCGGGCGGCGGCGAAGGCGCTCTGGCTGGAATCCTCGTCGGGCAGGCGGTAGGTCACGGCGGTGAGATTGCCGATAGCGCGCACTTCCCCTTCCATGCGCAGGCGCCCGCTGATGCGGCTGATCGAGCCCTGCGGATAGGTCCGTTCCTGGGTTGCGGCCTGGTTGAAATCGACGATTTCCGAGCGCGGGAAGCGCGGCAGGATCTCCAGGTCGTGGCTGTCGGGCAGATCGGCGGCGAAGCTGCCAGCGCTGGCAGCGAGCAGGCCGCCCAACAGCAGAGCGGGCAGCAGCCGTGGCATCCGGGTCCTCTGCGCGGCGGTCTGGAAAGTCCCTTTGCAGCACGGGCGCGCGGCGGTCTGGATGTCGAGCATGCACAATCTCCCTGAAGCGATCCGTGCAGACTCGCGGCAGGCCCCGGTTTAGTCAAGCCGAAGGGCGCTACAGGGTGTTGCCCTCACCCCAGCAGGAAGGGCCGGAAGATCGCCGCCACCGCCTCGGCGCCGGCCTCGTCATCCAGGTGCAGGTGATGCTGACCGGGCAGTTCATGGACCTCGATGGGGCGATCCTTGAGCAGTTCGCGGGTGGCCGGCTCCACCAGCAGCATCCCCTGCTGCGCCAGCACCAGGCTGGTCGGGCACTGGATGGCCTGGACGAACTGCCGCGCGTGGGCGCGGGTCAGGCGCAGCGGTGATGGCAGGGTCAAGCGCGAATCGCTGCGCCAGGTGTAGCCACCGGGCACCGGCATCAGGCCACGGGAAGCCAGCAGTTCCGCCGCCTCGCGGCTGACCGCGCCGACACCCTTCATGCGCGCTTCCACGGCGCGGTCGATGGCTTCGTACACCGGCTTGCGTTTGTTCGGCAGCGCGATCTGCGCACGCAGCGCCTCGCCGAGCTTCTGCGGCGAGGTTTCCGCCTCGCCGGTGTAGGGCACCAGGCCGTCGATCAGCGCCAGGCGCTCGACGCGCTCGGGCATGGCGCCAGCCAGCAGCACCGAGACGATGGCGCCCATGGAGTGCCCGAGCAGGGTGAAACGCTCCCAGCCCATCTGGTCGGCCACCATCAGCACGTCCAGGGCGTAGTCCCACAGCAGGTAGCTGGCGCCCGGCGCGCGGTGCGCCGAGAGGCCGTGGCCGGCGAAGTCGAGGGCGAGGATGCGCAGGCCGGGCAGTTTCGGCGCCAGGCGGGCAAAGCTCATGGCGTTGTCCAGCCAGCCGTGCAGGGCGATCACCGGGCGGCCGTCTTCCGGGCCGAACAAGTGGGCAGCCAGCTCGATGTGCGGCAGGTTCAGGCGGATTTCCTGGACGTGGGCGGTCATGGCGATTCCTTATTGGCTTGCACGCTGCTGCCAGCGGGCGAATACGGTCTTGAGCAGCGCGGCGGTGTCCTGCGGGCGCTCCAGCGGGAACATGTGACCGCCCGGCAGCGACAGGTTCTCGCCCAGCGGAATGCGGCTCACCAATCGTGCGTGATGCGGCAGCACCACGCGGCTGTGGCGGCCGCGCACCATGGTCAACGGCACGGCCAGTTGCTTCGGCCGGCCGGGGCTGGTGTGCGGGACGTTGCGGTAGATGCTGATCTCGGTGGCCGGGTCGAACTTCAGCCGCAGCCCCTGCGCCGCCGATTGCGCCAGCCCGTGACGCACGTAGGCTTCCAGGCAGTCGCGATCGAAGCGCTTGAACAGCGGCTTGCCGGCGAAGTACTCCAGGGCTTCGGCGAAGTCACTGAAGTCCTCGCGGCGACCGAGGGTGCGCCCGGCGGGCGTCAGTCGGTCGATGAAGCCGAAACGCTTGGCCACGCGGATCACCAGCTGGTCGGCGAAGGTAAGCAGGGGCGAGTCGAGCATCACTACGCCGCGGTAAAGCTCCGGACGGCGCAGCGCGGCATGGTAATGCAGCACGCCGCCCAGGGAATGGCCGACGCCCCAGACCGGCTCGTCCAGCGCTTCGAGGTGATGCAGGAGTTCTTCCACCAGGTTTTCCCAGTTGGCATTCACCGGGAAGCGCGGGTCGTGGCCGTGCATGTCCAGCCGGTGAACCCGGTAATCCGGCTCCAGGGCGTCGAACAGCTTGCTGTAGGTGCCCGATGGAAACCCGTTGGCGTGGGCGAAGAAGACCGATTGCGGCATGCCGGCGAACTCAGGGGAATGACAGCCTGAATTTTCCGACAGCACCGAGAGCGCGGCAATGACCCGCACTGCCGCGAATGACGGCACTACGGCCAAAGTCCATGGCGCTCCGGCGGTTTTGCCCTGATCCTCGCTTCGTGCACGGCGACTTCGGCGGATAACCGTGAACGGTTATTCGCCCTGCATGACGCTGTTCGTAGGGCGCGGAACGCGTTATCCGCCGGCAACAGTCAAACCCAATGCGTTGCGTGGTTCACCACACTGAACAGGATTCCGCCCGCCACCAGCAGGAACACCAGGCCGCAGGCGCCGTCGATCACCGGCACGGCGCGCAGCAGGCGCTGCTGCCAAAGCGGCCTGGTGAGGATCACGCTGAGCAGGCTGAACCAGATGAAGCCGGTGCCGAACAGCATCACCGCCACCGCGACCTTGCCGGGCGCCGACATGTCCGCCGGGATCAGGCTGGTCAGCAGCGCAAGGAAGAACACCAGCGCCTTGGGGTTGAAGAGGTTGGTCGCCAGACCGCGCAACCAGGGGCCGAACCTGGAGTCGGCCAGCTCGCCGTCGATCCGCCCTGCCCCTCCCGGCTTGCGCAGAGCGCGCAGTGCGCCGATGCCGAGCCAGCCAAGATAGGCCGCGCCCACCAGTTGCAGCGCACTGAACAGCAGCGGCGAGCGGCTGAGCAGCAGCGACACGCCGGTCAACACCAGGGTGCCATGGACCAGGATGCCGCAGGCCAGCCCCAGGGCGCTGAGTACGCCGGCGCGGCGGCCCTGGTGCAAAGCGGTGCGCACCACCAGCGCGACATCCGGCCCGGGGCTGACCAGGGCGACGGCGAACACGGCGGTGAGCATGAGCAAGGCGTGAACCTCCTGCATGGCGGGATTCTCCAGTGGGAAAGTGAAATGGGAGCGGATCAGCGCTGGCGTAGTCGCGCGGGCGGCAATCCGTAGGTGCGGCGGAACAGGCGGCTGAAATGGGCCTGGTCGTAGAACCCGAGGCTCAGGGCGATCTCCGACAACGGCTGGCCCTTGATCACCCGCGGCAGTGCGCGCTCCAGGCGCAACTGGGTCAACCACTGGTGCGGCGGCAATCCGCACTGGTGGCGGAAGCGGCGCAGCACCTGCCAGGGGCTGAGGTCGCAGAACGCGGCGATCTCCTCCAGCGTCGGCGGCGTCTCCAGGCGCGATTCGAGCCACTCGCGGAGGCGCGCCCAGGTCAGGGGATCGAAGCCCTGCCCCGGCTCGCGGATACGCAGGCTGGATGCACGCTGCAGCAACGCGGCGAGTGCCTGCCAGAGCTGCCCTTCCTGGGCCAGGCGTTCGCCACCGAGCAACAGGGCGTGGGCGCGCTGCAATTCGACCTGCAGGCGCGGATCGCGCAGTTGCGCGGCGGTCAGCCTGGGCGCGCCCTGGCGACCATCGCTGAAGGCGCGGCAGGCGTCGTCCAGCCATTGCGGGTCGATGGACAGCACACGGATGCGGTACCCCTCGTCACCCTCGCTGGCGCCATCGTGGATGCTCTCGGGGCTCATCAGCAGGATGTCGCCACTTCCGGCCAGCGAGCGCTCACCGCGATGGGTGTAGCGCTGGCAGCCGTCCACCACCAGCCCGACGTGGTAGTCGAGATGGAAGTGCCGGGGAAAGGCGAAACGGCGGTACTCGGCGTCGATGAAACGGACGCCGGGCAGGCCGCTGCTGTGGTGTTCGATGCGTTCCATGCGCCTACTCTACCGGCGCGGGAACGGTGGGTCTTGGACAAAATTGCGACGGGTGCCAAACGGCGCGGGACCTGTAGGAGCGAGCTTGCTCGCGAACCGCCTGATGCCTTGGTGCACGGCATTGTTCGCGAGCAAGCTCGCTCCTACAAAAAGCAAACCACTCAGCGCTCCAACTCTGTAGGGCGGATAACCCATTCCGGGTTATGCACCCTACGAAACCGCTCAGCGCTCCAGCGGCACAATGGCCATGGTCAACCGCGAAATGCAGCTCGGCTTGCCGTCATCCCCATGCAGGCGGATTTCCCAGACATGGGTCGAACGGCCGATGTGCACCGCTTTCGCCACCGCCGTCACCCGCCCGCTGCGCAGGCCGCGCAGGTGGTTGGCGTTCACTTCCAGTCCGACGCAGTAGTACTGGCTGGAATCCAGGCACAGGTAGCTGGCGGTGGAGCCCACGGTCTCCGCCAGCACCACCGAAGCGCCACCGTGCAGCAAACCATAGGGCTGGTGGGTACGCGAATCCACCACCATGCTGGCGCTCAGCGAGTCGTCGTCGAACGCCTCGAAACGGATGTCGAGCACTTCACCAATGGTGTTCTTCAGGTTCGCGTTGAGCTTTTCCAGATTGGGCACGTTGCGCCAGATCATTGCCTTTCCCCCTGCTCAGTCATGCCACTGCACTGCCTCGCGACGCTCCGCCCATTCATTGAAGCGCCGGCCGTAGGCGCCCTCCACCACGTTGCGCTTGATCTTCAGGGTCGGGGTGAGGAAGCCGTTGTCCACCGTCCAGACATCACGGACCAGCACCAGTCCGGCCAGCCGCTCGTGCTTGTCCAGGGCGTCGTTCACCTCGTCCAGCAGCGCCTTGAGGCTCTGCTCCAACTCGCCGCGGGCGCCATTGGCCGCTTCCTGCCGGCCGATCTCCGACAGCACGCAGAGCCCCAGCGGCGCGATCAGGCCATCGCCGACCACACAGATCTGCTCGATACGCGAATGCACCGCCAGGCGGTTCTCGATGGGCGCCGGCGCCACGTACTTGCCCTTGGCGGTCTTGAAGATTTCCTTGATCCGCCCGGTCAGGCGCAGGTTGCCGTTGGCGTCCTGCTCACCCTTGTCGCCGGTGCGCAGGAAGCCGTCCCGGGTGATGGCCTCGTCGGTGCGCTCCGGGTCCTTGTAGTAGCCGAGCATGGTCGCACCGCTACGCACCTGCACCTCGCCTTCGTCACTGATGCGGACCTCCACGCCGGGGCTGTTGCGGCCGATCCAGCCCTTCTTCTGCTCACCGGGGCGGCAGACGTGGGAATAGCCGCAGTTCTCGGTCATGCCGTAGACCTCCAGTACATTGAGGCCAAGGCGCTGGTACCAGTCGAGCAGGGCTTCGGGTACCGGCGCGGCGCCGCACAGGGCGTAGCGCACGGCATCCAGGCCGAGGCCGGCGAGCACCTTGCGGCCGACCAGGCGCCCGACTATGGGCAGGCGCAGCAGGCGGTCGAGCTTCTGCGCCGGCATTTGCGCGTAGACGCCCATCTGGAACTTGGTCCAGATGCGCGGCACGCCGAAGAACACCGTGGGCCGCGCGCGGCGCATGTCGGCGACAAAGGTGTCCAGGCTCTCGGCGAAGTAGATCGTCTGGCCGGCGTAGATCGACGCCATTTCCACGAACATGCGCTCGGCCACGTGGCACAGCGGCAGGTAGGACAGCAGGCGGTCCTCCTCCCCCACCCCGAACAGGTCGATGGCATGGCTCGCGGAGAAGGCGAAATTACCGAAGGTATGCATCACGCCCTTGGGCGTGCCGGTGGTGCCGGAGGTGTAGATCAGGGTCGCCAGGGTGGCGGCATCCGGACGCGGATCGTCGCGCAGCGGCGACTGCCTCTGGAGGTCGGCCCACTGGTGGTCGAAGCGCCCTTGCGGATGCAGCGGCAGCGCCACGGTCGGCACGCCCGGCGGAATGCCATCGACCATCGCCGGCCAGTCGTCCAGCTTGCCGACGAAGGCCACCGCCGCCTCGGAGTGAGTCATCACCTGGCGCACGGAATCGGCGGTGAGGTTGGGGTACAGCGGCACGGACACGTGGCCGGCCATCCAGATGGCAATATCGGCGACGACCCAGTGCGCGCAGTTCTTGGAAATGATCGCCACCCGGCTGCCCGCAGGCAGTTGCAGGCTGCGGAGCCAGGCGGCGGCGCGCCGCGCCTGATCGCCCACTTCGCCCCAGGTGAGCGTTTCCACCTCGCCGCCGCCCAGCGGCTGGACGAGGTAAGGCTTGTTCGGGTGACTGGTCTCGCGCTGATAGAACAGGTCGAGCGGTAATCGGACTGCTTTAACCACGTGCCCCTCCTTTGTTGTTCTTTTTCAGAGGTGTAGCTCAGAGGTATAGCGATAGATCAACCAAGCACTTGCTTGGTTGAATATTCCATGCACGGACACTTCAGACAAGACTGATCGTGTGAACTTTTGTAGGGAGTGTCCTTCAGACCGAATGCAGCCGCTCTGCCATGGATCTTTTCGGCGAAACATCCGGCGACGATTTGCCCGGCGACAGTACTTTGCGAGCAAAGGCGCACTACCCTTTCGGGAACACCCCCGACGGATATCCGCCATGCCGGAAGCCTTCCAGATACCGCCAGGCCAGCTCGACCTGCTGCTGAACCTGCTGATCGCCACCGTTTGCGGCGGCCTGGTCGGCCTCAACCGCGAACTGCACAACCGCCCCGCCGGCCTGCGCACCCACGCCCTGACCTCACTGGCCGCCGCGCTGGCGGTGGGGGTCATCCTGCAGTTGCACCCGACCAGCCCCGACGCCGCCAGCCGGGTGGTCCAGGGCGTATTGACCGGCATCGGCTTCATCGGCGCAGGGGTCATCGTCCACCACGAGCACCGCTACCGCGTGGAAGGCCTGACCACCGCCGCCTCCATCTGGGTGTCGTCCATGATCGGCATCGCCTGCGGCAGCGGCCACGCTGTCACCGCCGCGTTCGGCGTGGTGCTGACGCTGCTGATCCTCAGCCTGGGCAGCTGGCTGGAACACCACATCGACGCCCGCTTCCGCAAACCAGCGCCCACGCTGACCGACGACGATGATCCGCTGAAATGAACAAGGCCCCTTTCGGGGCCTTGTTGATGGAGTGGCATGTGCGCTCAGTTGTGCCGCGGATGGTGCAGCGACACCAGCTCCATCAACCCCGCCACCGGGCACTCGCCCTCCAGTTCGGCCAGCGACGCGGTGCTGAAGGGCACCGCGTCGGTGCGGCTGCCGTGGACCAGCAGGCCGGCCAGGGAGCCGATCAGCGGCTGGTGGCTGACCAGCAGCAGGTTGCGCTCAGTGCGGCCGTCGAGGAAGCGCAGGACATCCTTGGGATCGTCGTCCGGGGTCAGCCAGGGGGCGGTGCCGACGGAGCCGTCGAAGCCCAGGGCCTCGCGAATCAGCTCGGCGGTTTCCTGGGCGCGCACGTAGGGGCTGGCGAGGATGCCGTCGAGCGGCTGGCCGGCGAGCTGGGCCGCGCTCTTGAGCACTTCCTTGCGGCCGTGGGCGGTCAGGCGTCGCTCCGAGTCGCGACGGGCCTGCGGCTCGGCCTCGCCGTGGCGCAGCAGCCAGAGCTTCATAGCTTGGGCTCTTCGTCGCGCGCCGGATGCTCGGCGGGCGGCACGCTGTGCGGCTGCTCGCCTTGGGGTGCGCGGGCGGCTGGCCAGTCGGCGAACGGCCAGGGCTTTTCCTCGGTCTGGAAGGTGCCGAAGCGGCCGATCTGCGCGAAGTACTGGCTGAGGCTGTCGCCGAAGGCCATCAGGCTGCCGCTCGGCGCGCCATAGATGATCCGATAGATCAGCTGGACCACCACGACGACGCCGAGAAGGATCTCCGCGGCGAACCAGACCAGGGCGAACACCAGCATCCAGACGACTCGCAGGACGAGGGATTCTTTTTCCATACGCTCAGCAGACATGGGATTGCCTCCCTCAGAAACCGGTAGTGGGAATGAAGTCGACGTCGGTCTTCGGCTCGCCGCTCATCAGCGCCTCGATGACCTGTGCCAGGGTACGGCCGCCGAACAGGATGGCGTTCAGGCCGGCCACCAGCGGCATGTAGACCTGCAGCTCGTCGGCCTTGGCCTTGAGCACGCGCAGGGTATTCACGCCTTCGGCGGTCTCGCCCATGCGCGCCACGGCGTCGTCCAGGCTCAAGCCCTCGCCCAGGGCGAAACCGACCTGATAGTTACGGCTCTTGGGTGACGAACAGGTGACGATCAGGTCGCCCACCCCAGCGAGGCCGAGGAAGGTCATGGGGTTGGCGCCGAGCTTGACGGCGAAGCGGGTCATCTCCGCCAGGGCGCGGGTGATCAGCATGCCCTTGGTGTTCTCGCCCATGCCGAGCGCGGCGGCCATGCCGGCGATGATGGCGTAGACGTTCTTCAGCGCGCCGCCCAGTTCGACACCGAAACGGTCGCCGCTGGCGTAGACGCGGAAGGTGCGGCCGTGCAGCGCTTCCTGCACCCGCTTGCAGACTTCCTCGTCCTCGCTGGCGACCACGGTGGCGGTCAGCTCATGCTCGGCGATCTCGCGTGCCAGGTTCGGGCCGGAGATCACCGCGATGCGGGATTTCGGCGCGATTTCCTCGAGGACCTGGCTCATCAGCTTGAAGGTCTGCGCCTCGATACCCTTGGTCAGGCTGACCAGCATCTTGCCCGCCAGCTCCTCGCTGCGGCCCTCCAGCACCTTGCGCAGGGCACTGGACGGCACGGCGACGAAGATCATTTCGCACGCGGCCAGGGTCGCCGGCAGGTCGGTGGTCGGCTCAACGCCGGCATGGATACGCACGCCCTTGAGGTAGTTCGGGTTCTCGCGCTGGGTGCGGATCGCTTCGGCCTGTTCCTCGTCGCGCATCCACTGGCGAACGCGCTGGCCGTTCTCCGCCAGCAGATTGGCGAACGCGGTACCGAAACTGCCACCGCCGAGGACGGCGATCGGTTGCTGCTCAGTCATGTCTTTTCCATCACGGGCCGCCTCGGGGCGGCGATTGAGGCATTATAAGGCCCCGTCGCGCAGCGGCCAGCCCGGATCGCAGGACTGGCAAACAACAGCGCCTCGTTTAACATCCGTTTATTCAAGAAGAAATCGAGAACAAGGCCGTTCCGTGCAGCTTTCCTCCCGCGCTCCCCTGCCGCTGTCCCTGTTTGCCGCCCTGCTGGCGGGTCAGGCAGTCGCCGGCGATCTCTTCGTCGATCGCGTGGATGTCCCGGACGTGCTCACCGCCAGCCGGCTGAAGCAGTCGCCGGCCGAGGTGCCGGGCAGCATGACGGTGCTCGACCGCGACCTGATCCGCGCCTCCGGCGCCCGTGACATCCCCGAACTGATGCGCCTGGTGCCGGGCATGATGGTCGGCTACCTGTCCGGCAATCAGGCCACGGTCAACTACCACGGCACCAACGTCACCGAGGCGCGCCGCCTGCAGGTGCTGGTGGACGGCCGCTCGGTGTACCGCCCAGGCCTGGCCACAGTGGATTGGAGCGACATTCCAGTGGCCATCGAGGACATCGACCGCATCGAGGTATTCCGCGGCCCGAACGCCGTGAGCTATGGCGCCAACGCTCTGATGGGCGTGATCAACATCCTCACCCGCCACCCCGCCGACAGCCAGGGCACGCGCCTTAAGTACACCGCCGGGCAGAACGGCATCCGCGACTGGTACGCCAGCCAAGGGCTGCGGGGCGAGTCCAGCGACTATCGCCTGTCGCTCTCCGGCCAGGCGGACGATGGCTTCGACCACGACCAGTTCGACCGCGACTACCGCGACGGCCGCCGCCTGTCCCGCTTCAACCTGGTGGCCAACCACAGCCTCGACCTGCGCAACACGCTGGATTGGCAGATCGCCGCGAAGGAAGGCAGCAACCAGCGGCCCTACAACTACCGCCCGGTCTTCGACGGCATCCCCGCCGGCGACAGCGACTCCGACCTGACAGCCCGCGACTATGCCGGCTCCATGCGCTGGACCTTCGACGCCAATCCGCAGCACAGCTTCTACGTCCAGGGCTATGCCGAGCACTGGGAGCGCTTGCAGGACTTCCGCGCCTGCGAGGCGCAGATCGTATTCAGCCCTCAGTTGGGTCAGCTCTGGGCACTCGACCCGAAGTACGTGGAGAAGCTGGCAGACGCCTTGCCACGCATCCCCAAGGGCACCGCCCAGGAGCAGGCCCTGGCCAACCAGGTGCTGCGGCAGATCGTCGGCGGAGCCGGCGCGCCGGCCTGCGGCCAGGTGAACCAGAACATCCGCGAGACCCGCTACGACCTCGAAATGCAGGACACGCTGAGCCTGACCGATGGCGTTCGATTGCTCACCGGCATGAGCTACCGCCATGACCAGGCGACCTCCGAGACCTACTTCAACGGCACGGTGAACAACGAAATCTGGCGGCTGTTCAGCCAGCTGGAATGGCACCTGACGCCCCACTGGCTGTTGCAGGGCGGTGCCATGCTGGAAGACGACCAGAGCTCCGGCAGCTCCGTCAGCCCACGCATCGCCCTGAACTACCTGATCACGCCGCGCCACAGCCTGCGGGCGGTGTACTCCGAAGCCGTGCGCTCACCCGACATGTACGAGAACGACGTGAACTGGAGCTATCGCGCACGCCGTCTCAGCCCGGCGCCCTATGGCCAGAGCACCGCTTACTATTTCGCCCGCGCCCATGGGCCCGGGGACCTGGATCAGGAGCGCATGCGCTCCCGCGAAGTCGGCTACAACGGCCAGTTCGACGAGCTCGGTCTGGCGCTGGACGTGAAGGCGTACCACGACGAGATTCACGACCTGATCAGCGATCCGCTGAAGCTGACCGACTTCGAACCCACCAACGACAACGAAATCCGCTTCAGCGGCGCCGAGACCCAACTGGATTGGCGCGTCGGCCTCCGGGATCGCCTGCGCTTCACCTACGCCTATGTCGACTACGACGCCAGCAGCCGCTATGACCGGCGCCTCACCGCCCGCAACAGCGGCTCGGCGGGCTGGATGCGCGACTGGGGCCGTGGCTGGTCGAGCGCGGTGTTCTATTACGGCGATGACGCGCTGAACGAACACCGCTTCGAGCGCGTGGACCTGCGCGTGGCCAAGCGCTTCCCCCTGGGCAGCGCCGCGCTGGAACTGGCGGGTGTGCTGCAACAGCGCCTGGACGATGAGCCGCTGACCTGGCCGGAAAACCGCTACGACGACCGTCACCTGCTGTATTTCAGCGCCGAGGTGGATTTCTAGCATGGCGGCCCGCCGCTCAGGGATGAGCCTCGGACACCTTGTCAGGCCCTTGCTGCTCGGCCTGCTCTGCCTGCTGGCGTTGCCGACGCAGGCCCGCGAGCTGCTGCTGGTCAGCAGTGAACAGGGCGCGGCCGTGCAGGCGTTCAGCCAGGCGCTCGCCGAACGCCGCCCGCAGGACCAGATCCGCGTGGAGTCACCCGAGCAGTTGCCCCCCGCCTCGAGGCTCTCTCCTGAAACCCATTTGTTGCTGCTGGGAACCGCCGCGTTGAACTGGCGCCTGGCCAGCGATCAGGGCCCACCCGCGCTGACGCTGCTGGTCAGCCGTGTCGAAGCGCAGCAGCTACTCGATGGCCGCCATCCCGACGGCATCAGCCTGCTCTGGAGCGATCCACCGCCTGCCCGGCAACTGCAACTGGCCCTGCAGTTGCAACCGAAGCCACAGCGCATCGGCGTGCTCTACAGCCCCGCCAGCGAGTTCCTGCTGAACGAGCTGGCGGAACACGCCCGACAGCTCGGCGTCGAGCTGGTCGCCCAGGAGCAAGACCGCGGCGACGATCCCCGCCCGCTGCGTGAATTGCTCGATAGCAGTGACCTGCTGCTCGGGCTGGACGACAAACTGCTTTACAACCCGCGCACCGTCAAAGGCATCCTGCTCAGCGCCTACGCCGAGAATCACGCCCTGATCGGCCCCACGGTGGCGTTCGTCAGGGCCGGCAGCCTGGCCAGTACCTACAGCGACCAGGACGATTGGCTGGACACGCTCGACCCACTGCTCGATCAGCCGCCATCGCAATGGCCCCAGAGCCTCTACCCTGAACACTTCAAGGTGCAAAGCAACCGCCAGGTGGCGCGTTCGCTGGGCATCGAGCTGCCGGACGACGCCTCGCTCGCGCATCGTCTTGCCGAAGGAGAATCCCCATGAGCGCCCGCAAGAGCTGGAATATCCAGACGCGCATGCTGGCCATCAGCCTCGGTCCGGCGTTATTGCTGACACTGCTGCTCACCGGCTATTTCACCTACTCGCGCCTGCAGGACCTGCGGCAGGAGTCCAACCACACCGGCCAGTTGATCGCCAACCAGTTGGCGCCGGCCGCCGAATACGGCGTCATCTCCGGCAACCTGCCGGTACTGCAGAGCCTGCTGCGCGCCACCCTGGGCACCGCCCACGTGCGCTTCATCGAAGTACGCGACCGCAGCGACAACATCCTGGTCTACGTCGAGCATCCCGCCGACCCGGCACAGGCCACCACCAAGGTGGAAATCTTCCATGCCGCGATCCAGCGCGAGAACATCCAGCTCAGTGACGGCAACCTGGACGTCGCCCTCGATGCCGCCGCAGCCCCGGCCTCCAGCAGCGACTACCTCGGCCGGGTAGTGGTCGGCATGGCCAGCGATGCCTTCAGCGAGCGGCAACAGGAAATCCTCTTCAAGGCCAGCCTGCTGGCGCTCTTCGCACTGGTACTGACCTACCTCCTCGCCCGTCGCCTGGCGCGCCGTCTGGCCGCGCCGATCAGCACCATGGGCCGCGCGGTCCAGGCGATCCAGAGCGGCGACTACCACACCACGCTGCCCGTGCCCGACGACGGCGAAGTCGGCGACCTCGCCCGGCACATCAACAACCTCGCCCGCGGCCTGCAACAAGCCGCCCTGGAGCAGGAGCGCAGCATCGCCCAACTGGTGGCCGCGCGCGAGGAGGCCGAAGAGGCGAACCGCGCCAAGTCCGACTTCCTGGCGATGATGAGCCACGAACTGCGCACGCCGATGAATGGCGTGCTGGGCATGCTCCAGCTGCTGGAAACCACCGAGCTGAACCAGGAGCAGGCGGAGTACAGCGCGCTGGCGACCGAATCCACCGAGCACCTGCTCAAAGTGATCAACGACATCCTCGACTTCTCCCGCATCGAGCGCGGAGCGCTGGAGCTCGAGCGCATCCCGTTCAACCTGCTGGAGCTGATCCAGAGTTCCGTACAGGTCTTCCAGCACAGCGCGCACCAGCGCGGCCTGGAGCTGGAACTGGCGGTACAGGACGGCCTGAATGCACTCGAAGTCCAGGGCGACCCGACGCGCATCCGGCAGATCCTGGTGAACCTGCTGGGCAATGCCCTGAAATTCACCGAAGAAGGCGGTGTGCGGCTGGAGGCCACCTGGCAAGCGCTGGACGATGAAGTCCTGTGGCTCAGCTGCTCGGTGCAGGACAGCGGCATCGGCATCTCCCACGAGCGCCTGGAGCACATGTTCGACGCCTTCCAGCAGGCCGACTCCTCCACCTCGCGCCGCTACGGCGGCACCGGCCTGGGCCTAACCATCGCCCGGACGCTGGCCGAGCGCATGGGCGGCACCCTCAGTGCCAGCAGCGAGGAAGGCTGCGGCTCGACCTTCACCCTGGAAATCCCCCTGCCCTTCCGCGAGCGCCAAGGCACTTCGCAGGAAAGCGAAGCGGGCGCCGATATGATTGCCGCTGGTCAGTCCGTGCTGCTCGTCGAGGACAACCCGGTGAATCAAACGGTCATAGAAGCTATGTTGCGCAGCCTGGGTTATCGCGTCACGCTGGTGGGCGATGGCGTCCAGGCGGTCCGTACCTCCGAGCGCGGCGAGTTCGCGGTAATCCTCATGGATTGCCGGCTCCCGGTGCTCAACGGCTACGAGGCCACCCGGCAGATCCGCTCGAAACCCGGCGGCGAACAGGTGCCGATCATCGCCCTGACCGCCAACGCCCTGCAGGGCGACCGGGAAACCTGCCTGGAGGCGGGGATGAACGACTACCTGGCCAAGCCGTTCAAACGCGCTGAACTGCAACGGATTCTGCAGCGCTGGGTTGCTCCAGGGCGTTGATCCGCGCGCTGGCATGCACCAAACTGCGGACCGACCACGGGCATCTGCCCCTGACAAAAAACCGGCGCCGACGAAAAGTGAACAAGCGTTCGCCGGACGCTGTGACTTTCACTTAAAGGCAATAGTCTATGACTAGGCTGCCGCGTGAGACCGTGACAATAACAACGGAACGCGGCGCCGCAGGCAGAAGCCAACACCGCCTGCCATCCAAGATTTTTGAGGAGCTCGCATGACCAAACAACACGCCTTCACCCGAGAAGACCTGCTGCGTTGCAGCCGCGGCGAGCTCTTCGGCCCGGGTAATGCGCAACTGCCCGCCCCCAACATGCTGATGATCGACCGCATCACCCACATCAGCGAAACCGGCGGCAAGTATGGCAAGGGCGAACTGGTCGCCGAGCTGGATATCAACCCCGACCTGTGGTTCTTCGCCTGCCACTTCGAAGGCGACCCCGTCATGCCGGGCTGCCTGGGCCTTGACGCCATGTGGCAGCTGGTGGGCTTCTACCTCGGCTGGCAGGGCAACCCCGGCCGCGGCCGCGCCCTGGGTTCGGGTGAAGTGAAGTTCTTCGGCCAGGTCCTGCCGACCGCCAAGAAAGTCACCTACAACATCCACATCAAGCGTACGATCAATCGATCGCTCGTTCTGGCTATCGCCGACGGCAGCGTCAGCGTCGATGGCCGCGAAATCTACAGCGCCGAAGGCCTCCGCGTCGGCTTGTTCACTTCCACTGACAGCTTCTAAGGGTATCCGCATGCGTCGCGTCGTGATCACCGGTCTGGGCATCGTTTCCTGCCTGGGCAATGACAAAGACACCGTCTCCGCCAACCTGCGTGCAGGCCGTGCTGGCATCCGCCACAACCCGAGCTACGCCGAGATGGGCCTGCGCAGTCACGTTTCCGGTTCGGTCAACCTGAACCTGGAAGAGCTGATCGACCGCAAGGTCTTCCGCTTCATGGGCGACGCCGCCGCCTACGCCTACCTGGCGATGGAACAGGCAATCAAGGATTCCGGCCTCACCCCCGAGCAGATCTCCAACCCGCGCACCGGCCTGATCGCCGGTTCCGGTGGTGCTTCCACCCTGAACCAGATGGAAGCCATCGACACCCTGCGCGAGAAGGGCGTCAAGCGCATCGGCCCATACCGCGTCACCCGCACCATGGGCAGCACCGTTTCCGCCTGCCTGGCCACTCCCTTCCAGATCAAGGGCGTGAACTACTCCATCTCCTCGGCCTGCGCCACCAGCGCGCATTGCATCGGCCAGGCCATGGAACAGATCCAGCTGGGCAAGCAAGACGTCGTCTTCGCCGGTGGCGGTGAAGAAGAACACTGGAGCCAGAGCTGCCTGTTCGACGCCATGGGCGCCCTCTCCACCCAGTACAACGAGACCCCGGAAAAGGCCTCCCGCGCCTACGACGCCAAGCGTGACGGTTTCGTCATCGCCGGCGGCGGCGGCATGGTCGTTGTCGAAGAGCTGGAACACGCGCTGAAGCGCGGCGCCAAGATCTACGCCGAAATCGTCGGCTACGGCGCCACCTCCGATGGCTACGACATGGTTGCCCCGAGCGGCGAAGGCGCTATCCGCTGCATGCAGCAGGCCCTGTCGACCGTGGACACCCCGATCGACTACCTGAACACCCACGGCACCTCCACCCCGGTCGGCGACGTTGCTGAAATCCGTGGCGTGCGTGCAGTGTTCGGCGACAAGGCCCCGGCCATCAGCTCCACCAAGAGCCTGTCCGGCCACTCCCTGGGCGCCGCTGGCGTTCACGAGGCCATCTACTGCCTGCTGATGATGGAAGGCAACTTCATCGCCGGTTCGGCCAACATCGACGAACTGGACCCGGAAGTCGCCGACATGCCGATCCTGCGCGAGACTCGCGAGAACGCGAAGATCGACACCGTCATGAGCAACAGCTTCGGCTTCGGCGGCACCAACGCCACCCTGGTCCTGAAACGCCACAACGGCTGATCGGTGATCCAAACAAGAAAGGCGCCCCAGGGCGCCTTTTTTGTTGTCTGCGATTCAGCCCTACCCTCCCGCTCTCGATCCCGTCAGGATGGCCAGGGTTGATAACCGGAAGCGTGCAGATGGAATTGACGATCAGGCAGGCCCACAGCGACAACGCCGAGACCATTAGCCGGGCGATAGTGGCTGCCGTCAGGAAGAGTAACGACCAGGACTACCCGGTGAGCGTCATCGAGTCGGTGGTGGCAAGCTTCACGCCTTAGCGGGTGATCGAGTTGCTGCAGCAACGCCTGGTTTTCGTGGCCATACTTGGCGACGAGATCGTCGGTGATGGCAATGCCGTACGCAGCCTCTTCAGAGCGCCTCTGCAGCAGCGCAAAGACATCGGCCAGGCCCTGTTGACCCGCATCGAGAAAGTCGCCCTGGAGCGCGGTATAGAGGCCCTGCTAATCCCCTCTTCCCTCACCGCTGAAAGCTTCTACGCTCACCTGGGCTATCGCGTGGTGCGCGAACAGCTCCACGGCGAAGAGCGCACTCTCATCATGATCAAGACGTTAGCGACCTTGTAGGAGCGAGCTTGCTCGCGAACCGCCCTGCTCCGTCGTCACCACTCGATTGCAGCTCTCGTAGGAGCGGACCTTGTCCGCGAAAACCACGCTCACAGCGCACGCCAGAATCTCCGGTTACCACCAGAACCAGCACAGCAACCAGCCTTTTTCCGCCCCAAAAACAAAACCCCCGACCAGCTCGCGCTGATCAGGGGCTTTGGAATTAGAAGCTTGACGATGACCTACTCTCACATGGGGAAACCCCACACTACCATCGGCGATGCATCGTTTCACTGCTGAGTTCGGGATGGGATCAGGTGGTTCCAATGCTCTATGGTCGTCAAGCAATTCGGTTGGATGCTCGCCTTGGCGCTCATCCGAATTCGGGTTGCTTACACTAATAAGCAAAGCCCCCGACCAGCAGTGCTGATCAGGGGCTTTGGGATAGGTGCTTGACGATGACCTACTCTCACATGGGGAAACCCCACACTACCATCGGCGATGCGTCGTTTCACTGCTGAGTTCGGGATGGGATCAGGTGGTTCCAACGCTCTATGGTCG
>NZ_JBLUPT010000005.1:0-348999 GCF_048068055.1 Pseudomonas sp. NY15181 | reverse complement strand
GGAGCCCAGTTCGGTCTCGCCGTCGAACACGTGGATGATGTCGCCCTTCTCGGCGCCGCCACCGTTGATGACCGGAGTGGTGTCGTTGGTCGAACCGTCCTTCGGTACGTCAACCAAGTGCGCGGGATCGTCGTTGTCGACGACTCCGGTGATGCTCGGGGCATCCGGGGCGGTGGTGTCGATGTGGATCGGGTACGGCTGCGACGGTTCGCTCTGGTTGCCGGCCGGGTCTTCCGCGATCACGGTGAAGTCGTGCTCGCCTTCGTCCAGGGCCTTGTCGGCAGGGACTTCGAACGACCAGTTGCCCTCGGGATCGACCACGGTGGTGCCAATCTCGGTGCCGTTGTCGATCACGTGAATGATGTCGCCCGGCTCGGCGCCGCCACCAGAAATCACCGGGGTGGTGTCGTTGGTCGAACCGTCCTTCGGTACGTCGATCAGGTGCGCCGGATCGTCGTTGTCGACGATGCTGTCGATGGTCGGGGCGGTCGGCGCGGTGGTATCGATCACGATCGGGTACGGCTGCGACGGCTCACTCTGGTTACCGGCCGGATCTTCCGCGATCACGGTGATGTCGTGCGGACCATCTTCCATCGGGGTATCCGGCGTGAACGACCAGTTGCCCTCAGGATCGACCACGGTGGTGCCAATCTCGGTGCCATTGTCGATCACGTGAATGATGTCGCCCGGTTCGGCGTCACCGCCGGAGATAACCGGAGTGTTGTCGTTAGTCGGGGAGTTCGGATCGATATGGATCGGGTGAGCCGGATCAAGGTCGTTGATCACATCATTGATGGTCGGCGCGGCCGGGGCGGTGGTGTCGATGTGGATCGGGTACGGCTGCGACGGCTCGCTCTGGTTGCCGGCCGGGTCTTCCGCGATCACGGTGAAGTCGTGCTCGCCTTCGTCCAGGGCCTTGTCGGCCGGGACTTCGAACGACCAGTTGCCCTCGGAATCGACCACGGCGGTGCCGATCTCGGTGCCATTGTCGATCACGTGAATGATGTCGCCCGGCTCGGCGCCGCCACCGGAAATCACCGGGGTGGTGTCGTTGGTCGAACCGTCCTTCGGTACGTCAATCAGGTGCGCGGGATCGTCGTTGTCGACGATCTTGTCGATGGTCGGGGCGGTCGGCGCGATGCTGTCGATCTCGATCGGCAGGACGTTCGGCTCGCTCTGATTACCCGCCGGATCGGTGACGACGACGCTGATGTCGTTCTTGCCCTCGGGCAGCGGCTGGGTCGGGGTCACTGACCAGTCGCCGTTCGCGTCAGCGGTGGTCGTGACAATCTCACCGGTCGGGAAGGTAACTTCCACGGTGGAATTCGGCTCGGTCTTGCCGTCGATGGTCGGGGTGGTGTCGTTGGTGATGCCGTCGCCCTTGGTGCCGCTGTCGGAAGCCGGGTCCAGCCAGGCATCAGCAGGCGGGGGGGTGGTGTCGATCACGATCGGCAGAACGACCGGCTGGCTCTGGTTGCCTGCCGGATCGGTGGCGATGATGGTGATGTCGTTCTTGCCCTCGGGCAGCGGCTGGGTCGGGGTCACCGACCAGTTGCCGTTCTCGTCGGCCTTGGTGTGGATGGTCTCGCCAGTCGGGAAGGTGACGATCACATCGGCGCGCGGCTCGGTCTTGCCGTCGATGGTGGGCTTGGTGTCATTGGTGATGCCGTCACCCTTGGTGCCACTGTCGGAGGCCGGATCGAGCCAGGAGTCAGCAGACGGGGGCGTGGTGTCGATCACCACCGGCAGGATGGTCGGCTGGCTCTGGTTGCCCGCCGGATCGGTGGCGATGACGGTGATGTCGTTCTTGCCCTCGGGCAGCGGCTGGGTCGGGGTCACCGACCAGTTGCCGTTCTCGTCGGCCTTGGTGTGGATGGTCTCGCCGGTCGGGAAGGTGACGGTCACATCGGCGCGCGGCTCGGTCTTGCCGTCGATGGTGGGCTTGGTGTCATTGGTGATGCCGTCACCCTTGGTGCCGCTGTCGGAGGCCGGGTCGAGCCAGGCGTTAGGTGCTGCGGGGGCGACAGTGTCGACGACGATGTCGATGACATGGACCTTGTCGCTGGGATTCTGGCCGGGAACGACCTGGGTGATGTCGAAGGCGTGCGGGCCATCGGCCAACTCGGGCGTGAAGGACCAGGTGCCATCCGGCGCCACGGTGGTGGAGCCAATTTCCTGGCCGTTGTCGATGATGTGGATGGTCGCGCCGGGCACCCCATTGCCGGAAATGGCCGGGTGCGAATCATCGGTGATGTCGCCGTTGTGCAGTTCGCCCTGGATCGGACCGACAGCGTCCATGATCTTGGCGTTGGTGGGAGCGGGGCTGGTCGCGGTGTGGTGACCACCACCATCCTTATTGTGATGGATGATGGCGGCCGCCGCGGCGCCTACGCCAGCCAGGCCAAGCAGCCAGGGCCACAGGACGAAGCCTGCGGCATCATCGAAGGTGGACGCCAGATACGCGGCACCATCACCCAGGGAGTCGCCACCCAATGCGATGGGCGCGGTATCGCCGTCGGCGAGCAGCAGCGAGCCACCGAAGCCCTCACCATCGGTGCGCACGTACGCGTAGAGCTGACCGTCTTCGGCCACGCCATACAACTGGCCGTCCATGCCTTCGGCGAAGAAGTCCTCGATGGTCAGGTCGGGCTTTTCACTGCCCTCGAACTGGACCAGCAGGTCCTTGCCGACGCGCTTGACGGTTACGTTTTCCGGCGCGACGTCACTGTTTTCTACTTGAAGAAGGTACTTGGTACCTGCTTGTGCTTTGATCTTTCCGCCTGCCTTGACCGCAACCTTCTTGGCTGCATTCTCGGTGACGGCTACGAGACCGATCGTTTCAATTGCCATTTCAAACCCACCTCGGGAGGGACACGTTTTCGAGGTGAGAAGCTTAATTTTCCGCCACAAGCCAGAAGATCAGAACACTCTGACAAGGCAGCTGAGTTTTCTGATCAGCGCTGTCAGGTGCCTGTGAAATAGGGCTCGACAAAGCGGGAGCCCGGACCGATACGAGCTCGCGATCATGCCGGAAGCCTCAACTTGGTGCAGCAGAGATGACTGCAATGGCGAGCGAAGGATCAACCTTGTGCACTATCACACACCGGCGCCCCTTCCATTCGAGCCCCTGCCGGGAAGGGCTCCTGATCAGTCGAGTGTTCACGAAGGCATTGGCGTGATGGCGAAATAACGACCGCCGCGAGCAAAAACAAAAAAGCCCACCTATGAAGGTGGGCTTTTCGATGAAGCGGCTTTGGGTCCGCTCCTGGCATCCGTTACTACAGAAGCCTTGAATATGGTGGGTCGTGTAGGATTCGAACCTACGACCAATTGGTTAAAAGCCAACTGCTCTACCGACTGAGCTAACGACCCAAATTTTGGTCGGGGTAGAGAGATTCGAACTCCCGACATCCTGCTCCCAAAGCAGGCGCGCTACCGGACTGCGCTATACCCCGCTTGGAAGTTGGCTCCGCGACCTGGACTCGAACCAGGGACCCAATGATTAACAGTCATTTGCTCTACCGACTGAGCTATCGCGGAACGACGAGCCTTCCAATCTCTTCTACTAATTTTCCGGCTTCACCGGAATCCCGTATCAGAGGCGCGCCATTTTACGTATATCGAAACGCCTGTCAACACTCTGATCCAAAAAGTTTTTCTCTTCTTTGCAGGGGAGCAGGCGGATTGCTATATCTGCATGAATGACCGATGTGATCACCGCAGGTTTAACGGGCCGGTCACGGACAGGAAGAGCATGAGCACCAAGGACACCCCTCCGCCCTCATCGATTGCCAGTCGCGTCATCCAGCCGCGCTTCGGTGAGCTGATGCAAGCCTGCCGGCAAATGGCGATGAACCGTCTGGCCGAGTTGCTCGGCAACGTCTTTGCCCAGGTCGACGACACGCTGTTCGAATGCGCCGAGAAGGCCGAGAACAATCAGGTGCAAGCCCTGTTCTTCGACGCCATGCGGCAGGTCCGCAAAGAACGGCCGGCACTGGAGCGCTTCTACCACCAGCGCATCGCCCAGGGGCTGAACGACTTCCTCGAAGGCACGCTGCCGGCCGACGACCCTTATGACGAGCTGGATGCGGATCGGCTGACGCTGATCGAGCACGACGAGTATGAAGAGACCCTGCTCATCATCAATATGGTCAACCAGGTGAAGGCGCAGTGCGCCCAGTCACTGTTCACGCTCGGGCATCGACTGGCGCTGCTCAACAACGGCAGCAGGATAGGCGAAGACCGCAACCCCTTCGGTCCCCAGGCCATCGCCCGGGCCTATGGCGATACCCTCGCGCAAGCTGCCTTCCCCCTGCGCGTCAAAACCATCCTTTATGTACTGTTCGATCAGCAGGTGATGCAGCACCTGGCACCGCTCTACGATCAGCTCAACCAGCGCCTGATCGACGCCGGCATCCTGCCGAACCTGAAGTACCGGGCGCCCGATAAGCGCCCCGCCCCGGCACCCCGCCCGGCCGCGCCCAAGCCGAGCAGCGCCGCACCCGACAGCACACCGCCCTTGCAGCCCCACCATTACAACGTCAGTGACCTGCCGGACCTCCCGCCCAGCGATCGCAACGCGCTGTTCGGTGGGCTGGCGGTCCTGCTGGCCGAGTTCCGCCGGCGCGGCGACAAGGCCACTCTGTTCGGCAACAGCCATAGCATCGTCAGCTTCGGCCCCTCCGCCGAGGCCGCCACCACCACCTACAGCGCCAGCGAACTGCTCGAGGCACTGAACCGTCTGCAGCGCGAGTCGGCCCAGGAGCTGGCGCAGCGCCTGCGCCAGCCACAACCGGTCGAGGCCCTGAAGGCCGACCTGCAGCGCGAGCTGGAAGCCGGCGCCAGGCAGCCTGGCAATACCCGCCTGACCGACCAGGAAGCCGACGTCATCGATCTGGTGGGCATGGTCTTCGACTTCATCCTCGATGACGAGAACCTGCCCGACAGCTGCAAGACCACCCTCTCCCATCTGCACACGCCCTATCTGAAGGTCGCCCTGGAGGACAAGCAGCTGTTCACCCAGCATCACCATCCGGCGCGCAAGCTGCTCAACGCCATGGCCCAGGCCGGCGTGATCTATGGCGGCGAGGATGAGGAACGCAGCCTGCTGGCGAAGATGCACTGGGTGGTGGAGCGGGTGATCCAGGACTTCGTCGGCGACCTCGGCCTGTTCGACGCGCTGCTTGGCGAGTTCAATGAGTTTGTCGCCAACCTGCGACAGAAGGTGGAGCTGCGCGAGCGCCGCGCCATGGAAGCGGCACGCGGCCGGGACCGTCTGCTGGCCGCCCGTGAACAGGCCCAGGAGGCCATTGCCGCGATCACCGGGGGCCGCGACCTGCCACCGCTGGTGCGCAATTTCCTGGAACTGAGCTGGTGTGATGCGCTGACCTTCATTTCACTGCGTGCAGGCGAGCACAGCGACGAGTGGAAGCGTGCCTGCGAAGTGGGCGAGCAACTGGCCTGGAGCGTCACCCCGCTGGATGAGACAGGACGCGAGCATCTGCAGGCACTGCGCCTCGGTCTGCTGAACGAGCTGCGCAAGGGGCTGGAGCTGCTCGGCGGCTACCATGAGGATGGCATCCGCCGCGTGCTCCAGGACCTGGTCGCCTGCCAGCACGCTATCCAGGCCCAGCAGCCGCAGGTCGCGGCCCAGTTCAGGCAGGATCTGCCCGAAAGCCCGCTGGGCGTCATGCTCGGCGCGGAAGGCCAACACATCGACCGCAACACCGGCGAGCCCCTGTCCGAACGCGCACGCGGGCTGATCAAGGAATTGGCACAGGTGGAGTTCGGCACCTGGTTCGAATTCAACGATGTCACGCCGGCACGACGGCTCAAGCTGTCGTGGTTCAGCCCGACCACCCGCAACTATATGTTCGTCGATCACACCGGCCAGCGTGTGGCCGTCAAACCCTTGGTGCAGTTGGCACGGGACATGGAGGACGGCAAGGTTCGCCTGGCCCCCGCCGACTACACCATTCCCCTGATGGATCGCGCGCTGAATACCATCTACCGGTTCCTGCAACGCATCACCGGGCGCCCCCCGGCTCAGAACTGAGGAGCACTCGATGAGTGAACGTCGCCAGCACCACCGGCACCAGACCGGGCTGACCGTAGAGGTCTTCGACCGCCACTCCGGGCGTAGCCTCGGACGCCTCGCCGACCTGTCCAGCGAGGGCTTCATGCTCTGCGGCGTGGACGTGCCGAAGGTCGACTCGGTGTGGGACTGCCGCCTCATTCCGCTACCGCCGCTGGATGAGGTCGGGGAGATCCAGCTGGGTGCCGACTGCCTGTGGAGCCGTGGAGGAGCCGACGGCCAGCTGGGCTGGGCGGGCTTTCACATCATCGACCTCGCCGAGGATCAGGCCCAGGCACTGGAGCGCCTGCTCAGCCTGCTTGCAGAGGCCCGGGAAAACCGCTGAGCCCGACATGAAAAAGCCCCGCACTGCGGGGCTTTTTAATGTGGCAATGGATCAGGAGAAGACGATCTCGTCCTTTTCCACCTTGGCGTGGATTTTCGCGCCCGGGAGGAACTTGCCGGCCAGGATCAGTTGCGCCAGCGGGTTCTCTATCCAGCGCTGGATCGCGCGCTTGAGCGGACGAGCACCGTAGACCGGGTCGAAACCGACGGCGATCAGCTTGTCCATCGCCTCGTTGCTCAACTCCAGGCTCAGCTCGCGCTCGGCCAGGCGCTTGCGCAGGCGGCCCATCTGGATCAGGGCGATGCCGGCGATCTGCTCGCGGGCCAGCGGTTCGAAGACCACCACTTCGTCGATCCGGTTGATGAATTCCGGACGGAAGTGCGCATTCACCGCATCCATCACCGCCGCACGCTGGGCTTCACGGTCGCCGATCAGCTCCTGGATCTGCGCCGAACCGAGGTTCGAGGTCATCACGATCACGGTGTTGCGGAAGTCCACGGTACGGCCATGGCTGTCGGTCAGGCGGCCGTCCTCGAGCACCTGCAGCAGGACGTTGAAGACATCCGGGTGAGCCTTTTCCACCTCGTCCATCAGCACCACGGAGTACGGTTTGCGGCGCACGGCTTCGGTCAGGTAACCGCCCTCTTCATAGCCAACGTAACCCGGCGGCGCACCGATCAGGCGAGCCACGGAGTGCTTCTCCATGAATTCGGACATATCGATGCGCACCAGCGCTTCCTCGGTGTCGAAGAGGAATTCGGCCAGGGCCTTGCACAGCTCGGTCTTGCCCACCCCGGTGGGGCCGAGGAAGAGGAAGGAGCCGCTCGGACGATTCGGATCAGCCAGGCCGGCACGGGAACGGCGCACGGCGTTGGCGACGGCCACCACGGCCTCGTTCTGGCCGATGACGCGCTTGTGCAGCTCGTCTTCCATGCGCAGCAGCTTCTCGCGCTCGCCTTCGAGCATCTTGGACACCGGGATGCCGGTCCACTTGGACACGACTTCGGCGATTTCCTCGTCGGTCACCTTGTTGCGCAGCAGCTGGTTCTCGGTCTTGCCGTGCTGGTCGACCATCTGCAGGCTGCGCTCCAGGTCCGGAATGGTCTGGTACTGGATGCGCGCCATGGTTTCCAGGTCGCCCTTGCGCCGGGCCGCTTCCATTTCCTGCTTGGCCTGCTCGATCTTCTGCTGGATCTGCGCGGAACCCTGGACCTCGGCTTTCTCCGACTTCCAGATCTCTTCCAGATCGGCGTACTCGCGCTCGAGCTTGGCGATGTCTTCTTCCAGCTTGGCGAGGCGTTTCTTGGTAGCCTCGTCGTCTTCCTTCTTCAGCGCCTCGCGCTCGATCTTCAGCTGGATCAGCCGGCGATCCAGGCGATCGAGCTCCTCCGGCTTGGAGTCGATCTCCATGCGGATGCGGCTGGCGGCCTCGTCGATCAGGTCGATGGCCTTGTCCGGCAACTGGCGGTCGGTAATGTAGCGGTGGCTGAGCTTGGCCGCGGCGATGATCGCGCCGTCGGTGATGGTCACGCCATGGTGCACCTCGTAGCGCTCCTTCAGGCCGCGCAGGATGGCGATGGTGTCCTCCTCGCTCGGCTCGTCCACCAGCACCTTCTGGAAGCGGCGCTCAAGGGCGGCGTCCTTCTCGATGTACTGGCGGTACTCATCCAGGGTGGTGGCGCCGACGCAGTGCAGCTCGCCACGGGCCAGGGCCGGCTTGAGCATGTTGCCGGCGTCCATGGCGCCCTCGGCCTTTCCGGCGCCGACCATGGTATGCAGTTCGTCGATGAACAGGATGATCCGGCCTTCCTGCTTGGACAGTTCGTTCAGAACCGCCTTCAGGCGCTCCTCGAACTCGCCGCGGAACTTGGCGCCGGCGATCAGCGCACCCATGTCCAGCGCCAGCAGGCGCTTGTCCTTCAGGCCGTCGGGCACTTCGCCGTTGACGATGCGCTGGGCCAGGCCCTCGACGATGGCGGTCTTGCCGACGCCGGGCTCGCCGATCAGCACGGGGTTGTTCTTGGTGCGACGCTGCAGGACCTGGATGGTCCGGCGGATTTCGTCGTCACGGCCGATCACCGGGTCGAGCTTGCCGTCCTCGGCACGCTTGGTCATGTCGACGGTGTACTTGTCCAGTGCCTGGCGCGACTCCTCGGCGTTCGGGTCGTTGACCGCTTCGCCGCCGCGCAGGTTGGCCACGGCGTTTTCCAGGGCTTTCTTGGACACGCCCTGGCTGGCCAGCAGTTTGCCGAGCTTGGTGTTGTCGTCCATGGCGGCAAGCAGCACCAGCTCGCTGGAAATGAACTGGTCGCCCTTCTGCTGGGCCAGGCGGTCGGCCTGGTTGAGCAGGCGCGCCAGGTCCTGCGACAGGTTCACATCGCCAGTGGGGCTCTGGATCTTCGGCAGCGAGTCCATCTCTTTATTGAGGGCGCTGCGCAGGGCCGGGATATCGAAGCCGACCTGCATCAGCAGGGGCTTGATCGAGCCACCCTGCTGCTCCAGCAGGGCGGAAATCAGGTGCACCGGCTCGATGGCCGGGTGGTCATGTCCAACGGCCAGGGACTGGGCATCGGAGAGTGCAAGCTGCAGCTTGCTGGTCAAACGGTCTATTCGCATGAGGGTCGTCCTTCCTTTCTATAGCGAGCCGGAGCGATGAGTGCCCCTGGTCACGACAAAGCTCGCCGGGATGCCAGATAGATAAGGACGATTTTGGTCGGTTCAAGCCATTTGGCCATGACACCGGTCAGTTCGTGCTTTCGAAAGGACCGCAGGAGCGGACTTTGTCCGCAATAGCTTCCGGCGCGATGCGGACCTTTCGCGGACAGAGGCCGCTCCTACGTTGTTTTCTGGTTCCCCGCGTTCGCGGGGATGACGGTGTGGAGAGTGATGCATAACACCGCCACTCCCGCGAACGCGGGACAGCGCTTGCGTTGAACGCACTTCAGTGCGGCCCGAAGGGTGAGCGCAGCGAATAGCCCAAAAGGCAGTTGCTCCTACGAAATAGGCGTCAGGCCAGCCAGATCAGGCTGGCCAGGCGACCGGTGCGGGAGCTGCGGCGGTAGGAATAGAAGCGCCCGGTATCGGAGTAGGTGCACAGACCACCACCGTAGACCGCCGTCACGCCCTTGGCGGCGAGGCGGATACGCGCCAGCTCGTAGATGTCAGCCAGGTACTTGCCGGCATTGGCGCTGGGCACGAAGGCGCGTTCGGCTTCGGCGTGATCCTTGAGGAAGGCATCACGCACTTCCGCGCCGACCTCAAATGCCTGCGGACCGATGGACGGGCCGAGCCACACCAGCAGTTCGCCCGGCGCAATACCCAGGGCGTCGACCGTAGCCTCCAGTACGCCGCCCGCCAGCCCACGCCAGCCAGCATGGGCGGCGGCAACCCGGGTGCCGGCGCGATCGCAGAACAGCGCTGGCAGGCAATCGGCGGTCATGATGGTGCAGGCGACGCCGGGGGCTTTGCTCCAACTGGCGTCTGCGGTGGCGACAACGGACGGATCGGCTTCGACCACATCGATTCCATGCACCTGGCTCAACCACGCCGGCTGGCAACCCAGCGCCGCGGTCAGGCGTCGACGGTTCTCGGCGACGGCCGCCGGCTCATCGCCCACATGGTCGCCCAGGTTGAAGCTGTCGAAGGGCTCTGCGCTGACGCCGCCGACCCGGGTGGTCACGCAGGCGCGGACATTCGCCGGCGCCGGCCAGTCGGGCGTCAGCCAGGGGCTCATACGAAGGACTCGTTATCCTGCCGCAGCAGGCTCAGCAGCCAGGTGAAGTCATCCGGCAACGGCGACTCCCACTTCATGCGCACGTTGGTCGCTGGGTGATCCAGCTCCAGGAAGCGCGCATGCAGGGCCTGGCGCGGGAAGTCGCGCAGGGACTCGATCAGCGTCGGGCTGGCCCCCGGCGGAATGCGGAAACGCCCGCCGTAGGTGGGGTCGCCCACCAGCGGGTGGCCGATGTGTGTCATATGGACGCGGATCTGGTGGGTGCGACCGGTCTCCAGCTTCACCCGCACGTGGGTGTGGGCACGGAAGCGGTCCAGCACACGGTAATGGCTGATGGCGACCTTGCCGGCGTCCACCACGGCCATCTTCTGCCGCTGCACACCATGGCGGCCGATCGGCGCATCGACGGTGCCGCCGGAGACGATCACGCCGGTGACGATGGCTTCATAGATCCGACTGACGGTACGCGCCTGCAGCTGCGCGACCAGATTGGTGTGGGCTTCGAGAGTCTTGGCCACCACCATCAGACCGGTGGTGTCCTTGTCCAGGCGATGCACGATGCCGGCGCGCGGCACATTGGCCAGGTGCGGCACATGGTGCAGCAGCGCGTTGAGCAGGGTGCCGTCCTGATGGCCGGCGGCGGGGTGAACCACCAGGCCGGTCGGCTTGTCGATGACCAGGATGTGGTCATCTTCATAGACGATGTCCAGCTCGATGTCCTGGGCCTTCCACTCGCCCTGGGCTTCCAGCTCCACCTGCAATTCCAGGCGCGAGCCGGCGTGAACGGTGTCGCGCGGACGCAGCACGGCGCCGTCGACCTTGAGACAGCCGTCCTTGATCCAGCCGGCCAGACGCGAGCGGGAGTGATCGGAGAAGAGCTGGGCGGCGACCTGGTCGAGACGCTGACCACCGAGGTCGAACGGCACTTCTGCCGCGAGTTGGATGATATCGGACATGACGGGACACGAAGGGCGCGCGGCCTTTTGGTTCGGCTGCACGCTGTGGTTAAATACGGGGCCTTTGTCCCAGGGGTATCCCCCTGGGGCGCCAATCATAACAGACGGTTGCGGCCGCGACAGCCGACCGTCCAGGGACGCAAGCCGCCATGCAAGTGAAACACCTGCTGCTGATCGCCATCCTCGCCTTCGTCACCGCCTGCTCCTCCAAGGGCGACAAGGTGGACGAGAACCTGAGCGAAAGCCAGCTGTACCAGCAGGCCCAGGACGATCTGAACAACAAGAGCTACACCAACGCCGTGGCCAAGCTGAAGGCGCTGGAGTCCCGCTATCCGTTCGGTCGCTATGCGGAACAGGCCCAGTTGGAACTGATCTACGCCAACTACAAGAACATGGAGCCCGAGGCCGCGCGTTCCGCCGCCGAGCGCTTCATCCGCCTGCACCCGCAGCACCCCAACGTCGACTACGCCTATTACCTCAAGGGCCTGGCCTCCTTCGACCAGGACCGTGGCCTGCTGGCGCGCTTCCTGCCGCTGGACATGACCAAGCGTGATCCGGGCGCCGCCCGTGACTCCTTCAACGACTTCGCGCAACTGGTCAGCCGCTACCCGAACAGCCGCTACGCACCGGACGCCAAGGCGCGCATGATCTACCTGCGCAACCTGCTGGCCGCCTACGAAGTGCACGTCGGCCACTACTACCTCAAGCGCCAGGCCTATGTCGCCGCTGCCAACCGCGGCCGCTACGTGGTGGAAAACTTCCAGGAAACCCCGGCCGTCGGCGATGGCCTGGCGATCATGGTCGAAGCCTACCAGCGCCTGGGCATGAACGACCTGGCCGACTCCAGCCTGCAGACCCTGAAGCTGAACTACCCGGACAACCCGAGCCTGAAGGACGGCCAGTTCGTCCCGCGCGAGGACGAGGCCGACAACCGCTCCTGGCTGGCCAAGGCGACCCTGGGCCTGATCGAGACCAACGACGCCCCGCCGCACATGGAAACCCAGGCGAGCAAGGACGTGATCAAGCAGTACGAAGACGCCGAGCAGCAGATTCCGGCGGAGCTCAAGCCTGAGAACCAGTCAGACGTGCAGGAAGAAGAGCACGAGTCCGAAGGCAACAGCGGCAACAACGACCGTTCCTGGTTCAGCTACATGACCTTCGGCATCTTCGACTGATTGGCGAAGATGCAATGATCAAGGGAGGCTTCGGCCTCCCTTTTTCGTGGGCGATCGTCCGTCGGCGCGGACCACGTCTCTGTGCGCGAACCCGCGCCTTGGATACACTGCGGCTCTCTATGGAATAAGGGAACGCCATGACCCGCCTGCTGTTCTGGATCCTCCTGTTCGCGCTCGGCTGGTGGCTGTGGCGCAAGGCTACCCGCCCCGCCCGCCCCAGCGAGCCGGCGCCTCGCGAGGAGAAAACCGTGCCCATGGTGCGCTGCGCCCAGTGCGGGGTTCACGTTCCACGCAGCGATGCCCTGCAGGACGAGAGCAACTGGTACTGCAGCCGCGCTCATCTCGACCAGGACCGTGCCGACCGTGGTCACTGAGGGCATTTCGCTCACCGGACAGGGACGGCGCGTCCTGCGCCTGTATCACCTGTATCGCCTAACCATCGGCCTGGTCCTGGTCCTGCTGATTTCCAGCAACCTTGACGGCGAAATCCTCAAGCTTGCCCACTCCGAACTGTTCCACATCGGCTGCTGGACCTACCTGGTGGTCAACATCCTGATCGCCGTCCTGATGCCGGCGCCCCGGCAGTTGCTGCCCCTGTTCATCCTGGCAGCCCTGGATGTGCTGATGCTCAGCGGACTCTTCTACGCCGCCGGTGGCGTTCCCAGCGGCATCGGCACGCTGATGGTGGTCGCCGTCGCCATCGCCAACATCCTGCTGCGCGGCCGGATAGGCCTGCTGATCGCAGCCTTGGCATCCATCGGGCTGATCTACCTGACCTTCTACATCAGCCTCACCCAGGAGATTGCCTTCAACCACTACGTGCAGGCCGGTGGATTGGGCGCCCTGTGCTTCGCCTCGGCACTGTTGATCCAGGCCCTGGCACGTCGCCAGCAGGTCATCGAAAACCTCGCGGAACAGCGGGCCACCACGGTAGCCAACCTCGAAGAGCTCAATGCCCTGATCCTGCAGCGCATGCGCACCGGCATCCTGGTGCTGGACGACCAGCAACGCGTGCTGCTGGCCAACCAGAGCGCCACCACCCTGCTCGGCGGACAGGAGCTGACCGGCCAGCCGTTGGCCGAGCACAGCCCGGCGCTGCTGAACAGCCTTCAGCTGTGGCAGCAGAACCCCGCCCTCCGGCCGCCCAGCCTGCAGCCACACGACACCGCCCCCAGCGTGCAGCCCGCCTTCATTCCCCTGCACCGTGGCAACGAACAGCACACCCTGATGTTCCTTGAGGACATCTCACAGATTGCCCAAAAGGCGCAGCAGCTCAAGCTGGCCTCGCTCGGCCGCCTCACCGCCGGCATCGCCCATGAAATCCGCAACCCCCTGGGTGCCATCAGCCACGCCGCGCAATTGCTGCTGGAGTCCGAAGAGCTCGATCCGCCGGACCGACGGCTGACGCAGATCATCCAGGACCAGTCGCGGCGGATGAACCTGGTGATCGAGAACGTGCTGCAGTTGTCCCGCCGGCGCCAGTCGGAACCCCAGCTGCTCGACCTGAAATACTGGCTGCACCGCTTCGCCGGCGAACAGCGTGAAGGGCTGCGCGACGGCCAGCAGTTGCATGTCGAAACGGGACCCGGCACCGTGCAGACGCGCATGGACCCGCATCAGCTGACCCAGGTGCTGACCAACCTGGTCCAGAATGGGTTACGGTACAGCGCCAAGAAAAACGGCACTGGCCAAGTGTGGCTGCGCCTGTTCCGCGACAGCGAAACCGACCTGCCGATCCTGGAAGTCCTCGACGATGGCCAGGGCATTGCGGCGGAACAGCGGGTGAAGCTGTTCGAACCGTTCTTCACCACTGAAAGCAAGGGCACAGGTCTTGGGCTGTACATCTCCCGGGAACTCTGTGAAAGCAACCAGGCGCGCCTGGACTATAAAACGCGTGACGAGGGTGGCAGTTGCTTCCGCATCACCTTCGCCCATCCACGCAAACAAAGCTAAGAACACGCAAAGAGCATGAGTCGTCAAAAAGCCCTGATCGTCGATGACGAACCCGATATCCGCGAGCTGCTGGAGATCACCCTCGGCCGCATGAAACTGGATACCCGCAGCGCCCGCAACGTCAAGGAAGCGCGCGAGTTCCTGGCCCGCGAGCCGTTCGACTTCTGCCTCACCGACATGCGCCTGCCCGATGGCACGGGGCTGGAGCTGGTGCAGTACATCCAGCAGCGCCATCCGCAAACCCCGGTGGCGATGATCACCGCCTTCGGTAGCCTGGATACCGCCGTGCAAGCGCTCAAGGCCGGCGCCTTCGACTTTCTCACCAAGCCGGTCGACCTGGGACGCCTTCGCGAACTGGTCAGCACGGCGCTGCGCCTGCGCTTCCCCGATGCCGAAGAGGCCCCGGTGGACAATCGCCTGCTGGGCGACTCGCCCCCCATGCGGCAGATGCGCAACCAGATCGCCAAGCTGGCACGCAGCCAGGCGCCGGTCTACATCAGCGGCGAGTCCGGCAGCGGCAAGGAACTGGTTGCCCGGCTGATCCATGAACAGGGCCCGCGCGCGAACGTCGCTTTCGTGCCGGTGAACTGCGGGGCGATTCCGTCGGAGCTGATGGAAAGCGAATTCTTCGGCCACAAGAAAGGCAGCTTCACCGGCGCGGTGGAGGACAAGCAGGGGCTGTTCCAGGCCGCCAACGGCGGCACCCTGTTCCTCGACGAAGTCGCCGACCTGCCGCTGCCCATGCAGGTCAAGCTGCTGCGCGCGATCCAGGAAAAGGCCGTGCGCGCCGTCGGCGGCCAGCAGGAAAACGCGGTGGACGTACGTGTCCTCTGCGCGACCCACAAGGACCTCGCAGCGGAAGTCGCCGCCGGCCGCTTCCGCCAGGACCTCTACTACCGCCTGAACGTCATCGAACTGCGCGTTCCGCCGCTGCGCGAGCGCCGCGAAGACATTCCGCTGCTCACCGACCGCGTGCTCCAGCGCCTGGCCGGCGACGCCGGATTGCCCGTGGCAGCGGTCAGCCCGGAAGCCGTGGAGAAGCTCAAGAGCTACCGCTTCCCCGGCAACGTGCGCGAGCTGGAGAACATGCTCGAGCGCGCCTACACCCTGTGCGAAAACGATGTGATCCAGCCGCAGGACCTGCGCCTGGCCGAGACCAGCACCGGCGGCGACAACGGCGGACAGGCCAGCCTCGCGCAGATCGACAACCTAGAGGACTACCTGGAAGACATCGAACGCAAGCTGATCATGCAGGCCCTCGAAGAGACCCGCTGGAACCGTACTGCGGCGGCGCAGCGCCTGGGGCTCTCCTTCCGCTCGATGCGCTATCGGCTGAAGAAGCTGGGGATCGACTGATCCCCACTCGGCTCAGACGATGGGCGTCGCCACCAGACGCCCTTGCGGCGCGTAGGGCGCCGCCTCGATGATCGGCGGGCGCTGCTGCATCAGGTCCGCCAGCAACTGGCAGGACGCAGGCGCCAGCACCAGGCCATTGCGGTAATGCCCGGTGTTCAGCCACAGGCCGCGGTGCTCCGGCACCTCGCCGATGAACGGAATGCCCTGCGGCGACCCCGGACGCAAGCCCGCCCAATGCTTGACCGGCTGCTGCTTCGCCAGCGCAGGAATCAGCTCCTCCGCCGATGCACGCAGGCTGGCCAGCGCTTCGGCGGACGGCGTCTTGTCGAAGCCCGCGTGCTCCAAGGTGCTGCCAACCAGGATATGGCCGTCGCGCCGGGGAATCGCATAGCGCCCTTTGGCCAGCACCATGCTGGAGAGGAAATCGGGCGCGCAGCGGTACAGGATCATCTGCCCCTTCACCGGCTCTACCGGCAGCTCCAGTCCCAGCTTTGCCAGTAACTGGCCACTCCAGGCGCCTGCCGCCAGTACTACGGACTCCGCGGTGAAATCGCCCTGGGCTGTGCGCACGCCCTGCACCCTCCCCCCTGCCTGGAGGAAGCCGGTCACCTCGACCTGCTCGCGCAGGGAAACGTTCGGCATGCGCACCAGCGCTTCGCGCAGCGACCGGGCTAGGCGCGGATTTCGCACATTGGCGACGCCGGACATGTATACAGCCCGGCTGAAGCCCTGCCCCAGCACCGGCACGGCGTCGTGCACGGCGGAAATATCCACCTCCGACAGCGGGCGCCCCTGGGCACGGGCCCAGGCCAGCGCTTCGTCCTGGTCGTCCAGGTCCAGCCAGTACAGGCCGGTCACATGCACTTCCGGGTCCACGCCGGTGTCCGCCAGCAGCCGCTGGCCGAGGCCTGGATAGAAATCCTGCGACCAGTGCGCCAGGTTGGCCACGGCTCGGCTGTAGCGCCAGGGATAGAGCGGCGAGACGATCCCGCCGCCAGCCCAGGAAGCCTCGCGCCCGGTCTCGCCCCGCTCCAGCAGCAGCACTTCGGCCCCGGCCTGTCCCAGAGTCCAGGCCGACAACAGCCCGACGACCCCGCCGCCCACCACGATCACATCCGGCATACAACGCCCCACATCACTTACGGAAAACCAAAGGGAAATCGCCAGTCGAGCACTATACCGGGCAACGGGAGCAACTGGGTGACGGGCGACAACTACAAGCACCCCGGAGGCGCCCTACAACGGCATCAGCCTCCCCCAAACGAGCAGTCCTAATACTCCCTGACGAGCCCCCCAGGACGGAACATGCTCAACGCAAGTGTTTCAGCCTCATCACACTTCTGGTGGCCCTGGCAGTCCTCCCCCTCTCAGCGTCGCTATTCGGCCGACTGCCCAATGAGGACCGGCTGCATGTCGCAATGCAGGAACTGCACAGCGCCCTGAGTCAGGCCCGCGCAACCGCCGTGCTCATCGGACAACCCGTCAGCCTCGCAGCACGACAGCAATTGGGCCCAAGGCCGGATCCTGTTCATCGACAACAACGACGGCATTCGCCAGGAGTAAGAGGACCTGATCGGTGCTCATGAAGCGCTGTACGGAGTCGATGTATGCCGGACAGCACATCGCGTAACCACGCCCACTACGTCGCCAACAGCTACAACCTACGGAAGAACGGCGCATTCCACGTCGGCAGCCTGACGATTTGCGGAAGGAGCGCAATCGGTTACAAGATAATCATCGATCGTGCGGGCCGAATCCGAAGCGAAAGTGCCCCGAGCGGCACATCATGTCCGTACAGAGCTGCATACGAAGGAGGTGAAGCAGTTCTACGGAAAGGACATGAGCGAGAAAGGGCGGTCCGCGAAGCAGGACCGCCCTATGAGAGACGCATCAACGATCCACGTCGGTATTCCAGTACACCCGCTTGCGGGTTTCATCCGTTGTAGGCTTGATCTTGGTCGGATTCAGGCCCTGGCAACCGATGCAGATGGTAATTACCTTGTCGTCGGGGTCCTTCACAACGACTGTGCTCAGGGTTGGGGCAATTGGCATGCCACCGCCGTCGATCACTACCGAACGATCCCGATCACAGGACGAACCATTGAACAGGCTCATCTGGTAACCAGTGGCGACACCGGGACGTGTGCACATACCCACCTTCGCACCGCCAGGCTGGTAGCTGTTGAACAGCACATCGCCACCGCCGATAACCGCGGGGTTCACGATCTGTTCTCCGCGCCCAGATAGACTCATGTACCACCCGCGCTTGACGCCCACTCCCGGGAAGACTCCTGGGTCAGTACAGGCCGGCGCCGGCGTGGCATTGTTCATCAGACTCCCATCGAGGTCGACTGCCAGCGAGCTATCGTTCGCACTGGCGCTACTGGGAGTGTCGAGGAACACATAGAAGCGATCGTCCACGTCCTGCACATAGGGATAGTTGGTGATCAACGGGCGCTCGCGGTTACCTGACCCCAGGGCAACATAGACGCTGTCCTTGTAGGGCGCCACGGTCGGCGCATTGAGGAATCGACGTCCGGCGTTGTGAGTAAAGGCAATTTTCGGCATCGTCCAGGCCGTCTTGGCCAGGGGCGCCAGAGTGCTCGGGTCTACGAAGTTGAGCCGATACAGGTTGCCCGCCGCATCCGCGACATAGGCAAAGTCCGAATTGCCATCGAAGTTGAGGTCAACAAGGCTGACTTCTGCAACCACCGGAGCATCGGTCGCGAAAAAGCCCAGTTTGTCGCCGGTAACGGCATCGAGCACATAAACGCCTTTACCCTTTCCCGTCGAGCAGTCGAAGGAAATCTGGTCAGGATCAAGACAATTGTCATAACCCGCACCGAAGACCACCACCGAATTGCTTGGATTGGTCGTACCGCCCGTGTACCCGCTCAGCCTGGCCCCACGCGGTGTCGACCAGGTCTGGCCTATGCCGACAAAATCAGTATCGCACCCCGTATCCGAGGTCAGGTTGGGGCATCCATGTCGCCACAACAATTTCGGGTCGCTCGGGTCGGTCACGTTGAACGCATAGACCATGCGCCCTCCGCGCCTCATCGTCGGGTAGATATAGGCCAGATCGACCTGGTTGCTGCTGTTGTAATGGACAATCTGCCCCGCCGAGCCGTCAAAGAAATAGTCCTTCGCCGCCACCGGCTCGGTGCCGGTACTCTGGTTCGGGAAAATCACCAGCGGACTATTGGCGTACAAGCGTTTGATCCTGCCGTAATGCTCGGGAGCGAGGAAAGTCCATTTCTCCGCGCCGCTCGCCGCACTCACCGCGCGGAACAGACCATCATTGCCGCCGTAATAGAGCACCGTACCGGTAGTGCCGCCGTAGTTGATCGGCAGCGGTCGCGAGTGGATGACATCACCGTGAATGCTCGGGCGGCTGGAAGTAGCGGGCTTGATCTCCCCAGTGCCAGCGACGCTCCCCTTCAGGTAGTTGAAGAGCGTGTCCTTGGTGACTGTGCTGTCGACATCACTGTTACCGAACATACTTGCCGTCATGGCAGCAAGACCGCTACCCGAAACCGTCAATATGCTCCGATTGGCAATGTTACTCTTACGCGCAACCTGGGCCGCCCCGCCCTTCTCCACGAAATCACCATCGGGAAGATCCGACCAGACGTTGAAGGAGCTGAAGGCGCTATCCGTGCACTTGCTTCTAGGCGGCGGAGAAATGCCCAGGCCATTCCAGTAGTCTTGGGAGTCCGTACTCCAGTAACTTTGCGCACAGTCCTCGGCAAAGCCCGTCTGCGTAGACACCGCCTCCCGGCCAACCGAATCGGCCAGTTCAGGAACTCCGTTGAACAGTGCGATCTGATAACGCTTGAGATTGCCAAACCAGCGCGGCTTGGTTTGTTGATCAGGGCGGAACATACCAATGAATACCTGGTTATCCTGCTGAGCGCGGTTGGTTGCGCTCAGCGGCAGGCTCACCGCAGCGAAGGTGGAACTGACCGACAGGATATCGGACAGCGCCGAGTTGAGTGCGCTGGTCAGCTCTCCCTCGCTGCGCGCCGCGAAGTAGTTGCCTCCACCTACGCCCTTGGAAGCACTCAGCATCAGTCCGGTATTGTCGGCGTTCTGCTGCGCATTGAAAACATCGATGGCATAGGTGACGACGGGCACCCGCTGAGTAACCAGGTCGCCGTTTTCATTCGGTGCCGTCACCGGTACACCGTAATTGAAGAGGAACTTGGTCCAGTCATCGAGGTTCCATGCAGAGCCGGACGTGGCATTTACGGAGCCGGTGGGCGTAACGGTGGTGCTGCCCGCTCGCTGCACGGGGAGATGGTAGGTAGTTGGGCTACTGTTGCCTCCTCCATTACCTTTGCCGTTGTTCTTCCCACCTCCAGTGCTTCCGCCGGAAGTGGAACAGCTATCAGTTGCCGCAGGGCTGCTGGTACAAGCGCAACTTGTCTGGTCGACACAAAGCCCGGTCCCCGTCGATTCGGCTGCAGTACATGCCGCTACGTCAGTAACGGCATAGCACTGCGCCGATTTACCCAGCGTCTCCGGCGCTCCGTTTACCGTAGTAAACAGGGGGATAGGCAGCGCGGTCCCGGAAGTGTCGCCAGCCAGTTTGCCCGGAGTGGCATTCACCGCTGCATAGAGCGCCTTCAGGGCACTGCTGTTGGTGGCATTATCGGACGCAGGGCCGCTACTGTTGGGGTTGCTGATGAAAATCAGGAAGGTCTTCACGCACAAGCTGTCGGCTGCCAGCGGCGAACGGAATGTCGAGTAGGTCGAGGTATAACCGTTTGCGTCTGCCTTGGAGGCAACCGTACCTTGACCGGCGAAGCTCTGCTGGAAACCTCCCAGGTAGTTGTACAGGTCGTAGATCAGGTTCCCGTAGGACGTATTCGAGTTGCGTTTCTCGTCCGTAGAGTTAATCCCGTTGTAGATTTCGTCCAGTTCAGTATTCAGCGCAGCTTGGCTGGAAGTCGTCAATTTTTGCAGCGCGAAACGAACGAAGGCACCGTCCTGATTGGCGTTGCCACCGGTCGTGAACTCCAGCACGCCAACATTCAGCTTGTCGGTCTGCCCAGCCAGGGCACTACGAATCGCCCGAACCTCGGACTGCCCCTGCGTCAGGCCACCCGGCCACTTCTGGCTCTGCCGAGCCCAGTTGGAGGTGTTGTCGAGAATGAAGATGACATTGGGCAGGCTGGAGTTGGCGGTACCTCCCCTGACGAAAATGTCGATGTCCTCGGCCTTCGCCCCCATGAACGGAAAAGCCAGGGCGAGGATACTAAGCGTCACTCGAAGCGTCTTCAGCCAGGTATTCATGCAATTATCCTCAACTATTTCGGGCAGGCCGTGTCGGCGTCGTCGCTGCTCGCGCGGATAGCCACGCCCTGCCGAGTGACCGTTACAGCCGACGTCAGGTTGTCCGTGGCGGTCGCACGCAGCTCCCAGACTGAGTTGACGCAGAGGGAGTCTTCCCGGTCCTGAATGAAACATCCCGCATCGGCGGGCTTGGAGAGGTCCAGTTCGGAGTTCTTGATTGGCAGGACGATCACACAGTACGGACGATCCACAACCACGGTGATGTCATCGACGCCGTCACCATTGACGTCATAGCACTTGGTATTCGCGTTGACGCACGAGTTGACGAAGATGCTGCTCGGATTCTTGGTGAACAGGCTGGAGCTGATCGCTTCTTCCAACGTCGCATTGGCCGCATTCTCGGCCAGCTCACGACTCTCGAGGTTCTGCACGACCTTCAGGTTGGTCTGGGCAAGATTGAAACCCGCAACCGCCATCAACGTAACCAGCAACAACATGATCAACGCCACCGCCAGCACGGTTCCCCGTTGCCGGCGTACTCCCAGATTGAAGCGGCTCATGGCGCCTGCCTCCGTCCCGAAACATTGTTCAAGTACACGGTGGTGGAGTAGACCTCCCGCTTGTAGCCTTTCCCCCCCGTGGGCACGCTGTACGTGTTGTTCTCACCCAGTTGATAGGTACGCCCATCGACATAGCCGGCAGTCTTCTCCAGATTTCGCGCAACCAGCCAGATACGTACCGCCACCACATCGGGCCACTGAGTGGCTGTTGGATTCGCTGTGAATAGATCGACAGCGCCATCTCGTGCGACAGGAGCCGTATCCAAGCCATACTCGAAATGCAACTGCTCGATACCCTCCACCAGTTGAGTCGCGCCAGAGTAGGCGCCGTTTCCCAGCTCAACCCGACTCAGTACATCCGCCCCAGAGATGAAATACACCCGGCTGAGCAAACGGTAGATGGGAGCCACAGTGGTGCAGTTGCGTTTCTTGGCGGTCAGATCGGCAGCCGCGGTTTTCACCAGCGGCACGCCAGGGTTCTGCGTTGTACATGCCGATACCTGCAGATGGAAGTAGCCGGCAGCAAAGGGATCGCACCCACTGCTCCCTGTCGCGCAAGTGCTTGCACGGCGGATTGCCAGATAGTCACTGCCAGACTTGGCCGTCGATATGCAGGATGGCGCCGTACCTGAAACCGAACCGCCCTGCACAGGCACACCAAGGGCATCACTGACTTCGGCCGTGCTCAGAGGACAAAGAGGCGGTAGTGTACCCGGCACGTTCTGGGCCCCGGCCTCCCCCCAAAAGCCTGCGTTACTTATCTCATCGCTCAGCAGCATGAGCGCATAACGACCGTTTTCAACCTGACGGCCACTCTTCTCCATTTCGCCGCGGGTCCGGCTGTTATTGGTGAAGATGATGGTGACGGCAAGAAGGATCACCAGGCCCAGCGCCATGGAGACCATGACCTCGATCATCGAAATGCCACGCTGTCCAGTGCTCATGACAGGCATAGATCAAACTCCCAGGTACGCCAGCGTGACATCGATGTAGATCGCACGGCGCATGCTGTCATCGCTGCCGAAGCTGTCCTTGCCGCAGGCATCGGCCGGGGAAACGGTGGAGGATGTCCCCATCCAGGCTACCGAAACGCGAATCACTGCCTCCGCTTTGGCAGATGTCTTTACCGTGGATATGCACCCGCGTGCGCCGATCATGCTGCCGATCTGGCGATTATCATCGGTGGTCACAGAGGCGCCCTTCAGCGCTTGGTTCCAAGCACACAAATCCTTTCCAACCACGTCAGCAGAACTGCAACCGCCATCACCGGTTGTATTGCCGACTCCGTAGACTGCATTACTCACATAGCTCGTCGAGCGGGCCGCGGCCGGATTGCTGCGAATCCGGTTGGCCATGTCTTCAGCGAGCATCAGTGCCTGAGCACGCTGGTATGTCTCGAATTGCGAATTAAGCATTCGGCTTTGCAGGCCGGCGAGGCCCAACAGCCCTATCGCAAGCACCAGCATGGCGACCAGCACCTCGATCAGGGTGAAGCCACGCATTCCTGTCTTCTGGGACCCGTCCGCCATCATTTCAGCAGCCTCCCTTGGCGGAAGTGGCACGGCCATCTATGCCCAGCGACACACAGCGAACCTTCTCGCTGTCCTGACTGGAGGTAACTTCAAAGGTGACCACGGAGCCTGCGCTCAAGCGGCCGGAGGGGCGAAACGCCACCTGAGAGGCAGCGGAATCAATATTCACGCCATCACCCAACGAATACTTGGCGAGTGGATTGCTGTCGTTGCCTGTGGCCGGGTTCTGGATGAGCCATCCCTGTGCCCATTCCTGGCCCGAGGCTGGGCGCAGCGTGACCACGACACCGCGCTTGATCGCCTCGACACGCGCCAGTATCAGCGCCGATTGCAAGTCGGTTGTCGCCGCTCGGACACGTTGATCAGCGATGATCGACTTGAACGACGGGATACCAATGGCCAGCAGAATGGAAAGTACGACCAGGCTCATCAGCAGTTCCACCAGGGTGAATCCCTGATGCCCCCGACCGAGAGAATGGCTACAACTCCTCCCCTTCGGCATCCGGCCACGTCCAGAGACCTTCACCAGACGCCTCCGGTCCATTGTTTGGTCCCCGCCTGGTTGATCGAAAGATTGCCGTCACCTGACTGCATCGTGCCGCTCTTGGGCGCAGCCGTAATGGTAAAGCTGGGGGGAAGTCCGCTGCCTACGGTTATCGTGATGGTGTAGTTGCCTGCAACCCTGCTGGGCTGGCTGGCCCCGAGGGTCGTTTCGCTGCTGGTATAGGCGCGCGCATCCATCAGATACTGCTGCTGACGCTGGGAGAGATCCATCAGATACGCCTGGGCCTCACTGCGGTTGGCCCGGATCACGTATTGCTTGTACGACGGGTAGGCGATGGCCGCTAGGATGGCGACGACTGCCACCGTGATCATCAATTCGATCAAGGTAAATCCACTGATCCTGCGCACGGAATTACGACTCCTAAATCCCTATCCGACATAGGAAAGATCCCATCGAACAGCATCCAAAATCTATGTACCAAGGATAATTGGCGTATTTATATGTGCGAATGGTGCAGCCTTTCCTCGCCGTCAGTTTACTTTGTGAGGCACCTCACAAAACAAACCATCCGCTCTAATTGGCCTAGCTAAATGCCCCAAACTTCAAGGCCGAAAAAAACCGATCAATCGATCGGGGTTTCTTCATCTGAGGATGCTGACTTCAGAGCGCCTTCATCCGCAGTTCCCTGGGAATCGAGAAGGTAATGTTCTCCTCTCGGCCATCCAGCTCCACCTCGGGTTCCGCGCCCCACTCACGCAGTTGCTGGATCACGCCGCGAACCAGGACGTCCGGGGCCGAACAACGCCTGCTCGAAGCCCGGCAGCAGGTTGCCGTCGCCGACCTTGAAGGTGGCCGGCTGCTCGTCGAAGGTGCTGTCGACGACGTTGCCGTCTTCCAGCTTGAGAGCGAAATGCAGGGCGACCTGGGTATCCACACCGATACGCTGAATATCTTCAGAAGACTCAGCCATGGGCGGTTTCTCCGGACTTCTTCGATTTGAACATATCCAGCGCCAGCATGATGGCGCCGACGGTGATGGCGCTGTCGGCCAGGTTGAATGCTGGGAAATACCAGCGGTTTGCCAGTGCACCAGGAAGAAGTCGACACGTGACCAAGCACTATGCGGTCGTACAGGTTGCTCAGCGCACCACCCAACACCAAGGCCAGGTCAATGGCCCAGCGGTCTAGAGCCAGCAGCTGATTGTTGGGCAGCAGGTCCTTAGCCGGGTTCAGGACGGATAGGTTGGATAGCAGGAAGCACGCGGTATACCGCGCAATGAGAGCGTCCACATGACGGGCGACAACTACAACCACCCCGGAAGCGCCCTACAACGGCATCAGACGCCACAAAACAGGCAACGCCAATAATCCCTGAGGAGAATCCAGAATCAGGCACGGACATGCTCAAACACAAGGGTTTCAGCCTCATCGAACTGCTGGTAGCGCTGGCGATCCTCGCCATCGCCCTCTCCCTTGCCGCACCGGGCTTCGGCCGACTGCTCGAAGAGCATCGGTTGCAGGTCGCCACGCAGGAGCTGCAGGGCGCCCTGAACCAGGCGCGGACGACGGCCGTGCTGAGCGGGCAACCGATCAGCATCGCCGCGCTCGGCGGCAACTGGGCCCAGGGCTGGGTGCTATTCGTCGACAGCAACAACAACGGTGTTCGCGCCCCCGCCGAACAACTGCTGGCGACTCACGCGGCTCTTCCCCACATCACCGTCATCCCGGACAGCACGTCCCGCCGCTACGTCCACTACACCCCCGGCGGCTACAGCATCCAGCCCAGCGGGGCCTTCCACTCCGGGCATTTCGTGCTCTGCGCCCGTACACAATCCGCTTCCCGGATCATGATCAACAGGGCCGGAAGGATTCGCCGGGAATCCAGCGAAACGGACCCACTTTGCCCTCGCTGACCCGCGTCACACTCGTGTCGCGACACCTGTCACATATGCACCAATCGCATGACCGAACATCGCGCTATAACGAACGGTCATCTGTCTAGTTAGGACTTTTCCTACGACAGACGGCAGCATTGCCGCGACTTAAAACGCGAGGAATGCGCCATGTCGCGCCCGATGCATTCGGCAGGATTCACGCTGATCGAGTTGATGGTGACCATCGTCGTCCTGGCCATCCTCATCAGCGTCGCCGCACCGTCCTTCACCAGCACCATCCGTGACAGCAAGCTCACCACGACCAGCACCGAGCTGCAGTCCGCCCTGCAACTGGCGCGTTCGGAAGCCGTGATGCGGCACAACCGGGTGACCCTCTGCCGTCGGAACGCAGCGGGCGACAACTGCGAGAACGGCACCGACTGGAGCGCTGGCTGGCTGATCCGGCAGAGCGGCGGCGACATCATCAAGGTTTGGCAAGCGCCCTCCGACGTTGCGATCACCGGCCCTAACGCCGGGGTCATCTATCAGAGCAACGGTATGGTCAGTACCGCCACCAGCCTCTCGGTCACACAACCGAGCTGCAGCGGTAACCAGAAGCGCACGCTGTCCGTGGCGCTGAGCGGACTGAGCAAGATCGAGAAGGCGGACTGCGAGTGATGAGCCTGCGCACACAGCAGGGTGCAACCCTGCTCGAAGTTCTGATCGCCGTGGTGATTCTCGCCGTGGGCCTGCTTGGCATGGCGGGCCTGCAGGCCACCAGCGTTCAGACCAATCAGGGCGCCTACTACCGCTCCCAAGCCAGCATCCTCGCCAATGACATGGCCGATCGTATGCGCGCCAACCGCGACAAGGCGCTGGCGGGCGACTACAGCATGAGCGACTTCCCGGCCTCCTCCACCAGCAACGGCGTGAGCGGCAGCCGTGCGGCCAAAGACAAGGCCGAGTGGCTCAATCGCCTGGCGGAGTCGCTGCCCGATGGCACCGGCAAGATCGCCTTGAACGCCAACATTTTCACCATTTCCATCCGCTGGAATGACAACCGGGCTCGCATCAAGGCAACCAGCGACACCAACACCCCCTCGGAAACCTTCGAGTACCGGACTCGCCTATGAAGCTCGCTAGCCACTCATCACAGTCCGGCCTGTCCCTGGTCGAACTGATGATCGCCATGCTGTTGGGGCTGCTGCTGATCGGCGGCGTATTGCAGGTTTTCCTCTCCAGCAAGCAGACGTTCAGCTCCAACACCGCCCTCTCCCGCGTGCAGGAAAATGGCCGCTTTGCCATGACGTTCCTCACCTATGACCTGCGCAATGCTGGTTACAAGGGCGAATGTGTCAGCGAGCTAAACAATCTCACCGGCCTCACGGATGCACGCTACACCCTGGACATGGCCCTTCAGGGCTGGGAGAGCGGCCAGAGCATCCCGAACTGGTTCTCCGGGACTCGCCGCAGCGGGACGGATGCCATCCTGGTAAAGCACGCGGCCGCAGCCAGCGGGGCGACTCCCTCGGCAGCCTCCTCCACCGACAGCATCAGTACGACAGCTGCGACCGGAATCGCCCAGGGGACCCTTCTGGTCCTGTCCGATCCCATAGGATGCGACCTGTTCCGCAACAATTCGGCAGCCAGCAACTCCGCCGTATCGGTGAACGGAGCGTCCTTCGGGCATATCTACCCGAGCACCTCGGACATCCTCAAGTTCGAAAGCACCCTCTACTTCGTCAATAACAACTCGGCGGGCAGCCCCTCGCTCTACCGAATTCGCTACAACAGCGGCGCATCCGCCGAGGAAGTTGCCGAGGGCATCCAGGACCTGCAGATCAAATACGCCGTCGGCAACGTCAATGGTGCTGTTTCCGGGGACTACGTGGATGCCTCGAGCATCTCCGACTGGTCAACGGTGGTGTCGGCCCAGATCACACTCACGGCCGTCAGCACGGATAACGCCAACCCCATGACCCGCACATTCACCTCGACCATCGGCCTCAGGAACCGCCTGCCATGAACATCAACAGGGCGCCTCGGGCGCAACAGGGTGCTGTACTGGTCGTCGCACTGATCATGCTCCTGCTCCTCACTATCATCGGCATCAGCAGCATGCGCAGCACCACCCTGCAGGAACGCATGGCCGGCAATCTTCGCGACGAAAGTCATGCTCTACAGGCCGCGGAAGCGGCGATTCGGCAGGGCGAAGCCGTCGTCAAGGGCCAGTCGGTGACCCATTGGCAGAACTATGTCTCCAGCAGCTCCTGGGACGACGCCAGCGACATCTCGGGGCTGGCCACTCCCAAGTACCGGCTGACCACCCTGCCGGGAGTTGTCTACAGGAGATCGGGAGAATCAACGGAAGCCGGCACCCCTATCACCACGACTGTCATAAGAGTGGAAGCACAGGGATTTGGCGCCGTGCAGAACGCCGACAGCAGCACCGCCTCCACCTACCAACTGAAGTCGATGTACATCAAGCGCTGACAGGACTTTCGAGAACTCCTACATGCTCAAGAAACTAGTAACCCCGAAGACCCTGAGCGTCTGGTGCTCGTCGTTCCTCAGCTTCAGCGTGATCTTCCTGCAGGCGATCGAGGTTCAGGCCGCGGTATCCCAGACTCCCATGCTGCTGGGCAGCTCCAACGTACCGGGCAGCCTGGCGCTGACACCGTCGGTAGAATGGCCCACCATCCTGTCCATCGCAAACCTGGGCGCCTACAGCTCGAGCAGCAAGTACATCGGCTATTTCGATCCGGAAAAGTGCTATCGCTACACCTACGACTCGAGCAAAAATCTCTACGACTACAGCGCGGACAGCGCGCTGAAAAACGTCGATGCCCAGAAAATCGTCGGCACCTATTTCTATCCGGTCGGAACGGCCAATGCCCGCAAGTGCAACATCGGCGCCGCCAAGAAGGAATGGAGCGGCAACTTCCTGAACTGGGCGGGGACCCCGACCATCGACCCCTTCCGCAGCGCCTTGACCGGGGGTAACCGGATACAGGACACCGCCAGCCTCACCGTCCTGCAGAAAGCCCGGCACTCCGGCCAGAGCAGTGCCGGCAACCGGATGACCAGCGGGCAAGGAATGCTGCCCAAATCGGAAATCACCGGCGCGACCCCCGCCTCCAGCGCCTGGGGAGCGTTCTACGTCCGCATGCAGGGCCTCAACTACGACATGATGTTCGCCAATGCCTCCGACGGGCTCGGAGGTTCCGACGGCGGCACCGAGAACACCGGGCGCTGGGTGGACTATGACGAAGGGACTGCCGCCCAATGGGGGACCGGCGGGCTGGTGACGTCCTATACCGTCAGCAAGAAGACCAAGAGCATTTTCCGCGTGCGTGTGCAGGTCAAGGTATGCGACAGCGCCATGCCGGAAAGCAACTGCAAGCGCTATGGCAGCAACTACAAGCCCGAAGGGCTGCTGCAACAGTATTCCAACACCCTCCGCTACAGCGCCTTCAGCTACCTGAATGACTCCAACGAACTTCGCGATGGTGGCGTCCTGCGTGCCAATCAGAAGTACATCGGCCCGACCCTGGGCGAAGGTGGGGACAGCAACACACAGAGGGAGTGGGACCCCACGACCGGCGTCTTCGCCGACAACCCCAACCCTGCCGATGCCACGGCCACCGGGGGCAGCGTCAGCCGTAGCGGCGTCATCAACTACATCAACAAATTCGGTTCGATGACCGACCAGGCACACAAGAGCCTCGACCCGGTCAGCGAGCTCTACTACACAGCGATCCGCTACTTCAAAAATCAGGGCAACGTGCCCGAGTACAGCGACATCAGCTCCAACGTCTACACGATGGCCGATGGATTCCCCGTCGTCACCACGTGGAGTGATCCGATCACCTATGCCTGCCAGAAGAACGTCATTCTCGGGATCGGTGACGTGAACACCCACGTCGACAAGAACCTGCCCGGAACTACCTCTGCCTACCGGGAGCCGACCAAGCCTGAAGAAGTCAGGAACGACACTACCGTCGACGCGGTCAAGGCCACCGGCAAGGTGGGTAGTCTCGAAGGTGTCAGTCTCAACCAGAGCTCCGACAACTACACCGGGCGCAATAACTCCGCCTATATCGCGGGCCTGGCCTATGACTCGCACACCAAGGACATACGCCCGCAGATGAGCGGCAAGCAGACCGTCTCCACCTACTGGGTGGATGTTCGGGAAGCTCAGAAACTGGAGGCCCGCGCCAAGAATCAGTACTGGCTCGCCGCGAAATACGGCGGCTTCAAGGTCCCCACCAATTTCGACCCCTACAGCTCGACCGCCAGCCTGACCGATGACCTCTGGTGGACCAACGGGGAAACGCTGTCGACCGGCGACAAGCGCCCGGACAACTTCTTCGTCGCCAGCGACGCGGAAAAAATGGTCAGCAGCCTGAAGACCGCCTTCGCCAAGATCGTCCAGGAAGTGCGCAGTTCGACCACCTCGCTGGCGACCAACTCCACGCAGCTGGATACCGGCAGCGCGATCTACCAGTCGCAGTACAACAGCGAACACTGGAGCGGCGACCTGCAGGCCAAGAGCGTCAACGGCAATGGCGTGGTAGCGACGACTCCCAGCTGGAGCGCCGCCACCCGACTGGATGCTCTCACTGACCTTTCGGCGCGCAAGATCTTCACCGTCAATTCGCTCGCGGGCCAGGCTGGGAACACCTATTTCACCAGCACCACCGGTGTCGACTTCACCTGGGGCTCCCTGGATGCCGACACCAAAGTAGCGCTCAGGCGCACCGCCGACGCCACGGTCTCCGTCACCGAAGCGGAAGCACAGAACCGCCTGGCCTTCCTGCGCGGAGACAGGAGCCGGGAAGTCAGCACCAGCAATCCGGCCAACCCTTACCGCGAGCGCGGCAGCCGGCTGGGCGACATCGTCAATTCCGACCCGCAATACATCGCCAACCAGGACTTCGGCTACAACCTGCTGGCCGGCAGCCAATGGGGCAACGCCGGCCCGGCCTACCTCACCTATCGCGCCAGCAGCAGCTACAAGAGCAAGAAGCCGCTGGTGGTCCTGGGGGCGAACGACGGAATGATCCACGGTTTCGACGGCACGCTAAGCAATGGTGGCAGCGAACTCTTCGCCTATGTGCCTCGCACTGTCGTCGACGACCTCTATCAACTCACGTCCCCCACTTACAGTCACCGCTACTACGTCGATGGATCTCCCAACTACTCCGACGTCTATATCGACTCGAGCTGGAAGACCATCGTCGTTGGCACCACCGGCGCTGGCGGCAAAAGCGTGTTCGCGCTGGATGTCAGCGACCCGAGCAACATGAACGCCAGCAAGGTGCTATGGGAGTTCACCGCGCCGGAAATGGGCAATCCGATGCATCGCCCTGCGATCGCCCCCCTGGCGAACGGCAAGTTTGGCGTGATTGTCACCAGCGGATTCATCAACAGCGCAGTCAGCAGCGGCAAGGTGTGGATTCTCGATGCCGCAGATGGATCGGTAATCAAGCAATTCACCATCACTACCACAGGCGGCCTGGCCGACCCGGCACCTGTCGATGTTAACAACGACCGGGTAGCCGATCGCATCTATGTCGGCGATACCTCGGGCAACCTGTGGCGGCTGGATATCAACGGTACCAATCCGAGCAACTGGGGCGCGCCCGGCTCGCTGAACGGCAACTCACTGTTCCAGGCTCGCGATAGTTCCAATCGAGCACAGCCGATCACAGCTCCGCTGGCCGTCGCCCTGAACAGGGATGGCAAGATGATGGTGCTGTTCGGCACAGGAAGTTTCTACCAGACCACCGATGCCGACCTGCAGCAGAACCAGCGAGTTGAATCCTTCTACGGCATCATCGACTCCGGTACGACAATCAGCCGCGACACCTTACTGGAACAGAAGATCCTCCACCGGCAAACCGTCGGTGGCGACCGGCGGACGGTGGTGAGTAACCAGGCCATGACCACCGCTAAGAGCGGCTGGTACCTGGACCTGCAATGGAAACAGGCCGAAGGCGGCACCAATACCATTACCGGCGAGCGTATGGTCTCCCGCCCCATATTGCGCGGGGGCGCTGTGACCTTCACTTCGCTGACGCCTTCCGACGACCCCTGCACCGGTGGAGGTATCAGTTCGCTCATAGCACTGGATGCCCTGGGCAATGGTCGGCTGTCGTACAACTACTTCGATGCCAACGGCGACGGCGTGATCGACGACAACGACTACTACACCGACGAACAAGGCAACAAGATCCCTTACTCAGGCATCAGCGACTCGACCAACGGCGTCATCAAGACCCCGAGCTTCTTCAGCAAGGACGATGGCGACGACCTGATCTGCTACGTCGGTTCCAAGGGAGGGGAGCCGCAGTGCGCCCCCGTGCCGCCCGGGAATCGAGCCTCGGGAAGATTGTCCTGGCGCGAAGTGAATCGATAATGGAGAAAGAAACGATGTCCCCAGCTGTACCCAGGCTCGGAAGCTGCCAGCGCAACCACGGTTTTACGCTGATCGAGCTGATGGTGGTGGTGGCGATCGTCGCCATCATCTCCGCCGTGGCCTATCCGTCCTACCAGGAGTATGTGAGGAAGGCGCGCCGCGCCGATGCCCAGGCGTCGCTCATGGAGCTGTCCCAGTTCATGGAGCGCTACTACACCGCCAACGGCCGCTATACCACCAGCGCCAATGCCGCGGTCACCCTCCCCTTCAGCGAGGCCCCCAAGGATGGGGCGAGCAAGTACTACACCCTGGCCTTCTCCGGAAACCCGACGTCAACCACCTATGTATTGAGTGCAACACCCAAGGGGGCGATGTCCGGTGACAGCTGCGGAACGCTGACATTGAACAACGCCGGCGTGAAAGGCCAAGGTAGTGGCGCCACCCTGGGCCAGTGCTGGCGCCGCTAGCGGATAGCCACCCATGAAAAAGCCCGATCACAGGATCGGGCTTTTTTGTTTCCGGACTCGGCTCAGACAGCCTTCACCCGCAGTTCCTTGGGCATCGAGAAGGTAATGTTCTCCTCCCGGCCATCCAGTTCCACCTCGGGCTCCGCGCCCCAGTCACGCAGTTGCTGGATCACACCGCGCACCAGGACTTCCGGGGCCGAGGCGCCGGCGGTGATGCCGACGCGCTGCACACCATCGAACCACTCTTTCTTCAGGTCCTCGGCGCCGTCGATCAGATAGCCGGGGGTGCCCATGCGCTCGGCCAGCTCGCGCAGGCGGTTAGAGTTGGAGCTGTTAGGACTGCCGACTACGAGCACCACATCGCACTGGTCGGCCAGTTCCTTCACCGCGTCCTGGCGGTTCTGGGTGGCGTAGCAGATGTCGTTCTTGCGCGGGCCCTGGATGTGCGGGAACTTGGCGCGCAGGGCGTCGATCACCTTGGAGGTGTCATCCATCGACAGGGTGGTCTGGGTCACGAAGTGCAGCGCCTCGGCGTTGCGAACCTCCAGCGCAGCCACATCCTCCTCGTCTTCCACCAGGTAGATGGCGCCGCCACTCGACGCATCGTACTGGCCCATGGTGCCTTCCACTTCCGGGTGGCCCTCGTGGCCGATCAGGATGCATTCGTGGCCGTCGCGGCTGTAGCGCACCACTTCCATATGCACCTTGGTCACCAGCGGGCAGGTCGCATCGAAGACCTTCAGGCCGCGATTCTCGGCCTCCTTGCGCACGGCCTGGGAAACGCCGTGGGCGCTGAAGATGACGATGGTGTCGTCCGGCACCTGGTCGAGTTCCTCGACGAACACGGCACCGCGATTGCGCAGATTTTCCACCACGAACTTGTTGTGCACCACTTCATGGCGCACATAGATCGGTGGGCCGAACACGTCGAGGGCGCGGTTGACGATCTCGATCGCCCGGTCGACGCCGGCGCAGAAGCCGCGGGGATTGGCGAGTTTGATTTGCATGGTGGCCTCGGGTGCTAAGCAAGCCGGCCCACAAGGGGCCGGTAGGAGTTCTTCGCCGCATGCGTAACGGCCCGCTTACACGGGCCGCCCGCTCATTCAGGCAAGTTTGACGTCAATGATATCGACATCGAAGGCCAGCGTTTTGCCGGCCAGCGGATGGTTGAAATCGATGGTGACGTGCTGGTCATCGAAAGCTTTGACGATGCCCGGCAGCTCGGTCTTGGCGGCGTCGTTGAAGATCACCAGCAGGCCCTCGGCCAGCTCCATGTCCTGGAACTGGTCGCGCGGCATCACCTGCACGTTGGCCGGGTTCGGCTGGCCGAAGCCCTGCTCCGGCTGGATGTTCAGGGTGCGCTTGTCGCCGGCCTTGAGGCCGAACAGCGCCTGCTCGAAGCCCGGCAGGAGGTTGCCGTCGCCGACCTTGAAGGTGGCCGGCTGCTTGTCGAAGGTGCTGTCGACGACATTGCCGTCTTCCAGCTTGAGGGCGAAATGCAGGGTGACCTGGGTATCCGCACCGATACGCTGAATGGTTGCAGAAGACTCAGCCATGGGCGGTTTCTCCGGACTTCTTCGATTTGAACATATCCAGCGCCAGCATGATGGCGCCGACGGTGATGGCGCTGTCGGCCAGGTTGAACGCCGGGAAATACCAGCGGTTCTGCCAGTGCACCAGGATGAAGTCGACCACGTGACCGAGCACGATGCGGTCGTACAGGTTGCCCAGCGCACCGCCCAGCACCAGGGCCAGGGCGATGGCCAGCCAGGTCTCGCCGCGCTTCAGGCGCTTGAGCCAGACCACCAGCACGGCGCTCACCACGATGGCGATCAGGGCGAACAGCCAGCGCTGCCAGCCCGAGCCATCGGCCAGGAAGCTGAAGGCCGCGCCAGTGTTGTAGGCCAGGGTCCAGCTGAACAGATCGGGGATGACCACGATCTGCTGGTACATGGTCAGCTCAGCCTGGAAGAAGGCCTTGCTCACCTGGTCCAGCACGAACACCAGCACGGTGATCCACAGCCAGCCAAGGCGGCCGAAACGATCAGGCATAGTGGCGGACCTCGCCGGCGCCATCGATGTTCTCAACGCAGCGGCCGCACAGTTCCGGGTGCGCGGCATAGCTGCCGACGTCGGCGCGGAAGTGCCAGCAACGGCCGCACTTGGCGTGGGCGGACTTGGCCACCTTCAGCTTCAGGCCCGGCAGTTCGCTCTCCACCGCGTCGGCCGGCGCGTCGGCCAGCGGCGCGACGGTGGCGGCGGAGGTGATCAGCACGAAGCGCAGCTCGTTGCCCAGTTTCTCCAGGCGCTTGGCCAGGGAATCTTCGGCGTAGAGGGTGATCTCGGCCTGCAGGTTGCCGCCGATGGTCTTGGCGCTGCGCTGGTTCTCCAGTTCCTTGTTCACGGCAGCCTTGGCGGCCATGACTTCGTCCCAGTAGGCGCGGTCCAGTTCGGCGTCGGCCGGCAGCTCGGACAGGCCGTCATACCAGGTGGTCAGCATCACCGACTCGGCGCGCTCGCCCGGCAGGAAGCTCCAGATTTCCTCGGCGGTGAACGCCAGGATCGGGGCGATCCAGCGCACCAGGGCCTCGGCGATGTGGAACAGCGCGGTCTGGCAGGAACGGCGGGCGACGCTGTTTTCCTGGGTGGTGTACTGGCGGTCCTTGATGATGTCCAGGTAGAAGCCGCCCAGCTCCTGCACGCAGAAGTTGTGCACCTTGGAGTAGACGTTCCAGAAGCGGTAGTCGCGGTAGGCCTCTTCCAGCTCGCGCTGCAGCTGCAGCGCTCGGTCGATGGCCCAGCGGTCCAGGGCCAGCAGCTCGTCGTTGGGCAGCAGGTCCTTGGCCGGGTCGAAGCCGGACAGGTTGGAAAGCAGGAAGCGCGCGGTGTTGCGGATGCGGCGATAGGCATCGGCGCTGCGCTGCAGGATCGTCTGGGAAACCGCCATCTCGCCCGAGTAGTCGGTGGCGGAAACCCACAGGCGCAGGATGTCGGCGCCCAGCGTGTCGGTAACCTGCTGCGGGGCGATCACGTTACCCAGCGACTTGGACATCTTGCGGCCCGACTCGTCCACGGTGAAGCCGTGGGTCAGCAACTGGCGGTACGGCGCGTGGCCGTCGATGGCGCAGCCGGTCAGCAAGGACGAGTGGAACCAGCCGCGATGCTGGTCGGAGCCTTCCAGGTAGAGGTCGGCGGCCGGACCGCTGGCATGGCCCAGCTCGGCGTGGGAGCCGCGCAGCACGTGCCAGTGGGTGGTGCCGGAGTCGAACCAGACGTCCAGGGTGTCGTTGATCTTGTCGTACTGCGCGGCTTCATCGCCCAGCAGTTCGGCGGCGTCGAGCTTGAACCAGGCCTCGATGCCCGACTGCTCGACGCGCTGGGCAACCGCTTCCATCAGCTCGACGGTACGCGGGTGCAGCTCGCCGGTGGCCTTGTGCAGGAAGAACGGAATCGGCACGCCCCAGTTGCGCTGGCGCGAGATGCACCAGTCCGGACGGCCGGCGATCATGCCGTGCAGGCGCGCCTGGCCCCAGTTGGGCACGAAATCGGTTTCGGTGATGGCCTGCAGCGCGCGCTCACGCAGGGTGGCGCCGGCTTCCGGCTGCTTGTCCATGCCGACGAACCACTGCGCGGTGGCGCGGTAGATCAGCGGGGTCTTGTGGCGCCAGCAGTGCATGTAGCTGTGGCTGATGCTGGCGTGCTTGAGCAGCGCGCCCACTTCGTCCAGCTTGGCGACGATGGCCGGGTTGGCCTTCCAGATGAACTGGCCGCCGAAGAACGGCAGGTCGGCCACGTACACGCCGTTGCTCTGCACGGGGCTGAGGATGTCGTCGTTGACCATGCCGTACTGCTTGCAGGTACGGAAGTCGTCCTCGCCGTAGGCCGGGGCGGAGTGAACCACGCCGGTGCCGGCGCCCAGCTCGACGTACTCGGCCAGGTAGACCGGCGAGAAGCGCTCGTAGAACGGGTGGCGGAAGCGGATCAGGTCCAGCGCTTCACCTTGTGCGGTGGCGATGACCTGGCCTTCCAGGCCATAACGCTGCAGGCAGGACTCGACCAGCTCTTCGGCCAGCACCAGCAGGCGCTCACCGGTATCGACCAGCGCGTAGGTGAATTCGGGGTGGACGTTCAGCGCCTGGTTGGCCGGGATGGTCCAGGGGGTGGTGGTCCAGATGACGATGGCGGCCGGCTTGGACAGGCTCGCCAGGCCAAAGGCGGCGGCCAGCTTGTCTGCGTCTTCCACCGGGAAGGCGACGTCGATGGCGTCGGACTTCTTGTCGGCGTACTCGACTTCCGCCTCGGCCAGGGCCGAACCGCAGTCGAAGCACCAGTTCACCGGCTTCAGGCCCTTGAACACGAAGCCCTGCTTGACCATCTCGGCCAGCGCGCGGATTTCACCGGCCTCGTTGGCGAACGCCATGGTCTTGTAGGGGTTGTCCCACTCGCCCAGCACGCCCAGGCGGATGAAGTCGGCCTTCTGCCCTTCGATCTGCTCGGCGGCGTATTCGCGGCACAGCTCGCGGGTCTTGTCCGCCGGCAGGTTCTTGCCGTGGGTGGTCTCGACCTTGTGCTCGATCGGCAGGCCGTGGCAGTCCCAGCCCGGCACGTAGGGGGCGTCGTAGCCGGCCAGGGTCTTGGAGCGGACGATGATGTCCTTGAGGATCTTGTTGACCGCGTGACCGATGTGGATGCTGCCGTTGGCGTAGGGCGGGCCATCGTGCAGGATGAATTTCGGGCGACCTTCGCCAATCTTCCGCAGCTTCTGGTACAGGCCAATGTCGTTCCAGAGCTTGAGGGTCTGCGGCTCGCGCTGCGGCAGGCCGGCTTTCATCGGGAAGTCGGTTTCGGGAAGGTTCAGAGTGGCTTTGTAATCGGTCATCTCAGGGCCTGTTCAGGATCTTCAATCAAGCGGTTGGCCCAGCCAATAGGCCCGGGCGGCGGCGATGTCGGCGAGGATGGCCGCCTTGAGTGCCTCCAGCGAGGCAAAACGCTGCTCATCACGCAGCTTCTGGTGGAAAGTGATGTCCAGATGCTGGCCGTAAAGGTCGCCAGCGAAATCCAGCAGATGCACTTCCAGGTGGGGCCGGCCGTCGCCATTCACAGACGGTCGGGTGCCGATGTTGGCAACCCCGTTGCAGCGCTGGCCAGCCACCAGGGTGCTGACCAGGTAAACCCCATTGAGCGGCGCCTTGCGGCGTTTGAGCTGGATGTTCGCGGTGGGCGAACCCAGCGTGCGGCCCAGCTTCTGCCCGTGCAGCACACGGCCGCTCAGGCGATACGGACGACCCAGCAGGCGCTCGACCATGTGCAGGTCGCCGTCGGCCAGGTCCTTGCGGATGCGCGAGCTGCTCACGCGCATACCGTCGACTTCTACGGTGGTGGCGGCTTCGACGGTGAAGCCCTGCTCCGCGCTGGCCTTGACCAGGAAGGCGAAGTCGCCGGAACGGTCGCAGCCGAAGCGGAAATCGTCGCCCACTTCCAGATGGCGGACCCGCAGGCCCTCCACCAGCACCTGGCGGACGAACTCGGCGGCCGACAGCTCGCGCAGGCGGCGATTGAACGCCAGGCAGAGAACGAAATCGACGCCATACTGGCGCAGCAGTTCGAGCTTCTCACGCAGGCGAGTCAGGCGTACCGGCGCGGCATCCGGCGCAAAGTACTCGCGCGGCTGCGGCTCGAAGATCACCACACAGCTGGGCACGCCCAGCTCCAGCGAACGCTCGCGCAGACGCCCCAGGATCGCCTGGTGGCCGAGATGGACGCCGTCGAAATTACCGATGGTGGCGACACAGCCCCCGGACAGGGGCCGCAGGTTGTGAAGGCCTCGAAGCAGCTGCATAGCGCGCGTATTGCTCAGAAAGTGGTCGATTATACCCACACCCGCCGCCGTGCGACAGGCAAAATGCCGTCGCCGAAAGCGGATGCAATGCTTTGCCCGGCGAAGGTTACAGCACCGCGCGGCGGGAGAAGTCCCGCAGACGGAAGCCCAGCAGCGCCAGCATACCGAAATAGGCGACCACGCCGGCCACCACCAGCGCGCCCAGACGCACCAGGCGAATCGTCATCCCGCCCTCGTCCCAGGCCGGCATGACGTACATCATGCCGACCAGGACGGCGCACATCACCAGTACAGATATCACCAATTTCGCGATGAACTTGCCCCAGCCTGGCTGCGGCTCGAACAACTGGTGCTTGCGCAACTGCCAGAACAGCAGCCCGGCGTTCAGGCAGGCCGCCAGGCTGATCGCCAGGGCAAGGCCGGCATGTTTGAGCGGACCGATGAATACCAGGTTCATCAACTGGGTGGAAACCAGGGTGAACAGTGCAATCTTCACCGGCGTCTTGATGTTCTGCCGCGCGTAGAAGCCCGGAGCCAGCACTTTCACCAGGATGATCCCGAGCAGGCCGACCGCATAGGCGATCAGCGCGCGCTGGGTCATCAGGGCGTCGTGGGCGCTGAACTTGCCGTACTGGAACAGCGCGACGGTCAACGGCTCGGCGATCACCGCCAGGGCCAGGGAGCACGGCAGCACCAGCAGGAAGCACAGGCGCAGGCCCCAGTCCATCAGGCGCGAATACTCGTGGCGATCATCGCTGGCGTAGGTCTTGGCCAGGGACGGCAGCAGGATGGTGCCCAGAGCCACGCCCAGCACACCGGACGGCAGCTCCATCAGGCGGTCCGCGTAGTACATCCAGGACACGGAACCGGCGACCAGGAAAGAGGCGAATATGGTGTTGATGATCAGCGAAATCTGGCTGACCGAGACGCCGAGGATCGCCGGCCCCATCTGCTTGAGCACGCGCCACACGCCGGAATCACGCAGATTGATGCGCGGCAGCACCAGCATGCCGATCTTCTTCAGGTGCGGCAGTTGGTAAAGCAGCTGCGCCAGGCCGCCGGCCAGCACTGCCCAGCCCAGCGCCATGATCGGCGGGTCGAAGTACGGCGTGAGGAACAGCGAGAACAGGATCATGCTGACGTTCAGCAGTGTCGGCACGAAGGCCGGCACCGAGAAGCGGTTCCAGGTATTGAGGATCGCTCCCGCCAGGGACGCCAGCGAGATCAGCAGGATATAAGGAAAGGTCACCCGCAGCAGGGAACTGGTGAGCTCGAACTTCTCGGTCGAATCGACGAAGCCGGGCGCCGTCACCCAGATCACCCAGGGCGCGGCCAGGATGCCGAGGACGGTGACGAGCGCCAGGATCAGCGTCAGCAGGCCGGATACATAGGCGATGAAGGTGCGGGTCGCCTCCTCGCCCTGCTGGGTCTTGTATTCAGCCAGGATCGGCACGAAGGCCTGGGAGAACGCGCCTTCGGCGAAGATGCGGCGCAGCAGGTTGGGCAGCTTGAAGGCGACGAAGAAGGCATCGGTGGCCATGCCGGCGCCGAACATGCGCGCGACTATGGTGTCGCGCACGAAACCGAGCACCCGCGAGATCATGGTCATCGAGCTGACCGCGGCCAGCGACTTGAGTAGGTTCATAGCGTCCAGAACTGGTAGAATGGCCGACCCTGCCGGGCGCGGCACTGGCCTTGAGCGAAAGCTCAGCTGCCAGGCGAAGCGCAGCAGTGTAGGGCCGCGGGGCGAATAAATCACCCCATCCGGCGGCCAGCGTGCGCCCGTCGCACCACTCGTCGGCGGCCGCGCATACCCTTGACAAGGCCCTGATGCAACGGCATTATTCGCGGCCTTAATTTATTCGCAACATCCCAAGTTTTTTTCGAGGAGCTCGACGGTGGCCAACACACCTTCCGCCAAAAAACGCGCCAAACAGGCTGAGAAGCGTCGCAGCCACAACGCCAGCCTGCGTTCCATGGTTCGTACCTACATCAAGAACGTAGTCAAAGCAGTCGACGCCAAGGACCTGCCGAAGGCCCAGGCCGCTCTGGTTGCCGCCGTACCGGTCATCGACCGCATGGCCGACAAAGGCATCATCCACAAGAACAAGGCCGCTCGTCACAAGAGCCGCCTGAACGCCCACGTGAAGGCCCTGGCCACCGCGTAAGCGTTCCGTTCTTGAAAAACCGGCCCCAGGGCCGGTTTTTTATTGCCTGCGATTTATCTCTCAAACGAGTTATCCACAGGCAAAGCTTTCCTGCAGACAAAAAGAAAGGGCGGTCACCCGCCCTTCTCACTTACTTCGCCGCCGGCCACGGCATGATCGGAATCGCCGTCACCGCATTCTGCGGACTGCCCTCGATCACCCGGTCGCTGTAGACCAGATAGACCAGCGCGTTGCGCTTCTTATCAAAGAAACGCACCACCTGCATGCTCTTGAACACCAGCGAGGTGCGCTGCTTGAACACCTCCTCGCCATCCTTGAGCTCGCCAACGAAACGGATCGGCCCGACCTGACGACAGGAGATCGACGCCTCGGCGCGATCCTCCGCCAGACCCAGACCACCCTTCACACCGCCAGTCTTGGCGCGGGACAGGTAGCAACTGACACCTTCCACCTTGGGATCGTCAAAAGCCTCCACCAGGATCTTGTCGTTGGGGCCGACCCACTTGAAGACCGTGGACACTTCGCCGATCTCTTCGGCACCCGCCAGCATCGGCAGCAGCATCAGCGCCGCCATCAATCCCTTGCGCATGAATCCCCCCCCTCAGACGAGCACCAGGTTGTCGCGATGGACCAGCTCCGGCCCATCCACATAACCGAGCAGACTCTCGATGGCGTCGGTCGGCTGGCCGATGATCTTCTGCGCCTCGAGAGCGCTGTAGTTGGCCAGACCACGGGCGATTTCACGCCCCTGCTGATCCACGCAAACCACCATCTCGCCGCGACGGAAACTGCCCTGCACGGTTTTCACGCCTACCGGCAGCAGGCTCTTGTGATCATGAGCAACAGCCTTGACCGCACCATCATCCAGCACCAGCGTCCCGCGCATCTGCAGATGGCCAGCCAGCCACTGCTTGCGCGCCGCCTTGCGGCTCTGCTCGGGAGTCAGCAGGGTACCCAGGCGCTCGCCGGCACGCAGGCGATCCAGCACGCGCTCGATACGCCCACCCACGATGACGGTGTGCGCACCGGAACGCGCCGCCAGACGCGCTGCACGCAGCTTGGTCTGCATGCCACCACGCCCCAGCGCGCCGCCCGTGCCGCCAGCCACTGCATCCAGGGCCGGATCATCGGCACGCGCTTCGAAAATCAGCTGGGCATCGGGATTGTTGCGCGGGTCAGCATCGAACATGCCGTCGCGATCGGTAAGGATGACCAGCAGGTCGGCCTCGACCAGATTCGCCACCAGCGCCGCCAGGGTGTCGTTGTCACCGAAGCGGATTTCGTCGGTCACCACGGTGTCATTCTCGTTGATCACAGGGATCACGCCGAGGTCGACCAGCGTGCGCAGGGTATTGCGCCCGTTCAGGTAGCGCTTGCGATCGGACAGGTCGTCGTGGGTCAGCAATACCTGGGCAGTCTGCAGGCCATGCACGCCGAAGCTGGACTCCCAGGCCTGCACCAGACCCATCTGCCCCACGGCGGCGGCCGCCTGCAGCTCGTGCATGTCGCTAGGTCGGGAAACCCAACCCAGGCGGCTCATGCCCGCCGCCACCGCACCGGAGGACACCAGCACCAGCTCGACGCCCGCGCAGTGCAGCGCAACCATCTGCTCGACCCAAACTGCCATGGCGTCGCGATCCAGACCGCGACCATCAGCGGTCAGCAACGCACTCCCAATCTTGACTACCCAGCGCTTGGCGCCGGTGACCTTCTCACGCATACCCTCAACCTTAGAAGTCAGGCTTCACACGTTTAATCCGGACCGGCGAACGCCGCTCCGATCAAGGTACGTAGAAGATTTCCGGCCCGTCGCCGTCGTCTTCGTCATCCTCGAAATCATCGTCATCCAGATCATCGGCATTCTTCAGGCCGGCGCGGCGCAGGGCACGGGCATCATCCAGCGCCTGCAGACGGGCGCGAGCCTCGTCCTCGATGCGCTGATCCAGGGCCGCCAGGGCTTCGCCGTAGGCCGGCTCTTCCTCGATGCGCAGGGTGCGCTCGTCGAGGTACTTCATGATGTCCTGGCTCAGGGCTTCGGTGCCTTCGCGCTCCAGAGCGGAAATCACGTAGACCGGACCCTCCCAGCCCAGGCGCTCGACCACGTCCTGTTTGCGACGTTCCTGCTCCTCGGGCTCGAGGATCTGGTCCATCTTGTTCAACACCAGCCAGCGGTCACGCTCGGTCAGCGCCGGGCTGAATTTCTCCAGCTCGTTGACGATGGTTTCCGCGGCATCGGCCGGATCGCTTTCGTCCAGCGGCGCCATGTCGACGATGTGCAGCAACAGGCGGGTACGCGCCAGATGCTTGAGGAAACGGATACCCAGGCCGGCACCTTCGGCGGCACCCTCGATCAGACCCGGAATGTCGGCGACCACGAAGCTCTTGAAGCGACCGACACTGACCACACCCAGGTTCGGCACGAGAGTGGTGAAGGGATAGTCAGCGACCTTCGGCTTGGCGGCGGACACTGCACGGATGAAGGTACTCTTGCCGGCGTTCGGCAGGCCCAGCAGGCCGACGTCAGCCAGCACCTTCAATTCCAGCTTGAGGTCGCGCGCCTCGCCGGGCTTGCCCGGAGTGGTCTGGCGCGGCGCACGGTTGGTGCTCGACTTGAAGCGGGTGTTACCCAGGCCGTGCCAGCCGCCCTGGGCAACCATGATGCGCTGACCGGCAGTGGTCAGGTCACCGATGATTTCCTGGGTGCCGGCATCGATGATGGTGGTACCGACCGGCACGGGCAGGACGAGATCGTCACCCTTGGCGCCGGTGCAGTCCTTGCTGCCGCCGTTCTCGCCGCGCTGGGCGTCGAAACGACGGGTGTAGCGGTAGTCCACCAGGGTATTCAGGTTCTCGTCGGCCTCGAGGAACACCGAGCCGCCGTCGCCACCGTCACCGCCGTTGGGACCGCCTTTCTCGATGAACTTCTCGCGGCGGAAGCTCATGAGGCCGTTGCCGCCGTCACCGGCTTTCACGTGGATGGATACTTCGTCGACGAATTTCATTGCGAACGCCTCCCGCAGCACCTGCGGGTTGAAAATAAGAAAAGGAGCATAGGATACAGCCAAGTCCGCGCAAACGCCCGAACCGACAGCACCTCGCCTGGAAACGCCAGAAACAAAAAAGCCCCGTCGCGAGACAGGGCTTTTTCAGTGAGGGCTCGCTTAGGCAGCGACGACGCTTACGTAGCGACGGCCAAAGGCGCCTTTCACTTCGAACTTGATCACGCCGTCGACTTTAGCGAACAGGGTGTGATCCTTGCCCATGCCAACGCCGTAGCCAGCGTGGAACTGGGTGCCGCGCTGACGCACGATGATGTTGCCTGCTTTAACAGCCTGGCTACCGAACAGCTTCACGCCAAGGCGTTTACTTTCGGAATCGCGGCCGTTGCGGGTACTACCGCCAGCTTTTTTGTGTGCCATGAGTCATATCTCCTAAACAGGAAGCAGCCCTAAAAAAGGAATTAGGCCTGGATGCCGGTGATCTTGATTTCAGTGAACCACTGGCGGTGGCCCTGACGCTTCATGTGGTGCTTGCGGCGGCGGAACTTGATGATGCGCACTTTGTCGTGACGACCGTGGGAAACCACTTCTGCGGTCACTTTCGCGCCTTCTACCACCGGCAGGCCGATCTTGACGTCATCGCCGTTGGCGACCAGCAGAATGCGATCCAGGTTGATCGCTTCGCCGGTGGCGACGTCGAGTTTCTCGACCTTGAGGAATTCGCCTTCGGTGACTTTGTATTGCTTGCCACCAGTAACAATTACTGCGTACATCTGGATGTCTCCGTTAGACCTGCTCACCCGACGCTTTATAAAAAGAGGAATCGGTCGGCATGGCTGCATGGGGCCGGAAAGGACGCCCGTGCAATTGCGTAAGGCAGGATATGCCAGGGAAGTTCGGGGCCGCGATTGTACGCAAAGCGTTCACCCGGATCAAGCCTCCCGGGGCCTTGCCTTGACAGGCCTTCCCCCCGGCACCTAGCATGCCGCGCAATCTACGAGGAGCGCTGTCTTTAATGCAACCCCAGGCTTTCTATCGCGTGGTGGCGGACGACTTCACCGCCGTCGACGGCATCATCCGCCGCCAACTCACTTCCCGCGTTCCCCTGGTGGAAAAGATCGGCGACTACATCATCTCCGCCGGCGGCAAGCGCCTGCGTCCGCTGCTGGTGCTCCTCTCCGGCAAGGCCCTGGGCTATTCGGGCGATGACCTGAAGCTGCTGGCCGCCACCATCGAGTTCCTGCACACCTCCACCCTGCTGCACGACGATGTGGTCGACGCCTCCGGCCTGCGCCGTGGCCGCGCCACCGCCAATGCCCAGTGGGGCAACGCACCCAGCGTGCTGGTGGGCGACTTCCTGTATGCGCGCTCCTTCGAAATGATGGTCGAACTGGGCTCCATGCCGGTCATGCGCATCATTTCCCAGGCCACCCGCGTGATCGCTGAAGGCGAAGTGCTGCAGCTGTCCAAGGTCCGCGACGCCAGCACCACCGAAGAAACCTACATGGAAGTCATCCGCGGCAAGACCGCGATGCTCTTCGAAGCCTCCACCCACAGCGCCGCCGCGCTGGCCAATGCTCCGGCCGAGCAGGCCGAGGCGCTGCGCCTGTTCGGCGATGCCCTGGGCATCGCCTTCCAGCTGGTGGACGACCTGCTCGACTACCGCGGTGACGCCGCCAGCCTGGGCAAGAACGTCGGCGACGACCTCGCCGAAGGCAAACCCACCCTGCCGCTGATCGCCGCCATGCGCGACGGCACCCCGGAACAGGCCGCGCTGGTACGCAAAGCCATCCAGCAGGGCGGCAGCCAGGACCTGGAAGGCATCCGTGCCGCCGTGGAAGCCGCCGGCGCCCTGGACTACACCGCCAACCTGGCCCGCGAGTACGCCGCACGCGCCATCGACTGCCTGAAGGCGCTACCGGACAACGAATACCGCGCCGCGCTGATCGAGCTGGCCGAGTTCGCCGTCGCCCGCACGCACTGATCCAGCGCTGTTCGCAAAGCCCGCCCCGGTCCGCCGCGGCGGGCTTTTTATTGCCCGTCCGTTGACCCGGGGCAACGGATCATCGCCTGTGCAGGAAAATCTTCGATTGGGACTTGCTATTGAGATAATAAGAATTATTCTCAACAAACGATTCGCACGGAGGAACTGCCATGACCTACATGATCGATGCCTGGCTGGATCGCCCACACCCCTACCTGCGCATCCTGCACCGGGATACCGGGGAAGTCTGCGCGGTGCTGGAGGAAGACGCGCTGGACGAACTGCGCGAACAGGGCGGACTGGAGTTGTCGGAGCTATCCACCAGCGAGCCGGGTGTGCTCAAGGAGCTGGTGCGCAACCTGTTCCTGTTCTGTTACGCCCGCGCGCTGCGCTAGACGGTGCCTAGAAAAGCGGGTGCAATTAAGCGTTTACGACGGCGCAGGACGCGTCGTCGGTGCTCCGCCGCCCGGGAGGCGGATGCACAAAGGGACGCCGAAGCGCCCCTTTTCCTGCGGAGTCGCCAAGGATGGCGCTCCGCAGCGAACCTTCGGGAATCAGAGGATTTCCAGCAGCTCGACGTCGAACACCAGCACGCTGTGCGGCGGGATGCTGCCGACGGCCTGGCCACCATAGGCCAGCTCGCTCGGTACGTGCAGGCGCCACTTGCTGCCGGCGTTCATCAGCTGCAGGGCCTCGACCCAGCCGGCGATCACGCCGCCCACCGGGAATTCGGCCGGCTGGCCGCGATCGTAGGAGCTGTCGAACACGGTGCCGTCGACCAGGGTGCCGTGGTAGTGGGTACGCACGGTGTCTTCGCGGGACGGCTTGGCGCCCTCGCCTGCCACCAGCACTTCGAACTGCAGGCCGGACGGCAGGACGGTCACGCCTTCACGCTTGGCGTTCTCCACCAGGTACTCGCGACCAACGGCAGCGGCGGCTTCGGCTTTCGCCTGGGCCTCGGCCTGCATGCGCTCGCGGATCACCTGGAAGCTGGCGGACAGGGCTTCGCCCGGCACGCGGCTTTCCACGTTGGCATAGGCGTCGGACAGGCCGGCCAGGATGGCGTCGAGGGTCATGCCCGGAACCGGGTTCTCGCGCAGCTGGTCGCCGAGCTGACGGCCAATGCCGTAGCTGACGCGGGCTTCGTCGGTGGAAAGATTGAGTTCGCTCATGGCGGCGCTCCGCTGGGGGTTCAAAAAAGGGCCGCCAGCCTAGCACAGATGCTTCGCCGCCCCCACCGCCGCGGGCCTAGTGCAGCGGGATGAGCACGCCGTCGCCGATATCGAGTTCGTCCTGCATCCCGACCATCTCGTCATGCACCACGGCGTGCACCAACCGGAACGGTACCGTCGGCACCGCATGCAGCACCTCGCGGGCATGGGCGACGGAGCGCACGCTGAGCACATGCCCCATCACGTCCTGGATCGGATAGAAACGGCCCCCCATCCGCGCTTCCAGAACATAGATATCGCCTTCCAGCGACACCAGGTTGATCTCGTCGATATCCCCGGCGAGGGAGCGGTTGGTCAGTTCCTCGAGGGTCATGGGACACCTCCTGCACGTGGCTACATGCAAAAGTCTTGTACAGCCACCCGTCACCGCAAGGAGGAAACACAGCCGCCCGTCCGTTTCACAACGGCCGGGCGGCTGGAGAGACACCAGTAGGGATCAGTGGTCGTGGCGCGTGGTCTTGTCCAGGTAACCCATGGCGAACGCGGAGAGGACGAAGGTGAGGTGGATAATCACGTACCACATCAGCTTGTTGTCCGGGATGTTCTTGGCGTCCATGAAGATGCGCAGCAGGTGGATCGAGGAAATCGCCACGATGGAGGCGGCCACCTTATTCTTCAGCGAACTGGCGTCCATCTTGCCCAGCCAGCTGAGCTTCTCCTTGCTCTCGTCGATATCCAATTGAGAGACGAAGTTCTCGTAGCCCGAGAACATCACCATCACCAGCAGGCCGCCGACCAGCGCCATGTCGATCAGCGACAGCAGCACCAGGATCAGGTCCGCCTCGGCGATGCTGAAGATGCTCGGCAGGATGTGGAAGATTTCCTGGAAGAACTTGATGGTCAGCGCCAACAACGCCAGCGACAGGCCGATGTAGATCGGCGCCAGCAGCCAGCGGGCGGCGTACAGAGAGTTTTCGACGAAGCGTTCCATGGATCTCGCGGGGCTGTTCGGAAGTTTCGAAGTATAGCGAAGGCAATTTCCGGGCTGCCGCGCAATTCTGTGGACAAATATGTCAGCCGCCCGCGATCGGCAGGCGAAAGCCAGGCGCCACGAGCATCCGTTGCTTGGGCGACGTCCGGCGTCAGGATTCGGGGCGGAACTGATAATTCCCGAGATTGCGGCAACGCTCACCGTTCAGGCGGCGCAACTCGGCTTGCAGGTGCAGTTGCCAGATCGGCGGATCGCAAGCCTCGACGTAGCCCTGCTGGGCCAGGCAGTCGGAAATCGCTTCGAGCACACCCTCGGCGACGAAGGGCCCGAAGAACGGGCCTTGCGCCTTGATGGCGGTGGGTTGTGCGCCGGCCATGCCGGCCGCACACAACAAGGTCCAGAGTCCATTCTCTCCGGCCAGCGGCCTGATCGCGCATTCGATTCGCGTGGTCAGCCCCAGACAGGGGCGGATAAGGCAGAGGTTACGCGGCATGGCGGCACCCTCGCGGCTGTCCTGAGTTCGAGACTACACCCAGGTTCCGACACGCGAAAGCGCCGTTTTATCCACGCAGGCTGTGGATAAGCATGTGAACTGCGCGGGGGCAGGAGCGCCAGAGCACCGCCCCGCGTGGCGCGGAGCGGGCTGGTCAGGTTCTGCTCAGTCAGCGTCCTTCTTCTTGCGCGCCCGCTCCTTCTCCACCGGAGCCTTCGCCGCCTTGGCCTTGGCCACGGTTTCCTTGACCGGCTTTTCCTTCTCGTCTTCCTCCATGCCGATCTCGGAGATTTCCTTCAGGCGCTCGACGACACGGGCGTTCACGCTGTCCTTCGGAAAGTTGCCCTTGGCGTCCGGTGCACCGGCCGGCTGGCCAACCAGCAGGCTCAAGGCCTCGTCGGCCTGGCGAACCGCGTAGATATGGAACTGGCCGCTGCGCACCGCCTGCAGCACACGCTCATCCAGCATCAGGGTGCTGACGTTGGAGCGCGGGATGATCACCCCCTGCTCGCCGGTCAGGCCGCGGGCCTCGCAAAGACGGAAGAAGCCCTCGATCTTCTCGTTGACCCCACCGACCGCCTGCACCTCGCCGAACTGGTTGATCGAGCCGGTGATGGCGAAGCACTGCCGCAGCGGCGTGCGCGACAGCGCGGAGATCAGCGTGCAGACCTCGCCCAGCGAGGCACTGTCGCCGTCCACGTAGCCGTAGGACTGCTCCAGGGCGATGCTCGCCGAAATCTCCAGCGGGAATTCCTGCGCATAGCGGCTGCCGAGGTAGCCGGTGAGGATCATCACACCCTTGGAGTGGATCGGCTGGCCGAGGCTCACTTCGCGCTCGATATCGACGATGCCGCTGCCGCCGGGATAGACGGTGGCGGAAATTCGCGCTGGCACACCGAAGGCCGAATCACCGACTTCCAGCACCGTCAGGCCGTTGCACTTGCCGACGGCGGCGCCTTCGGTATCGATCAGGATGATGCCGGCCAGCATGTCGTCGAGGATGCGCCCGGACACCCGCCCGGTGCGGGTTTCCTTGGCCTTCAGGGCACGCTCGATGTGGCCGAGGTCAGTCACCTCTTCGTTCGCCAGCTGACGGATGAAGTCTGCCTCGCTGACCAGCTGGAACAGGTCGCTGATGCGCGCTGACAGGCGTCCCTGGTGCTCGGCCAGGCGCGCGCTGTAGGTCGCCAGGCGGGCGACGGCGGCACTGGTCAGCGGCGCCAGCCCCTCTTCCGAGGTGCGCGTTTTCAGCAGTTGGGCGAACTGTTCGAGGCTGTCCTCGCCCAGCGGGATGTCCTCGTCGAAGTCCACCAGGACGCGGAACATCTCCTGGAAGTCCGGGTCCAGGTCCTGCAGCGTGTAATAGATCTGCCGCGAACCGATGATGATCACCTTGATGTTCAGCGGGATCACCTGCGGCGTCAGGCTCATGGCCGCCAGGCGGCCCAGCTCGGCCAGCGGCGACTCCATCTTCAGCTGTCGCGAATGCAGCGCGCGCTTGAGCGCATCCCAGACGAACGGCTCGCTGAGCAGCTTCTCCGCTTCCAGCACCAGGAAGCCGCCATTGGCGCGGTGCAGTGCGCCCGGGCGCAGCTGGCGGTAGCTGGTGTACAGCGCGCCCTGGTCGGAGGCGTACTCGATGCGGCCGAACAGGTTGTCGTAGGTCGGGTGCGACTCGAAGATCACCGGCGCGCCACTGGTGGAATGGTGGCCGATCACCTGGTTGGGCGCGTATTGCTCTTCCAGGCTCTGCTTGCGCTGCGGGTCGGTGCGCTCGGCGTCCACCAGTTGGTCGACCACGGTCTTCAGCAGGTTGAGCTGCATGGCCTGCAGATAGGCGCTGACGCCGGAGTTGTTGTTGTACTTCTCCACCAGCGGCGCCAGCAGCGGCTGCAGCGCCAGGGTAATGGTTTCCTCGTTGAGCTGGCGCAGCTGGTTGCTGGATTCGCGCTTCCATTGCGGCAGGCTGGCCAGTTCCTCGTTGAGGTGCTCCTCCAGCGTGGCGATGTCGGCATGGAAGCGCTCGCGCTCGGCCTCGGGGAGCTGGGCAAATTCCGCTTCGTCCAGCGCCTTGCCCTCGCTCATCGGGGTGAAGGCGATGTTGGCGCTGTCGCGGTATAGCGCGACGTCCTTCTCCAGCGCCAGGCGCTCGACGGTGTCCAGGGCCTTGTCGTAGCGCTGATTGAAGGCGCGGTCGATGGCGCTCTTCTTCTGCTGGTAGGCCGGGCTCTCGAACACCGAAGGGAAGGTGGCAAGCAGGTTGTCGATCAGGTGATCGAAGTCGGCGCCGAAGTCCGCCGCACTGCCCGGCGGCAGTTCGATGGCACGCGGCTCGCGGGATTCATCGAAATTGTTGACGTAGACCCAGTCCGCCGGGGTCGGCAGGCGTTTGCCTTCTGCCTTCAGGTAGCGCTGCACGAACGAGAAGCGACCGGTGCCCGGCTCGCCCATGACGAACACGTTGTACCCCGGACGCGGCATCGCCACGCCGAACTGCAATGCCTCCACCGCGCGCTCCTGGCCGAGTACGCCAAGGAAGGGCTCCAGTTCGTCGGTGGTAGTGAAGGGGAATTGTTCGGGGAAGAAGGGACGGGTCAGTTCATCGGGCGCCAGGCGCAGGCCTGCAGCAACGGAATCGGGCATCGGAAATCCTTGCTTCGGGCGGCACGAGGCCGCGGAGAGTTGTCCGCATTCTCGCGCCGCCCGCGCGCCACTGGCAAGGCAGTATTGGTGACAGTTTCAGTCCACCGCATCAGCGCAGCGCAGGCAGTGCTCCGCCGCCGGCAGCGCCTGTAGCCGGCGCGCTTCGATCGGCTCTCCGCAGCGCACGCAGAAGCCGTAGGTGCCGTCCGCCAGGCGCAGGCGCGCCAGCCCGACCAACCGCATGCCCGCCTCCGCTTCCGCCAGCAGCGCACGCAGGACGTCGTCGTTCTGCCGCTGCTGGGCCTGTTCGGCGAAGTCCGGCGAATGGGTCCGGCCGAGATCGCGACGGATCGCCTCGGCGCGCCGGGAATACTCCGCCGCCAGTTGATCCAGGGTCGGACGCGGATCGAAATCGGCCATGGCGACCTCCTTGCAAGGGGAACTCCTTCAAGTGTGGCCCGTTCCAAGGCAACCGCCGCTGATGCCGATCAATAACCTGCAGGCAGGCGGCAGGAAGCCTGAACGCGCCGCACAGGAGCGCACCGGTTTCCTTGACACCCCGAGTTCATTCCTAAAAGCTTCAGGCGGCGCTGTTTGCTGTCAGCGACACCTGCCCGAACTTAAGAAAGAGAGAAAAACGATGAAAAGGATTCTGATCGGTACCCTCCTCGCCACCGCCTCCCTCAGTGCCCTGGCCGACGCTCCCGGTAGCGACGGTTGCGGCTGGGGCAACATGCTCTTCAAGGGCCAGCGCGGCACCGCCACCCACGTCCTGGCGGCCACCACGAACGGCACCAGCGGCAACAACACCTTCGGCATGACCACCGGCACCAACGGCTGCCACACCAACGGCGCCCTGACCTACGGCGGCAAGCCGATGATCGTGCTCAGCAGCATGATGGACGAGCTGTCCGAAGACATGGCCAAGGGTAACGGCGAAGCCCTGACCACCTACGCCGTAGTCCTGGGTGTAGCGCCGCAGGACCGCGCCCACTTCGCCGAGGTGACCCACCAGCACTTCGCCCAGATCTTCGACAAGTCCAACGTCACCGCCGAAGACGTCTATGCCAACACCCAGGCTGTCCTGAAACAGGACGCCCAACTGGCCAAGTACGCCGAACAGGCCTGACGGCCGCTCGCGAGCCCACCGCCACGGTGGGCTCACCCCTCCTTTTCCAGTAGTCCCCTCCATGCCCAAACGCCTGTTGCCCTGGATGGCGCTGTGCGCCTGCACCCCACTGTTCGCCGCACCACAGATCGCCCCAGAGCGCCTGCAGGCACTGGCCAGCGCCCCCTACTGGCTGGCCCTGGGGCACTACGAACACGCCAAGCTGGGCGGCTGGCGCAGCTTCGTCGACGACCCGAAGTTCTTCCTCGCCGCCGACGGCGAGCAGCACCCTGACGCCGAACTGGCCGCCACCGTGAAGGCGCTCTACGCACCCGCCGAGCTCGGCGACAAACACGCCCAGTGCGTCTATCCGGCGCGCACCCGCTGGCTGCGCCAGCAACTGCAACTCGACGACCTGCCGCCCGTGGCCTGCCAGGAGTACAAGACCTGGTACAGCGACATCAACCCGCACAGCGCGGTGCTGGTGTTCCCGGCGGCCTACCTGAACAGCCCGTCCTCGATGTTCGGCCACACCCTGCTGCGCATCGACCAGGCCGACGTCGACTCCGACAACACTGCCCTGCTGAGCTACGCGCTGAACTTCGGCGCCTACATCGAGGGCATGGACAACAGCATCCTCTACGCCTGGAAGGGCCTGATGGGCGGCTACCCCGGCCTGTTCGCCCTGGTGCCGTACCGCGAGAAGCTCTCCGAGTACAGCCGGCTGGAAAACCGCGACCTCTGGGAGTACCGCCTCAACCTCACGCCTGAAGAAACCGGGCGGATGGTCGAGCACGTCTGGGAGCTCAAGCAGGTCCGCTTCAAGTACTACTTCTTCGACGAGAACTGCTCGTTCCGCCTGCTGGAGCTGCTGGAGATCGCCCGGCCCGGCACCGAACTCACGGACCAGTTCCCGCTCACCGCCATCCCCACCGACACGGTGCGCGCGGTGAAGAATGCCGGGATGATCGACCGCATCGACTACCGCCCCTCCCGGGAGCGCGAGCTGCTCGCCCGCGGCGCACCGCTGAGCCACGACGAAAAGGTCCTGGCGCGCCAGCTGGCGGACGATGACCGGCTGCTCGACAGCCCCGAATTCAAGGCCTTGCCCGCCGACCGCCAGGCGCTGGTGCAGGACACCGCCTTCCGCCTGGTACGCTACCGCGCCACCGGCCAGGAACGCGACGCCGCCACGGCGTCGCGCAGCTACAACCTGCTCAAGGCGATCAACCAGAACCCGCCGCCGGCCCTGGCGGTGGAGCGTCCCGGCCAACCGGAAGACGGCCATGAGTCGCGCACCTGGCAGCTCGGCGCCGGCAGCCGCGATGGCGAGGCCTTCGCCCAATACGGCCTGCGCATGGCCTACCACGACCTCGCCGACAACCAGTACGGCTTCCCCCTCGGCGCGCAGATCGAACTCGGCCAGCTGAAGCTGCGCCAGTACGAGGGCAACCGCTGGCAACTGCAGCAACTGGACCTGGTCACCATCCGCTCGATGACGCCACGCAATGAACTGTTGCAACCGCTCTCCTGGCAGGTTTCCGGCGGTTGGGAGCGGGTACTCGGCAAGCACAGCGACGACGACCACGACACCCTGGTCGGCCATCTCAACGGCGGCGCCGGCGGCAGCTGGAAACTCAGCGACGAGCTGCAGGCCTACGCCCTGGGTACCGCGCGGATCGAGAACAACCAGGACTTCGCGGCGACCATCGCCCCGGCCCTGGGCTTCGACACCGGCCTGCTGTGGAGCAACCCGCTGGGCAACCTGACCCTGGAAGCCAAGGGCGACTACTTCCACAACGGCGAAGTGCGCCGCAACCTGAGCTTCGGCCAGCAGGTGGAACTGGGCCGCAACCTCGGCCTGCGCCTGTCGGCCCAGCGCGAGTTCAGCCAGTTGGCCACCCCGGTCAACGAAGTGATGCTGGAGCTGCGCTGGTACCACTACTGAGGCGCACTGCGCCTCAGTCCTTCAGCGCCGCCCAATCCAGGCCGAAACGGGCAAGGTACTTGCGCAGCCGGTCGGCGTCGTTGGGGTTCTGCTTCTCCTGGCGCGACACCGCGAACAGCTGGCGCCCGGCATCGGACAGGCTGCGCGCCTGCCGGCACACCGCGATGACCGCCTCCAGTTGCAGGCGGTCGAACAGATCCAGCGCCTCGGCGCCCTCGCCCAGCAGCGCCTCCACAGTGCCTTCCGGCTGCGCAGCGCCCCAGGAACGGCGCAGCCGGCCGATCTCCTCCTCCACCAGCGCCTCATCGATGCGCCCGCTGTCGGCCAGGGTCGCCATGCGCGTGATGGATGCCGACAACTCGCGGAAGTTGCCGCTCCACAACGCCTGCGCCGAGTTGGCGAAGACCAGGTAGCGCGTACGCGCCTCACGGTTGAAGCGCACCAGCCGGCCCTGCTCGTGGGCGTGGCGCTCCAGCTCGAAGTCGATGTTCGGCTCGATGTCCTCGCGGCGCCCGGCCAGCCCCGGCAGGTCGAAGGTCCAGAGGTTGATGCGGGCGAACAGGTCCTCGCGGAACAGCCCCTGGGCCACCCGCTCGCGCAAGTCGCGGTGGGTACCGGCGATCAGCTGGAAGTCGCTGCCCACTTCGCGGTCCGAGCCCAGCGGGAAGAAGCGCTTCTCCTCGATGGCCTTGAGCAGCATGGCCTGCTCGTCCAGGCCCAGTTCGCCGATCTCATCGAGGAACAGCATGCCGCCATCCGCCGCGCGCAGCAGCCCCTCGCGGGCGTTCTGCGCACCGGTGAAGGCGCCCTTGATATGGCCGAACAACGCGGACATGGCGCCATCGCCGCGCAACGTCGCGCAGTTCACCTCGACGAAGCGGCCCTGGAACTGGTGCCGGGCGCGCTTGAGTTCGTAGACGCGGCGGGCGAGGAAGGACTTGCCGGCGCCGGTCGGGCCGATCAGCAGCATCGGCGCACGGGAACGGCCGGCGACCCGTTCGATCTGCTCGATGGAGCGGTTGAATGCGGCGTTGCGCGTGGCGATGCCGGACTTGAGGAAGGCCAGGCTCTCTTCCTGCTCGCGACGGAAGCGCGTGGCGATGCGGTCGTAGCGCGACAGGTCGAGGTCGATCAGCGTCACCGTCCCTTCCGGGTGCCGCGCCTCGTCCTTGCGCCGCGACGGCGAGGCTTGCACCAGCCGAGCCGGCAGGTAGCGCGCCTCGGTCAGGAGGAACCAGCAGATCTGCGCGACGTGGGTCCCGGTGGTGATGTGCACCAGGTAGTCCTCGTGCTCGGTATCGAAGGCGTAGCCGCCGACGAAATCGTGCAGCGCGCCGTAGACCTCCTCGAAGTCCCACGGGTTGCGCAGCGCCATGGGCTGCAGGCGCACCTCGGTTTCCGGCGAGACGTGCCGAACGTCGTCGGCGATGCGCTCTGCCAGGCTCACGTCACGGGCGTCCAATCCGTGGATCAGCTCAAGGCGGTCGATCAGCAGGTCCTGCTGCTGGCACAGGCCAACGGTCGGCCGCCACTTCTGCCAGCGCGCCGCACCCTTGCCGACGCGATCCAGGGTCGAGCCGAGGAAGCCGATGGCGACGGTTTTCTTTGTCTGCATCATTTATCCAAAAAGATAAATACCGATCCAAAGATATCCATAAATCAGAAAATCCGCCAAACCCAAGAGACATCAAGGTTGTTATGAAAAATAATTAAATCGTTATTTATCAATTACTTGATAAAACAATTCAGCCAACCGAAACAAACCTGGCACGCCCCTCGCTATATCCCTCTCGACCGCATCGCTGATGCAGCCCACGGGCAGGGACTCCAATTCCCGCCGGTGCCCGAGCCCACCCCTGGTGTCGGCTTCGTGCATGCCGCTGCAGCAGTCACGGTCGATTGCGCGGTAGCTCAGCCCGGTAGAGCCCCCCCCTTCGAGGGAGAGGTCGCAGGTTCGAATCCTGCCCGCGCAGTTCGATAGCTCAGTCCGGTTAGAGCAGCCATCCACGAAATGGCCTGTCGCGGGTTCGACTCCCGCTCGAACACTGCCCTCCCACGGCAGTTACGCATGAATGCAACACCCCGCCGGTGCGGCGACGGGACAGGCAAAACGAGGCCAGGACGGCCGGATACGCCAAGGACCCGCAGCCACCGCCGGCCCGCCCGGTACGCGGACCGGGCTTGCGACAAGGCAGACGCTGGCCGAAGGAATCGGCCGCCTGGACAGGACGTCCGCAGCGCCCGCCTCTCGCAGGCTCCATCCGCGCCACCCGGCGGGCCGGCAAGCACCGGCACCAGGACAAGAGAAAAGAAGGAAGAGAGAAATGAAACTGCTGAAGCGCTTTACCGTGAAAAAGAACGAACGCGGCCTGCTGTACTCCGAAGGCGATTTCCTGGCCCTCCTCGAGCCGGGCATCCACCGCCATCTGGACCTGTACAACCGCCTGAGCGTGGAAACCTTCAGCCTGAACACCCCGCTGTTCGAGCACCGCCTGGCCGGTTACCTGCGCCAGTCCGAACCTGCACTGGTCGAACGCTACTTCACCCGCATGGACCTGACCGAGAACGAAGCAGGCCTGCGCTTCGAAGACGGCGTGCTGGCGGAAATCCTGCCGCCGGGCAGCCGCCGGCTGTACTGGAAGGGCCAGACCGAACAGCGCCTGGAGCGCATCGACCTGAGCCAGGACTACCGGCTGGCCGCCCCGCTGCTGGCCCAACTGAGCCAGCCTAACCTGCGCGGCCGCAGCCTCGCCGGCCTGGACGCGGTACTGATGGCGCAAGTGCCGGCCTACCAGGTCGGCGTACTGAAGGTCGACGGCGCGGTCGTCGAACTGCTGCCGGCGGGCCAGTACGGCTTCTGGCGCTACAACCGCCAGGTGAGCGTGGAGCTGATCGACACCCGTATCCAGGCGCTGGAAGTCAGCGGCCAGGAAATCCTCACCCGCGACAAGGTGAGCCTGCGCCTGAACCTGGCCGCCAACTGGCACTACAGCGACGTACTGATGGCGTACTCGCGCCTGTCCAAGCCGCTGGAGCACCTGTACCGCGAGCTGCAGTTCGGCCTGCGGGCGGCGGTGGGCACCCGCTCGCTGGATGAACTGCTGGAGAACAAGCAGCTCATCGACGAGTCGGTCGGCGCCCACCTCAAGGAACGGCTGTCCGGCACCGGCATCGAGGTCAGCGGACTGGGCGTGCGCGACATCATCCTGCCGGGCGAGATGAAGGCGCTGCTGGCCCAGGTGGTGGAAGCGGAGAAGGCCGCGCAGGCCAACGTGATCCGCCGCCGCGAGGAAACCTCGGCGACCCGCTCGCTGCTGAACACGGCCAAGGTGATGGAAGAAAACCCCACCGCCCTGCGCCTGAAGGAACTGGAAACCCTGGAACGGGTGGCCGAGCGGATCGACCGCATCTCGGTATTCGGCGGCCTGGATCAGGTGTTGAATGGACTGGTAACGCTGAAGCAGGCCTGAACAGGGCCTGCCCGGCGAAGGAGAAGGTGCCGTGAAAAGCAACAAGCAACGCCGGCGGGAAATTCGCCTGGCGCGAGAACGTCGCAAGGCGAGGAAGACTCGGCCCATTGAACAGCCCATGGCCCCAGCCGGCCCCGTGGGCACCTTCCCGGTCAGCCGCTCCAACCTGGCGCCTTACAACAGCTATGGCGATCCACTTTTTGTCCGGCGCGGTTGGTACGAGGATAAGACCTTTACCTGCCAGGACTGCGGAGCCCGGGAAACCTGGACCGCCGCACAGCAGAAGTGGTGGTACGAGGACTGCAAAGGGCAGGTCTATTCCACGGCCATACGCTGCCGAGCGTGCCGATTGAACAAACGAATTCGCGACGGCCGGGCGCAACCCGCTCCCGGTCAGCTCGCCCCCGAACCAAAGAGATTCAGCGCATGAAAAACACCACGTTCCAACTGCTGGAAGTCGCCAACGGCAAGCCGATCAAGCTCTGGACCCAGGGCGTGCCGGTGGAGGAGGACGCCCGCCAGCAACTGATGAACACCGCGAAGATGCCGTTCATCTTCAAGCACCTGGCCGTGATGCCGGACGTGCACCTGGGCAAAGGCTCGACCATCGGCAGCGTGATCCCCACCCGGGGCGCGATCATCCCGGCTGCGGTCGGCGTGGATATCGGCTGCGGCATGATCGCCGCACGCACCTCGCTGATGGCGGCCGACCTGCCGGACAACCTGCACGGCCTGCGCAGCGCCATCGAGAAGGCCGTGCCCCACGGCAAGACCTTCGGCCGCCGCGACCAGGGCGCCTGGGAGAACGTACCGGAGCACGCCGATGACGCCTGGAAGGCACTGGCCGGCCGCTTCAAGGCGATCACCGGCAAGTACCCGAAGCTGGAGAAGACCAACAACCGCCACCACCTGGGAACCCTCGGGACCGGCAACCACTTCATCGAGGTCTGCCTCGACGAGGCCGACCGCGTGTGGTTCATGCTGCACAGCGGGTCGCGCGGCGTGGGCAATGCCATCGGCAACCTGTTCATCGAACTGGCCCAGGCCGATATGCGCCAGCACATCGCCAACCTGCCGGACCGCGACCTGGCCTACTTCGAGGAAGGCAGCCGGCACTTCGACGACTATGTGGAAGCCGTGGGCTGGGCCCAGGACTTCGCCCGGCAGAACCGCGAGCTGATGATGCGCGCGGTGATCGCCGCCGCTCGGCAAGTGATCCGCAAGCCGTTCGAGGCCAGCCTGGAAGCGGTGAACTGCCACCACAACTACGTGCAGAAGGAACGCCACTTTGGCGAAGAGATCCTGGTGACCCGCAAGGGCGCGGTGTCCGCGCAGAAGGGCGAACTCGGGATCATCCCCGGCTCGATGGGTGCCAAGAGCTTCATCGTCCGCGGGCTGGGTAACGAGGAGGCCTTCTGCTCGTGCAGCCACGGCGCCGGCCGGACCATGAGCCGAACCCGCGCCAAGAAGCTGTTCACCGTGGAAGACCAGGTGCGCGCCACCGCCCACGTCGAATGCCGAAAGGACAAGGATGTGATCGACGAGATCCCCATGGCCTACAAGGACATCGACGCGGTGATGAACGCCCAGCGCGAGCTGGTGGAAGTGCTGCATACCCTGCGTCAGGTGGTGTGCGTGAAGGGATAGAGCGGCGCGGGCTGAGACAGCTCGCGTCGACTGCAAGACAAGGAATCGAACGATGAACAAGGACCTGATCGAACTCGATGGCGCCGAAGGCGGCGGGCAGATCCTGCGCAGCGCGCTGAGCCTGTCGATGATCACCGGCAAGGCGCTGCGCATCGTCAATATCCGTGGCCGGCGCTCACGGCCGGGGCTGTTGCGTCAGCACCTGACGGCGGTGCGGGCGGCAGCGGAAATCAGCGGGGCGGCGGTGGATGGTGCGGAGCTGGGTTCGCGCAGCCTGACCTTCCGCCCCGGTGCGATCCACGGCGGCGACTACCGCTTCACCATCGGCAGCGCGGGCAGCGCCGTGCTGGTGCTGCAAACCCTGCTGCCAGCGCTGCTGTTCGCCGATGCACCGAGCCGCCTTGCGATCAGCGGCGGCACCCACAACCCGCTGGCGCCGCCGGCGGACTTCATCGAGCGCAGTTGGCTGCCGCTGCTGCGGCGCATGGGTGCGCACGTGGATTTCGAGCTGCTGCGCCACGGCTTCATGCCGGCCGGTGGCGGCGAGCTGGCAGTGCGCGTGCAGCCCGGCGAACTGCAGCCGTTGCATCTGATGGAGGTGGGGCCCGAGCGCTCGCGTTCAGCCCGCGTCCTGCTGACGGGCGTGCCCGGCCACGTCGCCGAGCGCGAGATGGAGCGAGTCCGCCGCCACAAGGGATGGAGCACTGCCAGCACCAAGGTGGTACGCCTGCCCGAAGACCAGGGACCGGGTAACGCCCTGCTGCTGGATATCGAGTGCGAACACCTGACACTGGTGTTCTGCGCCTTCGGCCAGCCGGGCATCAGCGCCGAGCGGGTCGCCGACCAGGCGCTGCGGCAGGCCGATGCGTGGCGCGGCAGCGGTACCGCCGTGGACGAGCACCTGGCGGACCAGTTGTTGCTGCCGATGGCCCTGGCCGGCGGCGGCAGCTTCACCACACCGCTGCTGAGCGATCACCTGCGGTGCAACCGCGCGGTCATCGAGGCCTTTCTGCCGGTACGCATCCACTGCCAGCCGACGACGGCAGACGGGCAGCACATCGCGATCACGCCGGCTTGACGCTTTCCTCACAGCTCGCTGGATAGATTGCCGCCATGCCCCTGCCGGGGCGTGCCTCTCCATCCGGCGCGTGCGCCCGCCCAGTGGCACACGGGAGTTTCCATGGCGCCCCGCGCCATCTTCATCCTGCTTCTACTCGCGCCGCTGGCCGGTTGCGAGACAACCCACCAGACGCTCATCGCCCAAGGCTATCCGCCCGCCTACGCCGACGGCTTCGACGATGGCTGCGGCAGTGGCCGCCAGGCAGCGGGCGCCATCACCGGCGAGTTCCGCAAGAACGTGTCGCGTTATCTCGCCGACAAGCCGTATGCCCTCGGCTGGAGCGATGGCTTCCAGCAGTGCCAGGGCCAGTACCTGAGCCAGGAACGCCAACGCTATGAGTCGCAGCGCAACAGTGATCGCGACCGCGACTGGGAGCGGGAGAAGGACCGCGCACTGACCCGCCCCCTGCACGGGAACTGAGACTGCCGCAACACTTCGAGGCGAACACGCCCACCCATTTGATTTCCGTCAATCCAGCCGGATCGACCCTGCCCTCTCCTTGAACTCGGACAAGCCCCAATAGCCCGAGAGTGGAGACGCCCGATGCAGCCCTTCAAACTGTCCCTGACCGCCCTGTTGCTGGCGCTGAGCAGCGCCGCCACCTGCGCGAATGCCGATGCCCTGCGCGACCACGCCAACAGCCTCTTCAAGCCCATCCCGGAGCAGGCCAGCGACACGCTCGACCCCGGCCAGATCGAGCTGGGCCGGCAGCTGTTCTTCGAGCCCCGCCTGTCCGCCAGCCACGTGATCAGCTGCAACACCTGCCACAACATCGGCACCGGCGGCGCCGACAACGTGCCGACCTCCAGCGGCCATGCCTGGCAGAAAGGCGCACGCAACTCGCCCACGGTGTTCAACGCGGTGTTCAACGTCGCGCAGTTCTGGGATGGCCGCGCCAAGGACCTGGAGGAACAGGCCAAGGGCCCGGTGCAGAACCCGGTGGAGATGCACAACACGCCGAAGAACGTCGAGGCCACGCTGAGGAGCATGCCCGAGTACGTCGCGGCATTCGGCAAGGCCTTCCCCGGCGACAATCAGCCGGTCAGCTTCGACAACATGGCTCGCGCCCTGCAGGCCTTCGAATCGACCCTGATCACCCCCGACTCGCGCTTCGACCTCTACCTCAAGGGTGACGACAACGCCCTCGACGCCAGGGAGAAGAAGGGCCTGCAGACCTTCATGAGCTCCGGCTGCATCAGCTGCCACAACGGCGTGAACCTGGGCGGCCAGGCCTACTTCCCGTTCGGCCTGGTGAAGAAACCGGACGACAAGGTTCTGCCCAGTGGCGACAAGGGCCGCTTCGAGGTGACCAAGACGCCGAACGACCAGTACGTGTTCCGCGCCGCGCCACTGCGCAACGTGGCGCTGACCGCACCGTATTTCCACAGCGGACAGGTCTGGAGCCTGGAGGAAGCGGTGGCGATCATGGGCACTGCGCAACTGGGGAAACAGCTCTCCACGGAGGAAGTCGGGGATATCGTCGCCTTCCTCAAGACCCTCACCGGCAAGCAGCCGCAGGTGGAGTACCCGATTCTGCCGCCGAGCACCGCGACCACGCCGCGGCCGGTGGATTGATCGAATCAACACCGCTGGGCACACACTGCACCGGCTGAAATGAAAAACGGGCCCATCGGGCCCGTTTTTCATGCTGCCGGGATGATCAGACCACGCCCTGCGCCAGCATGGCGTCGGCGACCTTGACGAAGCCGGCGATGTTGGCGCCCTTCACGTAGTTGATCCGGCCATTCTCCTCGCCGTAGTGCACACAGGCGTGGTGGATGTTCTGCATGATGCCGTGCAGCCGCTGGTCCACCTCACCGGCGGTCCACAGCAGGCGCATGGCGTTCTGGCTCATCTCCAGGCCGCTGGTGGCGACGCCGCCGGCGTTGGACGCCTTGCCCGGCGCGTAGAGGATGCCGGCTTCGAGGAAGATATCCACAGCTTCCAGGGTCGACGGCATGTTGGCGCCTTCGGCCACGCAGATGCAGCCGTTGGCCAGCAGGGTGCGCGCGTCGTTGGCATCCAGCTCGTTCTGGGTCGCGCAGGGCAGCGCGATGTCGCAGGCAAGCGCCCACGGACGCTGGCCGGCGAGGAAGCGCAGGCCGGGGCCGGACATTTCGCTGAGACGGCCGCGACGGACGTTCTTCAGCTCCATCACTTCTTCCCACTGCTCCAGGGTCAGGCCGGCCTCGGCGAACAGGGTGCCTTCGGAGTCGGACAGCGAGATCACCTTGCCGCCCAGTTCCATCACCTTCTGCGCCGCGTACTGGGCGACGTTGCCGGAACCGGAGATCGCCACGCGCTGGCCGTCGAAACCGCTGTTGCGGGCCTTGAGCATTTCCTGGGCGAAGTACACGCAGCCGTAGCCGGTGGCTTCCGGGCGGATCAGGCTGCCGCCGTAGGCCAGGCCCTTGCCGGTCAGCACCGAGGTGAACTCGTTGGACAGGCGCTTGTACTGGCCGAACAGGTAGCCGATCTCGCGGGCGCCAACGCCGATGTCACCGGCCGGCACGTCGAGGTCCGCGCCGACGTGGCGGAACAGCTCGCTCATGAACGACTGGCAGAAGCGCATGACTTCGGCATCGCTCTTGCCCTTGGGGTCGAAGTCCGAGCCGCCCTTGCCGCCACCCATGGGCAGCGAGGTCAGTGAGTTCTTGAACACCTGCTCGAAGGCCAGGAACTTGAGCACGCCCAGGTTCACCGAGGGGTGGAAGCGCAGGCCGCCCTTGTAGGGGCCGATGGCGCTGCTCATCTGCACGCGGAAGCCACGGTTGACTCGTACACGCCCGGCGTCATCCACCCACGGCACGCGGAACAGGATCGCGCGTTCGGGTTCGACGATGCGCTCGACGATGCCGGCCTGCAGGTAATGCGGATTGGCTTCGAGGAACGGCCAGAGGGAGCGCAGCACCTCTTCCACCGCCTGGTGGAACTCGGGCTGATCGGGGTCGCGCCGCTTGAGGCGCTCGAGGAACGAGTCAACGGATTGCGTCATGTCTACACCGGTACTTTTCTGGTTATGTGATGCTTTTTTGCCGGCCGACTCTAACAAGCTGAAACGCACACAGATAGTGCAAAGTGACGCTTTTATGAATCTTTTTGGTGCAAATATATAAACCAAGATTCTCCGGCCACTGCAGAAAACCAGATTCTTGTATACAAAATCAATAGAGATCGCACTCAAACCAGCAATCCAACGAGGAGCGCCATGACCGTCCGACTCACCATTCTCCTGCTCACCGCAGCGCTCGCCAGCACCAGCCTTCCCACCCAGGCGGCCATGAAGCTGGGCAACTTCACCCAATCCGGGCCGCTGCTGGTGGCGGACACCTTCGACAATGAGACCCTTCACAAGTCGGATTTCAGCACCGACGACCTCAAGCGGATGGCCCAACAGCTCGAGGCGCAGCAGCGCGCCCTGGATGACCAGGCGCGGCTGATCGACAAGCTTGAGCGCCGGCTGGACGAGCAGCAACGCGCGATGGACGACCTCAAGCGCAGCCGCTGACGCACCGGCAGCTGACCTGCCGAAGCAAGCGCAGAAACGAAAACGGGGCCCGAAGGCCCCGTTTTCATGCAGAAGCGGCTTACGCCAGCTTCTTGTAACGCACGCGGTGCGGCTGCGAGGCCGCGTCGCCCAGGCGCTTCTTGCGATCGGCTTCGAACTCGGTGTAGTTGCCTTCGAAGAAGGTCACCTTGCCGTCGTCCTCGTAGGAGAGGATGTGGGTGGCAATACGGTCCAGGAACCAGCGATCGTGGGAAATCACGATGGCGGCGCCGGGGAAGTCCAGCAGCGCTTCTTCCAGCGCACGCAGGGTCTCCACGTCGAGGTCGTTGGACGGTTCGTCGAGCAGCAGCACGTTGCCGCCCTGCTTCAGGGTCAGGGCCAGGTGCAGACGGCCACGCTCACCACCGGAGAGGTCCTTGACGAACTTCTGCTGGTCGGCGCCCTTGAAGTTGAAGCGGCCGACATAGCTGCGCGACGGAACTTCGTAGTTGCCGATCTTGATCTGCTCGAAACCGTCGGAGACCTGCTCCCATACGGTCTTGGTGCCTTCCAGGCTGTCACGGCTCTGGTCGACGCTGGCGATCTGTACGGTCTCGCCGATCACGATGGAGCCCGAGTCCGGTTGCTCCTTGCCGGTCAGCATACGGAACAGGGTGGATTTACCCGCGCCGTTACCGCCGATCACGCCGACGATGGCGCCCTTGGGAATGCTCAGGGACAGGTCGTCGATCAGTACGCGATCGCCGTAACCCTTGCTGACGTTGTGCAGCTCGATGACCTTGTCGCCCAGGCGCGGACCGGCCGGGATGTAGATCTCGTTGGTCTCGCTGCGCTTCTGGAATTCCTGCGACTGCATTTCCTCGAAGCGTTGCAGGCGGGCCTTGGACTTGGACTGACGGGCCTTGGCGCCCTGGCGCACCCATTCCAGTTCGGCCTTCATGGCCTTGGCGTGGGAGGCTTCCTGCTTGGCTTCCTGGGCCAGGCGGTTGGCCTTGGATTCCAGCCAGCCGGAGTAGTTGCCTTCGAACGGGATGCCGTGGCCACGGTCCAGTTCGAGGATCCAGCCGGCGACGTTGTCGAGGAAGTAACGGTCGTGGGTGATCGCCACCACGGTGCCCGGGAAGTCGTGGAGGAAGTGTTCCAGCCAGGCGACGGAGTCGGCGTCCAGGTGGTTGGTCGGTTCGTCCAGCAGCAGCATGTCCGGGGCGGACAGCAGCAGGCGGCAGAGCGCCACGCGGCGCTTCTCGCCACCGGAGAGGTGTTCGATCCTGGCATCCCACGGCGGCAGGCGCAGGGCGTCGGCGGCGACTTCCAGCTGACGCTCGAGGTTGTGGCCGTCGGAGGCATGGATGATGGCTTCCAGCTTGGCCTGCTCGGCTGCCAGGGCGTCGAAGTCGGCATCCGGATCGGCGTAGGCGGCATAGACTTCGTCCAGACGGGCCTGGGCGGCCTTGATCTGGCCTACGGCCTCTTCGACGATCTCACGCACGGTGGCCTGCGGGTCAAGCTTGGGCTCCTGCGGCAGGTAGCCTACGTTGATGCCCGGCATCGGGCGGGCTTCGCCTTCGATCTCGGTGTCGACGCCAGCCATGATGCGCAGCAGGGTGGATTTACCCGCGCCGTTCAGGCCGAGCACGCCGATCTTGGCGCCGGGGAAGAACGACAGGGAGATGTCCTTGAGGATTTCACGCTTGGGCGGCACGACTTTGCCGACCCGATGCATGGTGTAGACGTATTGAGCCATGGATACCTGACTTCTGGGATGAATAGTGATCGGAATGGGCCGGAACGGACTGCGGCAGGTTCCGGATCGCCGGCGCTGCTGGCCGGATACGGTGGAGCGCCCCACCGGTGGGCGCGAACGGCCGGTTCAGGGCCTTCGCGCGAGTCGTGGCGCGGACATTTCACCCGCGCGCGTGCGGCAAAGCTACCGGAATGGGCCAGGAAGGGCAAACGACGCTCGTCGGCCGTGCTGGCACATCGCCGTACTTCCGGGCATCCTAACCCTGCCGAATTCCGCCGTATCGCCCCCAGGTAACAGGTCCTTGTCTACAACACCCCGCTCATCCACGGACACCCTGACCAGACCTGGCCGCGTGGCGAGCCGTACCGCCCTGTTGCTGCTGGTGCTGCTGATGCTCGGCCTGCTGGCCTGGCAACTGCACCAGGAGTTCCGCAACCAGGAGCGCTTCGAGCGCGAGCGGGTGGTGCTGCACAGCGAGCAGCTGGCCCAGCGCATCTCGCTGACCCTGGAGCTCAAGGCAATGGCCGCCCAGGCCCTGCTCCGGCAGCGCGACGACCGCGGCGACGTCGACGGCGAACCCGCCCTGCTCAACGGGCTGCGCCGCATCTATCCCTCCTTCCACAGCCTGGTGCGCCTGGATGGCAACGGCGTGCCACTGCGCGACTCCGCCATCGGCTTCAAGGACGCGGCCTTCATCGTCGCCCTGCGCGAGCGCGGCGGCCGCCAGGACTATCACTACGCCTTCAGCGAAGAGAACGGCGGCGTGTTCTACGTCTGGCTGCGGGCCACCGCGGCCGGCGAAGGGGACAGCATCATCCGCCTCGACGAGCGACTCGCCCGTCGTGGCTGGGTCGCACAGATCCGGCCGGAAGCGCCGCCGTGGATTCTCGAAGACCAGGTGCGGCACAAGGTTCTCGGCCGCTCCAGCGGTTCCCGGCCCGGCCCGCTCACCGCCGCCTCGCCACTGGAACAGGCGCAGAGCCTCCCAGGACTGCCGATCCAGAACACCGACTGGCAACTGCGCCCGCTGTTCGACGTCCAGCACGTGCGCGCCGCGCTGCTGCCACGACTGGTCGGGGAGCTGGCATTGCTGCTGTTGCTCGCCGGCGTCACCGGCGGCGCCCTGCTGCGCCTGCAGCGCGAACAGCAGAACCTGCGCGCGCTCACCGCCGACTCCCAGCAACGCCTGCGCCAGGCCGCGCAGGCGCTGGGTGCCATCGACGAGCGGGTGCTGGTGACCCGCGCCGACGGCCGCCTGGCCTACCTCAACCCGCAGGCGGAGCAACTGTTCGGCATCCAGGCCGAGCAAGCCGCCAATCATCACCTGCTGGAACTCCTGCCGGGGCTGGGCGCACAGCTCAACGGTGACATCGCCCTGCCGGACAGCGGCAGCACCGAACTGGTCCGCGTCAACCACACCGGGCAGGCGCGCCTGTTCGCGGTCAGCCGCCGCCCGCTGGACGACAATCCCCTCGCCCCGGAGCTGCCGTGGCTGCTGCGCGGCAACCTGCCTCATGGCGGCCAGGTCTGGGTGCTGCGCGACGTCACCGAGGAGCAGCAGGCGCTGCACATCCTCGAAGAGACGCGGCGGCGCTACCAGGACATCTTCGACGGCGTCGGCGTTGCCCTCTGCGTGCTCGACCTGTCGGCGCTGCGGCAGAACCTGGTGGACCTCAACCTGCGTCGGCAGAACGACCTGCAGGAATGGATCGCCTCGCAACCCGAGCGCCTGCCGGGGCTGTTGCGCCAGGTGCGCATCACCGAGATCAACAACGTCGCCAAGCGCCTGATGGGCGTCAGCACCACCGAGCAGGCCTGGCAGATTCTGATCGGCAGTGCCGGCATGCGACCGGACGGCGTGCGCAGCAAGGTGCTCGAGGCGGTGCTGGCCGGCCACGGCATGGTCGAGCTGGAAGCCTGCATCCAGACGCGCCAGGGCGAACAGCGCCACCTCTGGCTGCAACTGCGGGTGCCGGAAATGATTCAGGACTTCCACGCGGTCACCCTCAGCCTCTCCGACATCACCTCGCGCAAGCAGGTCGAGTTGTCGCTGGTCGAGCGCGAGAAGTTCTGGTCCGATGCGGTACGCGCTGTACCCGACACCCTCTATATCCACGACATCGCCGCGCGCCGGGTGATCTTCAGCAACCACAACCTCGGCTACCAGCTCGGCTACAGCGCCGACGAACTGCGCGCCATGGGCGAGCGCTTCTGGGAAAAGGTCCTGCACCCGGACGACGTCGAATACTACTGGCGCGTGCGCAACCTGCAGCAGGTGGTGGGCGATGGCCTGCTGCTCGACAGCCAGTTGCGCTGGCGTCACCGCGACGGCAGCTGGCACTGGTTCGACATCCGCGAACAGGCCTTCACCCGTGACGCCGCCGGCCGCGTGGCCCGGCTGATCGGCGTGGCCAAGGACATCACCGCCACGGTCGAGGCGCACAACTCCCTGCGCGAGAGCGGCCGCCGCTACCGCATGCTGGCCGAGAGCATCAGCGACGTAATCGTTTCCACCGACGCCCAGGTCAAGCTCAACTACGTCAGCCCGTCGATCCAGCAGGTGTTCGGCTACAGCGCCGACTGGATGCTGCAGAACGGATTCCAGCAGGTGGCCGCCAACCCGGCGCAGCTGGAACGCCTCACCGCGCTGCTGGACCGGCTGCACGATGCCATCGGCGAGCCCACGCGCCTCGCCGAGCTGCGCGAAAGCACCGCACCGCAACTGTTCACCCTCGACTGCATACACGCCGACGGCCACAAGATCCCGGTGGAACTGCGCATCGCCCTGATGTGGGACGACCACGGCGGCTTCGAGGGCCTGCTCGGCGTCGCCCGCGACATCAGCCAGCAACGCCGCGCCGAGCGCGAAATGCGCATGGCCGCCACGGTATTCGAGCACTCCACGGCGGCGATCATGGTCACCGACCCGGTCGGCTACATCGTGCAGATCAACGACTCCTTCTCCCGCCTCACCGGCTACCGGGCCGAGGAAGTGCTGGACCAGTTGCCGCGGATGCTCACCGCCGACCGCCAGGAAGCCAACCAGCTCAAGCACGTGCTGGACAGCCTGCTGCGCAGCGGCAGCTGGGAAGGCGAGATCCTGCAGAAGCGCAAGAACGGCGAGCTGTATCCGTCCTGGGTCGGCATCACCGCCGTGCACGACGAGGAAGGCGACCTGGTCAGCTTCGTCTGCTTCTTCAGCGACATCAGCGAACGCAAGGCCAGCGAGCGACGCATCCACCGCCTGGCCTACTACGACGCCCTGACCCACCTGCCCAACCGCACGCTGTTCCAGGACCGCCTGCACACCGCGTTGCTGCAGGCCGAGCGGCACCAGCAATGGGTGGTGCTGATGTTCCTCGACCTCGACCGCTTCAAGCCGATCAACGACTCCCTGGGCCACGCCGCGGGCGACCGCATGCTCAAGGAAGTGGCCGAACGCCTGAGCCACTGCGTCAGCGACGACGACACCGTGGCGCGCATGGGCGGCGACGAGTTCACCCTGCTGCTGCCCGGACAGGGCGACCGGGAACGGGCGCTGCGGCAGGCGATCCAGGTGGCCGAGCAGATCCTCGCCAGCCTCGCCCGCCCCTTCACCCTTGAAGGCCGCGAATTCTTCGTCACCGCCAGCATCGGCGTGGCGCTCTCGCCGCAGGACGGAGCCGAGCTCAGCCAACTGATGAAGAACGCCGACACGGCGATGTACCACGCCAAGGAAATGGGCAAGAACAACTTCCAGTTCTACCAGGCCGAGATGAACGCCCGCGCCCTGGAGCGCCTGGAACTGGAAAGCGACCTGCGCCGCGCCATCGAGCAGGAAGAGTTCATCCTTCATTACCAGCCGCAGTTCACCGGCGACGGCCGCCGACTGACCGGCGCCGAGGCGCTGCTGCGCTGGCAGCATCCCAAGCGTGGGCTGATCCCGCCGACGGAGTTCGTCCCGGTGCTGGAAGAACTGGGTCTGGTGGCCCAGGTCGGCGACTGGCTGCTGGAGCAGGCCTGCCTGCAACTCAAGTCCTGGCACCGCGACAAGGTGCGGGTACCGAAGATCTCGGTGAACCTCTCCGCCCGGCAATTCGCCGATGGCCAGCTGGGCGAGCGCATCGCCGGCATCCTCCGGGACACCGGCATTCCGCCGGCGTGCCTTGAGCTGGAGCTGACCGAGAGCATCCTGATGAGCGACGTGTCCCAGGCCATGCAGATTCTCCGCGGCCTGAAACGCCTGGGCCTGGCCATCGCGGTGGACGACTTCGGCACCGGCTACTCCTCGCTCAACTACCTGAAGCAGTTCCCCATCGACGTGCTGAAGATCGACCGCAGCTTCGTCGACGGCCTGCCCCACGGCGAGCAGGATGCGCAGATCGCCCGCGCCATCATCGCCATGGCCCACAGCCTGAACCTGATGGTGATCGCCGAGGGCGTGGAGAGCCACGAGCAGCTGGACTTCCTGCGCGAACACGGCTGCGACGAGGTACAGGGCTTCCTCTTCGGCCGCCCGGTGCCGGCGGCCCAGTTCGCGGCGCTGTTCGCCAGCAATGCGTTGTTCCTGTTGGGCTGAGGCAACCTGCCCCTACTTTCGTGCGCCCGACCGGCGCCTTCGCGGACAAGGTCCGCTCCTACGGGCAGAGTCCGGTGCGTAGACCGCCCTCACCCCAGCCCTCTCCCGGAGGGAGAGGGGGCAGATTGTGCCGGCTGAAGCCATGGCATCTCTCCTTCCCCGAACGGTCCCCTCGCCCTCTGGGAGAGGTTAGGGTGATTGGCCTGCGCAGGGGACTCCTGTAGGAGCGGACCTTGTCCGCGAAATTCCTCCGCCAACCCGGTCTCGCAATGAGCGCCAAATCGCGCCCAATTCCGCCGGCATCCACGCCTTGAAGCCCGCTTGTCCGCCACATGACCGCCTTTCATGTGCCAGCACAGCCGCCTTGGGTTAGAATGCGCGCCTTTCCCCCAGCACCCGATCCTTAAGAGGACCGCCATGTTCAGCCGTGATTTGACCCTCGCCCGCTACGATGCCGAACTCTTCGCCGCGATGGAGCAGGAAGCCCAGCGCCAGGAAGAGCACATCGAGCTCATCGCCTCCGAGAACTACACCAGCCCGGCGGTGATGGAAGCCCAGGGTTCGGTGCTGACCAACAAGTACGCCGAAGGCTACCCGGGCAAGCGCTACTACGGTGGCTGCGAGTACGTCGACGTCGTCGAGCAGCTGGCCATCGACCGCGCCAAGCAACTGTTCGGCGCCGACTACGCCAACGTCCAGCCGCACGCCGGCTCCCAGGCCAACTCCGCCGTCTATCTGGCCCTGCTCAATGCCGGTGACACCATCCTGGGCATGAGCCTGGCCCACGGCGGTCACCTGACCCACGGCGCCAGCGTTTCCTCCTCCGGCAAGCTGTACAACGCCGTGCAGTACGGCATCACCGATGCCGGCCTGATCGACTACGACGAAGTCGAGCGTCTGGCCGTCGAGCACAAGCCGAAGATGATCGTCGCCGGCTTCTCCGCCTACTCCCAGGTGCTGGACTTCGCCCGCTTCCGCGCCATCGCCGACAAGGTCGGTGCCTACCTGTTCGTCGACATGGCCCACGTGGCCGGTCTGGTCGCCGCTGGCGTCTACCCGAACCCGGTACCGTTCGCCGACGTGGTCACCACCACCACCCACAAGACCCTGCGCGGCCCGCGCGGCGGCCTGATCCTCGCTCGCAAGAACGAAGAGATCGAGAAGAAGCTGAACTCCGCCGTCTTCCCGGGCGCCCAGGGTGGCCCGCTGGAGCATGTGATCGCCGCCAAGGCCGTGTGCTTCAAGGAAGCCCTGCAGCCCGAGTTCAAGGCCTACCAGCAGCAGGTCCTGAAGAACGCCCAGACCATGGCCAGCGTGTTCATCGAGCGCGGCTTCGACGTGGTTTCCGGCGGCACCCAGAACCACCTGTTCCTGCTGTCCCTGATCAAGCAGGACATCACCGGTAAGGATGCCGACGCCGCCCTGGGCCGCGCCTTCATCACCGTGAACAAGAACAGCGTGCCGAACGACCCGCGTTCCCCGTTCGTTACTTCCGGCTTGCGCATCGGCACCCCCGCCGTTACCACCCGCGGCTTCAAGGAAGCCGAGTGCCGCGAGCTGGCCGGCTGGATCTGCGACATCCTGACCAACATGGGCGACGAGTCCGTGGTGGACGGCGTGCGCGAGAAGGTCAAGGCCATCTGCGCCAAGTTCCCGGTATACGGCGCCTAAGCCCAAACCGCGAACCGAGATACGAAAAAGCCCGGCATCTGCCGGGCTTTTTCATTTGTAGCGGTAGTCAGCCTCATAGGGCGCATAACGCGCCAGCGTTATCCGCCACCGGGCCATCGGCGGACAACCTGTTCCAGGTTATTCGCGCTACGAAAAGCCACTTCTCGTAGGCCTTTCTATAAAGAAGCTACGGCTGCCCACCCACGCCCTGCTCCGGCTGAACCGGAACATGCCGTAGCGCATTGAGCCGCCGCACCAGGGTCTCCGCCTCGGCCCGACTGGCGAACCCCTGGAGCAGCACACGGCCGTCAGTCACCGGGCGGTCCACCTTCGGCAGCAGGCGCAATTGCCCATCGATCACCACCGCCAGGGTCTTGCTCTGCTCCTCGCGGGTCAGGCGTGCCAGGCGTTGGCTGGCGTCCGGGGTGAACTGCACCTGCACGGCCGGCTTGCCGTCGGCGACGCTGGCCAGTTGCGCCTGCTGTACATCGCGCTGGGTCAGGGCCGGCTGGGTCACCACCAGTACCGCCTTGCCCTGCGGGTCGGCCAGGGTGCGGGTACTGGCCGAGGGGTGCTCGGCCAGGGCGTGGACGTCGAAGCTGTGCTGCGGGGCGGTCGGTGGAGCACCGGCGCAGGCGGCCAGCAGCGCGGCGAAAAGGAGCGGTATCGAGCGTTTCATCGAATGCGGATCAGGCAGAGCGGCCGGTCGGCCGCGGTCATAGAGAGTCAGACCACCTTTGTGGCACAAGTTGCACGCCCTTGGTCGGCGCCCGCGACTATGCTGGATGACGAACGGATGCTGGCGGTCCGGTCAGAAATTCTCCGGCGCAGGACGAGCTGGTATCATGCGCGCCTTTTTGCCGGCCACAAGAATCGCACGCGCGCCCTTCGCGCCTGTGCTTTGCTTTTCCCGGCCAGAACGACAACGGCGCGAGCAGCGCCACGGGGAGCCAAACATGCTGGAAAAGCTGTTCCAACTCAAGGCGCACAACACCAATGTGCGTACCGAGATCCTGGCGGGTATCACCACCTTCCTGACCATGGCCTACATCCTCTTCGTCAACCCGAGCATCCTCGGCGAGACGGGCATGGACAAGGGCGCGATCTTCGTCGCTACCTGCCTGGCGGCGGCCATTGGCTCGGCCATCATGGGCCTGATCGCCAACTACCCGATCGCCCTGGCACCCGGCATGGGGCTGAACGCCTTCTTCACCTACACCGTGGTCCTGCACATGGGCCACACCTGGCAGGTGGCGCTCGGTGCGGTGTTCCTCTCCGCGTGCATGTTCTTCATCATTTCGATCTTCCGCATCCGCGAATGGATCATCAACAGCATCCCGCTGGCACTGCGCTCGGCGATCGCCGCGGGCATCGGCCTGTTCCTCGCGCTGATCGCGCTGAAGGAGTCGGGCATCGTCGTCGCCAACGCCGCCACCCTGGTGGGCATGGGTGACCTGGCCAAGCCCGAGCCACTGCTGGCGATCCTCGGCTTCATCCTGATCGTCGCCCTGGAAGCCCGCCGCGTGACCGGCGCGGTGATGATCGGCATCCTGGTGGTGACCTTCATCGCCATCGCCCTGGGTGTGTCCAAGTTCGGCGGCGTGGTGTCGATGCCGCCGTCGCTGGCGCCGACCTTCCTGCAACTGGACATCAAGGGCGCCCTGGACATCGGCCTGACCAGCGTGATCTTCGCCTTCCTCTTCGTCGACCTGTTCGACAACTCCGGCACCCTGATCGGCGTGGCCAAGCGCGCCGGCCTGATGGGCAAGGACGGGCACATGCCGAAGATGGGCCGCGCGCTGATCGCCGACAGTACCGCCGCCATGTTCGGTTCGCTGTTGGGTACTTCCACCACTACCAGCTACATCGAGTCGGCGGCGGGCGTTTCCGCCGGCGGCCGCACCGGCCTGACCGCCATCGTGGTGGCCGCGCTGTTCCTGCTGGCGCTGTTCTTCGCCCCGCTTGCGGGCAACGTCCCGGCCTTCGCCACCGCGCCGGCACTGTTCTTCGTCGCCGTGCTGATGGCTTCGGGCCTGGCCGAGATCGACTGGGACGACCTGACCGTCTCCGCGCCGGTGGTGGTCACCGCGCTGGCCATGCCGCTGACCTTCTCCATCGCCAACGGCATCGCGTTCGGCTTCATCACCTGGACTGCCTGCAAGCTCCTGTCCGGCCGCTTCCGCGAGCTGAACCCGGCGCTGGTGATCCTGTCCGTGCTCTTCGTGATCAAGCTGGGCTGGTTCAACGCTTGAGTGAAGGGGGCTGCTGCGCGTCGGCCATACTGCGTTGCCAAATCGATTCGGAATGCTCATTTACAGACGTAAACTCCGCTTCCGAATCGATCTGGCGCCTTGTCTGACCTAGCTCGCGAGCCCCAATAGTTGCGAGTTATCCCTAAAAAAGAAAGCGGCCTGGGTAAGCCCGGCCCCTTTGAAGAGTTTCCCCATGAGCAGTCCGCGTTTCGATCCCTCCCAATACGACAGCCAACTGGCCGACAAGGCCGCGCGCCTGCGCGAGCTGCTGGCGCCCTTCGCCGCGTCGGAGCCGGAGGTGTTCGACTCGCCGCGCGAACACTACCGCCTGCGTGCCGAGTTCCGCCTGTGGCGTGAAGGCGAGGCGCGCCATTACGCAATGTTCGAGCAGGGCGACAAGCACACCCCGATCCTGATTGAGCAGTTCCCCATCGCCAGCCTGCGCATCAACGAGCTGATGCCGCGCCTGAAGGCCGCCTGGGCCGAGCCGACACTGGGCCACAAGCTGTTCCAGGTGGAGTTCCTCACCACCCTGGCGGGCGATGCGCTGATCACCCTCTGCTACCACCGCCCGGTGGACGCCGCCTGGCAGGCCGCCGCCGAGAAACTGGCCGCCGAGCTGGGCGTGAGCATCGTCGGCCGCTCCCGCGGCAAGCGCCTGGTCGTGGGTCGTGATTACGTGAACGAAGAACTGACCGTCGCCGGCCGCACCTTCCGCTACCGCCAGCCGGAAGGCGCCTTCACCCAGCCCAACGGCGAGGTCTGCCAGAAGATGCTCAACTGGGCCTTTGAAGCGCTCGGCCAGCGCGACGACGACCTGCTGGAGCTGTACTGCGGCAACGGCAACTTCACCCTGCCGCTGGCGACCCGCGTGCGCAAGGTGCTGGCCACCGAGATCAGCAAGACCTCGGTGAACGCCGCCCTGGCAAACCTGGCCGACAACGCCGTCGACAATGTCACCCTGGTGCGCCTCTCCGCCGAGGAGCTGACCCAGGCGCTCAACGACGTGCGCCCGTTCCGCCGCCTGGCCGACGTGGACCTGAAGTCCTATGACTTCGGCAGCGTGTTCGTCGACCCGCCACGCGCCGGCATGGACCCGGACACCTGCGAGCTGACCCGCCGCTTCGACAACATCCTGTACATCTCCTGCAACCCGGAGACCCTGGCGCAGAACATCGCCCAGCTGCACGACACCCACCAGGTCAGCCGCTGTGCCCTGTTCGACCAGTTCCCCTACACCCACCACATGGAAGCCGGCGTGCTGCTGACCCGCCGCTGAGCACTCTTCGCCCAACAGCGGGCCGCCCAACCAAGGGTTGGGCGGCGCCCTCCACGCCAGGGGCTAGGCTAGGGGGACAATGACCAGAGTACCGCCCATGCCCCGCCTGATCCTGCCCCTGCTGCTCCTCCTGCTGGCCGGCTGCGCCAGCGCCCCCGCCACCGTCAGCGTCTCGCCGAGCGCCGATGGCCACCAGAGCACCTTCTTCATCCAGGCCGTGCGCGCGCAGGGCCATCGCGAAGACCTCGAAGACCGCTTCGACCTCGGCGTACGCCGGGCCCTGGAAGCCAAGGGTTATCGCTATCGGGAGAGTGCGGGGGACATGCGGGTGATCTACGCGCTCGGGCTGGATAACCAGACCGGGGTGATCCAGCGGCCGGTATCGACCCAGGCGGGCGTGATCACCCAGACGCAGATCGCCGACTCCGAACAGGCCCGGCTGGCCCTGCGGATTCTCGACGAAGCGTCAGGTGAAGTGCTGTTCCAGGCCCAGGTGGCGCGCCAGCTGCACGATCCGTCCCTGACCCAGCAGGCGTTCGACGACACCATCGCCCGGCTGCTTCAGGGCTTCCCCGCGCACGCCGGACACTGAGAGTCAGCTGTAGTTGGACGGCGACTTGCGGACGAACTTGATGCTGTACTTGAAGTCGGCCTTGCGCGTGACGCTGATGGCGCGGCGGGTCACGGTATCGATGGTGACGTTCCAGTAACCGGTGCTGGGCACCTTGATCTTCGCGGGGAAACGGTCGAAAGCGCCGCCGTGGTAAGCGTGACGGCCGCCGTTCTTGAAGCTGCGGAAGTTGGCATCGGTCATCAGGCGGATGTTGCAGGTCATGGAGCACTCGATGACCACCAGATCGCCTTCGTTCAGGTGTTCACGTTGATGTACGAACTTCATCTTTGGCCCCGCACCGGTTCTTCCGCAAAATCAATACGATAGCACGACACGCGGAGTAACCCGGCATTCCGGGGGCGTCGAGCCGTCCCGTTCATCCGGAGACGGTCACGGGCTCCCCTCCGCTCACAGGCCCTCGAAGTCCGCGCGATGCTCCTCCGGCTCGTCAGGCCCCTTGCTCGAGGGTGGAGTGGTCCGGTTGCGTGACTGCCGCTCCAGCCAATAGAGAGCGAGGATCGCCAGCGCGGAAATCACACCGCGATAGACGACCCCGGCCAACTGCGCATCCACCTCCATCCCGCCTTCGGTCCAGGCGATCAGCAAGCGCGACAGGGTCAGGGTCAGCTGCACCAGGATCACCAGGATCAGCGCAGGGCGCACCAGCAGGCGGCGGCGCAGGGCGAACACCAGGAACAGCGCGAGGGCGAACTGGTGCCCGCCGTAGAACACCCGGGCATCGCTCACGGAGGAAGGCTCCATCAGCAGCATGCCGCTGAGATTGGCCATTTCGTAGGGACGAATCCAGTACAGCAGCCCCAGGCCACCCCACACCAGGGCCTGGACCAGCAGGACGAGACGGGCGAAGAGCATGCGCTTTCTCCTTGGCCGAACAGCCATTTCCAACGCGTCCACAGCTGCGACGCAGTGCCGCGGATGCATTACCGATCAGCTAGAGACCCCGGAAGACACGGCGAGTTCGGGATGTCCGTCATATATAGATACAGCTGGCCGATGGGGCGGTCCAGTCACCGGGAGTATCCTCGGGCGCTTCTGGTCCTTGAGGTTTCCACCATGCGCACCCTGCTTCTGCTCACCGCCCTCGTCGCCGGCGCCGCCCAGGCCGCCGAGCCGCTGACCATCGACGTCCACCGCGATGCCAACTGCAGTTGCTGCAAGGACTGGATCAAGCACCTGGAAAGCAACGGCTTCACCGTCAACGACCACGTCGAGGCGGACATGAGTGCAGTGAAGACCAGACTCGGCGTGCCTTACAACATGGGCTCGTGCCACACCGGGGTGATCGATGGCAAGTTCGTCGAGGGCCATGTGCCGGCGGCCGATGTCCTCAAGCTGCGCGAGCGTGCGGATCTGGCCGGCGCCGCCGTGCCGGGCATGCCGGTGGGCTCGCCGGGCATGGAGATGGGCGACCGTCATGACGCCTATCAGGTGGTGGGGCTGACCACGACCGGCCAGCGCGAAGTGCTGGCGGACTACCCCGCACACTGAAGACCTTCCCTGTCGGGGAAAGGGACTTACCAACGAAAGGGGCGGCCATCTGGCCGCCCCTTTCGTCTTATTCCGCCTTCGCCGGCAACAGGCCGTCGGCGCGGAACATCGCCTTGATGCCCCGTACCGCCTGGCGCAGACGGTCGCGGTTCTCGATCAGGGCGAAGCGCACATGGTCATCGCCGTAGTCGCCGAAGCCGACGCCCGGCGACACCGAGACCTTGGCCTCCTTGAGCAGCTTCTTGGCGAACTCCAGGGAGCCCAGGTGCGCGTAGGGTTCGGGAATCTTCGCCCAGATGTACATCGACGCCTTGGGGTTCTCCACCATCCAGCCGGCCTCGTGCAGCCCTTTCACCAGCACGTCGCGGCGTTTCTGGTACTGCTCGGCGATGTCGCGCACGCACTGCTGGTCGCCTTCCAGCGCGGCAATGGCCGCCACCTGCAGCGGGGTGAAGGTGCCGTAGTCGTGGTAGCTCTTGATCCGCGCCAGGGCCGAGACCAGCTCCGGGTTGCCGACCATGAAGCCGATGCGCCAGCCGGCCATGTTGTAGCTCTTGGACAGGGTGAAGAACTCCACCGCGATGTCCTTGGCGCCGGGGACCTGCATGATCGACGGGGCTTTCCAGCCGTCGAAGGTGATGTCCGCGTAGGCCAGGTCGTGCACCACCAGCACGTCGTAGCGCTTGGCGAGGTCGACCACGCGCTCGAAGAAGTCCAGCTCCACGCACTGCGCAGTGGGGTTGGAGGGGAAGCCGAGGATCATCATCTTCGGCTTGGGAATGGATTCGCGGATCGCCCGCTCCAGCTCGTTGAAGAAATCGATCCCCGGTACCAGCGGCACCGAGCGCACCTGGGCGCCGGCGATCACCGCGCCGTAGATGTGGATCGGGTAGCTGGGGTTGGGCACCAGGATGGTGTCGCCGTGGTCCAGGGTGGCCAGCATCAGGTGCGCCAGGCCTTCCTTGGAACCGATGGTGACGATGGCCTCGGATTCCGGGTCGATCTGTACGTCGTAGCGGTCGCGGTACCAGTGCGAGATGGCGCGGCGCAGGCGCGGAATGCCACGGGAGGTGGAGTAGCCGTGGGTGTCCTCGCGCTGGGCGACCTGGCAGAGTTTCTCGACGATGTGCGGCGGCGTGGCCCCGTCCGGGTTGCCCATGGACAGGTCGATGATGTCCTCGCCACGGCGGCGGGCGGCCATCTTCAGTTCAGCGGTGATGTTGAAAACGTAGGGGGGCAGGCGATCGATGCGCGCAAAGCGACGAGCTGAACGGGGTTCAGTCATGGTGTCCTCTGGTTAACGTAGGCGCCCGGAACCGTCCGAGCGACGCCGGCCACTGCGGTGGCCTGGAAAGCACGGCACTGTGACCTGCGCTTTCTTGTCGGCGAACATATAGCTCGCTAGGCTGGCTGTCGAGTTTTTCTTATCGGCCGCTCAAACGCGGCCTCTGGAGCCCCATGCTTCCCCTTCAGTATTGGCAACTCGACGTCTTCGCTCAGCAACCGCTGAGCGGCAACGGCCTGGCGGTGTTCCCCGATGCGCGCAGCCTGCCAGATGCGACGCTGCTGGCGCTGACGCAGGAACTGCGTCAGTTCGAATCCATCTTCCTGTTCCCTTCGGCCACGCTGGATACCTATTCGGCGCGCATCTTCACCCCCGAAGAGGAACTGCCCTTCGCCGGCCACCCGGTGCTGGGCGCCGCCGCGCTGCTGCACCACCTGCACCAGCGCGGCGAGGAGGAGCTCTGGACCCTGCAACTGGCCGCCAAGGACGTGAAGGTCGCGACCCGCAAGCGCGGCGCCGGTTTCCACGCCGAGATGAACCAGGGCACAGCGGATTTCGGCAACGTGCTGGATGACGAGACCCGCCGCTGGTTCGCCGAGGCCTTCTCGCTGTCCGCCGCCGACCTCGCCGACTACCCCGCCGCCGTCGTCAGCACCGGCCTGCCCTACCTGCTGCTACCCGTGAAAAGCGAGGCACTGGGGCGCGTACGCCAGCGCACGGACCTGAGCGCCGAACTGGCGAAGCTCCACGCCGCCTTCGTCTTCGTGCTGGATGTGGATGGCCGCGAGGGCCGTACCTGGGATGGCGCCGGCATCATCGAGGACGTTGCCACCGGCAGCGCCGCCGGCCCCGTCGCGGCCTACCTGGTGGAGCTGGGCAAGGCCCGCCGTGGCGAGCCGTTCCACCTCTCCCAGGGCCGTTTCGTCGGTCGCCCCAGCCGCCTCGACGTACTGGTCGGGCAGGACGACGAGGTTCGCGTCGGCGGTGACGTGCAACTGCTCGCCCGCGCCGAGCTGCTGCATCGCCTGTCCTGACGATCGGGCTGGCGGCGCACGCCCCTCACGACAACACTGAATCATCTGATTCAAGGAGACGCCGCCATGCTCTGGCGCAAAGGACGACGCAGCGACAACGTTGTGGACGCACGGGATGAAACCGGCAGCGACATGGGCGGTGGCGGCGGCCCGCGCATTGGCGGGCGTGGCCTGAGCCTGGGCGGCGTGGCCATCGTCGTGGTGGTCGGCCTGCTGATGGGCCAGGACCCGATGACCATCCTCGGCTCGCTGCTCGGCCAGATGGACGTCTCGCAACAGGCGCCGAGCCGTCCGGTGCAGGGCAAGCCGACCAACCCGAACGACCCGCAGGTGGAATTCGTCCGCGCCATCCTCGGCGACACCGAAGACACCTGGGGCGAAATCTTCGCCCGCAGCAACGCCCGCTACGAGCAGCCCAAGCTGATCCTGTTCAACGGCGGGGTGAATTCCGCCTGCGGCTTCGCCTCCTCGGCGGTCGGGCCCTTCTATTGCCCGGGCGACCATCGCGTCTATCTCGACCTCGGCTTCTTCCGCGAGATGGAGCAGAAGTTCTCCGCTGCTGGCGACTTCGCCCAGGCCTACGTGATCGCCCACGAAGTCGGCCACCATGTGCAGAACCTGCTGGGTATTTCCGCCAAGATCAACGCCGCACGCCAGCGCGGTGCGCGCATGGAAGGCGCCGACGGCCTGTCGGTGCGCCAGGAATTGCAGGCCGACTGCTTTGCCGGGGTCTGGGCCAATCATGCGCAGCAGCGCCTGAACTGGCTGGAGCCGGGCGACGTGGAAGAAGCGCTGAACGCCGCCAACGCCATCGGCGACGACCACCTGCAGCGCCAGGCGCGCGGCACCGTGATGCCCGACTCCTTCACCCATGGCAGCTCGGCGCAGCGCGTGCGCTGGTTCAAGCTGGGCTTCCAGAGCGGCTCGCCGGGCAAGTGCGATACGTTCAAAGCGCAGACGCTGTAATCCCGCATGACGCGTAGGGCGTACAACCGTTCGCGGTTGTACGCCGATACACCTCGCCGCATCAGCCGGCTCCCAGGCCGAGTTCGGAGTGCCCGGAAGCCAAGGTCAAACGGCGTATAACGTCGAACGTTATACGCCCTACGCTCCTGACTAACGACAGGCCTACAGGCTACGGCTCAGCACATACAGAAAGTAATCCGGGTCCACCGGCTTGAGCATGACTTCCAGCACGTTCAGCCCCATCGCCTCGATCACGTCGAGGGTGTCGGCCCGGCCTGAAAGGACGATGATCGGCAGGAAGGTGCCGATTGCATTGAGATCGCGGATCAGCTCCAGCCCCGCCCCCTTGCGCTCCATCGGCAGGTCGGTGATCAGCAGGTCGATGTTCGACTCGTCCCGGCGAATACGGCGTAGTGCTTCGGGCGCGCTGTGGGCGATCAGGCAACGGAAGTCGGCAGTCTCGATCAACTCGCGCAAGCCAGCCAGCACCTCGGGATCATCCTCAACCAGTAGCGCCACGGGTTTGCGCGGAGCCGGCGCGGTGACTTCCCGCAATGCCGCCAGTTCTTCCTCGTCGAGAATGTCCGGGGTGACCATGACTGCAATACCACCCGTAGAAACCTATCCGTCCAGTATAGAAGCATCTTGCCATCACCTCGCCCTGACCCTGAACGGTGGATAAAAAAGGGCCGCCCGAAGGCGGCCCTGGAAAGACGCCGGCAAGGCCGGCGCGTGGGATCAGCTCGCCTTGGCCAGCCCGGCCGCGCCCAGGCGCTCGGCGATCTCGCCGAGGATGTTCGGGTCGTCGATGGTGGAGGGTGGCGCGTATTCCTCGCCATCGGCGATCTTGCGCAGCACCGCGCGGAGGATCTTGCCGGAGCGGGTCTTGGGCAGGCGCTTGACCACCACCGCACGCTGGAAGCAGGCCAGCGCGCCGATGCGTTCGCGCACCAGCGCCACCAGCTCGCGCTGCAGAACGTCCTCGGCGATCTGCGCGTCGTCCTTGAGTACCACCAGCCCGAGCGGCACGTGGCCCTTGAGGTTGTCCGCCACGGCCAGCACCGCACACTCGGCCACCGCATCGTGCAGCGCCAGCAGCTCCTCCATCTCGCCGGTGGAGAGGCGGTGGCCGGAGACGTTAATCACGTCGTCGGTACGGCCCATGATGTAGACGAAGCCTTCCTCGTCCACATAGCCGCCGTCGCCGGTGTGGTAGTAGCCGGGATAGGTCTTCAGGTAGGCCTGCAGGTAGCGCGGGTGGTCATTCCACAGGGTCTGCGCGCAGCCGGGCGGCAGCGGCAGGGCGATGACGATGGAGCCCTGCTCGTTCGGGCCCAGCATATGGCCTTCGTCGTCCACCACCTGCACGTGGTAGCCGGGCACCGCACGGTTGGTGGAACCGGCGCGCAGGTCGTGGCCGTCCAGGCCGGTACAGGGCGCGGTCACCGGCCAGCCGGTCTCGGTTTGCCACCAGTGGTCGTGCACCGGCTTGCCGGTGAGTTCCTCCAGCCAGTGCTGGGTACTGCTGTCGAGCTTCTCGCCGGCGAGGAACAGGTGGCGCAGCGAACTCAGGTCGTAGCGCTTGAGCAGTTCGCCGTGGGGGTCTTCCTTGCGTATCGCGCGAATCGCCGTGGGCGCGCAGAACAGGCTGTTGACCTTGTGTTCCTCGATCACCCGCCAGTAGCTGCCGGCGTCCGGCGTGCGCACCGGCTTGCCCTCGTAGAACACCGTGGTGCAGCCATTCATCAGCGGGCCGTAGACGATCAGCGAATGGCCGACCACCCAGCCGACGTCCGACACGCCCCACCAGACATCGCCCGGCTGCAGGCCGAAGATGGTCGGCAGCGCATAGTGCAGCGCCACCGCGTGACCGCCGTTGTCACGCACGATGCCCTTGGGTTTCCCGGTGGTGCCGGAGGTGTACATGATGTACAGCGGGTCGCCGCTGGCCAACTCCACCGGCTCCGTCGGCTGGGCGTGGGCCAGGGTTTCGCGCCAGTCCAGGTCGCGCCCGCCGAACAGTTCGGCCATCGCCTGCGGGCGCTGCAATACCAGCACATGGGCGGGCTGGTGCAGCGCCAGTTCCAGGGCCTTGTCCACCAGCGGCTTGTATTCGATGACCCGGTCGAACTCCAGCCCGCAGGAGGCGGTGAGGACCAGCTTGGGCTTGGCGTCGTCGATGCGCAGCGCCAGCTCGTAGGGCGCGAAGCCACCGAACACCACCGAGTGCACGGCGCCGATGCGCGCGCAGGCCAGCATCGCCATCGCGGCCTGCGGCACCATCGGCATGTAGATGATCACCCCGTCGCCGCGCTCCACCCCCAGCGCGCGCAGGGCGCCGGCCAGGCGGGCGACTTCGTCGCGCAGCTCGCGGTAGGTGAAGCGCTGCTGGGTCTGGGTGACGGGGGAATCGTAGATCAGTGCAGTCTGCTCCCCGCGACCGAGTTCGATCTGGCGGTCTAGAGCGAGGTAGCTGGAGTTCAGGCGGCCATCGGCGAACCAGCGGTGGCTGCCGTCGGGCAGGGATTGCAGGACATCCTGCGGGGCGCGGTACCAGGCCACGCGGCGGGCCTGCTCGGCCCAGAAAGCGGACGGCTCCGCGATGGAGCGGTCGTAGCACTGCCGGTAGTTCATCATCTGAGCCTCTTATTTGTTGTTATCGAGGTCGAACAACGAGTATGGCCGGGGTTAACCACCCCACCATCAACCTTTGGTCGTATGCCGGCCGTTCTCAGGTAGCAGCCGGCTTTTATTGCGGGAGCGACGGCGGAACATTCCACGCAAGGGCAAAGCTATCACCCGCACAGGGAGCCGATGATCGACTAAATTGTGCTCTTGCTGGATTAAATTGCTGAGCGGACTACCCGTATGTCGAGAACCTCGGACTGGCCCCTTCCCGCCGACAGCCTGCGCCTGGTGCTGCCGCCGACGCTGCTGCAGAAGCTCGCCACCCACCCGCTCAGCCGAGACCTCTATCCCAGCTCACTGGGCCACTATCGCCGCGCCCGCGACCACCAGATGAGCCGGGAGCAGCACGACGACCACCTGCTGATCTACTGCAGCGAAGGCCAGGGCGAGCTCCTCGTCGACGGGCAAACCCAGGCCGTCGGCTGTGGCGACCTGATCTGGCTGCCACCGGGCGTGCCCCACGCCTACCATGCCGATCCCGCCAACCCCTGGACTATCCACTGGGTACACCTGCGCGGCGACGGCGCCGACTGGCTGCGCCATGCCGCCGGCTACGGAGATTCGCCGGTACGCCACTGGGGCCTGCAGCACACCCTGGTCAGCGGTTTCGCCCAATTGCTGGAGGCGCGCCTGAGCGGCTACCGCTTCCAACCCTTCCTCCTCGCCGCCAGCCGCCTGCGTGCCCTGCTCTGCCAACTGCCGCTGCTGCGCCCGGTGCGCGACGCCGGGCTCGACCTGGACGGCCTGCACGCCTACATGCGCGACAACCTCCACCAGCGCCTGGAACTGCCGCAGCTGGCGGCCTTCTGCAACCTCTCCAAGTTCCACTTCGTCAACCGCTACCGGGCGCTCACCGGACGCACGCCGATCCAGCACTTCCTGCACCTGAAAATCGAATACGCCTGCCAATTGCTGGACAGCAGCAGCTGCGGCATCGCCCAGGTCAGCCAGGCCGTGGGCTATGACGACAGCTATTACTTTTCAAGACTTTTCAGCAAGGTCATGGGGCTCTCGCCCAGCGCCTACCGCAGGCGCCTGAGCCAGGGCCGCGGCGGGGCATGAGGGAGAGGGCAGGCCGGTTGTCGGCGACCTTGCGTCGCACCCCTTACCGTTCGATGACAGGACTACACTGAGACTCCCTTCTAACGACCGCACAGGGGTGCCCCGTCATGCACATCCTCGTTCGCCCGTCCTCCGCCAACAAGAATCAGCCTTGGGAAGTCTGCCTGGATCAACAGGCCGTCGGCTTCCGCAGCGAGCGGGAAGCTCGCTCCTTCGTCGAGACCCTGGAAGCCCGCTTGCGGGCCCCGCACCAGTTGCCCGAGTTGCGCCAGCACGCTGCTGGCTGATGCCGCTCAGGCGGCGCGTTCACTGATCTGTCCGCTGGACCAGCCGAGTAGCGCGGCGGCCAGCCCGCAGCCGGTGATCACCAGGGCCATCGGTAGCGCCGAACCATCATGCAGGGCGCCGACCAGCGCCGAGGCGCCCGCCGCCACGGTGAACTGCAGGCTACCCATCAGGGCCGACGCGCTTCCGGCGTGTCGCCCCTGGCTGGCCATGGCACAGGCCGAGGCATTGGGCAGCAGGAAGCCCAGGCAGGCGATGGCGCCAAACAGCGGGATCAGCAGCGGCCACAGCTGCGCCGGCCTGGCCAGGGTGATCGCCAGCAGCATCGCGCCGCAGGCGAAGTACACCCACACCGCCCTGCGCAACCAGAAACCCGGCCCGCGATAGCGCAGCAGCCGCGCGTTCACCTGCGCCATCAGGATGAAGCCCGCCGCATTGCTGCCGAAGATCCAGCCATAGTGCTCGGCCGGCACGCCATAGAGCTGGATGAACACGAAGGGCGAGCCGGCGATATAGGAGAACATCCCCGCGACGGCGACGCCGCCGGTCAGCGCATAGGTGAGGAAGGAGCGATCGGAGAACAGCGCCAGGTACTGCCGCCCCGCCCCACGCAAGGGCGCGCGCGGACCGGCCGGGATGGTTTCGGGCAACCACAGGGCAATGGCCGCACCGGCCAGCGCGCTGAACAGCGTCAGGCAGAAGAAGATCGACTGCCAGCCGGACAGGTTCAGCAGCAGTCCGCCCCCCAGCGGCGCGAGAATCGGCGCCAGCCCCATCACCAGCATCAGTTGCGAAAAGGCCCTGGCGGCGGCGATCGGGTCGCACAGGTCGCGCACCACCGCCCGCGAGATCACCATGCCCGCGCAGCCACCCAGCGCCTGGACGAAACGCGCAGCGATCAGCCATTCGAGGTTCGGCACGAAGGCGCAGGCCAGCGACGCCAGGGTGAAGATGCTCACCCCCAGCAGCAGCGGAATACGCCGGCCAACGCGATCCGCCAGCGGGCCGTAGAGCAGTTGGCCGATGGCCAGGCCGGCGAAGTACGCCGACAGGCTCAGCTGAATATGCTCGACGTCGGTGTCGAAGGCATGCGCCAGCGCGGGGAAGCTGGGCAGATAGAAGTCGATGGCCATCGGCCCGAAGGCGCTCAAGGCGCCAAGGATCAGCAGGATACGCAGATTCATGAAGTCACCTGGGCGCACCCCGGCGGTGGCGGCTCAGGCGCCTGGGCGGACGGGGTACAAGGTTCTGCCGCGAGAGCGCTACGCGACGAGGCCTTGCATTGTGACAATGGCCGGGAAATTAGCAAGCTCACTAATCAATTCCCGAAAAGATGGTAGGCGGACCGGCGGGCTGCCGGTCCGCCCTGGCTTCAGGCCTTGTGGGCCTCGCCCTCCGCGGGCTTGCCCTTGTTCTTGCGGGCGGAGAGCTTGTCGGACAGCGACTCCACCAGCATGTAGAACATCGGGATGAGGAAGGTCGCCAGCAGGGTCGCGGCGAGCATGCCGCCGATCACCCCGGTGCCGATCGAGTGACGGCTGGCCGAGCCCGCACCGGAGCTGATCGCCAACGGCACGCAACCCAGGATGAAGGCCAGCGAAGTCATGACGATCGGGCGGAAGCGCAACTTGGCCGCTTCCAGCGCCGCCTGCATCGGGCCCATGCCCTGCTCTTCGCGGCAGAGCACGGCGAACTCGATGATCAGGATGGCGTTCTTCGCCGCCAAGCCGATCAGCGTCACCAGACCCACCTGGAAGTACACGTCGTTATCGATGCCGCGCAGCCAGATGGCGAGGATCGCGCCGAATACCGCGAAGGGCACCGCGGTGACCACCGCCAGCGGCAGCGACCAGCGCTCGTACTGGGCCGCCAGGATGAGGAACACCAGGATCAGGCCGAAGATGAATGCCTGGCCACCTGAGCCCTGCGCTTCCAGCTCCTGGTAGGCCGAACCGATCCAGGTCAGCATGTAGTCCTCGCCGAGGGTCTGGTCGGCCACCTGCTGCATCGCCGCCAGCGCCTGGCCGGAGCTGAAGCCCGGTGCCGGACCGCCGAGCAGCTTGGCTGCGGGGAACACGTTGAAGCGCGAGAAGGTGTCCGGGCCGAGGATGCGGCGCACCTGCACCAGCGTCGAGAGCGGCACCAGGTCGCCGGTGGCGGAGCGCACGTAGACCTGTTTGAGATCATCCGGCTTGCGGCGGAAGTCCGACTCGGACTGCAGGTTCACCTTCCAGGTACGACCGTAAAGGCTGAAGTCGTTGACGTAGTAGGCGCCGAAGGTGGACTGCATGGCAGTGAACACATCGTCGATCGCAACGCCAAACGCGCGCGCCTTGGTGCGGTCCAGGTCGATGTAGTACTGCGGCACGTCGGCGTTGAAGGTGGTGGTCACGGCGGCCAGTTCGGGGCGCTTGGCCGCCGCAGCCATGAACTTCTGCACGATGGCCTGCAACTGCTCGGGAGTGCCGCCGCTGCGGTCCTGGATGTAGGCCTCGAAGCCGCCGGTAGTGGACATGCCGGTGATCGGCGGCGGGTTGAAGCTCAGGGTCATGCCGTCCTGCTCGCGCATACCCAAGCCCATGAAGGTGCGCGTCAGGTTACGCGCGTCCAGCGACGGCTCCTCGCGTTCCTTCCAGTCCTTGAGCGTCACGAAGGACACGCCGGCACTGGTGACGTTGGTGTTGGTCAGGATGTTCAGACCGGAGAAGGTCACCACGTCCTTGACCGCCGGGTGCTTGCGCAGTTGCTCGGAGACCGCCTCGGTCAGCTCCTCGGTGCGTTTGAGCGAGGAAGCCGGCGGCAGGATGTAGGCGTTGAGCACATAGCCCTGGTCCTCGTCTGGCACCAGCGAGCCGGGCACCCGGCCGAACAGCACCACCATCAGCGCGATCATCCCACCGACCAGCAGCAGGCCGATGGACGCGCGCTTGAGGAAGAACTGCACACCCGCGCCGTAGCCTTCGGTGGCCTTGTCGAACATGCGGTTGAACCAGCGGAAGGGTGCCGCCGGCTCCTTGTGCTCGGGCTTGAGGATCAGTGCGCAGAGCGCCGGCGACAGCGTGAGCGCGACGATGCCGGAGATCACCACCGACACCGCGATGGTGATCGCGAACTGCTGGTACATCTGCCCGGCGAGACCACCGAGGAAGCCCACTGGAATGAACACTGCGCAGAGCACCAGGACGATGGCGACGATCGGTCCGGTCACCTCTTCCATCGCCTTGATCGCCGCTTCCCTAGGGCCGAGCTTCTCGGTCCGCATCACCCGTTCGACGTTCTCCAGCACCACGATGGCGTCGTCGACCACGATGCCGATCGCCAGCACCAGGCCGAACAGGGTCAAGAGGTTGATGGAGAAGCCCAGCAGGTACATGCCGGCGAAGGTCCCGACCAGCGACACCGGGATCGCCAGCACCGGGATCAGGGTGGCGCGCACGTTCTGCAGGAACAGGTAGACCACCAGCATCACCAGCACCAGGGCCTCGAAGAAGGTGTGCACCACCTCCTCGATGGACACCTTCACGAACACCGTGGTGTCGTAGGGGATGGTGTAGACGATGCCCTGAGGGAAGCGCTTGGACAGCCGTTCCATGGTGCTGCGCACGGCTTCGGCGGTATCCAGGGCGTTGGCGCCGGGTTGCAGGTACACCCCGAAGGCCGCGTTCTGCTGGCCGTTCAGGGTGGTCTTCATCGAGTAGTCCTGGGCCCCCAGTTCGACCCGGGCGACATCCTTGAGCAGCAGGCTGGCGCCGGTGCTATCGGTGCGCAGGATAATGCTCTCGAACTGTTTCGGATCGGAGAAGCGGCCCTGGGTGCTCACCGTATAGGTGAAGTCCTGCGGGGTGTTCAGCGGTTCCTTGCCGAAGTTGCCGGCGGCGAACTGCGAGTTCTGCTCTTGAATGGCGTTGACCACATCGGTCGGCGTCAGGTTGTACTGCGCCAGCTTGTCCGGACGCAGCCAGATGCGCATGGAGTAGTCCTTGGCGCCGAACTGGGTAACGTCACCCACGCCGGGCAGGCGCTTGAGTTCGTCGATCACGTTGATCAGCGCGTAGTTGCTGATCTGCACCGGATCGACCGAGTTGTCCGGCGAGTACAGGATGACCAGCTGCAGGATGTCCGAAGACTTCTTCTGCACCTTCACGCCCTGCCGGCGCACTTCCTGCGGCAGCTTGGCCAGCGCGGCCTGCACCTTGTTGTTGACGTTGATGGTGGCCTGGTCGGGATCGGTGCCGACCTTGAAGTACACGGTGAGGGTCATGGCACCGCTGCTGTCCGAGGTGGACAGCTGGTAGATCATGCCTTCCACGCCGTTGATTTCCTGTTCCAGCGGCGCGGCGACGGTTTCCGCGATCACCTGCGAACTGGCGCCCGGATAGTTGGTGGTCACCGACACCTGCGGCGGCAGGATCTCCGGGTACTGGGCAATCGGCAAGGCATGCATCGCCGCCATCCCGCCGAGCAGGATGACGATCGAGATCACCATGGCAAAGATCGGACGATCGATGAAGAAGCGCGAAATCACGATGGGCGCTCCTTAGGACTGGCTTTGGGCAGTATTGGCCGCAGAGGGCTGCGCGCCACCTTCAACCGCTTTGACCGGCTGATCGGGACGGACCTTGATCAGGCCATCCACGATGACCTTGTCGCCTGCATCCACGCCGGCATCGATGATCCAGCGGCCACCCACGGTCTGCGAGGTGGTGACCTGCCGCACGCGGGCGAAGCCGTCCTTGTCCACGACGTAGACGAAGGTGCCGCGTGGGCCCTGGGCCAGAGCACGCTCAGGCAGGGTGACGGCATTCTTGCGGGTGATGCCCTTGACCAGCACACGCACGAACTGGCCGGGGATCAGCTGGTTTTTCGGGTTGGGCACCACGGCGCGGGCATTCACCGTGCCGGTGCCGGTGTTGACGAAGCTGTCGGTGAAGTCGACTACGCCATCGATGGGGTACTGGCTACCGTCGCCGAAGTGCAGCTCGGCACTCAGCTTGCCGTCCGCGGGCAGGCTCAGGCGGCCGCTCTGCACGCCATCGCGCAGGCGCGCCGCCTCGGTGTCGGGATAGGCGAAGTTGACGTACACCGGGTCGAGCTGAGTGAGCTTGGTCAGCAGGCTGGAGCCCGGGTCGGCGGCGGCCACCAGGCTACCTTCGGAACGGACCTCCTTGCTCGCCATGCCGGAGATCGGCGCGGTCACGGTGGTGTAGTTCAGGTCGATCTGCTTGGCCTGCACGTTGGCGCGTGCGGCTTCGACATCGGCCTTGGACTGTTCGAAGTTGGAGATGTAGCGGTCCAGCTCGCTTTCGCTGGCAAAGCCCTTCTTCTGCAGTTCGCGGATACGGCGCAGGTCGCGGTCGGTCTGGCGGTAGCGTGCCTGGGCCTGTGCCAGCGCGCCCTGGGCCTGCCCCAGAGCGGCCTGATAAGGACGCGGATCGATGCGGAACAGTACCTGTCCTTCCTTGACCGGACGGCCTTCCTCGTAGGTGCGGCGCTGCAGGATGCCGCTGACCTGGGCGCGTACCTCGACCTCCCGGTAACCGGCAGTGCGGGCGGCGTATTCCAGGGTCACGGGAACGACGGAGCTCTTGGCGATTTCCACGGTCACCGGCGGAGGCGGCGGTGCGGCGGCAGCAGGTTTGTCCTCAGCCTGTAGCGCCGTGGCGAACAAGGCAGGTAAGCCGAATACAACAAGCGCAAAGGGCAAACGGCGGACGAACTGCATGTAACCTCTCCATGGAATGACAAAAATAGCGGGACGTTAGGAATATTGACTGAGAGGAGTTCACTTCCGCCAGTGCCTATAAGGGACTGTTCGTACATTAAAATCAGTAAACTGCCAACTGAGTAGTGATCCTAGCCTGTATACCAGTAAGCGCCATGCGAAGAACTAAAGAAGATTCGGAAAAGACGCGGCAGACGATACTCGACTCGGCCGAGCAGCTTTTTCTGGCCAAGGGCGTCTCCAACACGAGCCTGGAAGAGATCGCCAGGAGCGCCGGCGTGACCCGTGGCGCGGTGTATTGGCACTTCCAGAACAAGGCTCATCTGTTCAACGATCTGCTCAACCAGGTACGCCTGCCGCCCGAGCAACTGGCGCAGCGTCTCTCCGGCTGCGACGGATACGATCCGATCCAGTCGCTGTTCGAACTGAGCGTGGAGGTCATCGAGAACCTGGCGCGTCATCCGCAGAAACGGCGCATCCTCACTATCCTGCTGCAACGCTGCGAGTTCACCGATGAACTGCGCGATGCGGAAGAACGCCACAACCACTTCGTCCGTCAGTTCATCGAACTGTGCGAACAGCTGTTCACCCGCGAGAGCTGCCGTAGCCGGCTGATGCCGGGCGTGACGCCGCAGATCGCTTCGCGCGCGGTGCATGCGATGATTTTCGGCCTGCTCAGCGACTGGCTGCGCGATCCGGAGCTGTTCGACGCGGAGCGGGAAACCCGCTTCCTGTTCGATGCCCTGTTCAGAGGGCTGGTGCGCGACTGGAGCGCGCCCCAGGCCTGATGGGCCGGCGTGAAGCCGGCCCGGAAGGAAAGAAAGACGGCTCTCAGGCGGCCTCGGCCTCATAGCCTTCTTCGCGGATCGCCGCGAGAATCGCCGCGTCGTCCAGGCGGCTGGCGACGCGCACCTCGCCCTGGCCCAGGTCGACCTGGACTTCCGCGGCGGCATCCAGTGCCTGTACCGCCTGGGTAATGGCACGGACGCAGTGACCACAGCTCATGCCTTTGACTTGGAAGGTATGCATGGGAAATCTCCTGTCGTTTGATGATTCGCTGGATGCAGTCTCGACCTTCCCCTCGTGGCAAGGTCAAGCGCCCTGGCGATTTGTTTCCACAGGCTTGTCCTGCGTCAGGCTCTCAGCCAAGCTGCCCAGATGATTCCTCCCGGAGAACGCCCATGCGCCGCGCCCTCCTCCCAGCCCTCGGCCTGCTGTTCTGTGCGCTGGCGCAGGCCGACGGCATGCCCGACACCTCGCCAGCTCCCTTGCCGCCCACACAACCGGCGCCGCCACCCACCGCGCCCGGTTCCTGGCCGATGCCCGACGCCCAGCCCATCGCCTACGCCGTGCTGATCGTCAGCCGCGAACGGCTGGACACCGGCACCGCCTGCGACATCGACCTCTATGTGCAGGACCAGAAGGTCTCGCGCCTGCAACCCGAGGGCGAGGTTGCGCTCAACCTGCCGCCGGGCGAAACCTCCCTGCGCCTGCAGACCGCCAGCTCCGGCCTCTGCCACGGTGGCATCGAGCCGCTGCGCGGGCAGTCGGTGACGCTGCACGCCGGCGAAGTGCGCAAGTTCCGCATTGCCAACAGCGAGAGCGGCCTCTATCTGGTGCCGGTTTCCAGCGGCGGTTGAGCGGAGTAGATTGATCTGCGGCAAGGAGCCGCGGAGAAAGGGTTGACCTTGCCCTTGTGTCAAGGTTGATCCTGTTGGGGAACTTCAGGGAGAGCCCCATGAACAGCGCAACCCCCATCGAACTCGACCTCCCGGTCTCCGGGATGACCTGTGCCAGCTGCGCCGGCCGCGTGGAGCGTGCCCTGCGCAAGGTGCCCGGCGTGCAGGAAGCCAGCGTCAACCTTGCCAGCGAGCAGGCCCGTGTCCAACTGGCCGGGCCGTCCAGCGGCGACACCCTGCCCGCCCTGGTGGCGGCCGTCGAACAGGCCGGCTACGCGGTGCCGGCGCACAGCCTGGAGCTGGCCATCGACGGCATGACCTGCGCCAGTTGCGTGGGCCGCGTCGAACGCGCCCTGCGCAAGGTGCCCGGCGTGCGCGAGGTCAGCGTGAACCTCGCCAGCGAACGCGCCCACCTGGACCTGCTCGGCGCGGTGGAGACCGCCGAGCTGATCGCCGCCGTCGACAAGGCCGGCTACAAGGCCCGGCCCGTTGAATCCGAGCAGCCCGGCGTCGATCCGCAGGTCGCGCGCCTGGCCCGCGAGCGCTGGTGGCTGGTCGCATCCATCGCCTTGTCGCTGCCGCTGGTGCTGCCCATGATCGGCGACTGGTTCGGCCTGCACTGGATGCTGCCAGCCTGGGTGCAATTCCTGCTCGCCACTCCCGTGCAATTCCTCATCGGTGCGCGCTTCTACGTTTCCGCCTGGAAGGCCGTGCGCGCCGGCAGCGGCAACATGGACCTACTGGTGGCCCTCGGCACCAGCGCCGGCTATGGCCTGAGCCTGTACCTCTGGTACGTCGCCGCGCCAGGACAGATGCCGCATCTGTACTTCGAAGCCAGCGCCGTGGTCATCACCCTGATCCTACTCGGCAAATACCTGGAGAGCCGCGCCAAGCGCCAGACCGCCGCCGCCATCCGAGCGCTGGAAGCCCTGCGCCCGGAACGCGCCACCCGTGTACGTGATGGCGTGGAAGAAGACGTCGCCATCGCCGAACTGCGCCTGGGCGACGAAGTGCTGGTGCGCCCCGGCGAGCGCTTCCCGGTGGACGGTGAAGTGCTCGATGGCCAGAGCCATGCCGACGAAGCCCTGATCACCGGCGAGAGCGTACCGGTGGCCAAGGGCGTGGGCGACGCCGTCACCGGCGGAGCCATCAACGGCGAAGGCGTGCTGCGGGTGAAGACCACCGCCCTGGGCGGCGAGACCGTGCTGGCGCGGATCATCCGCCTGGTGGAAGACGCCCAGGCGGCCAAGGCGCCGATCCAGAAGCTGGTGGACAAGGTCAGCACAGTGTTCGTCCCGGTGGTGATCGGCATCGCGCTGGTCACCCTGGTCGGCTGGCTATTCGCCGGCGCTGGCTGGGAACATGCGCTGATCAACGCCGTGGCCGTGCTGGTGATCGCATGTCCGTGCGCCCTGGGCCTTGCCACCCCGACCGCGATCATGGCCGGCACCGGCGTGGCGGCGAAACACGGCATCCTGATCAAGGACGCCGAAGCGCTGGAAGTCGCCCACGCGGTCGACGCCGTGGCCTTCGACAAGACCGGCACCCTCACCTCCGGCCAGCCGCGCATCACCAACCTCGCCGCCGGCGATGAAGCCGAGGCCCTCGCCCTGGCCGGCGCCCTGCAACGCGGCAGCGAACACCCGCTGGCCAAGGCGGTACTCGATGCCTGCGCCGAACGCGGGCTGGACCCGACCTCCGCCGACGCCATCCAGGCACTGGCCGGGCGCGGTATCCAGGGCCATGTCGACGGTCGCCTGTTCGCACTAGGTAACCGCCGCCTCCTGGACGAACTGCAACTACCACCCGGCGAACTGGCGGACGCCGCGCAGCGCTGGGAAGCCGACGGGCGCACCCTGTCCTGGTTGATCGAGCGCGAGCCACAGCCCCGCGTACTGGCCCTGTTCGCCTTCGGCGACAGTCTCAAGGAAGGCGCGAAACCCGCCATCGACGCCCTGCGCCAGCGCGGCATCGCCAGCCACCTGATCACCGGCGACAACCGTGGCAGCGCCAAGGTCGTGGCTGAAGCGCTGGGCCTGGACGACGTGCACGCCGAAGTGCTGCCCGGCGACAAAGCCGAGGTGGTCGGCGCCCTGCGCAAGAACGGCAAGGTGGTGGCGATGGTCGGCGACGGCATCAACGACGCCCCTGCGCTGGCCGCCGCGGACGTGGGCATCGCCATGGGCGGGGGCACGGACGTGGCCATGCACGCCGCCGGCATCACCCTGATGCGTGGCGACCCGCGACTGGTCCCGGCGGCACTGGACATCTCCCGGCGCACCTACGCGAAAATCCGCCAGAACCTGTTCTGGGCCTTCATCTACAACCTGGTGGGCATCCCGCTGGCCGCCTTCGGCCTGCTCAACCCCATGGTCGCCGGCGCGGCGATGGCCGCCTCCAGCGTCAGCGTGGTGAGCAATGCGCTGCTGCTCAAGCGCTGGAAACCGCAGGATCACCAGTAAGACTCATGCCCCGCCGCGGCGGGGCATTCGATCAAGAGGAATCGGCATGAACATCGGCGAAGCGGCGAAGAAGAGCGGCCTGACCGCGAAGATGATCCGCTACTACGAATCCATCGGCCTGCTCGCCCCCGCCGGCCGCAGCGCCAGCGGCTACCGCCACTACAGCGAACAGGACCTGCACACCCTGGCGTTCATCCGCCGTTCGCGGGACTTCGGCTTTTCCCTCGAGGAAGTCGGCCAACTGCTCGCCCTCTGGCAGGACCGCCAGCGCGCCAGCGCCGACGTGAAGGCTCTGGCTGCCCGGCATATCGAGGAGCTCAACCGCAAGATCGCCGAACTCAGCAGCCTGCGCGACACCCTGCAGGAACTGAGCGACCACTGCCAGGGTGACCACCGGCCGGACTGCCCGATCCTGAAAGACCTGGAGTCGGGGAATTGCTGCAAGTAAGCGACGGAGAACTTACTTCAAGCGCCCTTCAAGCGCTGTCACCGCCTGATCTATCTGCTCGCAGCCACGATCCCTTGCACTTCGCAGGTAGGCCAGTTTCTTGTCCTGCGAAGTGCGATCGACCTCTTTCGTACGCCGAGCAAGCTCGTAATACGCCTCAGCTTCAAACTCTTTCTGGGTCAGTTCGGGAAGAGGAAAAGCAGCTCGCTGGTTACGTCCACAAAAGCGGTAACCGGGAGACTGCATTGGATAGTAGCCGGCGTCACGCGAGGTCTGCGCTAGAGCCTTAACCAGTCCATCCTGAACATCCAGTTGTGCCATCTGCTCCTGGCAGATGGCGGGACCGACCAACACCGCCGGCAGGAAATGCTGTGTCGCGCTGCGCATCAGTAGATCGCAAATGTCATCTTTGCTGGCCGCCCCTTCAACCATGGGAATCCTGAGCGTCATCGCCAGCAGGTACTGGCCCGCAGAGTTTCCCTCGTCAGCAGAGTGTCGCAACGCAGGCAACGCCTCCTTGGCGAAGGTCACATAGTTGACGAACTGGGTCTGCAGTGCGGGATCCGTCCCTCCTTGCGTCGTCAGGAGGTCGTAGTCCTTGATCGAACTCTGCGACATGGCCAGCAATTCGCGCGCCTGAGCGAGGTCGCTGTCACCAGGAGCAGAATGCGCGGCCAAAGGCAGCAATGAGATCAGCCAAGCCGCCGCGGCGAATTTCGAGTACATCTCCAGATATCCCTTCCAGAAAATTGACGCGCGAGTTTGCACCGGGCGCTCGGCTCCGGCAAATCAACTGTTCCGCTTACGCGCTGGCCACCGCGCGACGGCGCCACAGGGAGGCCGGCAGAACGGTCACGGCCAGGCCAACGAAGACCAGCACGCAAGCCATCCAGTCCTGGGTGGTCAGCGCTTCGCCGAGGAATAGCCAGCCCGACAGCAGCCCGGACACCGGCACCGCCAGGGCGAAGGGCGTGACCTGGCTGGCCGGGTAGCGGCGCAACAGGAAGCTCCACAGGCCAAAGCCGACGGTAGTGGCGAGGAAAGCGATGTAGAGCAGTGCGCCGGCGCCGGTCCAGTTGATGTTCAGCACGGCGTGGCCGATCGCTTCAGGGCCTTCGAAAATCCACGACAGCACCAGCAAGGGCAGCGGCGGGATCAGGCTGACCCAGCTGATCAGGCGCAACATGTCGCTGGCGCCGGAGCGCTTGGTGGCAATGTTGGAGAAGGCCCAGGCCAGGGCTGCGGCGATCACCAGCAGGAAGGCCAGCAGGCTGTCGCCCAGCGGGCGCTCCAGGCCGATCAGCAGCAGGCCGCCAGCGGCCAGCGCCAGGCCCAGCAATGCGCGCGCGGTAGGCCGCTCGCCCAGCAGCGCGGCGGCGATCAGCACAGTGAAGAAGACCTGGCTTTGCAGCACCAGCGAGGACAGGCCGGCAGGCATGCCCAGGTGCATGCCAACGAACAGCAGGCCGAACTTCACCACACCCAGCAGCAGGCCGATCTGCACGATGCGCCAGAACGGCGCCGGCAGCGGGCCGCGCAGGAAGATCAGCGGCAGTGCGGCCAGGGCGAAGCGCAGGGCACAGAACAGCAGCGGCGGGAAGTCGTGCAGGCCGACCTTGATCACGACGAAGTTGACGCCCCAGATCAGGGTGACCAGCAGAGCGAGCAGGATATGGCGCAGGGGCATGGCGGGTAGCTCGAGGTGGGATGGACTAACGCTACCAGTCCGGCCCGCCGCTGTATGGATACAGTTGGTGCCGTACAGTTGCAGTAGGGCGTACAACCGTTCGCGGTTGTACGCCGCTTCACCACGCTGCGGCGCGGGTGCCGGGATTGAGCCCGGAGTGCACTGAAATCAAGGCTAAACGGCGTATAACTTCGAACCTTATACGCCCTAGGCTACTGGAAATATCTGCGCTGGGGTTGCCCTCACCCCAGCCCTCTCCCAGAGGGAGAGGGGGTTGTTCGGCGTGAAGCGGGATCGAGGCGCAGTCCTGACACACTCGTTATTTCCGACGTGCATCCATTGCCCCACTCGGCACGGGCGGCCCCCTCTCCCTTCGGGAGAGGGCTGGGGTGAGGGCGATCCCCCGCGCCAATGCGTCCAGACACGCCGTCATTGCATGCTCGAAGAGAGCGCCGTGCCAAACCCGTTCGCGAGCAAGCGCGCTAAGGGACTTCCCGCGCAGACTCGATACGCAGCCTCGGCCAACGCTGAAGCCAGTTCTTGGCTGACTGCCGCTCGTGGTAGATATCAGGCTTGGAACGGAAGCGTTCGGTTGGCCGAACACGCAGGTTCAGCAGATCATCGACGCCCAACGGCGCCAGCAACTCCAGCTGGTCGCCGGACAAGCGCACCGCGACCGCCGTGCAGACTTCCGGCCAGTGGCGCATCGCATCGGCGCAGTCACGGTAGGGAGCATCACCATTGCGCAGGTGCATGCGCGCCTGGTTGCGTACCGACCAGGGCACGCCCGGACAAGCCGCCCGCAAGCGGTGCTCCCAGGCTTCGTCCGCCTCGGACTGCCGGCAATCCTCAGCGAAATACAGCACATCCACATCGGCCAGCGGCGTCGCCTCGACATGGCCATGCAACGCATCCCACACGGCGTTGCGCACGAAGCCGGCGCCGATACAGGCATCGGCCGGGCCGTGATCACGCACGCCGCGCAGCAGGCGCATGCGCTCCGGCTGCGCGGCGATCAAGGCAAGGATGTCAGCGGGGTCGTGCAACCCGATCAAGCCTGCTCCCACGGCGGAGGCGGTGGTTCGTCAGGCTGTGGCGCGTCTTGGGCGACGCGGCCAGCCTCGCGGCGCGCCTGTTCGCGCAGGGCGTCGGCGATTTCGCGCAGTACGGAGTCGACGTCCGCCTCGTCCTCGGGGTCGTCGAAATGGCCGGTCAGCGGGGTGTCCGGCAACAGTTTTCCTTCCTCGTAAAGCGCCCACATTTCCTTGGCGTAGTGGGTGTATTTCAGTTCCGGGGCGAAGCGACCGAAGTAGGCGGCCATGTTGCCCACATCGCGCTCCAGCATGCGGAAGGCGTGGTTGTTGCCGGCGGCGTCCACCGCCTGGGGCAGGTCGATGATCACCGGGCCGTCCGGCCCCACCAGCACGTTGAACTCGGACAGGTCGCCGTGCACCAGGCCGGCGCAGAGCATCATCACGATCTGGCGGATCAGGAAGGCGTGGAATTCGCGCGCCAGCTCCGGCTCCATCACCACGTCGTTCAGGCGTGGTGCGGCGTCGCCATCCTCGTCGGCGATCATTTCCATCAACAGCACGCCGTCGAGGAAGTCGTAGGGCTTGGGCACCCGCACGCCGGCATTGGCCAGGCGGAACAACGCGGCAACCTCGGCGTTCTGCCAGGCATCCTCCTGTTCCTTGCGGCCGTACTTGCTGCCCTTGGCCATGGCGCGCGCCTGGCGGCTGTTGCGCACCTTGCGGCCCTCCTGGTACTCGGCGGCCTGGCGGAAGCTGCGTTTGTTGGCTTCCTTGTAGACCTTGGCGCAGCGCAGCTCGTCGCCGCAGCGCACCACATAGACCGCTGCTTCCTTGCCGCTCATCAGCGGTCGCAACACTTCGTCGATCAGTCCGTCTTCGATCAGCGGCTCAATGCGTTTCGGGGTCTTCATCGGCTTCCTGGCATACCTCTCTGCGGGCGCTGCGCACCTTATACGGCAATCCCCGGCGGTCGCCCAGAGCGATCAGGGGGCGGGCGGCGTCAGTTCGATGTTTTCGATCACCGCATCCTCCAGGCGCAGCAGCTCCAGCCCCAGCGCCTCGTCGCTGTCGGCATAGCGCAGGGCGATGCTGGCGAAGCCTTCGGCGGCCTCGCTGAAGGCCTCGACCATGCGCGGGTCGAACTGGCTGCCGGCGCCGGCCTTGATCCGCGCCGCCGCCTCGTCCGGGCCCAGCGAGGTGCGGTAGGCGTGACGGCTGGTGAGTTCGTCGTAGCAGTCGATCAACGTCAGCATCCGCGCGGCCATCGGGATGCGCTCGCCGGCCAGCCCTTGCGGATAACCGCCGCCGTCCCAGCGCTCGTGATGACTGTGGGCGATCTCCTTGGCGTAGCGCAGAAAGTCGGCCGGGTAGCCCAGCTTGCGTTCGGCCGCCGCCAGCGCGTCGTGGCCGACCGTGGTGTGGCTTTGCATGACCGCCTGGTCAGCCTCGTCGAGCTGGCCGGGGTGGTGCAGGATGCGATCGGGCACCGCGACCTTGCCGATGTCGTGCAACTGCGCCGAGCGCGACAGCAGCTCTATGTTTTCCACCGAGAGCTCGTTGGAGAACTCGTTGCGCAGCGCCAGGGTGCTGCCGAGCAGGCGCATGTAATGCTCGATGCGCACCAGGTGCTGGCTGTGGGCGTTGTCGCGCAGGTCGCAGAGGGTGGCCATGGCCTCCAGCGTGGCGTCCTGGATGGCTTGCAGCTCGCGGGCGCGGCGGCGGACTTCGAGCTCCAGGTACTCGCTCTTGTCGCGCAGGAAGTCGGCGTTGGCCTTGAGGTTGAGGTGCGCGCGGATACGCGCCAGGGTCACCGGCGGGCTGATCGGCTTGGTGATGTAGTCCACCGCCCCCAGGTCCAGGCCCTTCTGCTCATCGGAGGCGTTGACCATGCCGGTAAGGAAGATCACCGGAATGTCGCGCGTGGCCGGGTCAGCCTTGAGCTGCCGGCAGACCTCGTAGCCGTCCATCTCCGGCATCATGATGTCGAGCAGCACCAGGTCCGGGCGCGGATCGCTCTGCACCAGTCGCAGCGCCTTGGCGCCACTGGCGGCGACGCGCACCTGGTAGCGGTCCATGAGCAGCTCGCTCATCAGCATCAGATTGTCCGGCTGGTCATCCACCACCAGGATCAGCTCCTGCTCCGGCCGGTCCAGCATGCTATCCATCGCATTCCCCTTGATTGTTCAGACTGCCACGCGGCACCGGATCGGACCATTCATCCGCGCCGGCGTTCAGATCCTGATGTCGCGCTCCCTCGCGAGATTCACCAGGTGTTCCAGGGCGCGCTCGAACTCGAAGCGCCTGACGTTCGTCGCGATGCCCTCGTATCCCTCATTGAAGACGCTGCGCAGCAGGCTTGCACGCTCGCCCAGCAGACGCCCGGCGCGCGGGTCGTCGGCGGCCAGCAACTGCGCCAGGCGCCGGCAGACGCGCTCGACCTCGATGCCGTCGCCGCCGCTGATCGGCGCGTGGGCCACCACCTTCGCCGCAGGCTCGGGAAGCGGGGGCGCGGCATGGCTGATGCTGTCCAGGTTCACTTCCGCCGCATCGTCCACCCGCCCCATCGGCAGGCGGCACCAGAACAGGCTGCCCTGCCCCGCCGCGCTTTCCACGCCGACACTGCCGCCCATCGCCTCGGCCAGCCGCTTGCAGATCGCCAGCCCCAGGCCCGAGCCGCCGTAGCGCCGGGTGATCGAGCTGTCGGCCTGGCGGAACGACTCGAACAGGCGGTCCTGCTGTGCCGGAGAGATACCGATGCCGGTGTCGCGCAGGCCGAAGTACAGCTGCAGGCTGTCCTCGTCTTCCCCCTCCAGCTCGACGATCAACGCCACTTCGCCGCGCTCGGTGAACTTCAGCGCGTTGTTGGCGTAGTTCATCAGGATCTGCCGCAGGCGCAGCGAGTCGCCCACCACCTTGGCCGGCACCCGCGGATCGATCTCGCAGCGCACCGTCAGCCCCTTGCTCGCCGCGCGGATGCTGAGCAGGTCGAACAGCTCGCCGAGCATGCGTTCGAGGTCGAAATCGATGTGCTCGAACTCCAGCTTGCCGGCCTCCACCCGCGACAGGTCGAGGATGTTGCTGATCAGCTCCAGAAGGTACTGGCCCGAGCCCTGGATCTTGCCCAGGTAATCCACCTGCTGCTCGTCCAGGGTGGTTTCCTGCAGCAGGTGCGCAAGGCCGATGATGATGTTCAGCGGGGTACGGATTTCGTGGCTCATGTTGGCCAGGAAGTCGCTCTTGAGCTGCGCGGCCTCTTCGGCGAGGTCGCGGGCCTGGGCCAGGGCCACTTCGGTGGACTTGCGCGCGGTGACGTCGCGGCTCACGCCGACCAGCCCCAGCAGGCGCCCCTGGTCATCCTGGAAGGCGCTGCGCAGGGTATCGAACAGCACCTGCCGGCCGTCCGGGTAGATCACCCAGCCCTCGCTGGCGTAGGGCTCGCTGCCGGCCAGCGCCTGGTGGTCGCGGTCGTGCCGGCCGGCGCCGGCGTTGCGGCTGAACAACTGGCGGTCGCTGCGTCCGACGATCTCGTCCGGGCGCCGCCCCAGGCAGTCGGCGAACGCCTGGTTGACGCCCAGGTAACGGCCCTGGGTGTCCTTGAACCAGATCGGGTCGGGGATCGCGTTGATCAGCGCCAGCAGCGTACTGCGCTGGCGGCGCTCCTCGGCTTCGGCGCGGGCACGTTCGGTGACCTGGATCGACAGCCGCCGGTTCCACACCAGGACGAAGGTCAGCAGCGCGAGCACGCCCACCACCCAGGGCCAGGCGATCTGCAGCAGGTGCATCCAGTCGAACATGCCCAGCGACGGCAGCCAGCGGGCCTGGATGTCCGCCTGCTCGCTGCTCGAAATGCTGCCCAGAGCACGGTCGAGCAGTGGCACCAGCGGGTCCAGCTCCTTGCGCACGGCAAAGCGCACCTGGCTGTTGCCCAGGCCGCTGTCGCCCCGGACCTCCAGGTTGCTCAGGTTCAACTGCTCGACCAGGTAGGTCGAGGTGATCAGGTTGCCCACATAGGCATCGGCCTTGCCCGTGGAAACGGCCTTCAGGGCGCTGGGCGAATCGTCGCTGATCACGAAGACGACGCCGGGCACGGCCTTCGTCAGCAGTTCCTGCACGGCATAGCCCTGCTCGACCGCCACTCGCTGCCCGGACAGGTCATCGAGCACCCGGATGGTGCTGTCGCGGCGGGCGAAGATCAGGCTGCTGGTCAACAGGTACGGCTGGGTGAAGCTCAGAAAACGCTTGCGCTCCTCGGTCATCGCCACCGACGGCACCATATCCACCTCACCGGCGTGAACGGCGGCCAGCACGTCCTCCCAGGTGTTGTAGATCACCGGCCGGACCTTCATGCCCAGTCGCTCGGATATCAGCTGCAGATAGTCGGCGCTGATGCCGTGGAACTGGTCGAACTCGTCGATCACCTCGAATGGTGGCCAGCCGGCACGGAACAGTCCGACGCGAATCGGTTCGTGGGCACTGATGAAGGCCCGTTCCTGCTCGTTCAGCGCCAGGCTATCGGCATGCGCCGGAGCGAACAGCGTGACGAGCAGCAGGCAGCGGAAGCAGAATCGCAGCAAGGCAACGCTCTCTGAAGGCGGACATTCGCAAGCGTAGCCCGCAGTTTGAAAACGCGATGCGGATTGCCCGCCCGCAACGGCGGACAGACAATTTCCCCAACGCCGAATTCCATGGAGACCCACCATGATGAGCCTCGAACTGAACCCTGAGCGCTGCTGGCAGGCCGTCTGCGAGCGTGACGCGCGCTTCGAGGGACGCTTCGTCTTCAGCGTGCGTTCCACCGGCGTGTATTGCCGCCCCAACTGCCCGGCCCGCCGCCCCTCGCGCGGCAACGTGGCCTTTTACGAAAGCCCGGCCGCCGCCGAGGCCGCCGGTTTCCGCCCGTGCAAGCGCTGCTCGCCGAACGGCCCGAGCCCCCGCGAGCAGCTCGATGCCCTGGTCGCCGCGGCCTGCGAACTGCTCGACCGCGCGGAGAAGCCGCTGACCCTGGACGAGCTGGCCGGCCGCATCGGCCTCTCCGCCTCGCACCTGGCCCGCGCCTTCAAGGCCCGCACCGGCCTGACCCCACGCGCCTGGGCCGAATCGCGCCGCGAACAGCGCCTGGCCGCCGCCCTGCCCGAGGCACGCTCGGTACTGGATGCGGCGCTGGAAGCCGGCTATTCCGGCACCCGTGCCCTCTACGAAAGCGCCACCCCGCTGACCCCGGCGCAGCGCCGGCAGAAGGGTGCCGGCGAACGCCTGCGCTACGTCATCGCGCCCTGCCCGCTGGGCCAGATGCTGATGGCAGCCAGCGACAAGGGCGTCTGCGCCCTGCTGTTCGCCGATGATGCCGGGGAGCTGGAGGAGCAACTGGCCGAACGCTTCGGCGCCGCCGAGCGCGTGCGCGACGACGCGGGCCTGGGCGACTGGCTGAAGCAGGTGCTGGCGCAGCTGGCGGAGCCCGAACAGGCCGCCCACCTGCCGCTGGACCTGCACGGCAGCGCCTTCCAGTTGCGCGTCTGGCGCGCCCTCACGCGCATTCCCAGTGGCGAGACGCGGCGCTACGGCGAGCTGGCCGAACAGTTGGAAACCCATCCGCGCGCCATCGCCCGCGCCTGCGCCAGCAATAACATTGGCCTGCTGGTGCCCTGTCACCGCGTGGTCGGCGGCATCGGCGAAGGCGGTTACCGCTGGGGTCTGCCGCGCAAGCGCGAGCTGCTGCGCCGCGAGGGGCTCGCCACCGGCCGGGTCAGCGACAACGACTGAGACCGGCCATGCCCAGTACCGCCGCCCCGCTCCGGCGGCACTGGCACCTGGCTCGGCCCGGACCGTCATCCGGGGTCGCGCCCTTCACCGGTCGGAGCGCCCCGCCGTGCATGCCGCCGTTTGCGTACCGGCAAGGGGCCGGTCCGATGGGCATCCCACGCCAACCGTTCGGATTTCCGAACGAGATTTCCTCGAATATCCGGATTACCGAACGGCACGCTACGCACTCAGCGCGGCCGACTACCTAAATATCCTTTATATTCAACAAGTTAAAAACAAATGCAGAAGTTGGCACAGAGCCTGCTCCTGTCCATCCCGAGCATGCGGCATGGCAACCCTCGCCAGTCGCAGGACTGAATAACAAACACAACCAGTCGAGGTAGATTCCATGCGTTTCGCACCCCGCGCGCTGGGCGCCGCCATTGTCGCAGCGCTGCTCGCCACTCCCGTCGTCGCTGAAGAGCTCACCGGTACCCTGAAGAAGATCAAGGAATCCGGCACCGTCGTCCTCGGCCACCGTGACGCCTCCATCCCCTTCTCCTACCTCGCCACCGATCCGCGCCAGCCGGTGGGCTACTCCCATGACCTGCAACTGAAGGTCGTCGAGGCCCTGAAGAAAGAGCTGAACCTGCCCGACCTCAAGGTGCGCTACAACCTGGTCACCTCCCAGACCCGTATCCCGCTGGTGCAGAACGGCACCGTGGACATCGAGTGCGGCTCCACCACCAACAACCTGGAGCGCCAGAAGCAGGTCGACTTCTCCGTCGGCATCTTCGAAGTGGGCACCCGCCTGCTGACCAAGACCACCTCGGGCGTCAACGACTTCGCGGACCTCAAGGGCAAGAACGTGGTGACCACCGCCGGCACCACCTCCGAGCGCCTGCTCAAGCAGATGAACGCCGAGCAGCAGATGGGCATGAACATCATCTCGGCCAAGGACCACGGCGAGTCCTTCCTGATGCTTGAATCCGGCCGCGCCGTGGCCTTCATGATGGACGACGCGCTGCTCTACGGCGAAATGGCCAAGGCCAAGAACCCGGCCGACTGGCACGTGGTCGGCAAGCCGCAGTCCTACGAGATCTATGCGTGCATGGTCCGCAAGGGCGACGCACCGTTCAAGCAGGTGGTGGACAAGGCCATCGCCGATACCTTCGCCTCGGGTGAGATCAACAAGATCTACGACCAGTGGTTCATGAAGCCGATCCCGCCGAAGAACCTGAACCTCAACTTCCCGATGAGCGATGAGCTCAAGAAGCTGATCGCCACTCCGACCGACAAGTCTGCCGAGCAGATGTAACGGTCGCGCGCGGCTGCGCCCACAAGGCGGCGCTGCGTGAGGGATCGGGAGCGCACGCCATGCGCTCCCGGCCCACACCTCCTGATGACGATGCCGGAACACCCGCTACCCGCGGGTGGCGGGCCGCTGCATGCCCGCTTCCGGCTTCGTACCGTGAAGACAAATACCTGCTCACGCTCCGCGCAGCGGAACGTGAACAACGCTGAGGGGAAACCCGTCATGGATTACAACTGGGACTGGGGCGTGTTCTTCAAGTCCACCGGGATTGGCGACGAGCGCTACCTGGACTGGTACATCACCGGCCTTGGCTGGACCATCGCCGTCTCGCTCGCGGCCTGGGTCATCGCCCTGGCGCTCGGCTCGCTGCTGGGGGTGATGCGCACCCTGCCCAACCGCTGGCTGTCCGGCATCGCCACTGCCTACGTGGAGCTGTTCCGCAACGTGCCGCTGCTGGTGCAGCTGTTCATCTGGTACTTCCTGGTGCCGGACTACCTGCCGCAGCCGATCCAGGACTGGTTCAAGCTGGGCATCGCCCCGGAAACCTCGGCCTTCATCAGCGTCGTCGTGTGCCTGGGCCTGTTCACCGCCGCGCGGGTCTGCGAGCAGGTGCGCACCGGCATCCAGGCGTTGCCCAAGGGCCAGCTCGCCGCCGCCAGCGCCATGGGCTTCCGCCTGCCGGCGATCTACCAGCACGTGCTGCTGCCGCAGGCCTTCCGGATCATCATTCCGCCGCTCACCTCCGAGTTCCTCAACGTCTTCAAGAACTCCTCGGTGGCCTCGCTGATCGGCCTCATGGAGCTGCTGGCGCAGACCAAGCAGACCGCCGAGTTCAGCGCCAACCTGTTCGAGGCCTTCACCCTGGCCACGCTGATCTACTTCACCCTGAACATGAGCCTGATGCTGACCATGCGCATGATCGAGAAGAAAGTCGCCGTACCGGGCCTGATCTCCGTGGGAGGCAAATGATGGACTTCAGTCAGATCGTTCCCGCCCTCCCCGGCCTGTGGGACGGCATGCTCAGTACCCTGCAGCTGATGGCACTGGGCATTCTGGGCGGCGTGGTGCTGGGCACCCTCCTAGCGCTGATGCGCCTGTCCAACAGCAAGCTGCTGTCGAACATCGCCGGCTTCTACGTGAACTATTTCCGCTCGATCCCGCTGCTGCTGGTGATCACCTGGTTCTACTTCGCGGTGCCGTTCATCCTGCGCTGGATCACCGGCCAGGACACCCCGGTGGGCGCGTTCACCTCGTGCCTGGTGGCCTTCATGATGTTCGAGGCGGCCTACTACTGCGAGATCGTCCGCGCCGGCATCCAGGCCATCCCGAAGGGCCAGATCGGCGCGTCCTACGCCCTGGGCATGACCTACGGCCAGGCCATGCGCCTGATCATCCTGCCCCAGGCGTTCCGCAAGATGACCCCGCTGCTGCTGCAGCAGAGCATCATCCTGTTCCAGGACACCTCGCTGGTGTACTCCGTCGGCCTGATGGACTTCCTCAACGCCGCCCGCTCCCGTGGCGACATCATCGGCCAGCCCCATGAGTTCCTGATCTTCGCCGGTCTCGTCTACTTCGTCATCAGCTTCGCCGCGTCCTTCGGCGTGAAGCGCCTGCAGAAAAGGTTAACCGTATGATCTCCATCGATAACGTCAGCAAGTGGTATGGCGACTTCCAGGTTCTCACCGACTGCAACACCCGGGTCGCCAAGGGCGAGGTAGTGGTGGTCTGCGGTCCGTCCGGCTCGGGCAAGTCGACCCTGATCAAGTGCGTCAACGCGCTGGAGCCCTTCCAGAAGGGCGACATCACCGTCGACGGCACCTCCATCGCCAACCCCAAGACCGACCTGCCGAAACTGCGCTCCCGCGTGGGCATGGTGTTCCAGCACTTCGAGCTGTTCCCGCACCTGTCCATCACCGAGAACCTGACCATCGCCCAACGCAAGGTCCTGGGCCGGAGCAAGGAAGAGGCGATGGACAAGGGCCTGAAGCTGCTCGACCGCGTCGGCCTGAAAGCCCACGCCCACAAGCACCCCGGCCAGCTCTCCGGCGGCCAGCAGCAGCGCGTGGCCATTGCCCGCGCGCTGGCCATGGACCCGATCGTCATGCTGTTCGACGAACCGACTTCGGCGCTTGACCCGGAGATGGTCAACGAGGTGCTCGACGTGATGGTCCAGCTCGCCCAGGAAGGCATGACCATGATGTGCGTGACCCACGAGATGGGCTTCGCGCGCAAGGTCGCCGACCGGGTGATCTTCATGGACCGCGGGCAGATCGTCGAAGACTGTCCGAAAGAGGAGTTCTTCGGCGACCTGCAGAACCGCGCCGAACGCACCCAGCAATTCCTCGCCAAGATCCTGCCGCACTGATCCACCCCGAACGCCCCGCTCTCCGGGGCGTTCAACCTCACCACAAGCACAACAATAAATAAGGAAGGTCCATGCGTCTGATCCACTTCACGAAACTGCCCCTGGGCGTCGCGATCCTCGCCGCCAGTTCCTCGGTCTTCGCCGCCACCCTCGACGGCGGCGCGGTGGCCGCGCCCGACCAGTACGGCGCCAAGGTCGCCGCCGAGATCCTGAAGAAGGGCGGCAACGCCGTCGACGCCGCGGTCGCCACCGCCTTCACCCTCGCGGTCACCTACCCCGAAGCCGGCAACATCGGCGGCGGCGGCTTCATGACCCTGTACATCGACGGCAAGCCGTACTTCCTCGACTACCGCGAGATCGCGCCCAAGGCCGCAACCAAGACCATGTACCTGAACGACAAGGGCGAGGTGATCGAGAACCTCAGCCTGGTCGGCACCAAGGCCGCCGGCGTGCCCGGTACCGTGATGGGTCTGTGGGAGGCGCACAAGCGCTTCGGCAAGCTGAAGTGGAGCGAACTGCTGACCCCGGCCATCGGCTACGCCAAGACCGGCTTCAAGGTCGCCGACCAGCAGTACCAGTACCGCCAGGACGCCATCGCGCTGTTCAACGGCAAGACCAACTTCGGCGACTACTTCGGCACCATGAAGCCGGGGCAGACCTTCAAGCAGCCGGAACTGGCCAAGACCCTGGAGCGCATCGCCGACAAGGGCCCGGACGACTTCTACAAGGGCGAGACCGCCAAGCTGCTGGTCGCGCAGATGAAGAAGGACGGTGGCCTGATCACCCAGGAAGACCTCACCGGCTACAGCGCCAAGTGGCGCGAACCGATGCGCATCGACTGGCAGGGCAACACCCTGTACACCGCGCCACTGCCCAGCTCCGGCGGCATCGCCCTGGCCCAGCTGATCGGCATCAAGGAACAGCGCGCCGCCGACTTCAAGGGCGTGGAACTGAACTCCGCCAAGTACATCCACCTGCTCGCGGAAATCGAGAAGCGCGTGTTCGCCGACCGCGCCGATTACCTGGGCGACCCGGACTTCTCCAAGGTGCCGGTGGCCCAGCTGACCGACCCGGCGTACATCGCCAAGCGCGCCACCGAGGTCAACCCGAACGCCATCTCGCCCACCGAGAAGGTCCGTCCGGGGCTGGAGCCGCACCAGACCACGCACTTCTCCATCGTCGACAAGGACGGCAACGCCGTCAGCAACACCTACACCCTGAACTGGGACTTCGGCAGCGGCGTGGTGGTCAAGGGCGCCGGCTTCCTGCTCAACGACGAGATGGATGACTTCAGCGCCAAGCCGGGCGTGGCCAACGCCTTCGGCGTGGTCGGCAGCGATGCCAACGCCATCGAGCCGGGCAAGCGCATGCTCTCCTCCATGAGCCCGAGCATCGTCACCCGCGACGGCAAGGTCAGCCTGGTGCTGGGTACCCCCGGCGGCTCGCGGATCTTCACCTCGATCTTCCAGGTACTGAACAACGTCTACGACTACCACCTGCCCCTGGAGAAGGCCGTGGCCGCGCAGCGCGTGCACCACCAGCTGCTGCCGAAAGACACCATCTACTTCGACGCCTACGCCCCGCTCACCGGCAAGGTTGCCGACGAGCTGAAAGCCATGGGTTACACCCTGGAAGACCAGGGCTGGAACATGGGTGACATCCAGGCCATCCGCGTCGACGGCAAGGCTCTGGAAACCGCCTCCGATCCGCGCGGCCGCGGCATCGGACTGGTGGTCAAACCCTGATCCCCGGAACGCGCACCATGTGGTATCCGAGCCAGCCCATCGCCGTGCCGCGGCGCTGGGCTGGCTCGGCCCGGACGACTGTGCTGCAATGCCCTCCCAGCCCATTGCCACCGCCGCTCACCGTGAAACCACGCCTGTTGCGCAATCTCCTCTTGCCTCTCCTGCTGCTCCTGCTCACCCTCGGCTTCGGCTACGGCGGCTACCTGATCAGCGACGGCGCCGGCACCCGCGCCCTGATCGGCAGCGGCGAACGCCAGCTGGAGCTGCACGCCCGTGGCGTGGAGAGCGAGATGAGCCGCTACTCCTACCTGCCCAGCGTGCTGGAGCTGGAAAAGAACGTCACCCGCCTGCTGCTCGACCCCACCCCCTACAACCGCAGCCTGGTCAACGCCTACCTCGAAGGCCTGAACCGCCGCGCCGGCAGCCGCGCCATCTACCTGCTGGACACCTCCGGCCGGGTGCTGGCCACCAGCAACTGGCAGAACGTGGACAGCTACCAGGGCGAGGACCAGTCGTTCCGCGCCTACTTCCAGGACGCCATGGCCGGCCGCCCCGGGCGTTTCTACGGCATGGACAGCACCACCGGCGAGCCCGGCTACTACCTGGCCCACGGTCTGGTCAGCGGCGACCAGATCATCGGCGTGGCGGTGGTCAAGGTGAAGATGGATGCGCTCGAAGAGCGTTGGCAGAAAGCCCGCCTGCAAGCCTTCGTCAGCGACGAGAACGGCATCATCATCCTCTCCAGCGATCCCGCCCTGCGCCTGAAGGCCGTGCGCCCGCTCAGCGCCGACGACAAGGAGCGCATGGCGCGCAGCCTGCAGTACTACTGGTGGGCGCTCAACGAATGGCAGCCGCTCTCCCGCCGCGCCCTGGGCGAGGGCGTGGAAGAAATCAGCTTCCCGCCGCAGTCGCCCGAAGCCGACGGCCACAACCCCGTCAGCTACCTGATGCAGACCCGCCGCCTCAACGACACCTCGTGGAACTTCACCCTGCTCAGCCCGCTGCACGACGTGCGCCGCGAAGCCATGATCCACGGCATGCTCGCCGCCCTGGGCTTCGCCCTGCTGGCCTTCCTGCTGATCGCCTCGAACGAGCGGCGCAAGGTCATCGCCACTCGCCTCGCCGCCCGTGAAGCGCTGGAGCAGGCCAACAACGCCCTGGAGCGGCGCATCGCCGAACGCACCAGCGACCTGCGCGCCAGCAACCAGCACCTGCGCGAACAGATCCGCGAGCGCCGCCAGGCCGAGGACACCCTGCGCAAGGCCCAGGACCGCCTGGTGCAGGCCGGCAAGCTGGCGGTGATCGGGCAGATGTCCACCAGCATCGCCCACGAACTCAACCAGCCACTGGCGGCGCTGCGCACCCTCTCGGGCAACACCGTGCGCTTCCTGGCGCGCGGCAAGCTGGACGTCGCCAGCAGCAACCTCGAAGCCATCAACGAGATGGTCGACCGCATGGGCCGCATCACCGCCAGCCTGCGCGCCTTCGCCCGGCGCGCCGACGACCACGGCCAGGCCAGTCTGGGCAAGGCGGTGGACGCCGCGATGATGGTCCTGCAGGTGCGCCTCAAGGAGGTGCCGGTGAGCCTGCACCGCAACTTCCCCGACGCCCGCCTGGCCATCGACCAGACCCGCCTGGAGCAGATCCTGGTCAACCTGATCGCCAACGCGCTGGACGCCATGAGCCCGCAGGACGACCGCCAGCTCTGGCTGGAAGGCCGCATCGAAGGCGACGACCGCTATCGCCTGATCGTGCGCGACAACGGCCCCGGCATCCCGCAGGACGCCCGCGCGCACCTGTTCGAACCCTTCTTCACCACCAAGCCCGGCGAACTCGGCCTGGGCCTGGGCCTGACCCTTTCGGCCAGCCTCGCCACCGCCGCCGGCGGTAGCCTGGGCGTGGCCTACCCGGAGGCCGGCGGCACCGCCTTCGAGCTCTATCTGCCGCTGCTGCCTGCCCTGGAGAACCCCGCATGAGCGAAGAATCCCTGCGCGTCCTGATCGTCGAGGACGACCCGCACGTAATGCTCGGCTGCCAGCAGGCGCTGGCCCTGGAAGACATCGACAGCGACGGCGTGGGCAGCGCCGAGGAAGCGCTGAAGAAGATCGGCGCCGACTTCCCCGGCATCGTCGTCAGCGACATCCGCATGCCGGGCATGGGCGGGCTGCAGCTGCTGGAGAAGCTCAAGGCGCTGGACCCCAGCCTGCCGGTGGTGCTGATCACCGGCCACGGCGACATCGCCATGGCGGTGAAGGCCATGCGCGACGGCGCCTACGACTTCATGGAGAAACCCTTCTCCCCCGAACGCCTGGTCGACGCCGCGCGCCGGGCGCTGGCCCAGCGCGCGCTGACCCGCGAGGTCAGCCAGCTGCGCCGCCAACTCGCCGGCAAGCAGGCCCTGGAAAGCCGGCTGATCGGCCGCTCACCGGCCATGCAGGCGCTGCGCGAGCTGATCGCCAACGTCGCCGACACCTCGGCCAATGTGCTCATCGAAGGCGAGACCGGCACCGGCAAGGAACTGGTTGCCCGCTGCCTGCACGACTACAGCCGGCGCCAGGCCAAACCCTTCGTCGCGCTCAACTGCGGCGGCCTGCCGGAAAGCCTGATCGACAGCGAGATCTTCGGCCACGAGGCCCACGCCTTCACCGGCGCCGGCAAGCGCCGCATCGGCAAGATCGAGCACGCCGACGGCGGCAGCCTGTTCCTCGACGAGATCGAGAGCATGCCGCTGAACCTGCAGATCAAGCTGCTGCGCGTATTGCAGGAACAGCAGCTGGAACGCCTGGGCTCCAACGAACTGATCCGGGTGGACAGCCGGGTGATCGCCGCGACCAAATCCGACCTCGCCGCCATGGGCCGCGACGGCAGCTTCCGCAGCGACCTCTACTACCGCCTCAACGTGGTCACCCTGAACCTGCCGCCGCTGCGCGAGCGCCGCGAAGACATCCTGATGCTCTTCGAGCACTTCCTGCAGCAATCCTCGCTGCGCTTCGACCGCCCGGCGCCGGCCATCGACAACGCCACCGCCGCCACCCTCATGGCCCACGACTGGCCGGGCAACGTGCGCGAACTGCGCAACGTCGCCGAACGCTTCGCCCTCGGCCTGCCGGTGCTGGCCGGCGGCAACCTCGGCCCGGACGCCGGCGAGCCGCGCTTCGCCGAGGCGGTGGAAGCCTTCGAGAAGAGCCTGCTGTCCACCGCCCTGGAACGCCACGCCGGCAACCTCAGCCAGGCCGCGGCGGCCCTGGGCATGGCCAAGACCACGCTGTTCGACAAGGTGAAGAAGTACGGCCTGAAGGGCGAATAGCCAGAAGAAGGCTCTGCGTAGGAGCGGACTCCGTCCGCGATCCGGCCGTAAGGCCGGCCTGTTACGCCATCGAGGACAGAGTCCGCTCCTAGAAAATCAAGAGCCCCTCACCCTAACCCTCTCCCGCAAGCGGGAGAGGGAACCGTTCGGTGCAGGATGAAACCATGACATCAGCCGGCACGATCTGCCCCCTCTCCCTGAGGAGCGGGGCGCGCAGCCAGGGCTGGGGTGAGGGCATGCGCTGGCTCGGGCTTCCAAGAAGACAGTTGCTCCTACGAGGGCATCCGACGCAGCGCACCATTGATCTGCGCCGCCCCGTCCCCGACACTATCGCCCTTTCCACCGGCCGCACGAGCGGGAGCCCCATGTCCACCCAAGCCGAAACCCTCTGGAACCAGCTCTGCGCCGATGCCGGCGTCGACCCGCAGCAGCGCATGGCCGCGCGCCGCGCCATCCTTGCCAGTGCCGAGGCGCTGGATGCCGACGTGTACCGCCCGGACGACAACGACCCGGACGCCGAAGAGCTGGACATGGGCGGCGCCAAGGTCCTCTTCCTCGGCCCCTTCGAAGCCCCCATCGAGTGGGATGCCGCCGAGCGCGAAGACTTCTTCGACGACGCCGACCCGGCGCTGTTCTTCAATGCGCGCATCGAGTCCGAGGCCGAGCCGGGCACGCCGGGCTTCTTCGTTCCGGAAGTCGGCGACTTCCTGGCGGTGATGGACGCCGGCAAGATCCAGATGTACTTCCTGCACGACTGGAGCGAAGACAACGACGGCTGCACCTGCGTGCTGATCCGCGACGATATTCAGCTCTGACTCTGTAGCCGTGTAGGTGCAACTGTCTTCTACCGGGCAGTCCGTACCAGCGCTTTCCCCCTCACCCCAGCCCTCTCCCTCAGGGAGAGGGCTGGGGTGAGGGCTGCCCCGAGCGCAGATGTATCTCGTAGGAGCAGCGAAAGAAACCCTACGCACTGCGCCGCACGCTCCCCGGCGACACCCCGATGCAGCGCTTGAACGCCCGGCTGAATGCCGCCTCGGACTGGTAGCCGAGGCGCTCGGCCAGTTCCGCCACGGCGATCTCGCGCTCCTGCAGCCAGCTCAACGCCACGTGCATGCGCCAGCGGGTGACGTAGTGCATGGCCGGCATGCCGACCTTTTCGGCGAAACGCGCGGCGAAGGCCGAACGGGACATCGCCGCCGCACCGGCCAGCGCCGCCAGGCTCCAGTCCCGCGCCGGATCGCGGTGGATCAGACTGAGCGCGCGGCCCAGCTGGCGGTCCTGCAAGGCGCCGAGCCAACCGGTCTGCGCCGCCGGGTCCTGCTCGATCCAGGCGCGGATCGCCTGGATCACCAGGATGTCGGCCAGGCGGGTGATCACCGTTTCCCCGCCTGGACGCATCGCCCGCGCCTCGCTCTCCATCAATCGCAGGGTGCTGAACAACCAGTCGCGCTGCCCCGGATCGCTGATCCGCGCTTCCAGCACACGCGGCAGCAGACGCACCAGTTGCAGCGCGGCGGGATGGTCGAAGCGCACCGCGCCACAGATCATCGCCGTCGGCTCGCCGCCCCCGCCCTGGCGCAGCACCTCGTAGCGGTCGCTGGCGTAGGCGCGCGGCAGGTCGAACAGCCCCGCCGCCGCTTCGCCCGGCGCGCTGACCAGCCGATGCCCCTCGCCGTGGGGCACCAGCACCAGGTCGCCGGGCGCCAGCCGGCGCGACTCGGCGCCATCGGCCTGTAGCCAGCACTCGCCCAGGGTCAGCACATGGAACATCAGGCACTGCGGCATGGCCGGCAGGTCCAGCCCCCAGGGTGCGGTGAATTCCGAGCGGCAGTAGAAGGTGCCGCTCATGCGCAGGAAATGCAGCGCCTCACCCAGGGGATCGACGGATACCCAGGGATCAGTGGCGTCAAGGAAGGCTTCTGGCTGGCTCATGGGAGCGAGACTGGCCCGCGACGCCGGGATCGTCCAGCGCTTCTGGACGAATGAGCATGAAGCAACGACTTCCAGGCATTAACCGTCCAGCGCTTCGGCGAGAGACTGACTCCAGGCCAACGAACCCACGGCGGGCGCCGCGGGACAGGCTCACCACGAGGACATCGCCATGATCACCGTAATGGGCGCCACCGGTCGCACCGGTTCGAGAATCTGCCAGACCCTGCTCAACGCCGGCGTGCCGGTCCGCGCCCTCGGCCGCAGCGCCGAACGCCTCGCCCCGCTGGCCGCCGCCGGCGCCCGGATCGCCGTGGGCGAGCCGGACGACGCCGACTTCCTGAGCCAGGCCTTCCAGGGCGCCGAAGCGGTCTACACCCTGCTCGCCTACGGCCCGGACACCGAGGATTACCGCCACCAGCAGGCCGCCCAGGGCGAGGCCATCCTGCAGGCCATCCAGCGCAGCGGCGTGCGCCGGGTGGTGTTCCTCAGCAGCGTCGGGGCGGACGTGCCTTCCGGCAGCGGGCCGATCATCAGCATGCATGACCAGGAACAGCGCCTGCGCACGCTGCCGCCGGAGGTGAACGTGCTGATGCTGCGCTCCGGCGCACTGTTCGAAAACCTCTATGGAGCGCTGGACGTGGTCCGCGCCTACGACTGCTACAGCGACGCGGTGGCGCCGGACGTGCCGGTGCCGATGGTCGCCAGCGCCGACGTGGCCGACGCCGCCGGCCGCGCCCTGCTCGGGCGCGACTGGCAGGGCGTGGTGACCCGCGAGGTGCTCGGCCAGCGGGACGTCAGCTACGCCGAGGCCACCCGCCTGCTCGGTGCCGCCATCGGCAAACCACAGTTGCCCTATGTCCAGGTATCGCCGGAGGAACTGGCCGGGGCCCTGCAACAGGCCGGCTTCTCGGCCAGCGTGGCGGGCTGTTACGCGGAGCTGGCCGAAGCGATCAACAGCGGGCGGGTAAAGGCGCGGGAACAACGTTCGCCGGCCAACACCACGGCGACTCCGTTCGAGTCCTTCGCCAGGGACTGGGCAGCGGCTTTTGCCGCCCCGCAGTAGGACGAGCGCCCTGGAGAAAATAATTTCCTACAAATTTATCGGAGACCTCTGATGAATTCGGCGCAGGTCCGGTGTCTAGAGTAGGCACCCTACTTTTCCCGCTGGACCATCCGCCATGCATAACGATCCCGATAGTCTCTGGGTCGAAGTGGAGACCTGGTCTCCCTATCGCCCGCAACGCATCCTTCACGGCCGCATCAGCCGCGAAGACTTCCTGGCCCTGTACGAAGGCCATGCTCCGGCCATGGTGCGCCTGGACGACTGCCAGAGCGGCGAAGCGCCCAGCGGCGCCGTACAGGACCTGTTCCTCGCCAGCTCGCACATCCTCAGCGTCACCCCGCTGCACCGCGCCGCCTGAGTTCACTCAGTCGGCCATGCCGCGATAGACATAGGTCATCGGCCGGGGCCCCGGCAGGTAGTCCTGGATCAGCTCGCGCAGCGTGAAGCCGCCGGCCTGGATCAGCGCCGGCATGTCGCGGTCGAGGTGGCAGCCGCCGGCCAGCGGCTTCCATACCGGTGTCAGCCGGTGCTGCCAGGCGCGCACGCTGGCATCCGGCGCCAGGCCGTGTTCGCAGAAGAGGAACTCGCCACCGGGCTTGAGCACCCGGCGCATTTCCTTCAGCGCCGCCACAGCATCGGGAATGCTGCACAGGGTGAAGGTACAGACGATGCTGTCGAAGCTCGCGGCGTCGGCACGGATCTCGCCCAGCTCCAGCGCCACCATCTCCACCGGGATGCCGATGCGCGCGACGCGCTCGCGGGCGAGCTTCTGCATCTGCGCCGCCGGATCGACCCCGACTATTGTCGACACTTTCGCCGGATCGTAGAACGACAGGTTCAGCCCGGTGCCCATGCCGATCTCCAGCACCCGGCCCTGGGCACGCGGCACCAGCAGCGAGCGCTGCCTCATCACATCGCCCAGGCCGCAGGCGAAATCGATCAACCGGGGCAGGACATAACGGTCGTAGAGTTGCATGCGCGCGATCTCCGCTTTTCCCCCGATCCTAGCTGGCCTGAGCGGCGCCGGCACAGGGACTGACGAGGGGATATCCGCCATTCTCGCGGACGGCGCCGCCGCCTGACAGCGCCACTCGGCATAACCCCAGGGGGTTGTTAGACGATTGTCGACACTTCATCAAATCTTGATTGACCAAGGCGCATTCGAGGGGTAGCTTTCGCCGCACATCAAGAAGATTGTCGACACCATGAACGATAGCCTGACTCTGCCAAGCCTGGTTTCGGACGACAGCGAGACCCTTTCGGAACACGTGTTCCGAAAGATCCAGTCCGCCATCGTCAAGGGCGAGATCGCCCCCGGCAGCAAGATTTCCGAGCCGGAACTGGCGCGCACCTACGGCATCAGCCGGGGCCCGCTGCGCGAAGCGATCCACCGCCTGGAAGGCCAGAAGCTGCTGGTGCGCGTACCCCACGTCGGCGCGCGGGTGGTGTCGCTGAGCCACGAGGAGCTGCTGGAGCTCTACGAGATCCGCGAATCCCTCGAAGGCATGGCCTGCCGCCTGGCCGCCGAACGCATGAGCCAGGCGGAGATCGACGAACTGCGCAGGGTGCTCGACACCCACGAGCGCGACGAGGCCTTCCAGGCCGGACGCGGCTACTACCAGCAGGAAGGCGACTACGACTTCCACTACCGGATCATCCAGGGCAGCGGCAACAGCACCCTCACCCGCATGCTCTGCGGCGAGCTGTACCAACTGGTGCGCATGTACCGCCTGCAGTTTTCGGCGACGCCCAACCGGCCGCGCCAAGCCTTCTCCGAGCACCACCGGATTCTCGATGCCATCGCCGATCGTGACGGCGAACTGGCCGAGTTGCTGATGCGCCGTCACATCGGCGCCTCGAAACGCAATATGGAGCGTCACTACCTGGACGCCCAAGCCAAGACAGCCAACGAACGAGGTGAACAATGAGCTACAAGACCGCCGGCCAACGTTTCCGTGAAGCCCTTGCCGAAGAAAAGCCGCTGCAGGTGATCGGCGCGATCAACGCCAACCACGCGCTGCTGGCCAAGCGCGCCGGCTTCAAGGCCATCTACCTGTCCGGTGGCGGCGTGGCGGCGGGTTCCCTCGGCCTGCCGGACCTGGGCATCAACACCCTGGATGACGTGCTCACCGACGTGCGCCGCATCACCGACGTCTGCGACCTGCCGCTGCTGGTGGACATCGACACCGGCTTCGGCCCCAGCGCCTTCAACATCGAGCGCACCGTGAAGAACCTGATCAAGGCCGGTGCCGCCGCCGCCCACATCGAGGACCAGGTTGGCGCCAAGCGCTGCGGTCACCGTCCGGGCAAGGAAATCGTCTCCACCGAGGAGATGGCTGACCGCGTGAAAGCCGCCGCCGACGCCAAGACCGACCCGAACTTCTTCCTGATCGCCCGCACCGACGCCATCCAGGCCGAAGGCGTGGACGCGGCCATCGAGCGTTGCCAGCGCTATGTCGAAGCCGGCGCCGATGCGATCTTCGCCGAAGCCGCCTACGACCTGCCGACCTACAAGCGCTTCGTCGATGCGCTGAACGTGCCGATCCTGGCCAACATCACCGAGTTCGGCGCCACCCCGCTGTTCACCCGCGACGAGCTGGCCTCGGTCGGCGTGGCCATCCAGCTCTATCCGCTGTCGGCCTTCCGCGCCGCCAACAAGGCCGCCGAGGCCGTGTACACCGCGATCCGCCAGGAAGGTCACCAGCAGAACGTGATCGAGCTGATGCAGACCCGTGCCGAGCTGTACGACCGCATCGGCTACCACGCCTTCGAGCAGAAGCTCGACGCGCTGTTCGCTGCTGGCAAGAAGTGAGCGCGCGAGCCTGAAGCTTATGTAGGGTGCATAACGCCCCAGGCGTTATCCACCATTGGCTGTGACGGCGGATAACGCTTCGCGTTATTCGCCCTATGCCAAGGCGAAGCCCGAGTGGCTTTCGCCAACCAGATTCGAACCGAGACCCCGGCCCTGTGCCGGGGGACAAGAACAAGCAACCGGATTTGATGAGGAGACACGCGATGAGCGCTACCGCAGAAACCACCACCGGCTTCAAGCCGAAGAAGTCCGTGGCCCTGAGTGGCACCGCCGCTGGCAACACCGCCCTGTGCACCGTCGGCCGTACCGGCAACGACCTGCACTACCGTGGCTATGACGTCCTGGATTTCGCCAACCGCTGCGACTTCGAGGAAATCGCCCACCTGCTGGTCCACGGCAAGCTGCCCAACGCCGCCGAACTGGCCGGCTACAAGGCCAAGCTGAAAGCCCTGCGCGGCCTGCCGGCCGGCGTCAAGGCCGCCCTGGAAACCCTGCCGCCCTCGGCCCACCCGATGGACGTGATGCGCACCGCCGTGTCCGTGCTCGGCTGCCTGTCGCCGGAGAAGGACGACCACAACCATCCGGGCGCCCGCGACATCGCCGACAAGCTGATGGCCTCCCTGGGCTCCGCCCTGCTCTACTGGTACCACTTCAGCCACAACGGCAAGCGCATCGAAGTCGAGACCGACGATGAGTCCATCGGCGGCCACTTCCTGCACCTGCTGCACGGTCAGAAGCCGCGCGAGTCCTGGGTGCGCGCCATGCACACCTCGCTGAACCTGTACGCCGAGCACGAATTCAACGCATCCACCTTCACCTCCCGCGTGATCGCCGGCACCGGTTCGGACATGTACTCCTGCATCGCTGGCGCCATCGGCGCGCTGCGCGGCCCGAAACACGGCGGCGCCAACGAAGTGGCCTTCGAGATCCAGAAGCGCTACGACAACCCGAACGAAGCCGAGGCCGACATCCGTGCCCGCGTCGAGCGCAAGGAAGTGGTGATCGGCTTCGGCCACCCGGTCTACACCGTGTCCGACCCGCGCAACAAGGTGATCAAGGAAGTCGCTCACCAGCTGTCGAACGAGCAGTCCAACACCAAGATGTATGACATCGCCGAGCGCCTGGAAAGCGTGATGTGGGAAATCAAGAAGATGTTCCCCAACCTCGATTGGTTCAGCGCCGTCAGCTACCACATGATGGGCGTGCCGACCGCCATGTTCACCCCGCTGTTCGTGATCGCCCGCACTGCCGGTTGGTCCGCCCACGTCATCGAGCAGCGCATCGACGGCAAGATCATTCGCCCGAGCGCCAACTATGTTGGCCCGGAAGATCTGCAGTTCGTGCCGCTCAAGGACCGCAAATGATGAACACTCAATTCCGCAAACGCCTGCCCGGCACCGCACTGGACTACTTCGACGCCCGCGAGGCGGTCGATGCGATCCAGGCCGGCGCCTGGGACAAACTGCCCTACACCTCCCGCGTGCTGGCCGAACAGCTGGTGCGCCGCTGCGAGCCCGCTGAGCTGACCGCTTCGCTGGAGCAGCTGGTCTACCGCAAGCGCGACCTGGACTTCCCCTGGTACCCGGCGCGCGTGGTCTGCCACGACATCCTCGGCCAGACCGCGCTGGTCGACCTCGCCGGCCTGCGTGACGCCATCGCCGAACAGGGTGGCGACCCGTCCAAGGTCAACCCGGTGGTGCCGACCCAGCTGATCGTCGACCACTCGCTGGCCGTGGAAGCCGCGGGCTTCGACCCGGATGCGTTCGAGAAGAACCGCGCCATCGAGGATCGCCGCAACGAGGATCGCTTCCACTTCATCGATTGGACCAAGACTGCGTTCAAGAACGTCGACGTGATCCCGGCCGGCAACGGCATCATGCACCAGATCAACCTGGAGAAGATGAGCCCGGTGATCCAGGCGCGCGGTGGCGTGGCCTTCCCCGACACCTGCGTCGGCACCGACTCGCACACCCCGCACGTGGATGCCCTGGGCGTGATCGCCATCGGCGTCGGCGGCCTCGAAGCCGAGACCGTGATGCTGGGTCACCCGTCGATGATGCGCCTGCCCGACATCGTCGGCGTCAAGCTGATCGGCAAGCGCAAGCCGGGCATCACCGCCACCGACATCGTCCTGGCGATCACCGAGTTCCTGCGCAAGGAGCGCGTGGTCGGCGCCTACGTCGAATTCTTCGGCGAGGGTGCGGACAGCCTGACCATCGGCGACCGCGCGACCATCTCCAACATGTGCCCGGAATACGGCGCCACCGCCTCGATGTTCTACATCGACGGCCAGACCATCGACTACCTCAAGCTCACCGGCCGCGAGCCCGAGCAGGTGGCGCTGGTGGAGAACTACGCCAAGACCCTCGGCCTCTGGAGCACCGCGCTGGAGACCGCCGAGTACGAGCGTGTGCTGGAGTTCGACCTGGGCAGCGTCGTCCGTAACATGGCCGGCCCGTCCAACCCGCACCGTCGCCTGCCGACTTCGGCACTGGCCGAGCGCGGCATCGCCGACGAAGCCAAGCTGCAAGCCGGCAAGGGTGAAGAAGCCCAGGGCCTGATGCCCGACGGCGCGGTGATCATCGCCGCCATCACCAGCTGCACCAACACCTCCAACCCGCGCAACGTCATCGCCGCCGGCCTGGTGGCGAAGAAGGCCAACGCGCTGGGCATGATCCGCAAGCCGTGGGTGAAGACCTCCTTCGCGCCGGGCTCGAAGGTCGCCAAGCTGTACCTGGAAGAAGCCGGCCTGCTGCCGGAGCTGGAAAAGCTCGGCTTCGGCATCGTCGCCTATGCCTGCACCACCTGTAACGGCATGTCCGGCGCGCTGGACCCGGTGATCCAGAAAGAGATCATCGACCGCGACCTGTACGCCACCGCCGTGCTCTCGGGCAACCGCAACTTCGATGGCCGCATCCACCCCTACGCCAAGCAGGCCTTCCTCGCCTCGCCGCCGCTGGTGGTCGCCTACGCCATCGCCGGTACCGTGCGCTTCGACATCGAGCAGGACCCGCTGGGCACCGACAAGGACGGCAACCCCGTCACCCTGAAGGACCTCTGGCCGTCGGACGAAGAGATCGACGCCATCGTCGCCTCCAGCGTCAAGCCCGAGCAGTTCAAGCAGGTCTACATTCCGATGTTCGACCTGGGCAGCGTGCAGGAAGCGGAAAGCCCGCTGTACGACTGGCGCCCGATGTCCACCTACATCCGCCGCCCGCCGTACTGGGAAGGCGCGCTGGCCGGCGAGCGTACGCTCAAGGGCATGCGTCCGCTGGCGATCCTGCCGGACAACATCACCACCGATCACCTGTCGCCGTCCAACGCCATCCTGGCGGACTCGGCCGCCGGTGAGTACCTGGCGAAAATGGGCCTGCCGGAGGAGGACTTCAACTCCTACGCCACCCACCGCGGCGACCACCTGACCGCCCAGCGCGCCACCTTCGCCAACCCGCAACTGGTCAACGAAATGGCCGTGGTGAACGGTGAGGTGAAGAAAGGTTCGCTGGCTCGCGTGGAGCCGGAAGGCAAGGTGATGCGCATGTGGGAAGCGATCGAAACCTACATGAACCGCAAGCAGAACCTGATCATCGTGGCCGGCGCCGACTACGGCCAGGGCTCGTCCCGCGACTGGGCGGCCAAGGGCGTTCGCCTGGCGGGCGTGGAAGTGATCGTCGCCGAAGGCTTCGAGCGCATCCACCGCACCAACCTGGTGGGCATGGGCGTGCTGCCGGTGGAGTTCAAGCCGGGCACCACCCGCCTGACCCTGGGCCTGGACGGCACCGAGACCTACGACATCAAGGGCGAAGTCTCGCCGCGCTGCGACCTGACCCTGGTCATCCATCGCCAGAGCGGTGAAGTCGTCGAAGTCCCGGTCACCTGCCGCCTCGACACCGCCGCCGAAGTGAAGGTGTACAAGGCCGGTGGCGTGCTGCAGCGCTTCGCCAAGGACTTCCTGGAAGGCGCGGTAGCGTGATGTAACCTGCGCGGGTCGGAGCCCTCCGGCCCGCGCCATGTTTACCTGTCAAAGCAAACAGGACCTGAGAATGCCCCACGTACCCCAAGTGAAAGTCCCCGCCACCTACATCCGCGGCGGCACCAGCAAGGGCGTGTTCTTCCGCCTGCAGGACCTGCCCGAGCGCTGCCAGGTGCCCGGCGCGGCCCGCGACAAGCTGTTCATGCGCGTGATCGGCAGCCCCGATCCGTACAGCGCGCACATCGACGGCATGGGCGGCGCGACCTCCAGCACCAGCAAGTGCGTGATCCTGTCTAAAAGCACACAGCCCGACCACGACGTCGACTACCTCTACGGGCAGATTTCCATCGACAAGGCCTTCGTCGACTGGAGCGGCAACTGCGGCAACCTCTCCACCGCCGCCGGCTCCTTCGCCATCCATGCCGGCCTGGTCGATCCCTCGCGCATTCCGGACAACGGCACCTGCGTGGTGCGCATCTGGCAGGCCAACATCCAGAAGACCATCATCGCCCACGTGCCGATCACCAATGGCCAGGTGCAGGAAACCGGTGACTTCGAACTGGACGGCGTGACCTTCCCCGCCGCCGAGATCGTGCTGGAGTTCCTCGACCCGTCCGACGATGGCGAGGAAGGCGGCTCGATGTTCCCCACCGGCAACCTGGTGGACGATCTGGAAGTCCCCGGCATCGGCACCTTCAAGGCGACCATGATCACCGCCGGCATCCCGACCATCTTCGTCAACGCCCAGGACATCGGCTACACCGGTGCCGAGCTGCGCGAAGCGATCAATGGCGACCCGGAGCAGCTGGCACGCTTCGAGAAACTCCGCATCGCCGGCGCCCTGCGCATGGGCCTGATCAAGACCCCGGAAGAAGCCGCGACCCGCCAGCACACGCCGAAGATCGCCTTCGTCGCGCCGGCGAAGGACTACGTCACCTCCAGCGGCAAGCAGGTGCAGGCCGGCGACGTCGACCTGCTGGTGCGCGCGCTGTCCATGGGCAAACTGCACCACGCCATGATGGGCACCGCCGCCGTGGCCATCGGCACCGCCGCCGCCATCCCCGGCACCTTGGTGAACCTTGCCGCCGGTGGTGGTGAACGCAGCGCCGTGCGCTTCGGCCACCCCTCCGGCACCCTGCGCGTCGGCGCCGAGGCCAAGCAGGTGAACGGCGAATGGACCGTGACCAAGGCCATCATGAGCCGCAGCTCGCGCATCCTCATGGAAGGCTGGGTACGGGTGCCGGGCGATTCGTTCTGATCGCTGGATTTACCCGTGAAAGCACAAGGCCCGCGATTGCGGGCCTTGTTGCATCTGAATCAGAGAAACACCCGTAGGAGCGGACTCTGTCCGCGATGCTCTTGCGCGGCGGCGAGGCCGATCGCGGACGAAGTCCGCTCCTACGAAAGCACAGCCACCGCCCCCAGTAGGAGCGAGCTTGCTCGCGAACCGCTTTTGCTCTCGTAGGAGCGGAGCTTCTCCGCAAACATCGGCGCGAACTGAACGATTCGCGGACAAGGTCCGCTCCTACAATAGCGCGCTCTGCTGGTCCGGCATCAGGCGACAAAATCGCCCTGCAACTGCTCCAGCAAAACCTGAATCCGCGCCAGACGCACGGTCGGGTCATCCATCTCCAGCAACACCTGCTTCTGGTCCCGTTCGAAGGGCAGCAGATAGGCAAGCTGGCAGGCCAATTCCTGCTGGCCATTGACCTCCCCGCCCATCTCCAGCGCGGAGACCATCGGGTGCATGGACAGCGCCTCCAGCAGCGCGGCGAGATCATCGTGCTCCTTGGTCAGCGGCTGGTCGGGCTGCTCGTCCAACCACTCCACCTCGGCCACGGTCAACTGATCCGGCTGCACATTGGCCGAGAGCACACGGAAGCGCCGCCCGCCCTCGACACGAATGCCCAGCAAACCGTTCGGGCGCTGCTGCCAATCGCGGATCAGTGCCTCGCAGCCCACCAGGCTGTAACGCTCCGGCGCATCGCCAACTTCCTCGCCCTCGACGATGCCCACCACGCCGAACCCGCCGTTCTGCTTCATGCAGCGGCCGATCATGTCCAGGTAGCGCGCCTCGAATATCTGCAGGTCAAGGCGACAGCCGGGGAACAGCACGGTGTTGAGCGGGAACAGCGGGAAACTCATGGACACTCCGTCATCTGGTTAGGAGAGCAATGCTACCGCCAACGGTAGCAGCACAGCGGTGACCACGCCCATCAGGCTCATCGCCAGGGCGGCGAAGGCGCCGCACTCCTCGCCTTCCTGCAGGGCGCGGGAAGTACCCACGGCGTGGGCGGTCATGCCCAGCGCCATGCCCTGCGCGGCCGGGTGATGCACGCCCACGCGGCGCAGCAGTTCCGGGCCGAGGATGGCGCCCAGCACGCCGGTGATCAGCACGAACACCGCCGCCAGCGCCGCCACGCCGCCAACCTGGCTGGCCACCAGCATGGCGATCGGCGAGGTCACCGACTTGGGCGCCAGGCTCATCAGCAGCTCGTGGTCGACGCCGAACAGCCAGCCCAGGCCAATGCCCAGCACGGTGGCGAACAGGCCGGCCACCACCAGGGTGATCAGGGTCGGCCAGAACAGCTGGCGGATGCGCTTGAGGTTGAGGAACAGCGGCACCGCCAGGGCCACGGTGGCCGGGCCGAGAAGAATGGTCAGCACCTTGGCGCTGGTGCTGTATTCGGCGTAGTCGATACCGCAGGCGAGCAGCACGCCGATCACGATCAGCATCGACACCAGCACCGGCTGCAGGAACACCCAGCGCGTGCGCTCGTAGGCGGCCAGCGCCAGCTGGTAGGCGCCCAGGGTGACGCCGACGCAGAACAGCGGATGGTGAATGACGGAGGAGACCGCGCCTTGCCAGTCGAACATCAGGCGTTCTCCTTCTGCTTGCGCTGGCGGTCGATGAGCTTCTGCATCAGCCAGCCGGCGAACACGAAGGACACCAGCAGCGACAGCGCCAGGGCACCGGCGATGGCCCAGAAGTCCGCGGCGATCTGCTTCGCGTAGGCCATCACCCCCACCGCCGCCGGCACCAGCAGCAGCGGCAGATAACGCAGCAACGAGCCGGCCGCCTCGTTCACCGGCGCACTCACCTCCCCGCTCCACACCAGGTACAGGAAGAGCAGCACCAGCCCAATGATGGGTCCGGGAATCATGTGCAGGATGAGAGCATTCAGACCCGTGCCGAGCAGTTGGAACAGCACCAGCCAGGTCAGGCCGCGTAACAGCATGGGGAACATCTCCAGCGCAATGAGGCGCCATTATGCCCAGCCGGGCGCCCCTATGGCACGGCATTCGCCCAAAGCATTAACGAGCGGCCGGCTTGACCATACCCGGTGCCCATGTTGATCTACTGCCTGCTTTACGACCTGCTGGACGCACTAGAAGAAAAAAACGCATTCCCCGGAGGGAACATGGCATTCGTACCTGTAAGCGCACTGAAGGACTACATCGGCAAGGACCTGGGCCACTCGCAATGGATCACCATCGATCAGGAGCGCATCAACCAGTTCGCCGAGTGCACCGAGGACCACCAGTTCATCCACGTAGACCCGGAACGGGCGAAGAAGACCCCGTTCGGCGGCACCATCGCCCACGGCTTCCTGTCCCTGTCGCTGATCCCGAAACTCTGCGAAGGCCTGCTGGTGATGCCGGAGAACCCCAAGATGGTGGTCAACTACGGCCTCGACAGCGTTCGATTCATCCAGCCGGTGCCGGTCAATTCCCGCGTGCGCCTGCAGGTGACCATCAGCGACATCACCGAGAAGAACCCCGGCCAGTGGCTGATCAAGGCCCGCTGCACCCTGGAGATCGAAGGCCAGGCCAAACCCGCCTACATCGCCGAATCCCTGAGCCTGTGCTTCGTCTGAAACATTTCCTGACGGTTATCGACTAGAATGTCGGCGGCCGCCAGCCAGGGCGGCCTCCGGCCATTCACAAGGACAGTCCCATGACCGAAAAACGCATTCTCCCCGCCTTCCTGCTGTGCTTCTTCCTCGGCACCTTCGGCGCCCATCGCTTCTACGTGGGCAAGATCGGCACCGGCATCCTGCAGATCCTGACCCTGGGCGGCCTGGGCATCTGGACGCTGGTCGACTTCATCATGATCATCGTCGGTGCCTTCAAGGACAAGGAAGGCAACAAGCTCACCCAGTGGACCTGATCAGGCCCGCTGAAAAAAGCCCGCGCCCGCGGGCTTTTTTACGTCCACACTGAACTCGCGCCCCACCGCAATTCGAGACTTCCCATGCCACGCCACCTCCTGCCCCTCGGCCTCGCCCTGCTCCTTGCTGCCTGCGGCGAAGGCGAGCCCCTGACGCCACCCGACGGCCGCCTGCCCGATGGTGCGCGCTATCGTGGCGATTTGGTGAACGGCCAGTTACAGGGAAAAGGCCGCCTGGATTACCCCAACGGCGCCTGGTACGACGGCGAGTTCGACAAGGGCCTGCAGAGCGGTCAGGGCAAGTGGCACGGCGGCGACGGTTCGACCTATGTCGGTGCGTTCCGCGAGGGGTTGTTCGATGGCCGGGGACATTTGCAATTCGCCGATGGCAGTGACTACGAGGGCCAGTTCAAGCAGGGCGAGTTCGACGGCGAAGGACGCCTGACACAGGGCAAGACCAGTTACAGCGGCGGCTTCCGCAAGGGCCGCTACGACGGAACGGGCACTCTCGAACTGCCCGACGGCACCCGTCATCAGGGCTGGTTCGCAGGCGGCGAGGCCAACGGCGAAGGTGCGCGCCTGGACAGCCTCGGCAACCAGTACACCGGACAGTTCAAGAACGGCACGCTCAATGGCAAGGGCACCTTCCGCGACGATGCCGGCGACCACTACAGCGGTGAATTCCGCAATGACCAGTTCGACGGCAAGGGGCGCTTCCAGAACCTCTCCGGCGACGTCTGGCTGGGCAACTTCAAGGAAGGCTCGCTGGACGGCACGGGCGAGTTCATCGGCAGCGACGGCAGCCGCTACCAGGGCGGGTTCCGCCAATGGCGCTTCGACGGCAAGGGCACCCTCACCCAGGCCGACGGCCAGGTCTACAACGGCGGCTTCGCCCGTGGCGAATACTCGGGCGATGGCACCCTCACCCACAACGACGGCAGCGTTGAGCGCGGCAGCTGGAGTGGCGGCCAGCGCATACGCGACGAGCACGGCGCGCTGCTGCCCAATGCCCTGGAAATCGGCCTGCTGGAACAGGGCCCACTGCTGGAGAAGGCGCTGGCGGCCATCCCGCGCTCCACGCCGGCCATCGAGCTCTACGGCCTGAGCCTGGGCGGCGACGGCAAGCAGAGCGTATTCCTGCGCGAAGCCGATTATGTCGCCAACCTGCTGGGCAAGCGCTTCGGCGCCCTGGGCGTGGTGACGCTGGTGAACCACCGCGACCATCTCACCGACCGGCCGATGGCCACCCGCGAAAGCCTGGCCCGCACCCTGCGTACCCTGGCCGAACGCAGCGGGCCGGAAGACCTGATCTTCATCCACCTGACCAGCCACGGCTCCCACGACCACGAGCTGGTGCTGGACATGCCCGGCCTCAAGCTCAACGACCTGCCGGCCAGCGAACTGGCCACCCTGCTCGCGCCGTTGAAGGACCGCTACAAGGTCCTGGTGATATCGGCCTGCTACAGCGGCGGCTTCATTCCCGCGCTCAAGGACGACAAGACCCTGATCATGACCGCAGCCCGCTCCGACCGGGTATCCTTCGGCTGCTCCGAGGAGGCCGACTTCACCTACTTCGGTGACGCGCTGTTCGCCAAGGCCTTCCAACAGACGGACGACCTCAAGGAAGCCTTCGCGATCGCCAGCGACACGGTGGCCCGGCGCGAGAAGGAGGAACAGTTCGAAGCGTCGGAACCGCAACTTTGGGCGCCGCCGGCGGTTCTAAACCATTGGAAGGCCCTGCGATCGCAGCAGAGGCGTGGGCCACTCGATGCCAAGAGTGTCGCCGTACAGGCAAAACAATAGGCCGGCAACTAAGCTTGTCAGTGTGTCAGGGAGAAACACAGATGTACTCAACACCGACGAATATCCTGCTTGCCGGAGCAACCGGTCTTACCGGTGAGCACTTGCTGGACCGCATGCTCAACGAGCCCACCGTCAAGCGCGTGCTGGCCCCCACCCGACGGAAGCTGGCCGAACACCCGCGCCTGAAAAACCCCATCGGCCCGCTGGCCGAACTGATCCCGGACCTGACCGGTCCGGTGGACACCGTGTTCTGCTGCCTGGGCACCACGATCAAGGAGGCCGGCTCCGAAGAGGCCTTCCGCAGCATCGATTTCGACCTGCCCCTGGCGCTGGGCGCGCGCGGCCTGGAGCTGGGCGCGCGGCACTATGTGGTGATCAGCGCGCTAGGCGCCGACAGCAAATCGTCGATCTTCTACAGTCGAGTCAAGGGCGAACTGGAAGACGCCCTGCGCCAGCAAGGCTGGCCGCAGCTGACCATCGCCCGCCCCTCGCTGCTGCTGGGCCAGCGCGAAGAGGTACGCCTGGCCGAACTGCTCGCCGCCCCCTTCGCCCGCATCCTGCCGGGCAAGCTGCACGGCATCGAAGCCTGCGCCCTGGCCCGCGCGCTCTGGCGCCTGGCGCTGGAAACCGGCAAGGGCACCCGCGTCGTCGAGTCGGACGAACTGCGTCGGCTGGGCAAGTAACACCCGCTGCTCCCCATAACGTAGGGCGTACAACCGTTCGCGGTTGTACGCCGATACGCCGCTATTTGTCGTCGACGCCACGGCCAACCCCGGAGCGCCCTGTCGCCAAGGTCAGACGGCGTATAACGTCGAACGTTATACGCCCTACGTGCCTGTCGCCGTCAGTTCCCGCCGCGCACCTGCAGGCCGACACCCAGTTCCGCGGCGATGGAGAACGGCAGCAGCAACGTATCCAGCAGCGCGCTGCCCGGCAGGTCCAGGCCCGGATAGGCCGGCGCCTCGGTGCCGAAGCGGTCCATCGGGCAACAACCGCCATCGAGCGAATACCAGTCCAGCCGGGTGCCGGCGTAGATCAGCGGCGCATCGGGCTTGGCGGCATTGAGGGTCTTCACGGTGGCGCAACCGCCCAGCTGCAGCAGCAACAGGGCGGCGAGGAGCTTATTCGTCACTGACAAGATGATGTTCGCCCCAGCGCGGCAGCATGTCCTGGGGAATGCCCAGCTGATTGAGGATGCGCGCGACGACGAAATCGATCAGGTCGTCCACCGTCTGCGGCTGGTGATAGAAGCCCGGAGCGGCCGGCAGGATCACCGCGCCCATATTGGACAGCTTGAGCATGTTCTCCAGGTGGATGCTGGAGAACGGCGCCTCGCGCGGCACCAGGATCAGTTGGCGGCGCTCCTTCAGTGCCACGTCGGCGGCGCGTTCGATCAGGTTGTTGCAGGCGCCGGTGGCGATGGCCGAGAGCGTCCCCGTCGAGCAGGGCACCACCACCATCGCGCTGGGCGCGCCGGAGCCGGAGGCCACCGGGGCCATCCAGTCTTCCTTGCCGTACACGCGGATCTGCCCCGGCGCGGCGCCGGTGTATTCGCTCAAGAAAGCCTGCATCGCCTGCGGCTTGCTTGGCAGGGTCACGTCGGTCTCGGTGGCCACCACCAGTTGCGCGGCCTTGGAGATCAGGAAGTGCACCTCGCGGTCTTCCTGCACCAGGCAGTCGAGCAGGCGCAGGCCGTACTGGGCGCCGGAGGCGCCGGTCATGGCGAGGGTGACGCGTTCGGCTCCGGCCATGTTCAGCCCTCCAGCGCCTTGGCCAGCTTGCCGTGCAGGCCGCCGAAGCCACCGTTGCTCATGATCACCACCTGGGTGCCCGGCCGAGCGATGGCCTTGACGCCCTCGATGATGGCTTCCAGCGAGTCGCACACCTGGGTCGGCACGGTGGAGCTGGCGACGGTGGCGGCCAGATCCCAGCCGAGATTCGGCGGCGCGTACCAGAACACGTTGTCGGCCTGCACCACGGACTCCGGCAGGCCGTCGCGGTGGGCGCCGAGCTTCATGGAGTTGGAGCGCGGCTCGACCACGGCGATCACCGGCGCATCGCCGACGCGCTTGCGCAGGCCGTCGAGGGTGGTGGCGATGGCGGTCGGGTGGTGGGCAAAGTCGTCATAGATCGTGACGCCGTTGACTTCGGCAACCTTCTCCATGCGCCGCTTGACGCTCTTGAAGGCCGACAGCGCGGCGCAGCCCAGCTCCGGCACCACGCCGACATGGCGGGCCGCCGCGAGGCAAGCCAGGGCGTTGGCGACGTTGTGCTGGCCGGTCAGTTCCCAGTCCACGGAGCCCTGCACCTGGCCATCGAACAGCACCTCGAAATGCGAGCCGTCTTCGCTGAGCAGGCGCGCCTGCCACTGGCCGCCTTCGCCGGTGGTCTGCACCGGGGTCCAGCAGCCCATGTCGATCACGCGCTTGAGCGCGGTTTCGGAGGCGGGATGGATGACCAGGCCCTCGCCGGGGATGGTCCGCACCAGGTGGTGGAACTGCCGCTCGATGGCGGCGAGGTCGGGGAAGATGTCCGCATGGTCGAATTCCAGGTTGTTGAGGATCGCCGTGCGCGGGTGGTAGTGGACGAACTTGGAGCGCTTGTCGAAGAAGGCGCTGTCGTACTCGTCGGCCTCGACCACGAAGAACGGCGTACCGCCCAGGCGCGCGGAGACGCCGAAGTTCTGCGGCACGCCGCCGATCAGGAAGCCCGGGCTCATGCCGGCATGCTCCAGCACCCAGGCCAGCATGCTGCTAGTGGTGGTCTTGCCGTGGGTACCGGCGGCGGCCAGGACCCAACGGCCCTGCAATACGTGGTCGGCCAGCCACTGCGGGCCGGAGACATAGGGCAGGCCCTTGTTCAGGACGTATTCCACAGCGGGGTTGCCGCGCGACAGGGCGTTGCCGACTACCACCAGGTCCGGTGCCGGTTCGAGGTGCGCCGGATCATAGCCCTGCATCAGCTCGATGCCCTGGGCTTCGAGCTGGGTGCTCATCGGCGGGTAGACGTTGGCATCGGAACCGGTCACGCGGTGGCCAAGCTCCTTGGCCAGGACGGCCAGCGACCCCATGAAGGTGCCGCAGATGCCGAGGATGTGGATATGCATGCAGACTCCTGCAATCAAGCCTTTCAAGGCGCTTCGAATGGGCGGCAGAGTAGCACAGCGCGCCCCCGCGCGGCCCGCCGCCGGGGCATCAGACGACGAGGTGGAGAGGCGGTTCCCGGCGGGCGGGGAATGTTGTAACGGGAACGAACCGTAGGGCGTACAACCGTTCGCGTGCGTACGCCGATACACCGTTGTTTGCCGCCAGCGCCTGGTTGAGCCCGGAGCACCCTGCGATCAAGGTCAAACGGCGTATAACGCCGAACGTTATACGCCCTACATTCCAGCTTTCTGCCGGAGAGTCAGTGCCTGCGCCCCCTCATCCCAACCCTCTCCCTCGTGCCGGCTGATGCCAAGGATCTCCCCTGCGCCGAACGGTCCCCTCTCCCTCCGGGAGAGGGCTAGGGTGAGGGGCTCTTGCAGGAGCGGACTCCGCCCGCGATAAGCCCCGCTTCGAAGAGATCGCGGACGGAGTCCGCTTCTACGGTGACCGTCCCGTTCAGGTCCTGCGGCTCAGTCCGTGGCGATTGAGCTTGCGGTACAGCGTATTGCGGCTGATGCCCAGCTGTTGGGCAACACGGCTGACATGCCAGTGATGCGCCTCCAGCACCTCCAGCAGCGCCAGGCGCTCGGCATTGCCCAATGCGTCGCCACCCTCCTCGCTCACAACAGCCGGCGCGACGGCAGCGGGAGCCGCCACACGACGCAGGTCCGGCGGCAGGTCGGCCATCTGAATGCGCCCGCCCTCGCACAACGCGCACAGCGTACGCAGCACATTGCGCAACTGGCGCACGTTGCCCGGCCAGGGGTAATCCAGCAGGTGACGGCGGACGTCGTCGTCCAGCCGCACTGCGCGGCCCTTGCTCTCCTCGGCCAATAGATGGTCGAGCAATGCGCCTCTGTCCTCGCGATCACGCAGCGGCGGCAACGCCACCACCAGGCCATTGAGCCGGTAGTAGAGGTCCTCGCGGAACTGCCCGGCAGCCACCAGCGCCTCCAGGTCGCGGTGGCTGGCGCTGATCAGGCGGATGTCCACGTCCTGCGGCTCGCCGCCGATGGGCACCACCTGGCGTTCCTCCAGCACGCGCAGCAGGCGCGTCTGCAAGGCCAGCGGCATGTCGCCGATCTCGTCGAGGAACAGGGTGCCGCCGTCGGCCTGTTGCAGCTTGCCGCGCATGCCTTCCTTGCGCGCACCGGTGAAGCTGCCGCCACGGTAGCCGAACAGCTCGCTCTCGATCAGGGATTCGGGGATCGCCGCGCAGTTCAGCGCAACGAAGGTCTTGCTGGCGCGCTCGCCCCCCTGGTGCACGGCGCGGGCGAAGGCCTCCTTGCCGGTACCGGTCTCGCCCTGCAGCAGCAGCGGCACGTCGTGGGCGTAGACCTTCAGCGCACGGCGGAAATCATGGGCCAGTTGCGGATCGTCGATGCACACCCCCTTCGCCAAGGGCGCACGCGGCAACACGGGCGCGGCCGGCACGGGGCGCTGCCCGCGCAACAGCGCGAACAGCGTGCGGCCGGAATGGGTGCGCAGCGGCCAGCTGGCATTGGGCTGGGGATCGGCGCGGCTGAAGAGGTCGTCCAGCCGGCAGTCGAAGAACTGCTCCAGCGAGCGCCCGAGCAGGCTCTCGCGATGGCTGCCGAGCAGGTTGATGGCGCTCTGGTTGGCCGCCAGGATGCGGCCGTTGCCGTCGAAGGCGAGCATGCCTTCGCTGAACAGGCCAAGGCCGTCCGGCTGCAGGTGGAAGCGCAGCAGCCACTGGTCCTCGAAATGCCGCAGGAAGTAGCAGCTCTCGATGGCCTTGGCCGACAGGTTGACCAGGGCCATGGTGTGGAACTGGCTTTGCCGCGATACCTCACGGCGCGCGGAGGACACGTCGAGCACCGCCAGCAGTTCGCCCTGGGGGTCGAATACCGGGCTGGCCGAGCAGGTCAGCCCGGTGTGGCGGCTGCGGAAGTGTTCGTCCTGGTGGATGGTCAGCGCCTGGCGCTCGACCAGGCAGGTGCCGATGCCGTTGGTGCCCTCGCTCGCCTCGCTCCAGTCGGCGCCGAGCCACAGCCCGGACTGCTCGAAGGTGCGCCGCTCGGCGGCCTCGCTGATGCAGTTGAGGATGACCCCGCGCGAATCGGTAAGGAGCACCGCATGGCCGGCGCCGGAGAGTTGCTGGTGCAGGCTGCTCATCTCGCCGCTGGCGATTTCCAGCACCTGTTGCAGGCGCTCGCGGCGCTCCAGCATGCGGGCATGTTCCAGCACCGTGGGCGCCATGGTCTGCGAAGGGTCCAGGTGGTACTGCTCCAGGCAGCGCAGCCAGGAACGGGCGATCGACGGGTCGGCGCCGGGATCGCCGGCACGAACCCGGCCCTCGGCGACGGTCATGACCTGGCGGGCGTGGCGGCTCATATCGTTGGCACGCATTCTTGTTGTTCTCCGCAATGGGGACGGGGAGGCAGCCCCGAAGGTCCGTCGCCGTCATGAAGCGACCACGAACCTCGGACAGCATCCTCCACGTGTCCGGGCAATGCAACGCCTGGCCGACCGTCAGGTCACGACTGTCACGAATACGGGACAAAGTGTCACGACGCACTGTCCCAGACGCGTCACAACGGGCTTTCCGGGCTGACCGGGCGAAAGCCCCGAAGCCTTGCGCGGCGCGGCTTGCACTGGCATGGCCCGGCCCTTGCTCTACGCTTGATCAACGTCCTCCCCAACAAGCACAAGACCCAGGAGATTCGACCATGCGTTATGCCCACCCCGGTACCGAAGGCGCCAAGGTTTCCTTCAAGGCGCGCTACGGCAACTACATCGGCGGCGAGTTCGTCCCGCCGGTGAAGGGTCAGTACTTCACCAACACCTCGCCGGTGAATGGCCAGGCCATCGCCGAGTTCCCCCGCTCCACCGCCGAAGACATCGACAAGGCGCTGGACGCCGCCCACGCCGCCGCCGACGCCTGGGGTCGCACCTCGGTACAGGACCGCTCCAACATCCTGCTGAAGATCGCCGACCGCATCGAACAGAACCTGGAACTGCTGGCCATCACCGAGACCTGGGACAACGGCAAGCCGATCCGCGAAACCCTCAACGCCGACATCCCGCTGGCAGCCGACCACTTCCGCTACTTCGCCGGCTGCATCCGCGCCCAGGAAGGCTCCGCCGCGGAGATCAACGACAGCACCGTCGCCTATCACATCCACGAGCCGCTGGGCGTGGTCGGGCAGATCATCCCGTGGAACTTCCCGCTGCTGATGGCCGCCTGGAAACTCGCCCCGGCCCTGGCCGCCGGCAACTGCATCGTGCTCAAGCCGGCCGAGCAGACCCCGCTGGGCATCTGCGTGCTGATGGAGCTGGTCGGCGACCTGCTGCCCAAGGGCGTGCTCAACGTCGTCCAGGGCTTCGGCCGCGAAGCCGGCGAGGCGCTGGCCACCAGCAAGCGCATCGCCAAGATCGCCTTCACCGGCTCGACTCCGGTGGGTTCGCACATCCTGAAATGCGCCGCCGAGAACATCATCCCGTCCACCGTGGAGCTGGGCGGCAAGAGCCCGAACATCTATTTCGAAGACATCATGCAGGCCGAGCCGACCTTCATCGAGAAGGCCGCCGAGGGTCTGGTGCTGGCCTTCTTCAACCAGGGCGAGGTGTGCACCTGCCCGTCCCGCGCGCTGGTGCAGGAGTCCATCTACCCGCAGTTCATGGAAGTGGTGATGAAGAAGGTCAAGGCGATCAAGCGCGGCGACCCGCTGGACACCGACACCATGGTCGGCGCCCAGGCCTCGCAGCAGCAGTACGAGAAGATCCTCTCCTACCTCGACATCGCCCAGCAGGAAGGTGCCCAGATCCTGACCGGTGGCTCGGTCGAGAAGCTCGAAGGCAACCTCGCCAGCGGCTATTACATCCAGCCGACCCTGCTCAAGGGCAACAACAAGATGCGCGTGTTCCAGGAAGAAATCTTCGGCCCGGTGGTCGGCGTCACCACCTTCAAGGATGAAGCCGAAGCCCTGGCGATCGCCAACGACACCGAGTACGGCCTGGGCGCCGGCCTCTGGACCCGCGACATCAACCGTGCCTACCGCATGGGCCGTGGCATCAAGGCCGGCCGTGTGTGGACCAACTGCTACCACCTGTACCCGGCGCATGCCGCGTTCGGTGGCTACAAGAAATCCGGCGTCGGTCGCGAGACCCACAAGATGATGCTCGACCACTACCAGCAGACCAAGAACCTGCTGGTGAGCTACGACATCAACCCGCTGGGCTTCTTCTGATCCACCCGCCCGGCGCGAGCCGGGCGGCCCCCGATCTCTCTTTGCGCGGCCTGCGGGCCGCGCTTTTTTATGCCCGGGAAAACCGTCCGCGCGAGCATGGACGTAGGGCGTATAACGTTCGACGTTATACGCCGTTTGACCTTGATTTCAGCGCATGCTGGCCCCGATCACGAAGCCGCGGCTGCAAGGCGCTCCGGGCTTGGCCACGGGACTGATGGTGAGCACGGTGTATCGGCGTACAACCGCAAACGGTTGTACGCCCTACGCCGCTCACTCCGCATCACTGCGCCACTGCCGGGGGCTGACCCCGAACCAGCGGCGGAAAGCGCGGGAGAAGGCGCTGGTCTCGGAATAGCCGAGCAACGGCGCCAGCTCGGAAATGGGCCGCTGCCGTTGGCGCATGTAGTGCAGCGCCAGCTCACGACGGGTGTTTTCCACCAGTTGGCTGAAGCTCAGCCCAGCCTCGCGCAAGCGGCGCTGCAGGCCCGCAGTGGTGAGTTCGAGCTGCTCGGCGATGATCTCCAGCGACGGCTCGCCCTCGCTCAACGCCAGGCGGATCTGCGTGCCGGCATCCTCCACCAGGTTCGGCGCCCCGCCCTGCTCGCCCAGGCGGCGGATCACGTCCTGCACCAGGAACAGCAAATTGGCGTCGCGCTCGGGCATCTGCCGGCCGTAGAGGTCGCGCTTGGGAATCAGCATGGAGTTGCAGCCCCGCTGGAACAGCACCGGCGCGTCGAACACCCGCGAGTGTTCCTGCCAGCCTTCCGGGCGGGCGTGCTCGAAGCTCACCGCGCGCGGCGCCCAGTCCTGGCCGAGCGCATGGCGCATCAGGTTCAGCGCCATGCCCAGGGTCAGCTCGGCGTCCTGGCGGCGCTCGAGGATGGCGCCGTGGCGCACCTGGTAGTCGAAGCGGTAGCACTCGCCGCAATCCACCAGGCGGATCAGGGTGTCGTGCTGGTGATAGGGAAAGGCCGCGGCGAAGTTCTTCAGCGCGTCCTCCAGTGTCTCCGAGCAGAGCCCGACGTAGCCCAGCAGGCCCAGCTCGCGGGGGCGGAACTGCTCGCCGTAACGCAGGCCGAAGTTATCGCACCCCGACTGCCGCGCCGCCTCTTCGAGCACCTGGCAGTAGTTGGTCAGCGCCAGGCTCAGGGTGGGATGCAGCAGGCGCTCCGGATCGATGCCCGCACGGCCGAAGACCCGATCGATGTCGCCACCCTGGTCGCCGATGAAGCGGCCCAGGCCGCTGGCCGCAGCGGACAGCACACCGATGTTGTTGGCCAGAGGCACGCTCAGGCCGGGATGGGAGAACAGGGGCTGGCTCATGACGGTTACCGATCTTGTTATGAAACACGCAAGGCACGTCGCCCCCGGGAAAACGGGGACCGATTTACAAAGCAAATCCCGTGCCTCGCGCCCATTGCGCCAGGCGCCGAACCCAGCGCCGCGCCTGGCCTGCAGCTGCCACAGCATGGGGCACCTGGCACGATTCCGGCACCATGATCGGGCGCGACGCCCTGTGTGGGGCGATGGGTAACAGCAAGTTGACCCTGCGCGGCGAAAGCCGGCTCCCGCGGTCAAGTCTCGCGGGGCTTTGCGCCACTACCATCGAGGCTCAGGTATCCGTCCACGCCCCTAGGGGAAAGAGGAATCACGATGAGCGCATCACAACTAAAACCGACGCTTGGAACCTTGCATCTCTGGGGGCTCGCCGTGGGCCTGGTGATCTCCGGCGAGTACTTCGGCTGGAGCTACGGCTGGGCCGCAGCCGGCACCCTCGGCTTCCTGGTGACCACCCTGCTGGTGGCGGTGATGTACACCTGCTTCATCTTCAGCTACACCGAGCTGACCACCGCCATCCCCCACGCCGGCGGGCCCTTCGCCTACAGCCTGCGGGCCTTCGGCAAGACCGGCGGGATGATCGCCGGCGTCGCCACCCTGATCGAATTCGTCTTCGCCCCGCCGGCCATCGCCATGGCCATCGGCGCCTACCTCAACGTGCAGTTCCCCGGGCTCGATCCGAAGTGGGCGGCCACTGGCGCCTACGTGATCTTCATGACCCTGAACATCCTCGGCGTCAGCATCGCCGCCACCTTCGAGCTGGTGGTGACCGTACTGGCGGTGGCCGAGCTGCTGGTGTTCATGGGCGTGGTGGCGCCGGGCTTCAGCTTCAGCAACTTCGTGCTCAATGGCTGGGCCGGCTCCGACGTCTTCGGCGCCCCGGCCATGGCCGGCATCTTCGCCGCGATCCCCTTCGCCATCTGGTTCTTCCTCGCCATCGAGGGCGCGGCCATGGCCGCCGAGGAAGCCAAGGACCCGAAACGCACCATCCCGCGCGCTTACATCGGCGGCATCCTGACCCTGGTCGCGCTGGCCATCGGCGTGATGATCTTCGCCGGCGGCGTGGGCGACTGGCGCACCCTGTCCAACATCAACGACCCGCTGCCGCAGGCGATGAAGGCCGTGGTCGGCAACAACTCCTCCTGGATGCACATGCTGGTATGGATCGGCCTGTTCGGCCTGGTGGCCAGCTTCCACGGCATCATCCTGGGCTACTCGCGGCAGTTCTTCGCCCTCGCCCGCGCCGGCTTCCTGCCCCGCGGCCTGGCGAAACTCTCGCGTTTCCAGACCCCGCATCGGGCGATCCTCGCCGGCGGCGTAGTGGGCATCGCGGCGATCTTCAGCGACGGCCTGGTCAGCCTGCAGGGCATGACCCTGACCGCCGCGATGATCACCATGAGCGTGTTCGGCGCCATCGTCATGTACATCATGAGCATGTTCAGCCTGTTCAAGCTGCGCCGCAGCGAGCCGCACCTGGAGCGCAGCTTCCGCGCCCCGGGCTACCCGCTGGTGCCCGGCATCGCCCTGGCCCTGGCGCTGCTTTGCCTGGCCGCGATGCTCTGGTTCAATAGCGTTATCGCCTCGGTGTTCCTGGTGCTGATGATCGGCGGCATCTCCTGCTGCAGCATCGTGGTCAGCCTCAATCGCGGCACCGACGCATCCTTCGCCAGCCAAGGCTGAGAGAGGTCTGCATGTCCGGATTCGTCCACAGCGTCGGGGGCCAGACCTGGCGCTTCGACAGCCTGCGCGAGGTGATGGCCAAGGCCAGCCCGGCGCGCTCCGGCGACCGCCTCGCGGGGGTCGCCGCCGGCAGCGACGCCGAGCGCGTCGCCGCGCAGATGGCGCTGGCCGACATCCCGCTCAAGCGCTTCCTCGACGAAGCGCTGATCCCCTACGAGAGCGACGAAGTCACCCGGTTGATCATCGACACCCACGACCGTGAAGCCTTCGCACCGGTCAGCCACCTCACGGTGGGCGGCCTGCGCGACTGGCTGCTCGGCGATGCGGCCGACGAGCACAGCCTGCGCGCCCTGGCGCCGGGGCTGACGCCGGAAATGGCGGCGGCGGTGTCAAAGATCATGCGCGTGCAGGACCTGGTGCTGGTGGCGCAGAAAATCCGCGTGGTCACCCGCTTCCGCAACACCATGGGGCTGCGCGGGCGCATGTCCACGCGGCTGCAGCCCAACCATCCCACGGACGACCCGGCCGGCATCGCCGCCAGCGTGCTCGACGGCCTGCTCTACGGCAACGGCGACGCCATGCTCGGCATCAACCCGGCCACGGACAGCCTGCAATCGATCTGCACCCTGCTGGAGATGCTCGACGCGATCATCCAGCGCTATGAAATCCCCACGCAGTCCTGCGTGCTCACCCACGTCACCAGCTCCATCGAGGCGATCAACCGGGGCGCGCCGCTGGACCTGGTGTTCCAGTCCATCGCCGGCACCGAAGCGGCCAACGCCAGCTTCGGCGTGAGCCTGTCGATTCTCCAGGAAGGCTACGAGGCCGGGCTGTCGCAGAAGCGCGGCACGCTCGGCGACAACCTCATGTACTTCGAGACCGGCCAGGGCAGCGCGCTGTCGGCCAACGCCCACCACGGCGTCGACCAGCAGACCTGCGAGACCCGCGCCTATGCGGTGGCGCGGCACTTCAAGCCATTCCTGGTGAACACCGTGGTCGGCTTCATCGGCCCGGAGTACCTGTACAACGGCAAGCAGATCATCCGCGCCGGCCTGGAAGACCACTTCTGCGCCAAGCTGCTCGGCGTGCCCATGGGCTGCGACATCTGCTACACCAACCATGCCGAGGCCGACCAGGACGACATGGACATGCTCCTGACCCTGCTGGGCGTGGCCGGCATCAACTTCATCATGGGCATCCCCGGTTCCGACGACGTGATGCTCAACTACCAGACCACGTCCTTCCACGACGCGCTCTATGCGCGCCAGACGCTGGGTCTGAGACCGGCGCCGGAGTTCGAGGCCTGGCTGGAGCGCATGGAAATCCTCCGCCAGCAGGACGGCCGCGTGCACATGGCCGGCCAGCTTCCCACGGCCTTCCGCCACGCACTCGCGCAATTGACCTGAGGAGCGTCCGATGAGCGACAGCTTCATCCCCAACCCCTGGCAGGAACTGCGCCGCCTGACCTCCGCGCGCATCGCCCTGGGCCGTGCCGGCACCAGCCTGCCGACCCGCGCCCAGCTGGACTTCCAGTTCGCCCATGCCCAGGCCCGCGATGCCGTGCACCTGCCCTTCGACCGCGAAGGTCTGGCCACGCAGCTGGCCGAACGCGGCCGCGAATGCCTGCTGCTGCACAGCGCCGCCACCGACCGCGACACCTACCTGCAACGCCCCGACCTGGGCCGCCGGCTGGATGAGGCGTCGGTGGAGACGCTGCGTCGCCACGCCGACCGCCATCCCCAGGGCTACGACCTGGCGGTGGTGATCGCCGACGGCCTCTCCTCGCTGGCCGTACAACGCCACAGCCTGCCCTTCCTCGAGCGCCTGGAAGAACAGGCGCGCAACGAGGGCTGGAGCCTCTCGCCGGTGGCATTGGTGCAGCAGGGACGGGTCGCGGTGGCCGACGAAGTGGCCGAACTGTTGCGAGCCAAGATGGTGGTCATCCTGATCGGCGAACGCCCCGGCCTCAGCTCGCCGGACAGCCTGGGCCTGTACTTCACCTGGGCGCCGAAGGTCGGCCTGAACGACGCCTACCGCAACTGCATCTCCAATGTGCGGCTCGAAGGCCTGAGCTACGGCCTGGCCACCCACCGCCTGCTGTACCTGATGCGCGAAGCGTGCCGCCGGCAGCTGTCGGGGGTGAACCTGAAGGACGAGGCGGAACTGCCGACGCTGGAAGGCTCCGGGCCTGGGGCGAACTTCCTGCTGACCTGAGGCGGCGAATCGTCGAACGAACGTAGGGCGTATAACGCTCAGCGTTATACGCCGTTTGACCTTGATCTCAGGCCGCTCCGAGTTCAGCCCTGGCGTCAGCGACGGGACCCGGCGTATCGGCGTGCAACCGCGAACGGTTGTACGCCCTACGGATTCCCCGCGTTCTGTCGCCAACCCATAGTCGCCCCGTAACCACCTCGCAAAACTTCGCGAGCAAGCTCGCTCCTACAGGCTGTTGGGAACGGTCTGCCAACTAGTCCAGATCAAACGCTTGCTTGGATTGCGCTTTCAACAATTTCTAGTGCAGCATCGGAAACGTTGGCTATCCGCTGGCATAGCCCCTGCATTGCCATACCAGCCCATTCACACCACGCCGAGGCCCGCCCATGCGTATCGTGCAAGCCACGCTCGACCACCTCGATCTGCTCGCGCCGCTGTTCATCAAATACCGCGAGTTCTACGGCAAGCTGCCCTACCCCGAATCCTCGCGGAAATTCCTGGAAAAGCGCCTGCGCCGCAAGGAATCGGTGATCTACCTGGCCCTGGCCGACGACAGCGACGACAAGCTGCTGGGCTTCTGCCAGCTCTACCCGAGCTATTCCTCCCTGTCCCTCAAGCGCGTGTGGATCCTCAACGACATCTACGTCGCCGAGGAAGCGCGCCGCCAGCTGGTGGCCGACCACCTGCTGCAGGCCGCGCGACAGATGGCCCGCGAGACCCAGGCCGTGCGCATGCGCGTCTCCACCAGCGTCAACAACGAAGTGGCGCAGAAGGTCTACGAGTCCATCGGCTTCCACGAGGACACCGAGTTCAAGAACTACATTCTGCCGATCAGCGACGACCTGACCTGACGGCGCCCCCGAGGCCCGCTGGAATCAGCGGGCCGGGCGCACTAGAGTGATGACCGGCCATCGTTTCGCCGCATCCACCAGCCAAGGGAAGCCATGCGTCGTCCCCTGCTCGTCAGCCTCCTCTTCGCGCTCCTGTGCACCGGCAGCCAGGCGCAGACCCTGCGCATTGCCACGCTGGACTGGGCTCCCTACGTCGGCCCCGACCTGCCCGGTCGCGGCCTGGCCAGCCGCATCCTCGACGAAGCCCTGGCGCTCAATGGCGACAAGGCCGAGTTGGTCTTCCTGCCCTGGCAGCGGGCGCTCAACGAAACCCGCGAAGGCCGTTTCGATGCGCTGATGCCCGCTTACCTCTCCGCCGACCGCAGCCGCGACTTCTACACCTCGATGCCGCTGCTGGACTCCCAGCTCGGCTTCTTCCGCCGCCGCGACCACGCGGTGTCCATCGTCCCCGGCGATCTCGACAGCCTGCGTCCTTACCGCATTGGCGTGGTGCGTGGCTACGTCAACCAGAGCGCCTTCGACGCCGCCGACTATCTCAACAAGGAAGTGGTCAGCAGCGACTGGCAGAACCTGGAAAAACTCCTGCGCGGGCGCATCGACCTGGCGGTGGCGGACCGCTATACCGGCTATCAGTTGCTCGCCCAGAACGCCCCGGCGCTGCGCGATCAACTGGTCTTCGTGGAGCCGCCGCTGGACATCAAACCGCTCTATGTCCTGGTCCCCAGGAAGCGCCCGGAAGGCGAAGCGCTGGCCGCCAGCCTCGACCGCAGCCTGCGCACCCTGCGTCGCAGCGGGCGCCTGCAGCAACTGATCGCCGAGGCGCACCTGGAAACCGCCATGCGCTCCCGCGAAGTGGCGGACCACCCCGTCGTCGAACAACGGCCGGCGCCCGCCACTCGGCCAGCGCAGCACCTCGGCAGCACCCATGCCCCGCCCGCCCGGCCAGAACTGTTGAGCTGGCAGGCGAGCCTGCTCTGACACCGGCCGTCGGTCAGGCTGAGCGGGCGGCCCATTTGTCACAGGGCATTTCTGCCACCGCCCCAACCGAATTTTCACCTTCGACCTGTAATATCCTGAATTGACGTTCGTCGCAGGACGCGAAGAACTGCGTCTCCGGCACGCAACCGTCCCTATAATGCGCATCCCGGCCGTTCACCCCGCTGTCAAAACAGGCTTCTCATGGATTTCAACCCGATCGACCTGATTCTCCACCTCGACACCTACCTGTCGCTGGCGGTAGCCAACTATGGCACCTGGATCTACGCCATCCTCTTCCTGGTGATCTTCTGCGAGACCGGCCTGGTCGTAACGCCCTTCCTGCCGGGCGACTCCCTGCTGTTCATCGCCGGCGCCATCTGCGCCGCCGGCGGCATGGACCCCTGGCTGCTCGGCGGCCTGCTGCTGCTCGCGGCGATCACCGGCGACAGCACCAACTACGTGATCGGTCGAACGCTGGGCAAGCGGCTGTTCGCCAACCCGAACTCCAAGGTCTTCCGCCGCGACTACCTGGACCAGACCCACGCCTTCTACGAACGCCACGGCGGCAAGACCGTGACCCTGGCGCGCTTCCTGCCCATCGTGCGCACCTTCGCGCCCTTCGTCGCCGGCATGGCCTACATGCCCTACCTGCGCTTCCTGGCCTTCAGCGTGGCCGGCAGCATCGCCTGGGTCGGCGGCCTGGTGACCCTGGGTTACTTCTTCGGCAACGTGCCGTTCATCAAGCAGAACCTCTCGCTGATGATCATCGGCATCATCGCCTTCTCCCTGCTGCCGATGATCATCGGCATCATCCGCCACAAACTGCGCCCGTCGGCCAAGGCCCAGACCGGCGAGCGCTGATCGCCCATGTGGTCGTTCAGCGACTGGCGCCGCCGGCGCTTCCTCGCCCGCCATCCGCTCGACGCGCAGCTGTGGGCACAGGTTCGCCGGCACCTACCTATCCTCGACGGCCTGAACGAAGACGAACTGCGCCTGCTCGGCGAGCGGGCGCTGCTCTTCCTGCGCGACAAGCACCTCTCTGCCCTCCCCGGCGTGGAGCTGAACGACTTCCGTCGCCTGTTGCTCGCCGCCCAGGCACAACTGCCCCTGCTGCACCTGCCGGAGCTGAACTGGTACCAGGGCTTCCACGAGCTGGTGCTCTACCCCGACGACTTCGTCAGCCCGCAGAAGCACCGCGACCCGGCGGGCGTCATCCACGAGTTCGACGACGAGCGCGCTGGCGAGACCTCGCTGCAAGGCCCGGTGATCCTTGCCTGGCCCGGCGTGGAAAACGGCGGCGGCTGGGACGCCTACAACCTGGTGATCCACGAACTGGCGCACAAGCTGGACATGCTCAATGGCGATGCCAACGGCCTGCCGCCGCTGCACCGCGACATGCGCGTCACCGACTGGGCCTCCGCCATGCAGAGCGCCTATGACGACATGAACCGCCGGCTCGACCGCGACCCGCAGGCACACACCGCCATCGATCCGTATGCCGCGGAGAACCCGGCGGAATTCTTCGCCGTCACCAGCGAGTACTTCTTCACCGCGCCCGACCTGCTGCACGCGGCCTATCCCAAAGTCTATGAACAGCTTTCGCTGTTCTACCGGCAAGATCCGCTTTCGCGCCTGCACAAGCTGCAGGGCGAGCATCCCGAATATCAGGAAACTCAGGCGCACTAGGCGATGTCTGTGGCTTGGCCACGGCAATCTGCCTATAATCCGCCGCACTTTTTCGGCCCGACCACTATCTGGAGTCGTCCATGAGCTACAGCAGCATCCCGGCTGGCAAAGACCTGCCGAACGACATTTACGTCGCCATCGAGATCCCGGCCAACCACGCGCCGATCAAGTACGAAATCGACAAGGACACCGACTGCCTGTTCGTCGACCGTTTCATGGCCACCCCGATGTTCTACCCGGCCAACTACGGCTACATCCCGAACACCCTGGCCGACGACGGTGACCCCCTGGACGTGCTGGTCGTGACCCCCTATCCGGTTGCTCCGGGTTCCGTCATCCGCGCCCGTCCGGTCGGCGTGCTGAACATGAGCGACGAAGCCGGCGGCGACGCCAAGCTGATCGCCGTACCGCACGACAAGCTGACCGTCCTGTACAAGGACGTGAAGGAATACACCGACCTGCCGGCCCTGCTGCTGGAGCAGATCAAGCACTTCTTCGAGAACTACAAGGATCTCGAAAAGGGCAAGTGGGTGAAGGTCGAAGGTTGGGGCGATGCCGCTCAGGCCCACGACTACATCAACAAGGCCGTCGCCGCCTACCAGGGCAAGTGATGGTCGCGCGGATCATCCGCGCCGCGAAAAGCCCCGCCCAGGCGGGGCTTTTTCATGACCGGGATTAGGCTTTTCGTCCCGGCTTTGCTACTATCTGCGCCCCGCACGCAGCTCACTGCGTCGCCACAGAATCAAGGCGGTCTGCTTTACCAGAAGTAAGGTTGGACCACCCCCTGAAAGCCGGCCACAAGCCGGCTTTTTTAATGCCTGCGAAAAGCCCCGCGACCGCTCGCCGGCCATTGCGCCAGCGTCATCCAAAGCGCCTAAGATCGGGCTATCCCCTTGGGAGCGCCGCCATGAAACACCTCTCGCTGCTCATCGTCCTGCTGCTGACCGCCCCGGCCATCGTCCAGGCCCAGGCGGAGCACTGGCAACTGGCGAAGGAAGAAAACGGCATCCGTGTCTACCTGAGCGACGTGCCGGGCTCGCCGTACAAGAGCTTCCGAGGCGTGACCCTGGTAAGAGCCGATGTCGCGACCCTCGGGCACTTGCAGGAGAACCTGCGCGTGTCCTGCGCATGGCTCTATGCCTGCGCGCAGATGCGCCTGCTCAAGTACAGCGACGACGCGATCTGGGTCTACCTGGATACCAAACTCCCCTGGCCCGCCGCGCCCCGTGACCTGGTGCTGCAGGTGAAGACCGAGGACACCCCGGACGGCGGCATGATTCGCCGCCTGCAAGCCGCACCGGACTACATTCCGCCGGTGAAGGGGCGCATCCGCGTGCCGACACTTTCCGGCACCTGGCAGATGATCCCCAAGGGCCCGGAGCTCACCGAAGTCACCTACGAAATGCGCGGCGATCCCGGCGGCAGCGTGCCGTCGTGGCTGGCGAACCAGTTCGTAGTGGATGCACCGTTCGAGTCGTTACGGATGCTGAAGGTGGTAGCGGAGCACCAGGGAATCCGCCAGCCGGGCTACTGACGCCCGTCTTCACTCCCCGCCGACCTGACAGGCCCCCGGCTCGGGCCGCAGCTGGATATCGACGCGTCGATTGGCCGCCCGACCGGCCTCGGTCTCGTTGCTCTCGATCGGTTGGCTCGCCCCATAGCCCTGAACGGAGAAACAGTCCTCGGGCACGTCGCCCATGCTCTGCATCCAGTCGCGTACCGCGGCGGCACGCTCGCGCGACAGCTGTAGGTTACGCTGCACATCGCCCCTGCCATCGGTATGACCGGCGATGACGATCCGCCACCCCGGCCTAGCCTTGACGTGCGCCAGCGCATTGACCAGCACCTTGGTGGCATCGGACTTGAGCTGCGCGCTGCCGGAGGCGAACAACAGTCGGCTGTCCAGCCGGAGCGGTTCGGCGACGGCGGCCGGGGCTGTGTCGACAGACACCGGCTCCAGCGCCCCGGTCGCCTGCTGCGCCCGCCAGGCGGACTGCCCATGAAGCCAGCCCAGCAGTCCGAGCAACAGTAGTGCCACCGCGAGGCCCGCCAACCACAGGCCTCGGCGAACGCCGGAGCGCACGGGCCCGCCAGGCTTTTGCGGCGGGACCGAGGGCTCCAGCACGGCCACCGGCGGCGCAGGTACGACGGGCGTGGCCGCTACGTTCGTCTCCGTCACCACTGCCGGCGTCGCTCGCTCACCGAGCGCCACCCGGCCCACCACCCGACCACTCGATGGCGGCGTGCCGGTGCAGCGTTCCAGGCGCGCAGCGAGGCTGTCAACCTGCTGACGGAATGCCTGGAGCGGCACGAGCGGGCGTTCGCTCTGCCGGCGCAGCGACTCGTCCAGCAGCGCCAGCCCCGCGGCCACCTGGCTGACCACCGGCAAGTCCCGAGCGCTGGCCTCCAGCCCCCGCAGCAACGGCTGAAGCTGAGTGAACAACCACGTCAGGATGTCCGCCCGCGCCGACACCTGGGGCGGCCACAGGCGCGCCGTCCCGGCGGCCAGCAACCGCTCCAGCAGCTCCACCCCCTCGGCCATCCCGGCCATCCCACGCCGATGGCCGAGCGCCAAGACCAGGAAAGCAACCGTCTGCAGATCGCCACCGTTGCTCTGCAACAACCCCAGGCAATACTGCTCGACCTTCATCCAGTCGACGTCCGGCCGGGCGGGATGGCTCAGCTTCGCCAGTTCCTCGCACAGCGCAGCGAATTCACGACGCCCACGGGGGTCGCTTCCGGGGCGGATTCCGAGTTCAGCCAGGGCGCTCATTTCCCATCCATCCGTGAGGGCTACAGCGGCAGGTAGTTCTGCCGTTTCAGGTGGCGCAGCAGGACCTTGCCCGCCGGCGCGAGGGTGGTGCCGAAGGTCGCCCGCTCACCGCTTTTCAGGTGTACGTCGAGGCTGTATTCCAGGTGCCCCGGCCGAGACTGCGGCAGCAGTTGGATGTTCAGCTCCGCCAGGCGCGGCTCGTACTTGAGCAGCGTGTGGGTCAGGCTGCCCATCAGTCCGTGCGCCGCGGCTGGCAGTCCCTGGAGTATCTGGCCCATGTCGGGCAGGCCGAAGGGTGCCGCGCAGTACGTCGGCGTTGTCCAGCATCGGCAGGAAGTTCGAGCCCAGGTGGCTGAGTACCCGCCAATGAAAGCGGTCGCGGTTGGGCGGATAGCAGGGCAGCGTCGGCGCGCACAGGTTGCGCACCCGCAGACCGGCCTGGGTGGACTGCACCAGGGTATCGAGCAAGGTGCTCTGCAATGCCTTGCGCGGCAATTGGCCGTTGGTGCCGGTCAGTCGCAGCGAGAGACTCTCGTTCAGCCGCAGGCGGTCGGCGTCGAAGCCCTCGCCGCCGAGGATCAGCCAGGTATCGTGCAGACCGTTCGCGGCCCGCCGCAGGCGCGTATGGAAGTAGCGCTCCGGCGCCTCGTCGCGCAGCATCCCGCCCTTGTGGCGGAAGCTGGTGAAGGGCACATAGTCCTCGCGCTCTGCGTTCCGCGAGGCGGTGACCCGGTCCACCGAATAGACTTCCGTATGGCCGTCCTGCAGACGCATGGGGCGCAGCAGGTATTCGCTCTGCAACGGGTCCAGTTGCAGCGGGTCGTTGAGCGAGACCTGCCAGCGGTTGGCGCCCATGGACTCCAGCACCAGCGCAATGACCCGCGAAGGCAGGCTGGCCTCGAGCAAGGTCGAGATGGTACTCATCAGCGGCGGGAAGACGGTCTCCAGTTGCTCGTGCCGATAGGCCGGAATCCGCTCGATGTCGTGCTCCAGCGAGAAGGTCAGCAGGCTGCCGGCCAGCTTTGCCAGTTCCAGGTAGACCTGCTCGGGATGACGACCAGGGTGGGCCTTGAGGTCCGCCAGGACGGGCTGGTAGGTGTTGAGCGCATTGAGAAGCCAGAACAGCGAGACGTCGGCCACCGCGAAATCGGCCATGCGCTGGTTGCTTTCGCGGCGCATGCCCATCAGCCGCTGACGCTTGGCCGACAGCTGGGTCAGCAGATTGTCCAGTTGCGTGAGCAGCCCGGGATGCGCGGCGAAGCTCAGCAGCGGCGGTACGTAATCCGCATCCAGCGTCCAGGCGCCGTGGCCGTCGCGCATCAAGCGCTGGATCGGGCAGGTCAGGTAGTCGCCATTGTCGTCACTGGAGAGGCGCAGACTGAGCTGGTGTTCCAGCACGCCGATCGACTGCGACTCGTCGCCATAGAGGTCTTGAACCTGGCGCCAGTCGTGCCGATAGCGCGTCGGGCGATCCGCCCTGCCACCCTCGAGCACGCAGTTGTTGCCGTTGGCCTGTTCCAGCGGCAGGGCCAGCAGCAGCTCCGCGCTCTGGGTGCCGTCCGGTAACAGCCGGGAAAGCTCCAGCGCCGGGGGAAGCTGATCGACCCGGTCGGTGTCGATCAGGGTGCCATCCGGCATCCGAACGCTCAGGCGCGAAGCCTTCAGTTTCCCCAGGCGCAGGGCGTCCATGTCGAACGCCACCGCCAGCACCCCCCAGGGGTGTACCAGGGATAGGTGGGCGAGGCACTCGTTGGTCCATGCTTCCCAGCGCGCCTGCTGCTGGAACTGCTGCGGGGACAATAATGTCCCCGCAGCCCATAGGGGGCGGTCGATGTACATGACGTGGTTTCCCTATGGGATGGATCAGGCCTTGGCCTTGGGCATCTGCGAAACCAGCGACAGGTTGACGTCCATGCCTTCCACCTGGAAGTGCGGCACGGCATACAGCTTGACGCGGAAGAAGCCCGGGTTGTCCTCGATGTCCTCGACTATCACTTTCGCTTCGCGCAGCGGGTGGGAAGCCTGCAGGTCATCGCTGGGGTCGGTCATCTCGGTGACCAGCCCGCCGATCCACTTGTTGAGCTCCAGCTCCAGGACGCGACGGTCCTTGGTGGTGCCGATATTTTCGCGCTGGATCAGCTTCAGGTAATGGGCGATGCGCGACAGCAGGAAGATGTACGGCAGGCGCGCGTTGATCCGGCTGTTGGCGGTGGCATCGGCGGTGTCGTACAGCGCCGGCTTCTGGCTCGAGTTGGCCGAGAAGAAGCATGCGTAGTCGCGGTTCTTGTAGTACGACAGCGGGATGAAGCCCAGGTTGGCGAACTCGAATTCGCGGGTTTCCGGGATCATCACCTCGGATGGGATCTTCACCTGGTTGCCGGTGCCGAGGTCGTAGAGATGAATCGGCAAGTCCGTCACCGCACCGCCGGATTGCGGGCCGCGAATCTGCACGCACCAGCCATTGTTGATGAAGCTCTTCACCATGTTGGCGGCGAAGGCGAACGAGGCGTTGGTCCACAGGTAGCGGTCGTGGTCCGGGCCCTTGACGCTCTCGACATAGTTGAAGCTGCGCACCGGCAGGGTGTCCGGACCATAGGGCAGGCGCCCCAGGACCCGCGGCATGGTCAGGCCGATGTAGCGGGCGTCGTCGCTGTCGCGGAACGACTTCCACTTGATGTACTCGGCGCGGTCGAAGTAGTTACCGATGTCCTTGATGGCGGCGACTTCCTCCATCGACTCCTTGCCGAAGAACGCCGGCCCCACCGAGCCAATGAACGGCATGTGCGCTGCGGCAGCGACCTTGGAGATGTTGCGCAACAGGGCGATGTCCTGCGGGCTGCGGTCGAATTCGTAGTTGGAGATGGCCGCCGCGATGGGCTCGCCGCCGGGGGTGTCGTACTCCTGGGTGTAGGTATGCACGTAGAGGCCGCTCTGGGCGATCTCCGGCACGTCCTCGAAGTCCTGCACCAGGTGCTCCTTGCTGATATCGAGCAGTTCGATGCGCACGTTCTGACGGAAGTCGGTCTGGTCGATCAGCGATTTGACGCCACGCCAGGTGGATTCCACGCGCTGGAAGTCCGGGTGATGCATGACCGCATCGAGCTGCCGGCTGATCTGCGCGTCCAGCGAGGCGATGTGTTCATCCAGCAGCGTCTTGTCGAGACGCTCGACCTTCTGCGACGACTTCTTGAGCAGGTCGAGGAATACGCTGACGGCGGCGGTGACGCGCTCATCGGCGGAGGCCTCGGACAGGGCCTCGGTGTTCTGGTAGGCCTCGAGCCCACCCAGCTCACTGATGGGGCTGAGGTTGATCTTGCTGAACAGGGCGGCGTAGACGCCCTGGTTTTCCTCGTTCAATACAGCGGCGCCGCGCGTGGGGGCGGACGTATGTTCTACGGACATGGGTGACCTTCCTTCGATTATCCGGATGCGTTAGCGGGCGTCGTGCGGCGCAAGTGCGGCCAGTTCGGCGCGCAGTTCGTCGCTGAGGGCGTCGTCCTTGAGGATGCGTTCCAGCTCGTGGCGGAAGGTGGCGTTGTCCAGGAGGTTGGACTTGAGGTCGCGCAGCAGGTTGCGCATGGCGAGCAGGGCGCGCAGTTGCGGAATCTGCCGGGCCACCTGCTCGGGCTCGAAGTCCTTCATGCTCTTGAAGGCGAGTTCGACGGCGGCTTCCGAGGCGTCATTGGCCAGGGTGTTCTCCACCGCCAGCTTCAGGCTGGGGGAGAACTCGGCGAGCACGTTGTCGAAGTTGTTCTTGTCGATGTTGATCTTGCTGCGCTCGGACAGCGGGCGTTGCTCCCGTCCGTTGCTGTAGTCGCCCATCACCATCAGTTTCAGCGGCAGCTCGACCTTCTTCTGGGCGCCGCCGGTGTGCAGGTCGAGCTTGATGTTGACCCGTGCCTTGGGTACTTCGTTTTGGAAGCTGTTCGAAGCCATATTTTCTCCAGACTCCCCCGCAGCAGCCGTTCGATACGGAGGCATATGTGACTGGAATCCACGGCAACAGCGCCCCTGCTCATACCATCAGTCCAGGGCCCATGAATTCCATTTCTCGGTATTGGTCGAGCAATGCCCTGCGACGCGCCGCAAGACCTTGGCTCTTTCTTTACGATGGAGTAACTCGCCGACGGCAAACCAGCGAGGCAGAGCAGTTCAGGAGATTTCCCACTGCATTTTGGAAGCCCCCTACCCTGTCTCCGGGCATTGGCCATGGACGCTTCTGTAAGAATTCGAAAGTTCAATGCGGGGATATCGCGGCCGTGGGACTTTTGCGCTTCTCGTAAGGAGTACCGATTCGGTGTAATCGTCCGAAGGACACGAGCTCAGTCCTTCAGAAAAATGCAGACACCAGGGGCGATTGGCGGACGACGGGAGCCGCACGGGCTTCCCGGTTTGCCCGCAGCCCCCGTCTCTGCTAGTGTCGCGGGGTTTCCGAATACCCCCGCCGAGATGTCCGCATGGCCCGCAAGAAAGCTTCCCTCGACTTCGAACAGTCCCTCGCCGAGCTGCAAACGCTGGTGGAGCGCCTGGAAAGCGGCGATCTGTCGCTGGAGGATTCGCTGGGCGCCTTCGAGCAGGGCATTCGCCTGACCCGCGATTGCCAGGCAGCGTTGACCCAGGCGGAGCAGAAGGTGCAGATCCTGCTGGAGCGTGACGGCGAGCTGAGCGAAGCGCCCTTCGACCCGGAAGGCGAAGACGCATGATCGCCGCCTACCAGGCGCGCTGCCAGGCGCGCGTCGATGCTGCGCTGGAAGCACTGTTCGTCGCCCCCCGTGAAGAACTCACCCGCATCTATGCCGCCATGCGCTACAGCGTGGTCAACGGCGGCAAGCGCGTGCGCCCGCTGCTGGCCTACGCGGCCTGCGAGGCGTTGGGTGGCGAGCTTGCGCGGGCCGATGGCGCGGCCTGCGCGGTGGAGCTGATCCACGCCTATTCCCTGGTGCACGACGACCTGCCGGCGATGGACGACGACGACCTGCGTCGCGGCCAGCCGACCACCCATATCGCCTTCGACGAGGCCTGCGCGATTCTCGCCGGCGACGGTCTGCAGACGCTGGCCTTTGAGGTGATCGGTAACGCCCAGCTCAATCCGCAGGACGCCCAGACCCGCCTGGACATGCTGCTGTCCCTGACTCGCGCTGCCGGCTCCGCCGGGATGGTTGGCGGCCAGGCGATCGACCTCGAATCGGTCGGCCGCAAGATCGACCAGGCCGCGCTGGAAACCATGCACCGACACAAGACCGGTGCGCTGATCGAGGCCAGCGTGCAGCTCGGCGCCCTGGCCAGCGGCCGTGCCGGCGCCGCCGATCTGGAAGCGCTGCGCCGCTATGCCCAGGCCATCGGCCTGGCCTTCCAGGTGCAGGACGACATCCTCGACGTGGAAAGCGATACCACCACCCTCGGCAAGACCCAGGGCAAGGACCAGGCCCACGACAAGCCCACCTACCCCGCCCTGCTCGGCCTCGATGCCGCCAAGGCGTACGCCCTGACCCTGCGCGACCAGGCGCTGGCCGCACTGGAAGGCTTCGGCGACTCCGCCGAGCCGCTGCGCGCGCTGGCCCGCTATATCGTCGACCGCCGCAACTGACCCTGTTACCGGGCACGCACCTTGCGTGTCCATTGGCGTGAAGCGCCCGATCAGCGGGCTCTCGCTGTGTTGCGGGCGTTTCGTATACCATATTCGACACTACTCACCTGACCGGAGCGCAACGTGACGCTACCCCTGCGCAACGCGCCCAACCTGGGCATCGCCCCTTCCGCCTCGGAGATCATCGCCAAGCATCTGCGCGAGGCGATCATTTCCGGCCAGTTGCCGGAAAACGAGCCGATCCGCCAGGACGACATCGCCCAGGTGTTCAACGTCAGCAAGATTCCCGTGCGCGAGGCGCTCAAGCGCCTGGAGGCCGAGGGCCTGGTGGAGTTCCAGCGCAACAAGGGCGCGCTGGTGACCAAGATTTCCGAGCCGGAACTGGCGCAGATGTTCGAGGTGCGGGTGATCCTCGAAGCCCAGGCGATCCGCCTGGCGGTGCCGAACATGACCGCGGAGACCTTCGAGCGCGCCGAGCGCATCTGTGCCGAGTTCGTCGGCGAGGATGACGTGGGCCGCTGGGCCGAGCTGAACTGGGAGCTGCACGCCTGCCTCTACGAACCGGCGCAGCGGCCGTACCTGATCGGCCTGATCCGCTCGATCCACGACAAGCTGGAACGCTACCTGCGCATGCAGATGAGCCTGTCCGCCGGCAAGGAACGCGCCGACCACGAGCACCACGACATCCTCGACGCCTGCCGCGCCGGCGACGGCGAACTGGCCGCGCGGCTGCTCGAGGAACACATCAACGGCGTTTGCCGCACGCTCTACGAACACCTGCCAAACCGGCCGACCCCGAGCTGATCCCTCGCGCTGCTCCTGTGCCGATTTCATCATCGGCACAGGGGAAAATCCTCAAGCGCCCACCTACCCCGCCACGCCACCCTAGGGTCAACAACAAGACACCCCAGGGGGCAGCATGAAACGCATCCAGGTTCTCGATTCCCACACCGGCGGCGAACCCACGCGCCTGGTGCTCGACGGCTTTCCCGATCTGGGCAAGGGCAGCATGGCCGAGCGCCGCCAGCGCCTGGCCGAACACCACGATGACTGGCGCGCCGCCGCCGTGCTGGAACCGCGAGGCAGCGATGTGCTGGTCGGCGCGCTGCTCTGCGAACCGGTGGACCCGAGCGCCTGTGCCGGAGTGATCTTCTTCAACAACACCGGCTACCTGGGCATGTGCGGCCACGGCACCATCGGCCTGGTGGTCTCGCTGGCGCACCTGGGACGCATCGGCCCCGGCACGCACAGGATCGAAACCCCGGTCGGCACCGTAGAAGCGACCCTGCACGACGACCGCTCGGTGAGCGTGCGCAACGTGCCCGCCTACCGCTACCGCAAGCAGGTTCCCGTGGACGTACCCGGCTACGGCACGGTACGCGGCGATATCGCCTGGGGCGGCAACTGGTTCTTCCTGATATCCGAGCACGGCCTGCGTGTGGCCGGCGACAACCTCGAAGCGCTCACCGCCTACACGGTGGCCGTGCAGAGGGCGCTGGAAGACCAGGGCATCCGTGGCGAGGACGGCGGGCTGATCGACCACATCGAGCTGTTCGCCGACGATCCCGAAGCGGACAGCCGCAACTACGTGCTCTGCCCCGGCAAGGCCTACGACCGCTCGCCCTGCGGCACCGGCACCAGCGCCAAGCTGGCGTGCCTGGCCGCCGACGGCAAGCTGCAGGCAGGCCAGCCCTGGCGCCAGGCGAGCGTGATCGGCAGCCAGTTCGAAGGGCGTTTCGAATGGGCCGGCGAGCCGGCCGAGGGGCGCATCATCCCGACCATCCGTGGCCGCGCCAACCTCAGCGCCGAGGCCACCCTGCTGCTGGAAGAGGACGATCCCTTCGCCTGGGGCATCCGTTCGTGAACGATGCGGACATCATCGTCATCGGCGCCGGCATCGTCGGCGCCGCCTGCGCCCACGCCCTCGCTCAACGCGGGCTGGACGTGCTGGTGCTGGACGCGCGCCTGCCCGGCGCCACCGCCGTCGGCATGGGCCACCTGCTGGTGCTGGACGACAACGCCGCCGAGCTGGCGCTGAGCGACTACTCGCTGCAACGCTGGCGCGAATGGGGCCGGGACATGCCCGCCGAATGCGCCTATCGCAGCAACGGCACGCTGTGGCTGGCGGCCAATGACGAAGAGATGGCCGAAGCCGAGCGCAAGTTCGCGGTGCTGCGCGAGCACGGCGTCGCCGCGAAACTGCTGAACAGCGCCGAGTTGCTGCGCGAAGAACCCGAGCTGCGCAGCGACCTGCACGGCGGGCTGGAGATCACCGGCGACGGCATTCTCTACGCGCCGCGCGCCGCCGCCTGGCTGCTGGAATCGGCGCCCAGGCCGATCCGCCAGCGCCAGGCGAAAGTGGTGGAAATCGACGAGCCGCGCGTGCGCCTGGACAACGGCCAATGGCTGAGCGCCAAGGCCGTGGTGCTGGCCAACGGCATCCAGGCCAGCGAGCTGTGCGCGGACCTGCCCATCGAGCCGAAGAAGGGCCATCTGCTGATCACCGACCGGTACCCCGGCAAGGTCCGCCGCACGCTGGTGGAGCTGGGCTACGTCACCAGCGCGCACAACGCCAGCGGCCCCTCGGTGGCCTGCAACATCCAGCCGCGCCCGACCGGCCAGTTGTTCATCGGCGCCTCGCGGCAGTTCGGCACCACCGATCCACGGGTGGAAGGCTGGATGCTGGCGAAGATGCTGCGCCGCGCCGTGGACTACATGCCGGGCCTGGCCAACCTCAACGTGATCCGCAGCTGGGCCGGCTTCCGCGCCGCCAGCCCGGACGGCCTGCCGCTGGTGGGCGAGCACCCCCGGCGCCCCGGCCTGTGGCTGGCGGTCGGCCACGAAGGACTGGGCGTGACCACCGCCCCCGGCACTGCCGACCTGCTCGCCGCGCAGCTGTGCGACGAGCCGCTGCCGCTGGCCGCCGAACCCTATTCCCCGCGCCGCTTCCTCGGAGTCACCGTCCATGCCTGACCTGATCCTCGATGGCCGCCCGCTGCGGGTCGCCGCCGGCACCACGGTGGCCGCCGCGCTCGCCCAGGGCGGCGACGGCACCACCCGTACCTCGGTCAGCGGCCAGCGCCGCGCGCCGCTGTGCGGCATGGGCGTCTGCCAGGAGTGCCGGGTGAGCATCGACGGCCAGCGCCGCCTGGCCTGCCAGACCCTGTGCCGCGACGGCATGCAAGTGGAGACCCGCCCATGAACGCAGCAGCCGATATTGTCATCGTCGGCGCCGGCCCGGCCGGGCTGTCCGCCGCCCTCGCCGCCGCGCCGAGCGGCGCCAGCATCGTCATCCTCGACGACAACCCGTTGCCCGGCGGGCAGATCTGGCGCGACGGCCCGAATGCGCATCTGCCGCGTGCGGCCACCGAGCTGCGCGAGAAGGTCGGCGCCTGCGCCAACATCCGCATTCACAACGGCACCCGCGTCGTCGCGCTGGCCGGCGAACAGGGGCTGTTGCTGGAAGATGCCGAACGCGGCTGGCGACTGGAGTACCGCAAGCTGATCCTCTGCACCGGCGCCCGCGAACTGCTGCTGCCCTTCCCCGGCTGGACGCTGCCGGACGTAACCGGCGCCGGCGGTTTGCAGGCACTGGTCAAGGGCGGCATGCCGGTCGACGGGCAACGGGTGGTGATCGCCGGCAGCGGCCCGTTGCTGCTGGCCAGCGCCGCCACCGCCCGCGCCAATGGTGCGCGCGTCCTGCGCATCGCCGAGCAGGCTGCGTGGCCCGCGCTGGCACGCTTCGCGCTGAAGCTGCCGCGTTGGCCGAACAAGTTGCTGCAGTCCTTCGGTCTCTACGACCGGACCTACCGCGCCGACAGCCATGTGGTCGCCGCGCTGGGCAGCGACCGTCTCGAAGCCGTGCGCCTGAACCAGGGCGGCAAGCTCGTGGAAATCGAGTGCGACCGACTGGCCTGCGGTTTCGGCCTGGTCCCCAACACCCAGCTCGGCCAGGCGCTGGGCTGCGCCATCGAGAACAACGCGATCCGCATCGACGCCTGGCAGGCGAGCAGCCGCGCCGGCATCTACGCGGCGGGTGAATGCACCGGTTTCGGCGGCTCCGAACTGGCGCTGGTGGAAGGCAGCATCGCCGGCCATGCGGCCGTGGGCGAGCATGAGCGCGCCCGCGCACTCTGGCCACAGCGCCAGCGCTGGCAGGGCTTCGCCGATGCACTGCGCTGCGACTTCGCCCTCGACCCGCGCCTGAACCAACTGGCCGCGCCGGACACCCTGGTCTGCCGCTGCGAGGACGTGTCCTACTCGGCGCTGGCCGGCAAACCGGACTGGACCGCCGCCAAGCTCGCCAGCCGCTGCGGCATGGGCGCCTGCCAGGGCCGCGTGTGCGGCGCGGCAGCGCAGCAACTGTTCGGCTGGCAACCGCCGGCGCCGCGCCCGCCCTTCAGCCCGACGCGCGTCGACACGCTGCTGCAACTCGCCGACGACTGAGTCCCACACGCGCATCTTCGGGTGCGCGTGTGACTTCCCCCCCTCCCTTTCGCCCCGTATCCTCAGCCGTGTTCCGTCAGCCAAGCCGTTCCCCGATGCACGACCTGATTCCCCAGGGTGCCCGCGACCTGGACAGCCTGCTGCAGACCCTGCGGCAGATCACCCCGCTGCTCGACGCCATGCCCGGCGTGGTGTTCTTCATCAAGGACACCGCCGCCCGCTACGTGCTGGTCAACCAGACCCTGGCGCGGCGTTGCGGCGTGAAGGACGCCGGCGAACTGCTCGGGCGCACCGCCGAGGAGGTTTTCCCCTCGCGCTTCGGCCCGGTCTACACCGAGCAGGACCGCCGCGTGCTTGAGTCCGGCGGCCAACTCAGCGACCAGCTGGAACTGCACCTCTACCCCGCCCGCCAACCCGGCTGGTGCCTGACCCACAAGCTGGCGCTGCGCGATGCCGACGGCAAAGTGATCGGCATGGCCGGCATCTCCAGCGACCTGCAGGCAGCGCAGTCGACCCATCCGGCGTACCAGCGCCTGGCCACGGTGGACGCCTATATCCGCGAGCACTTCGACAAGCCGATCAACCTCGGTGAACTCACCGAGCTGGCCGGGCTGTCCGTCGCCCAGCTGGAGCGTCACTGCAAGCGCATCTTCCAGCTCACGCCCCGGCAGATGATCCACAAGGCCCGCCTCGGCGCCGCCACCCGCCTGCTCGCCGAAGACCTGCCGATCACCGAGATCGCCCTGCGCTGCGGTTACACCGACCACAGCGCCTTCAGCCGCCAATTCCGCGCCCTCACCGGGCTGTCGCCGACCCAGTACCGCGAGTCGCAGGCCACGCTGCGCTGATGCGCAGTGCTCCCATTCGGCGCAACGGAACACTCTCCTGCTTCATTTGGTAACAGCCTTCAGAAGCATCCTTCAGCCGTCTCTCCGCATCCGAATGGTCCGCCGCCCTCAACGGCGGGGCCTGCGCCCCAAGACGTCCTCTTGAGCAATTTCTGGCACATGCCTTGCTCTAGAAAATATCGTATACGAAATCCCTAATACAAAAATCACTGCACAACACTGACCAGAGCGAGGCCCCCATGAAATTCAGTCGAATCGCTGTAGCCCTCACCGCTGTTGCCAGTACCTTTCTCGTTACCCAGGCCCAGGCCGACAAGCTCGACGACATCATCGAATCCGGCAAGCTGCGCTGCGCGGTGACCCTGGACTTCCCGCCCATGGGCTCGCGCGATGCGCAGAACAACCCGGTGGGCTTCGACGTCGACTATTGCAACGACCTGGCGAAAGTCCTCGGCGTTACCGCCGAAGTTGTCGAGACGCCCTTCCCCGACCGCATCCCGGCGCTGGTTTCCGGCCGCGCCGACGTCATCGTCGCCTCCACCTCCGACACCCTGGAGCGCGCCAAGACCGTGGGCATGACCGTGCCCTACTTCGCTTTCCAGATGGTGGTGCTGACCCGCGAAGACACCGGCATCAAGAGCTACGACGACATCAAGGGCCGCCCGGTGGGCAACACCAGCGGCACCTACGAAGCCATCGCCCTGGAAAAGGACGTGAAGAAGTGGGGCAACGGCAGCTTCCGCGCCTACCAGACCCAGAACGACACCATCCTCGCCGTCGCCCAGGGCCACATCGACGCCACCGTGGTCACCAACACCGTCGCCGCCTCCACCCTGAAGTCCGGCAAGTACAAGGGCCTGAAAGTGGCGGGCAATGCGCCCTACGTCATCGACTACGTGTCGCTGGCCGCCCAGCGCAACGAGTTCGGTCTGATCAACTACCTCAACCTGTTCGTCAACCAGCAGGTGCGCACCGGCCGCTACGCCGAGCTGTACGAGAAGTGGGTCGGCGGTAGCCCGGTCGAGCTCACCGTACCCCACGTGTACTACTGACGGCGGACCGATGATGTCTTCGATGCATGCATCAGACGTTGCGGACGTGGCCCTCGCCGGCCGCGTCCTGATGGGCGGCAGCGCCGAGGGGGCGCTGTTGTACGCGGGGACGGGGCTGAGCCTGTGGGGTGGCGTTGATCCCTATACAAGCGAAGTCATCGACCGCCACCACCCGCTCAGCGGCAGCCTGCTGTCCGGCCGGGTGCTGGCGATCCCCAGCGGACGCGGCTCCTGCACCGGCAGCAGTGTGATGCTGGAAATGCTGCTCAACGGCCACGCCCCGGCGGCCCTGCTGCTGGCCGAACCGGACGAAATCCTCACCCTCGGCGTGCTGGTGGCGCAGGTGCTGTTCGGCCGCGCGATCCCGGTGCTGTGCCTGGGGCGCGAAGGGTTCGAACGGATTGCCGGCGGCGTCTGGGCGCGCATCGAAGACGGTCGGGTAACACTTCATCCACAACGCCCCGCCGACGATTGGCGGGGCGTGATGGCCAGCGATGCCGGGCCGCTGCCCGAGGGCCTGGCGCTGGACGCCGACGACCGCGCGCTGCTCGATGGCGCACACGGCAAGGCCGCCCAGGCGGCCATGCAGATCCTCCTGCGCATGGCCGCGCTGCAGGGCGCCAAGGACCTGCTGGACGTGACCCAGGCGCACATCGACGGCTGCATCTACACCGGCCCCGCGAGCCTGCGCTTCGCCCGCCAGCTAGTGGAATGGGGCGCCAAGGTCCGCGTGCCGACCACCCTCAATTCGATTTCCGTGGACCACCGCCGCTGGCGCGAGCTGGGGGTCGACAAGGACTTCGGCGAGCCGGCCAGCGCGGTGGGCGACGCCTACATGGCGATGGGCGCGCAGCTCAGCTACACCTGTGCGCCCTACCTGCTGGACAGCGCGCCCGGCCTCGGCGACCAGGTGGTCTGGGCGGAGTCCAACGCCGTGGTGTACGCCAACAGCGTGCTCGGCGCGCGCACCCTGAAATACCCGGACTACCTGGATATCTGCATCGCCCTCACCGGCCGCGCGCCGAACGTCGGCAGCCACCGCGACGAGGGGCGGCTGGCCGCGCTGCGGGTGGATGTCGAACTGCCGGCAGCCCATGACGAGTCGATCTACCCGCTGCTCGGCTACCACATCGGTTCGCTGTGCGGCAGCCGCATCCCGGTGGTCGAGGGCCTGCAACCGCTGGCCCCGGACAGCGACGCACTGAAAGCCTTCGGCGCGGCCTTCGCCACCACCTCGGCGGCGCCGATGTTCCACATCGCCGGGGTCACCCCGGAGGCACCGGACGTGGCCACCGCCCTCGGCGGCCAGGCGCCGCGCCAGCAGCTGCGCATCACCCCGGCGGACCTGGTCGCCACTTGGCACGAACTGGACCGCGCCAGCGAGCCGACCGTGCAACTGGTCTCCCTGGGCAACCCGCACTTCTCCGCCAGCGAATGCGCCAGCCTCGCCCGGCTGCTGGCCGGACGCCGCAAGCATCCGGACGTCGCGCTGGTCATCACCCTCGGCCGCGCCGTGCAGGAGCAGGCGCGCGCGGCGGGCCACGTGCAGGTGCTGCAGGACTTCGGCGCGCTGCTGGTCAACGACACCTGCTGGTGCATGCTCGGCGAACCGATCATCCCGCCGCACTGCACCACGCTGATCACCAACTCGGCGAAGTACGCCCACTACGGTCCGGGGCTGGCCGGGCGCCAGGTGCATTTCGGCAGTCTTGCCGCGTGCGTCGAGGCGGCCTGCAGCGCCCGCGCCGACGGCGGCGTGCCGGCCTGGCTGAACGGAGAGGCACGCTGATGTTCAACTACAGCTTCCACTGGCGCTCCGCGTTCCAGGCCCTGCCGGACATGCTCGGCGGCGCCTGGGTGACCCTGGAAACCGCCGCCCTGTCGATGTTCCTGGGGGTGCTCATCGCCCTGCTGCTGACCGTCATGCGGCAGATGAAGAACCCATGGCTGAAGGGCTTCGCCGACACCTGGGTGTCGATTGCGCGCAACACCCCGTCGCTGTTCCAGATCTACATCCTGTACTTCGGCCTGGGCTCCTTCGGCCTGCACGTCAGCTCCTGGGTGGCGCTGCTGGCGGGGATCACCTTCAACAACGCCGGCTACCTCGCGGAGAACTTCCGCGGCGGCCTCAAGGCCGTGCCGGACACCCAGATGCGCGCCGCCCGCTCGCTGGGCATGAACGCCTTCCAGGCGTACCGGCTGATCGTCATTCCGCAGCTGCTGCGCATCGTCTTCTACCCGCTGACGAACCAAATGGTCTGGGCGGTGCTGATGACCTCCCTGGGCGTGGTGGTGGGGCTCAACAACGACCTCACCGGCGTGACCCAGGACTTCAACGTGCGCACCTTCCGCACCTTCGAGTTCTTCGCCCTGGCCGCGGTGCTCTATTACATCATCGCCAAGGTCATCGTGGCGGCCGCCCGCCTGCTGGGCTGGCGTCTGTTCCGCTACTGAAAAGGAGGCCACTCATGTTCGAAACGAGCTTCACCGCGGGCGACCTGCAGTTCCTCCTCCAGGGAGCCTGGGTCACCGTCAAGCTGACCATCGCCGCGATGCTCATCGGCACCCTGGCCGGCGTGCTGATGGGCTGGCTGCGCGCCACGCTGCCACGCGCCAGCCTGCCGCTGGGCTGGTTCCTCGACCTGTTCCGCAGCGTGCCGCTGCTGATCCAGTTCGTCCTGTTCAACTCGCTGAAAAGCATCGCCGGGCTGAACTGGAGCGCCTTCTCCGTCGGCTGCCTGGTGCTGGGCATCTACGCGGCGGCGTACTGCACCGAGATCGTCCGCAGCGGCATCCTCGCCGTGCAGCCCAACCTGCGCCGCGCCAGCCGTTCGCTGGGCCTCTCCTACTGGCAGGACCTGCGCTACATCGTCCTGCCGCTGGCCACCCGCGTGGCCTTCCCCGGCTGGCTGAACCTGGTGCTGGGGGTGATGAAGGACACCGCGCTGGTCATGTGGATCGGCATCGTCGAACTGCTGCGCGCCTCGCAAACCATCGTCACGCGCATTCAGGAGCCCCTGCTGGTGCTGTGCATCGCCGGGGTCATCTATTACCTCATGAGCTGGGTGGTGGCGCGCCTCGGCACCCGTCTGGAAACAAGGTGGCAGGAAAATGATTGAAATCGACAACGTGCACAAAGCCTACGGCGACCTCGAAGTGGTCAAGGGCGTGAGCCTGACCGTGAAGAAGGGCGAAGTGGTCTCGATCATCGGCGGCTCGGGCTCGGGCAAGTCCACCCTGCTGATGTGCATCAACGGCCTGGAGCCGATCCAGCGCGGGAAGATCCGCGTCGATGGCACCGAGGTCCATGCCAGGACCACCGACCTGAACAAGCTGCGGCAGAAGATCGGCATCGTCTTCCAGCAGTGGAACGCCTTCCCGCACCTCACCGTGCTGGAGAACGTGATGCTGGCCCCGCGCAAGGTGCTCGGCCAGAGCAAGGAAGAAGCCGAGGCGATGGCGGTGAAGCAGCTCAAGCACGTGGGCCTTGGCGACAAGCTCAGGGTGTTCCCCAACAAGCTCTCCGGCGGCCAGCAGCAGCGCATGGCGATCGCCCGCGCGCTGGCCATGTCGCCGGACTACATGCTGTTCGACGAAGCCACCTCGGCGCTCGACCCGCAGCTGGTGGGCGAGGTGCTCGACACCATGCGCCTGCTCGCCGAGGAAGGCATGACCATGGTGCTGGTGACCCACGAGATCCGCTTCGCCCGCGATGTGTCCGACCGCGTGGCGTTCTTCCGCAACGGGCTGGTGCATGAGATCGGCGCACCGGAGCAGGTGATCGGCAACCCGCAGCGGGCGGAGACGGCGGAGTTCCTTCGGTCGGTGAACTGACAAGAGCCCCTCACAGCAACTTTCGCAAAATCAGGGAGACAGACATGCGTTCGAGCAAGATCATCCACGTGGTCAGCTGCCACGCCGAAGGCGAAGTCGGCGACGTCATCGTCGGCGGCGTCGCCCCGCCGCCGGGCGACACCGTGTGGGCGCAATCGCGCTGGATCGCCAGCGACGAGACGCTGCGCAACTTCGTCCTCAACGAACCGCGCGGCGGCGTGTTCCGCCATGTGAACCTGCTGGTCCCGGCGAAGGACCCGCGCGCGCAGATGGCCTGGATCGTCATGGAGCCGGCGGACACCCCGCCGATGTCCGGCTCCAACTCGCTGTGCGTAAGCACCGTGCTGCTCGACAGCGGCATCCTGCCGATGCAGGAACCGCAGACCCGCCTGACCCTGGAAGCCCCCGGCGGGCTGATCGAGGCCGTGGCCGATTGCAAGGACGGCAAGGTGCAACGCGTGGAAGTGCGCAACCTGCCCTCCTTCGCCGACAAGCTCGACGCCTGGATCGAGGTGGAAGGCATCGGCTCGCTGCAGGTGGACACCGCCTATGGCGGCGACAGTTTCGTCATCGCCGACGCCCAGGCCCTGGGCTTCAGCCTGCACGCCTCGGAGGCCGCCGACCTGGTCGCCACTGGGCTGAAGATCACCCACGCGGCGAACCAGCAGCTGGGCTTCAAGCACCCGGAAAACCACGACTGGGCGCACATCTCCTTCTGCCAGCTGGCCGCCCCGGTGGAGCGCATCGACGGCGTGCTGCACGGCCGTAACGCGGTGGTGATCCGCCCCGGCAAGATCGACCGCTCCCCCTGCGGCACCGGTTGCTCGGCGCGCATGGCGGTGCTGCATGCCAAGGGCCAGATGAAGGACGGCGATCGTTTCGTCGGCCACTCGATCATCGGCTCGCAGTTCCACTGCCGCATCGACGGTCTCACCGAAGTCGGCGGCAAGGCGGCCATCCACCCGCGCATTGCCGGGCGTGCCTGGATCACCGGCACCCACCAGCACCTGCTCGATCCGGACGATCCGTGGCCCGAAGGCTACCGGCTCTCCGACACCTGGCCCAACGGCTACTGATTCCAGCCCAACCCTTTTCGCCGCGTAGCGGCACCCAACGGACCCGCGCAACGGGTCGAACGACGAAATGCAGCGGATATCCCCAATCCATTTCGTATACGAAATACACTAATTGGAGGCAACATGAGCAAGAAGGTCAATTGGAGCGGTGTATTCCCCGCGGTCACCACTCAGTTCAACGACGATTTCTCGGTCAACCTGGACGCCACCCACAAGGTGATCTCCAACCTGGTGCGCGACGGCGTGTCCGGGCTGGTGGTGTGTGGCAGCGTGGGCGAGAACACCTCGCTGACCATCGAGGAAAAGATGGCCGTGACCGAAGTTGCCAAGGACGCCTCCGGCGGCCGCGTGCCGGTGATCTGCGGCATCGCCGAGTTCACCAGCCACGGCGCCTCCCAGGTGGCCAAGGCGGTGCAGAAGGTCGGCGTCGACGGCATCATGGTCATGCCGGCGCTGGTCTACTCGTCCAAGCCCCACGAGACCGCCGCGCACTTCCGCAGCGTGGCCACCAGCACCGACCTGCCGGTGATGGTCTACAACAACCCGCCGATCTACAAGAACGACGTCACCCCGGACATCCTCATCTCCCTGGCCGACTGCGAGAACATCGTCTGCTTCAAGGACAGCTCCGGCGACACCCGCCGCTTCATCGACGTGCGCAACGAAGTGGGCGACCGCTTCATCCTCTTCGCCGGCCTCGATGACGTGGTCCTGGAAAGCCTCGCGGTGGGCGCCGAAGGCTGGATTTCCGGCATGTCCAACGTCTTCCCGCAGGAAGGCGAGACCATCTTCCGCCTGTGCAAGGCCGGCCGTTACGAAGAAGCCATGCCGATCTACGAATGGCTGATGCCGATCCTCCACCTCGACGCCCGTCCGGACCTGGTGCAGTGCATCAAGCTCTGCGAAGAGATCGCCGGCCGCGGCACCGCCCTCACCCGCCCGCCGCGTCTGGCGCTGCAAGGCGCCGACCGCGAGCATGTCGAGCGGATCATGGCCAAGGCCCTGGCCACCCGGCCGAAGCTGCCTGACGTAGGGCTGTGATCCAACCCCTCACCCCGCGCCTCCCTCCGGGAGATAGCGGGGTGAGGGCCACCCGAGCGCCCCTTCCACCGTGGACCACCGGAGCCCCACGCCATGACCTCCACGACGACCGCCACACCCCGTGACCTGCCCCGCGAAACCACCCACGCACCCGCCGGCCTGAAGCGCGTGGTCGCCGCCGCCATGGCCGGCACCGTGGCCGAGTGGTACGAATTCTTCCTCTACGGCACCGCCTCGGCGCTGGTCTTCGGCCAGCTGTTCTTCCGCCAGACCGACAGCCCCATCGACGGCATCATCGCCGCGTTCGCGCTCTACGCCGTGGGCTTCCTCGCCCGCCCGCTGGGCGGCCTGGTGTTCGGCCACTACGGCGACAAGCTGGGCCGCAAGCACCTGCTGCAGATCAGCCTGATCGTGGTCGGCATCACCACCTTCCTCATGGGCTGCCTGCCCACCTTCGCGACCATCGGCTACGCCGCGCCGGTCCTGCTGGTGCTGCTGCGCCTGATCCAGGGCTTCGCCTTCGGTGGCGAATGGGGCGGCGCAATCCTGCTCGTCTCCGAGCACAGCCCGGACGACCGCCGTGGCTTCTGGGCCAGCTGGCCGCAGGCCGGGGTGCCGGCCGGCAACCTGGTGGCGACCGTCGCCCTATTGCTGCTGTCCACCGGACTGTCGGAACAGCAGTTCCTCGAATGGGGCTGGCGCGTGGCTTTCTGGTTCTCCGCCGTGGTGGTGCTGATCGGCTACTGGATCCGCAGCCGGGTCGACGACGCGCCGATCTTCAAGGAAGCCCAGGCACGCCAGCAGCACGTACAGCAGGCCCAGCTGGGCGTGGTGGAAGTGGTCACCCGCCACTGGCGCGCGGTGCTGGTCGGCATCGGCGCGCGATTCGCCGAGAACATCCTCTACTACACCGTGGTCACCTTCTCGATCACCTACCTCAAGCTGGTGGTGCACAAGGACACCTCGCAGATTCTCCTGCTGATGTTCGGCGCGCACCTGCTGCACTTCTTCATGATCCCGCTGATGGGCTACCTGTCCGACATCGTCGGGCGCAAGCCGGTGTACCTGACCGGCGCGCTGCTCACCGCGCTGTGGGGCTTCGTCGGCTTCCCGCTGATGGACACCGGCAACGACTGGCTGATCATGGCCGCCATCGCCCTGGGCCTGGCCATCGAGTCGATGACCTATGCGCCCTACTCGGCGCTGATGGCTGAGCTGTTCCCCACCCACGTGCGCTACACCGCATTGTCGCTGTGCTACCAGGTGGCGCCGATCTTCGCCGGCTCCCTGGCGCCGCTGATCGCCGTCAGCCTGCTCAAGGAATACAACAGTTCCACCCCGATCGCCTGGTACCTGGTCGGCGCCTCGGTCATCTCCCTGGTCGCCGTCGGCCTGACCCGGGAAACCCGCGGCAAGTCGCTGCGCGAGGTGGACGCCGAAGCCGCCGCCCGTCACGCCCAATCCTGATCCGGAGCCCCCGATGACATCCGAACTCGCCCGCAACTTCATCGCCGGCCGCCGCAGCGGCGCCGGCAGCCTCCGCCTGCAAAGCCTCGACGCCAGCACAGGCGAGGCCCTGCCCCGCGAATTCCTCCAGGCCACGCCCGAGGAGGTGGACGCCGCCGCCCTCGCCGCCGAGGCCGCCTTCCCGACCTACAGCAGCCTGTCCGCCGAGCGCCGCGCCGAATTCCTCGACGCCATCGCCGGCGAACTGGAGGCGCTGGGTGACGACTTCGTCGCCACCGTCTGCCGCGAGACCGCCCTGCCGGCCGCGCGCATCCAGGGCGAGCGCGGCCGCACCGCCAACCAGATGCGCCTGTTCGCCAAGGTGCTGCGCCGCGGCGACTTCCTCGGCGCCCGCATCGACCGCGCACAACCCCAGCGCCAGCCGCTGCCGCGCCCGGACCTGCGCCAGTACCGCACCGGCGTCGGCCCGGTGGCGGTGTTCGGCGCCAGCAACTTCCCCCTGGCCTTCTCCACCGCCGGGGGCGATACCGCCGCCGCGCTCGCGGCCGGTTGCCCGGTGGTGGTGAAGGCCCACAGCGGCCACATGGCAACCGCCGAGCTGGTCGGTGAAGCCATCATCCGCGCCGCCGAAGCCACCGGCATGCCGGCCGGGGTGTTCAACATGATCTACGGCGGTGGCGTCGGCGAGGCGCTGGTGAAGCATCCGGCGATCCAGGCCGTGGGCTTCACCGGCTCGCTGAAAGGTGGCCGCGCCCTCTGCGACCTGGCCGCCGCCCGCCCGCAGCCGATCCCGGTGTTCGCCGAGATGAGTAGCATCAACCCGGTACTGGTCCTGCCGGCGGCCCTGCAGGCACGCGGCGAGGCCATCGCCCGCGAGCTGGCCGACTCGGTGGTGGTCGGCTGCGGCCAGTTCTGCACCAACCCCGGGCTGGTCATCGGCATCGCCTCGCCGGCCTTCAGCCTGTTCACCGCCCAGCTGATCGCCGAACTCGGCCAGCGCCCGGCGCAGACCATGCTCAATGCCGGCACCCTGAAGAGCTATGCGAACGGCCTGGCGCGCCTGCACGCCCACCCCGGCGTGCGTCACCTCGCCGGACAGGCACAGGAGGGCCGGCAGGCGCGGCCGCAGCTGTTCCAGTCCGACGCCCGTTTGCTGCTGGAGGGCGATGAGTTGTTGCAGGAGGAAGTCTTCGGCCCCACCACCGTGCTGGTGGAAGTCGCCGACGAGGCCCAGCTACGCCGCGCCCTGGAGGGCCTGCACGGCCAGCTCACCGCGACCCTGATCGCCGAGCCTGCCGACCTCGCCCAGTTCGCCGCGCTGGTGCCGCTGCTGGAACGCAAGGCCGGCCGCCTGCTGCTCAACGGCTACCCGACGGGGGTGGAGGTCTGCGACGCGATGGTCCACGGCGGCCCCTACCCGGCCACCTCCGACGCACGCGGCACCTCGGTGGGCAGTCTGGCCGTCGACCGCTTCCTGCGACCGGTGTGCTACCAGAACTACCCCGACGCGCTGCTGCCCGATGCGCTGAAGGACGCCAATCCGCTGGGCATCGCCCGGCTGGTGGATGGCGAGACGACGCGGGAAGCGCTGTCTCGCTAAGGGTTCGTCGGCGCGGGAGTGAACTGTCGGCCAGTCCCGCGCCGATGCTCAGCCCCGGCCTTGCGCCGGGGCTTTTTTATGCGCGGAGGGATGTGATCTGTGTAGGAGCGGACTCCGTCCGCGACGGGGCCCGACACGGCACAGATCGCGGGCGGAGTCCGCTCCTACGAGATATATCTGCGCTCGGGTCGGCCCTCCCCCTAACCCTCTCCCAGGGGGAGAAGGGACCGTTCGGTGCAGGATGAAACCTACGCGTCAGTCGGCTCGGACTGCCCCCTCTCCCTGAGGGAGAGGGCTGGGGTGAGGGGGATGCATCGGCACGGACTCCCCAGAAGAAGTCAGTTGCTCCCACAAGAGCCACGCCGATATGCCACTCCTACAGGTCCGGCCTCGCCGCGTTATTCCAACAGTCTGCGCAAATCGGCATACAACGAATCGCTGATCTCCACGCCCTCGGCCAGGCTGCGCTTGCGCGCGGCGAAGCGCCGTTGCGACGGCAACCGCGCGCCCATGTCGACGATGGACTCGAACAGAGTCTCCGCCCGCGCCAGGTGCTGCGCGGCGTCTGCGCCGAGGAAGCGCGTGGGGTCGATGGCGATCAGCAGTTCGCCGTGGTACGGCGAGGACTTCGTCCCGGCATCGAACACCGTGGACTCGGCGCTGGTCAGGTCGCCGATCAGGGGCCCTGCGATCAGCTCGACCATGGTCGCCAGCGCCGAGCCCTTGTGTCCGCCGAAGGTCAGCATGGCGCCTTCGAGCACGGCGCTGGGGTCGGTGCTGGGGTTGCCCTCGGCATCGATGCCCCAGCCCAGCGGAATGGCCTTGCCCTCGCGCTCGTGGAGCTGGATTTCCCCGCGCGCCACGACCGTGGTGGCGAAATCGAACACGTACGGATCGCGCTCGCCACGCGGCCAGCCGAAAGCGATGGGGTTGGTGCCGAACAGCGGCCGCGTTCCTCCGGCCGGCGCCACGTACGCCTGGGCCGGCGTGACCGCCAGCGCGACCAGGCCGTGGGCGGTGACCCGCTCGATCTCCACCCAGAGCGCCGAGAAGTGCACGCAATGGTTGACCGCCAGCGCGGCGATGCCCTGGCCGCGGGCCTTCTCCACCAGCTTCGGCAGGCCGAGATCGAAGGCGCACTGCGAGAAGCCGCCCTTGGCATCCACACGCACCAGCGCCGGCGCAGGCTCCGACAGCTGCGGCACCGCATCGCGCGAGACCTTGCCGGCGCGCACCGTGTGGATACAGCCGAGCAGCCGCCAGACGCCGTGGGAAGTGCAACCATCGCGCTCGCCCGCCAGCACGGTGTCGGTCACCGCCTGCACGTGGGGCTCGCTGAAACCATGCCGGCGCAGGATCGCCACCGCCAGTGAACGCAATTCTTCCAGGCTCAGTCGGGCCACGATTCGATTCCCTCTTTCAGTGAATGGAAGCGGAGGCCGCCGGAACGCGCACCCCCACCAGCATCGCTCACAGTGACCGTTCGGCCCGGGCAGCGCTTGACCATATTCCCACTCGCGGAAGACGAATTCAGCACAACAGCGACGAGGGCTGAGCTGCCGCAGACGGGGCCCGGCAACCCGACGTCGCCCCAATGACTCAAGGGAGTTTCAGAATCTTACCCATTGAGTTTTCAAAAAATCTTCCACCCCCCAGAAACGCAATCTCAATCGGATCACAAATTCCAGCAAAGCTCCGTCAGCCGTCGGCCGCCGCCTTTGCGGCTCCCGCAGCCGCCCTACCATCCGATGCGCGAAACCAGCTAGAGCAACAGCGCTTTCGCGGATCGTTCCGGTCAGCAACTGACCCCATTTGATGGAATAGCCCCATGAGCAATAACTCCAGCTCTCTTTACCAAAGAGCATTCTCCGCGAGCCCACTTTACGGCAGCGACGCCTATCCCGCGTCCGCCTACACCTCCTGGCAGCCCGCCGCCCCGCAGCTGCCGCCGGTAACTCAGTTCGAGCCCACCGTAATCCTCGGGGCCCTCGACAGCTCCTCGGGGAACCTGGGCAACGGCCAGACGACCAACATCGCCACCCCCACGCTCTACGGCACCGGCAACCCTGGTGAGACGCTGCATCTGTGGGCCACCGCCGTGGACAACACCGGTCGCATGCTCACCGGTTACTCCCTGGGCGAGACCGTGGTCCAGGCAGATGGCACCTGGCAGTTCAGCGTGCCACAGGTATCCCAGAGCGCCCTCTATGACTTCCAGGTCAGCTCCAGCCAGGGCCAGTCGGCCAACTTCCGGCTGAACATCACTGACGCGCCGGCAGTCGAGCCGGTTCATCGGGAAACCGTCCTCATCGGCGCTACCGACCACCTCGGCCCGGTAACCGGTGAACTGGCCAACGGCGCCACCACCGACGACACGCGCCCGACCTTCCACGGCACCGGTAACCCGGGCGAGCTGATCAACATCAGCGCCGTCGCCATCGGAGCAGATGGCAAGGCCGCCTCGAACATCGTCATCATTGTGGGCACCGCACTGGTCCAGCAGGATGGCACCTGGCAGTTCACACCCGTTCACGCCATCGGCGAAGGCACCTACGACTTCTATGCCGGCCAGGGCAGCACGGGTACCGCTTTCCGCCTGGACATCGACAAATCCTCCGCCGGCTCGCTACCGGTAGAGCCGCAGCCCGAACCGCAACCTCAGCCAGAGCCTCAGCCACAACCCCAGCCTGAGCCCCAACCTGAACCGCAGCCAGAACCGCACCCGCTACCGAGCACCGCCACCATCCTCGGTGCCATCGACCACGTCGGCCCGGTGACCGGTGAACTGGCCAATGGCGCCACCACCGACGACACCCGTCCGACTTTCCACGGCACCGGCACCCCGGGTGACCTGCTCAACGTCAGCGCCGTTACCACGGATGCCAGCGGTCATGCCACGTCGAACGTCATCCTGAACCTGGGAAGCGCCCTCGTTCAGCAGGACGGTACCTGGCAGTTCACCACCCCGTTCGCCATCAAGGAAGGCACCTACGACTTCCACGTCGGCCACGGCGCCACCGAGGGCAACGCCTTCCACCTGGTCATCGACAAGTCCTCGGCACATCTGCTGTCCAGTAGCAACACCTCGCTGCCGCAACTGGGCGACATGCTGGAAATGGGCGCTGGACATCTGGAGATTGATACTCGGCAGAGCAACCACGAGGCTCATTACGCCACGTCGAACGCCCAGTTCGACATGCGTCCGGCCATGCTGGAAGAGCTGAACAACATCAACCTCCACGTGCTCTGAACAACAGCGGCTGCGGCGGCCAACCGGGTCGCCGCCAGCCTGATTGCTTCGCACCCGGCCCCGGGGCCTGGAGGAATTGCCCACCAGGCCCCGGTTTTTTTCCGTCGTGCGGCATTCCCTCACCGTCAACGATACGGTGCTGGCCAGCCTTCGCCACCTTGCCGATGACGGGCCACAACCCACCGCTCAAGCTATTCAGCGACAACGCGCCCCCCTACCTGCCGTTCGTCCGAAGGATCATCCCCACGTTGCTTGGGCCAATCCCAAGCATCAGGTAAACTTCCGCATCTTTGCCTTCTCATAACGATCAGCCTGATGCCCACGACGTTCCACGAGATTCCCCGCGAGCGCCCCGCCACGCCCCTGCTCGACCGCGCCAGCACGCCGGTCGAACTGCGCCGGCTGGGCGAGGCGGAGCTGCTGACCCTCGCTGACGAACTGCGCCAGTACCTCCTGTACAGCGTCGGCCAGACCGGCGGCCACTTCGGCGCCGGGCTCGGCGTGATCGAGCTGACGGTCGCCCTGCACTACGTCTTCGACACCCCGGACGACCGCCTGGTATGGGACGTCGGCCACCAGGCCTACCCGCACAAGATCCTCACCGGCCGCCGCGAGCGCATGGGCACCCTGCGCCAGAAGGACGGCCTGGCCGCCTTCCCGCGCCGCTCGGAGAGCGAGTACGACACCTTCGGCGTCGGCCACTCCAGCACCTCCATCAGCGCGGCCCTGGGCATGGCCATCGCCGCGCGCATGCAGGGTTCGAAGCGCAAGTCGGTGGCGGTGATCGGCGACGGCGCAATGACCGCCGGCATGGCCTTCGAGGCGCTCAACCACGCGTCGGACGTGAAGGCCGACATGCTGGTGATCCTCAACGACAATGACATGTCGATCTCCAAGAACGTCGGCGGCCTGTCCAACTACCTGGCCAAGATCATCTCCAGCCGCACCTATTCGAGCATGCGCGAGGGCAGCAAGAAGATCCTCTCGCGCCTGCCCGGCGCCTGGGAGATCGCGCGCAAGGTCGAGGAACATGCCAAGGGCATGCTGGTCCCCGGCACGCTGTTCGAGGAGCTGGGCTGGAACTACGTCGGCCCTATCGACGGCCACGACCTGCCGACCCTGATCGCCACCCTGCGCAACATGCGCGACCTGGAAGGCCCGCAGTTCCTCCACGTGGTGACCAAGAAGGGCAAGGGCTTCGGCCCGGCCGAGATCGACCCGATCGGCTACCACGCCATCACCAAGCTGGAGCCGATCAAGGCCCCGGCGGAACCGAAGAAGCCGTCCGGGCCCAAGTACTCCAGCGTGTTCGGCCAGTGGCTGTGCGACATGGCCGAACAGGACCCGCGCCTGGTCGGCATCACCCCGGCGATGAAGGAAGGCTCGGACCTGGTGGCCTTCGCCGACAAGTTCCCGGACCGCTACTTCGACGTCGCCATCGCCGAGCAGCATGCCGTGACCCTGGCGGCCGGCATGGCCTGCGATGGCGCCAAACCCGTGGTGGCGATCTACTCCACCTTCCTGCAGCGCGGCTACGACCAGCTGATCCACGATGTCGCGGTGCAGAACCTCGACGTGCTGTTCGCCATCGACCGCGCCGGTCTCGTCGGTGAAGACGGCCCGACCCACGCCGGCAGCTTCGACCTCTCCTACCTGCGCTGCATCCCCGGCATGCTGGTGATGACCCCCAGCGACGAGAACGAACTGCGCAAGCTGCTCACCACCGGCCATCACTTCGAAGGCCCGGCGGCGGTGCGCTACCCGCGTGGCACCGGCCCCAACGCGCCCATCGAGCAGGCGCTGGAACCGGTAGAGATCGGCAAGGGCGTGGTGCGCCGCGAAGGCAAGGCCGGCAAGGTCGCCTTCCTGGTGTTCGGCGTGCAACTGGCCGAGGCGCTGAAAGCTGCCGAGCCGTTCGACGCCACCGTCGCCGACATGCGCTTCGTCAAGCCGCTGGACGAGGCACTGGTGCGCCAACTGGCGGCCAGCCACGACCTGCTGGTGACCATCGAGGAAAACTCGGTGATGGGTGGAGCCGGCGCCGCTGTCAGCGAATTCCTCGCCCGCGAGAACATCCTGCAGCCGATCCTGCACCTGGGCCTGCCGGACTACTATGTGGAGCACGCCAAGCCCGCACAGATGCTCGCCGAATGCGGTCTCGACGCCGTCGGCATCGAATGCTCTGTGGGCGCACGCCTGGCGGCGCTCGGCAACCGCTGAGCGCATCCCTCTCCCGGAGTATTGCCAGTGACGGGCGCACCCTCTAAGGTGCGCCCGTTTTCGTTCGAGGTAACGGGAAGCAGGTGAAAGGCCTGCGCTGCCCCCGCAACGGTAACCGACGCGCTCGTTTGCAGAGCGCAGCATCGCCAGCGCCACTGCAGGAATGCGGGAAGGCGGCGATGTGACGTCGGCAGCCCGGAGACCGCCCTCGAACGCCCCGACAGGTGTTGCGGAGGGCCGCACCGTCAAGTGCGGCCTGCCGCCCTTGCCACGCCCTCCTCGAAAGTCATCCGACCGCTTTTGAGGACGTTCCATGAAACTGACCCGACTCGCCCTGGCCACCGGCCTGCTGCCCGGCCTGGCCTTCGCCGACACCGCCGTTCCGACCGACGATGTCTACGCCCTGCCCGCGCTGGTGATCACCTCCGGCCGCCATGTCCAGCCGCGCGCCCAGGCCACCTCCGCCAACAGCGTGTTCACCCGCCAGCAGATCGAACGCCTGCAGGTGCGCAGCGTACCCGAGCTGCTCGCCCGCGTACCCGGCGTGCAGATGGGCAGCTCCGGCGGCGTGGTCTCCTATTCCGTACGCGGCACCAGCACCGCGCAGACGCTGGTCCTGGTCGATGGCCAGCGCGTCGCCTCGGCCAGCAGCGGCATCGCCCGCCTGGACTACCTGAGCATCGACAATATCGAACGCGTGGAAGTGAGCCGCGGTCCGCGCTCTTCGCTGTACGGCGCCGACGCCATCGGCGGGGTGATCCAGATCTTCACCCGTCGCGGCGAAGCCGGACTGCACCCGGAAGTCCGCCTGGCGGCCGGCAGCCACGGCACCTTCGAGCGCAGCGTGAATCTGTCCGGCGGCGACGAGCGCACCACCTTCAACCTCGGCGGCAGCCTCGACGAGAGCGATGGCTGGGACCGCACCAGCGACAACGTCGGCGCCGACAGCGACGACGACGCCCAGCGCAACAAGGCCGTGCACCTGAACCTCGACCACCGCTTCAGCGAGGACTGGAAGGCCGGCCTGAACCTCAACGACCAGCGCGGCAAGAACGAATACGACGACGCCTACAACTTCGAGCCGGGCTCGCCCCGCGACGAGTTCCGCGTCAGCAGCTACAGCGGCTACCTCGAGGGCCAGCTCAGCGACATCTGGAACAGCCGCCTGGAACTGGGCCGCAGCTTCGACCGCAACAAGGCCGTGGGCGCCGCCGACAGCTGGAACAACGGCACGCTGGAAACCACCCGCCATTCGGCCGGTTGGATCAACCGCCTGCAACTGGACGCCGCCAACCAGCTCGCCCTGGGTGCCGACTGGTACGAGGACCGGGTCGAAGGCAGCACCGAGTTTGCCGAGGACCGGCGCGAGAACCACGCCTTCTTCGCCCAGCACAGCTTCAAGGGCGAATCCTTTGGCACCGAACTGGGCCTGCGCCACGACGACAACCAGGTCTACGGCACCCAGAACAGCTGGAACGCCGCCCTCAGCCTGCCGGTGGGCGACAACCAGACCTGGATCGCCAGCTACGGCGAAGGCTTCCGTGCACCGACCTTCAGCGATCTCTACTACCCCGGCGCCGGCAACCCAAACCTCAAGCCCGAAACGTCGAAGACCTACGAGCTGCAATGGCGCGGCGACTTCTCCGGGACCCACCTGGAGACCTCGCTGTACCGCACCGAAGTCGACGACCTGATCGCCTGGGACAGCACCAGCAACCAGCCGGAGAACATCGCCAAGGCGCGTATCAATGGTTTCGAGGCCAGCGTCGCCCGCGAGGTACTGGGCTGGCAGGCGAACCTGGGCCTGAGCCTGATCGATCCGCGCGACCGCGACACCGGCCACACCCTGCCCACCCGCGCCCGCCGCACCCTGAGCCTGGACCTCGACCGGCAGTTCGGCGCCTATGGCGTCGGCGGCTCCTGGCGCGCGGTCAGCCAGCGCTATGACGACGCGGCCAACACCCGCGAACTGTCCGGCTACGGCGTGCTCGACCTGCGCACCAGCTGGCTGGCCAGCGATGAGATTCGCTTCGACCTGAAGCTGGATAACGCGCTGGACCGCGATTACGCACTGGGCGACTACCTGCGTCCGACCAGCCCGACGGACTACCTGGGCGAGGCCCACCCGTACCGCGAACCGGGCCGCACCGCGCTGCTGGCGGTGACCTGGACGCCGGAGCTGTAAGAGAGCCCCCTAACCCTCTCCCGGAGGGAGAGGGGACTGACAGGGCATCCGGCGAACGCTGTGCCTTCCGGCGACACCAAACGCCTCCCTCTCCCACTGGAGCGGGGCGCGCAGCCAGGGCTGGGGTGAGGGTAAAAAACAGCACACCGATGACAACCGTAGGAGCGGGCCATGCCCGCAATTCGCGGACAAGGTCCGCTCCTACAGAAAACAACGGTGCGGGGATCGGTTCGCGAGCAAGCTCGCTCCTACGAAGAGCAGCTCGGCGTGACCCGATCGATCAGTTCGCTCCGGTTTCTGTAGGAGCGAGCTTGCTCGCGAACCCGCCCGGCAGCGGGCCTAAACCAGAACCCCCGCCATCCGCCCCAACTCCGCGCAATCCCGCGCATGCCAGTCGGTCAGCTCGGGCCAGGGATTCTCCGGCAGGTTCACCAGCGCACTGTGCGCACCAGCCGCGCGCGCGCAGTCGAGGTCAAAGCGGTAGTCGCCGACCATCAACATCCGACCTGGCGTCACGTCCCAGCGTGACGCCAGGCGCAGCAGGCCGTCCGGGCTGGGCTTGGGATCGGCCTCGCCACGGCCGAGAACGTCCTCAGTGAGGAAGCAATCGCCGATGCCGATGGCTGCCAGGGTGATCAGCGCCAGCTCATGGGCATTGCGGGTCAGGATGCCGAGGCGATAGCCCGCGCCGTGCAGCGCACGCACCAGCGCCACCGCGCCGGGCGCGGCGGTGGACGCCACCGCCAGCTCGCGTTCGTGCTCCAGCAGCCAGGCGTGCTTGGCCGCCGCCTCGTCCTCCGGCAATGCCGCGAGATGGGAGAGGATGTCGTGCTCCAGGGGAATGCCCAGGGCCCGCTTGATCGCCGGAAAATCGTGCACCGCCAGGGTCAGGGTGCCGTCCATGTCGAACACCCAGTGGCGGATTTCATCGAGCCTCACGACCAGTCCTCGCGGCGGCGGATCAGGCCTTCCTGGGTCGCCGAAGCGACCAGCTGGCCGTCACGGTTGAACACGCTGCCACGCACGAAGCCACGTCCATTGCCGGCCCACGGGCTGTCGATGGCGTAGAGCAGCCACTCATCCGCGCGCAGGTCGCGATGGAACCACACGGAATGGTCGATGGTGGCGACCTGCATGTCCTTCTGCCACACCGAGCGACCGTGGGGCAGCAGCGAGGTGGTGAGGAAACCGAAGTCCGAGGCGTAGGCGAGGATGTACTTGTGCAGGGCCGGCACGTCCGGCAGCTTGCCGTCGGCGCGCAACCAGAGGTACTTGATCGGCTCGCCGACCTGGGGGTCGTAGGGGTCGTTCTGGGTGACCGGGCGGATCTCGATGGGCTTGGGGTACAGCAGCTTGTCGCGGATGCGCTCGGGGAACTGCTGGGCGCTGCGCTGCTTGAGCTCCAGGTCCGTGGGCAGGTTCTCCGGGCCGACCACGTCGGGCATGGTGATCTGGTGCTCGAAGCCTTCCTCGTCGGTCTGGAATGAGGTGCTCAGGGCGAAGATCGGCTGGCCCTTCTGGATCGCCGTGACGCGGCGGGTGCTGAAGGTGCCGCCGTCACGCACGCGGTCGACCTGATAAACGACCGGCTTGCTCGCATCCCCCGGGCGCAGGAAGTAACCATGCATCGAATGCACATGGCGCGCCGGGTCCACCGTCTGGCTGGCCGCCGACAACGCCTGGCCAAGCACCTGCCCGCCGTAGAGCTGGCGGAACCCGAGGTCCTGGCTCGTGCCACGGAACAGGTTCTCTTCGATCTGTTCCAGGCTCAGCAGAGCCACCAGGTTGTCCAGGATCTGGGTCATGCGCGTTGTTTCCTCAAGTACGGTGTTGCTGAAGTGGGAGACGGCGCGGCACCGGGTAGGCGGGAAGGCTGGTGAGGCGTTCGTCCCATACCGCGCGGCCGATGGTGAAATGATAGAGGCTGACCGGGCAGTCCGAACCCCCGCCCAGCAGTTCTTCCAGCGCCGGATCGAAATAGCAGCCGATGCCGGTGCCCGACAGTCCGGCCGCCTCGGCTTCGAGATAAAGCAGTTGGCCGACCTGCCCGGCTTCCCAGTACAACCGCGGGTAGGTCCAGGCACCGTCGGCCAGGGCAGCGTCGAGATCGGCGAGCATGGCGAAGGCGACGCAGCCGTCGCCGGCGATGTCCTGCCCGCAGGACAGAAACGCCGACAGCCCGCGCGCATCGCCGGACAGCAGGCGGTACAGCGGCACACAGCTCTCCGCCACCGGCTGCCACAGGTAATCCTCACGCAGCCCACCCGGCTCGCGGCCGCTACGGCCCAGCCAGTACAGCCCCGGTTCCAGGCCCTGGACGCGGTGGACGAACAGCAGCAGGTCGATGCGCGTCGGCTCGCCGGTACAGGCGAAGGGCACGGGCGAGCGCTCGGGCAGCAGGCGGCGCAGCCAGGCGTAGAGCAGCTCGGCGTGGATGCCGCTGCGGCCGTCCATGGACTGCGCGCTGCGCCGGCGATGGAGGATCGGGCGCAGCGGCAGGCCGGGGTTATCCACAGCCGGATCGGTTTTCGCGGCGTGCCATTGCCGAGCGGGCAACGAAGGCGCGCGACACAGGTGATGCACGCGCTCCAGCTCCGGCCAATGGCGATAGTCCCGCGACAGGCGATTGGACACGCCGGCCAGCGGCAGTTCGGCAAGGTCTTTGAGCAGGGTCTCGGGCAACGGGAACTCGGCCGCCTGCGCCGGGCCGATCCACAGCAGCGCATCGGCGCTTTCGCGTTCGCTGAAACCTTCACGGTCCAGGCCGATCAGCGCATCCAGCCGCGACTCGGCCACGCCGCGCAGCAAGCGCACCTCCCAACCCTGGATCGCCGCGGCGATGCTCAGGCAGGCCAGCGCGTGGCCAAGGTCGTGATTGCAGTAGCGGTAGGCGCGCTCGCCGTACTTCCAGGCCTCGCGCCAGGGAATGCTGGCCAGCGCCAGCAGGAAACCGCCGGCGGGCAAGGCTGCGTTCAGCTGATCGGCCAGGGGCGCAGGCAGATCGCCGCGCACTTCCAGTACGTGCTCGTCGGCGCTGTAGTGCGCCAGCAGCGCGGCGTTATCCACAGCGCCGGAAGGCAGCAGCAGATAGGCTTCGGTGGGATGCAGGTTGCCGCTGGACGGGTTGACCCGCAGTGCCCAGCGATTGCCGCCGGCCTCTTTCCAGGCCGACAGCGCCAGGCTGTCGTAGAGCAGCTGCGAGACGCTCTGGAGATTCAGCGGCGCCGGCTGGCCGATGGGCCCGGCGAACACTTCGTCGTAGCCGGGCGACTCCTCCTGCGGCCGATGCAGCAGCTCGATGAGACGAGCGCCGGCATAGCGGCGAAACGGCGCCGGCTGCGTCGCCCAGTCGAGCTGGCCGGGGCCGGGGGCGAAGCGCTCCGGACGGTGCCGGCTCAGTTCGTGGTAGGCGCGTACGCCCTCTTCTGGCGTCATATCCGGTCTTCCCGGCGGATTCGGTACAGCACGTGCTGGCGCAATGCGTGGCCTTCCGGCAGGCGTGGATGTTCGAAGTCACCGGTCGCATCGCGGCGCATGCCCAGGCGCTGCATCAGTCCCTGGGACGGCAGGTTGGCCGGCACGGTGAAGGCCACCACTTCATCCAGCCCCAGTCGCTCGAAGGCGAACGCCAGCGCCGCGCGGGCCGCTTCTAGCGCGTACCCCTGACGCCAGTAAGCGGTATTGAAGCGCCAGCCGATTTCCACCGCCGGGGTGAAAGGTGCGTCGAAGGACACTCGCGCCAACCCGAGCACACCGATGAAAGCACCGTCTTCGCGGCGCTCGACGATCCACTGGCCGAAGCCGTGCTCGTCGAAGTGCAGCAGGATGCGCGCAGCCAGCAGGTCGCTGTCCTCACGGCTCATACAGGCGGGGAAATGGCGCATCACCTCGGCGTCGGCGTTCAGCGCGGCGAAAGCGGGCAGATCGGCAGCACGCCAGGGCCGCAGCAGCAGGCGCTCGGTAGTCAGGCTGGGGATATCCATCGACGGGCCTTCGTTTTCATCAGGAGCACCATGATACCCGCAGACATGTCTGACAGACGCAGTCCGTCCGGCAAGCGCAATCGATTCAGCAAAGTCCCGCCCGCTTCTGGTATTTTTGTCGCACCCTCGCTGTCGGTCACTGCCGTGACCCTGCTCCGAGCAGACAGCCGCGCCGCCACGGCGCACCTCGAAAAAGACCAAGGAAACCCCATGACGACCTCCACCACCGGACTGCAGCGCAGTACGGCCCTGGTGCTTTTCGCGCTTGCCGTCGGCGGCTTCGCCATCGGCACCACCGAATTCGCCACCATGAGCCTGCTGCCCTACTTCGCCCCGGCCCTGGGCATCGACGCCCCGACCGCCGGCCATGTGATCAGCGCCTACGCCCTGGGTGTGGTGGTCGGCGCGCCGCTGCTGGCAGTGCTTGGCGCACGCCTGCCCAGGCGCACCCTGCTGGTGCTGCTGATGGCGCTGTTCGCCGTCGGCAACGGCCTCAGCGCCCTGGCGCCGACCTACCACTGGATGCTGCTGTTCCGCTTCATCAGCGGCCTGCCCCACGGCGCCTACTTCGGCATCGCCGCGCTGGTCGCAGCCTCCGTGGTGCCGTCGCACCGGCGCACCGTGGCGGTCGGACGGATGTTCCTCGGCCTCACCGTCGCCACCGTCATCGGCGTGCCGCTGGCCAACTGGCTGAGCCAGGCGGTGGGCTGGCGCTGGAGCTTCGCCCTGGTCGCCGCGCTGGGCGTGCTGACCATGCTCTGCGTGCGCCTGTTCGCGCCCTACTCGCCGGCCGAGCCGGACTCCAGCCCGCTGCGCGAGCTGGGTGCGCTCAAGCGCGGCCAGGTCTGGCTGACCCTGGGGATCGGCGCCATCGGCTTCGGCGGGCTGTTCGCGGTGTACACCTACCTGGCGGACATCCTCGGCGCGGTGACCCAGGTGTCCCCCAGCATCGTGCCGCTGATCATGGCGGTGTTCGGTATCGGCATGACCCTGGGCAACCTGTTCATCCCGGTACTCGCCGACCGTGCCGTGATGCCCACCGCCGGCGGCCTGCTGGTGTGGAGCGCGGTGGTGCTGGCGATATTCCCGTTCACCGCCGGCAACATCTGGACCATCTCGATCTGCGTGTTCTTCGTCGGCTTCGGCGGCGCCCTGGGCACCGTGCTGCAGACCCGCCTGATGGACGTCGCGGAAGACGCCCAGGGCCTGGCGGCGGCGCTGAACCACTCGGCGTTCAACTTCGCCAATGCCCTCGGCCCGTACCTCGGCGGCCTGGCCCTGACGGCCGGCTACGGGTGGACCTCGCCGGGCTGGGTCGGTAGTCTGCTGGCCGTCGGCGGTTTCGTGCTGTGGTCCATTGCGGTAGCCACCAGCCGTAACGCTCAACGCAACCCCGCGCTCTCCAGCGAAGGTTGATTGCACAAGGGCCGGCGCATTGCCGGCCCTTTCGTCTGCGCACCCCGGCGACGTACCCTGTGCTGCATCGCCCCTGCCCCACCGACGCCATGCCGCTGCCCCTGGTCTACCACGACGACTACAGTCCGCCCTTCCCGGACAACCACCGCTTCCCCATGGAGAAGTTCCGCCTGCTGCGCGATCACCTGGTGGACAGCGCCCTGGTGGAAGACGCGCAATTGCTGCGCCCGGAACTCTGCCCGCCGGACATCCTCGCCCTGGCCCACGACCGTGACTACATCGAGCGCTACTGCAGCGGCGAGATGAGCCGCGAGGAACTGCGCCGCCTCGGCCTGCCCTGGAGCGAGGCGCTGGCCCGACGCACCGTGCGGGCGGTCGGCGGCTCGCTGCTGAGCGCGGAGCTGGCCTTGCAGCACGGCCTGGCCTGCCACCTGGCCGGCGGCACGCACCACGCGCATTACGACCACGCCTCGGGCTTCTGCATCTTCAACGACCTGGCGGTGATCAGCCTGTACCTGCTGGAAAGCGGCAAGGCCAGCCGCGTGCTGATCTTCGACTGCGACGTGCACCAGGGCGATGGCACCGCACGCATCCTGGAGAACGTGCCGGACGCGGTCACCGTTTCGCTGCACTGCGAGAAGAACTTCCCGGCGCGCAAGGCCCAGAGCGATTGGGACATTCCCCTGCCGCTGCACCTGGGCGACGCCGAATACCTGCAAGTCGTGCGCGAGGCCCTGGACTACCTGCTGCCGCTGTACCAGCCGGACATCGTGCTCTACGACGCCGGCGTCGACGTGCACAAGGACGACGCCCTGGGCTACCTGCAGCTCACCGACGCTGGCCTTGCAGCCCGCGACGAGCACGTCATCCGCCGTTGCCTTTCCAGCGACATCCCGGTGGTGGGCGTGATCGGCGGCGGCTACGACAAGGACCGCCATGCCCTGGCGCGGCGCCACGGCATCCTGCACCACAGCGCCAGCCGGGTGGCGGCGGAATTTCAGCTCGACCGATAGCGCGAGTTGTTGGTGCACATGCGCGAGGGCAGGCGTTGCTGCTCCCAGCGTGCCAGCTCGTGCTCGGAGAACCCCAGCAGGACCGCCGCGCGCTGCCGGGCATCCGCGCCGAAGACTTTCTCGCAGACGCCCAGCACCTGCTCCGGCACATGGTGCTTGAGCAGTTCCTGGGCTCGCAGCGGGCCCGCGTAGTCCAGATAACGCGGCAGGAAGCGGCTCCAGTTGGTGAACACATAAAGGTTATGCAACGCCACCTGCAGCGAGATGCGTTCGAGCAGCTTCTGCTCGAATTTCAATTTCGACTGCCGAATGTTCTTTTCCAGGCGCACCAGCATGTGCGCCACGGCTTCGTTCAGCAGGTCGCGAATCTCATCGCTGGGCAGCCGCCGAATGACGATATCAACGCCATTGACGCGCACTCGGGTATCGTTGCCCTCGCCCCACAGGTGGGCTTCATGGGCACGGAGGTAATCACGCACTTTCATCGTCAGACAGGACCGTTTTTGCAACCGGTCGGCATGCTGACGGATTCACAAAAGCGCCAGAATTAGGTGCTCTCCTCATCCCTTGTAGGAATTATCGCAATCACCTTCGAGTGAGAACCAGAAAGCAGCACGACGCGCAGCTCCCGTGAATGATTCGCGCCCCAGGGTTGTCCACGGCAACTGTGGAGCAGCCTGTGGATAAGCTGCGGGAAAGCGCGTGCACCTCCGATACGCCCGGCGTTCGGCGGCACTGGCTGGAAAATGTTCAGCCGGCAGGCAAGGCCGCTGCGCTAGAATTGCGCCCCGATCGCACCTTCCCGCCTGGCCACCGCATGACCCACACCCCCGCCCCCGCTCCCCGTACCGCCGCCATCATCGGCGGAGGCCCCGCCGGCCTCCTGGCCGCCGAAGTCCTGGCCGGCGCCGGCGTGAAGGTCGAGCTGTTCGACGCCATGCCCTCGGTCGGGCGCAAGTTCCTGCTGGCCGGCGTGGGTGGCATGAACATCACCCATTCGGAGGCACGCGAGCCTTTCCTGTCGCGCTATGGGCAGCGCGCCGCGAGCCTGGCGCCACTGATCGATGCCTTCGACAACCAGGCGCTCTGCCAGTGGATTCATGGCCTGGGCATCGACACCTTCGTCGGCACCTCCGGCCGCGTGTTCCCTACCGACATGAAGGCCGCGCCGCTGCTGCGCGCCTGGCTCAAGCGCCTGCGCGAGGCCGGCGTGGTTATCCACACCCGCCACCGCTGGCTCGGCTGGGGCGCCGATGGCGCCCTGCTGATCGACAGCCCGGAAGGCCACCAGCGCATCACTGCGGACGTCACCGTGCTCGCCCTGGGTGGCGGCAGCTGGCAGCGCCTGGGCTCCGACGGCGCCTGGGTGCCGATGCTGGCCGAGCGCGCGGTGGATATCTCGCCATTGCGCCCAGCCAACTGCGGCTTCGAGGTAGAGGGCTGGAGTGAGTTCTTCAGCGACAAGTTCGCTGGCGCGCCGGTCAAGCCGGTGGCCTTGTCCGTGGCAGGCGGCGAACCTCGCCAGGGCGAATTCGTGGTCACCGCCGGCGGCATCGAAGGCAGCCTGGTCTATGCGCTGTCCGCCGCGATCCGCGAACGCATCGAACAACACGGCAGCGCCACGGTGCATCTCGACCTGCTGCCCAACCGCAGCCTGGAGCAGGTCGCCAAGGCCGTTGCCCAGCCGCGCGGCTCCAAGTCCATGGCCAACCACCTGCGCGGTCGCCTTGGCCTGGACGGCGTACGCGCCGGGCTGCTGCGGGAGTTGTCCACAGCCGCCGACTATGCCGACCCGCAGCGGCTCGCCGCGCTGATCAAGGCATTGCCACTGACCGTGGTGCGCCCCCGTCCGCTGGACGAAGCCATCAGCAGCGCCGGCGGCGTGACCTTCGAAGCGCTGGACGAGAACCTGATGCTCAAGGCGCTGCCGGGCGTATTCTGCGCCGGCGAAATGCTCGACTGGGAAGCCCCCACCGGCGGCTACCTGCTCACCGCCTGCTTCGCCAGCGGTCGCGCCGCCGGCCTCGGCGCCCTGCATTGGTTGCAGCGGAAGCACTGAACACTGCACAACTGGAACGACAGTGCTAGATTGCAGATTCCCGCTCAGGAGTCGTCTGCATGTCACTGACCTTCCGCCGTGCCCGTCCCGATGATGTCGACGCCGCCATCCCGCTGATCTACAGCTCCGGCCCCGACGCCTTCGACTACGCCTTCGCCCGCCCCGGCCGCAACAGCGCCCAGGACTTCCTGCGCTATGCCTTCCTCCAGGGCGGCGGCCAGTTCGGCTGGCGCCAGCACTGGGTCGGCGAACGGGACGGCGAAGTGGTGGCGGCGGGAACCGTGTTCGGCGGCGAAGTGAACCTCGGCTACATGCTCGCGGCCACCCGGCAGATCCTCGGCTACTTCGGGCTCGCCTCGCCAAGGGTGATAGTCCGTGGCCTGCAACTGGAGCGGATCATATGCCCGCCCCCGCGGCGCACGCTGTACCTGGCGCACCTGGGCGTCACCCCGGACCGGCGCGGCGAAGGACTGGGCAGTCAGTTGATCGACCATTTCCTGCGCCATGGCCGCCACCTCGGCGTGCCGATGGCGGCGCTGGATGTCTCGGTGGCCAATCCCAAGGCCCAGGCGCTCTACGAGCGTTTTGGCTTCAGCGTGCAGGTCGAGCGCATCTCGACGCTTCCCGGCGTTTCCAGCCACCGCTACATGCAGCGGCCGCTGTGAGCCGCCCTTCGGGCCTGATCAAGGGCATGACCCGCTTACAGGGGAAATCGGCTTTTCGTAGGAGCGAGCTTGCTCGCGAACACAGCCTCCCGGCCACTCAAGTGTTCCGCACCAACCTTGTTCGCGAGCAAGCTCGCTCCTACAGGCAAGACACCTACTTCAAGTACCAGCCCCAGGGCTGATCCGAGATGTACTCGGTCACCTGCTTCACCTCCAGGTAGTTCTCCAGCCCCCACACGCCCAGCTCGCGGCCTATGCCGCTCTGCTTCATGCCGCCCCAGGGCGCCTGGGTGAAGGTCGGTTGCGAGCAGTTGACCCAGACGATCCCCGCGCGCAGCCCGTCGGCCACCCGTGCGGCGCGCTGCGGATCACCCGACATCACCGCGCCGGCCAGGCCGAAGCGGCTGTCGTTGGCCAGGCGCAGGGCCTCTGCTTCCGTCCTGAAGCGCTTCACACAAAGCACCGGGCCGAAGATTTCCTCGCGCCAGATCAGCGCATCCTCCGCTGGCTCGTCGAAGATCGCCGGCTCCATGAACCAGCCCGGCTCCAGCCCCGCCGGGCGCTTTCCGCCGGTGAGCAGCCGGGCGCCAGCGGCGCGGCCCTTCTCGACGAAGCCGAGCACCTTCTCGTGCTGTCCCTGGCTGACCAGCGGACCGAGCAGCACACCCGGCTCCAGGCCGTTGCCGATGGTGATGGCGCGGGTCGCTTCCACCAGGCGCTCGATCAGGCGCGGCGCTATGCCCTCCTGCACCAGCAGGCGCGAGGTGGCGCTGCACACCTGGCCCTGGTTCCAGAAGATGCCGAAGAGGATCCACTCCACCGCCGCCTCGACGTCACTGTCGTCGAAGACGATGAAGGCCGATTTGCCGCCCAGCTCCAGGCTGACGTTCTTGATGTCCTGGGCCGCCGCCGACATGATCCGCGAACCGGTCGGCACGCTGCCGGTGAACGCCAGCTTGTCCACGCCCGGATGCTGGCTCAGTGGCCCGCCGGCCTCCGCGCCAAGGCCCGGCAGCACATTCAGCACTCCCGCCGGCAGGCCCACGGCATCCGCCGCCGCTGCCAGTTCCAGGGCGCTCAGCGGCGTCAGCTCGGACGGCTTGAGCACGCAGGTGGCGCCCGCCGCCAGGGCCGGCGCGACCTTCCACGAAGCCATCAGCAACGGGTAATTCCACGGAATGATCTGCCCCGCTACGCCCACCGGCTCCTGGCGGATGCGGCAGCGGAAGCGCTCGTCGGGCAGCGCCAGCAGCTGGTCCTGGCGCTCGTCCAGCTCCCGCGCCAGCTCCGCGTAGTAGCGGAAGCAGCCGATGGCGTCGGCCACGTCCCACTGCGCCTCAGGCAGCGGCTTGCCGTTGTCGCGCACCTCCAGTTCGGCCAGTGAGTCTTGGTTGCGCTCAAGCTCGCCGGCCAGCGCCTCCAGCCACTCGGCACGCTCGGCGCCCCGGCTCTGGCCCCAGCCGCGATTGAACGCGGTGCGCGCCGCTCGCACGGCGTGGTCGACGTCTTCCTCGGTGGCCGCCGGCACTTCGCGCAGGGGCTGGCCGGTGGCCGGGTCGAAGCTGGTGAAGCGACCGCCCAGGTCCGGCCTGACCCACTGCCCGTTGATGTAGAGCTGGTCACGCATGCTCGCGTCTCCTTGAAGTCGGCCCTCAGGCGGCCTGAACGCCGGTGCGGCGGTTCTGCAGGTAGCGGGAGGTGAACAGCAGCGCCAGCGAGGCGCAGATGATCACCGTGGAGATGGCGTTGATCTCCGGCGTGATGCCCCGGCGGATCGACGAGAAGATGTAGATCGGCAGCGTGGTCTCGGAGCCGGCGACGAAGAAGGCGATGATGAAATCGTCGAAGCTGAAGGTGAACGCCAGCAGGAAGCCGGCGAGGATCGCCGGGGCGATCTGCGGCAGGGTCACGCGCCAGAAGGTATCCAGCGGCGGCGCGTAGAGGTCGGCGGAGGCTTCCAGCAGCGACTTGTCCATCGCCTCGACGCGGGTGCGGACGATCACCATCACCAGCGCCATGGTGAACAGCGAGTGCGCCGCCACCACGGTGCCGAAGCCCATGTTGAGTTTCGGCAGGCCGATGTCCAGCAGCGCCAACAGCGGGTTGAGCACGTCGAACAGGGTGATGAAGGCGATCAGCGTAGCGATGCCGATGACGATGCCCGGCACGATGATCGCGCAGTAGGTCAGCGCGTCGAACAGCAGGCGCACGCGCTTGCCGACCCGCTGCAGGCCGAACACCGCGAGGGTGCCGAACAGCGTGGCGATCAGCGCCGAGCAGGTGGCGATCATCGCGCTGTTGCCCAGCGCCTCCATGATGAACGGGTTGCCGAAGGCACGGCCGAACCACTGCACCGAGCAGCACTGGAAGCTCAGCCCGCTGCGCCCGGCGTTGAAGGCGAAGAGCATGATCAGCGCGATGGGCGCATAGAGGAACAGGTAGACCGAGGTGGAGTAACTGCGCAGCCACATGTCAGAGCACCCCGTCGTTGCGCGAACCGCCGAAGCGGGCCACGAGTTTCAGGTAGACGCCGATGATCACCAGCATCATCGCCACCAGGGTCATCGCCACCGCGCTGCCGAACGGCCAGTTGCGCGATTGCAGGAACAGGTCGACCAGCGCGTTGCCGACGAAGAACACCTTGCCGCCGCCGAGGATGGCCGGGATCAGGAACTCGCCCATGAGCAGGATGAACACCAGCATCACCCCGGTGATCACCCCCGGCGCGGACAGCGGCAGGGTGATCCGGCGGAAGGTCTCGAAGGCGCTGGCGCCCAGGTCACCAGAGGCTTCCAGCAGGCGCTTGTCGAGCTTCTCCAGGGTCACGTAGATGGGAAACACCATCAGCGGCAGGTAGCCGTAGACGATGCCGATCAGCACCGCGTAGGGCGTGTTGATCAGGCGCACGTCGGCGATGCCGAAGGTCTCCAGCAGCGCCGGGATGCCCCGGCCGCTGAGGATGAAGATCCAGGCGTAGGTGCGGATCAGGAAGCTGGTCCAGAACGGCACGATCACTAGCGTGAGCAGCAGCGACTTATTGCGCCGCACCTTCACCGCCAGGAAGTAGGCCAGCGGGTAGGCCGCCAGCAGGCACGCCAGGGTACCCAGCGGCGCAAGGGTCAGGGTGTTCCAGAAGGCCTGGGCGCGGGAGCCAAGGTTCAGGTAGTTCTCCAGCGTCAGCCCGCCGCCGTAACCACCGACGGCGCTGCGCTCGCCGAAGCTGAAGACCAGGATGATCACCAGCGGCATCATGAGCAGCAGCAGGAACCACAGGGTGGAGGGCAGGAGCAGCAGCAAGGTGACGCGCCGGCCGAGGCTTTTCGCGCGCGAGACCGGGGGCGTCGCCCGGGTCTGCGGCAACGGGGCGCTGACAGCGATGTTCATGTTCGATTCCCTACGCATAGGAGTTGCTCGGAGCCCTCTCCTGTAGGAGCGAGCTTGCTCGCGAATGAGTTTCCCGGCAGCTCGGGAGCTGGGCGGGTTCGCGAGCAAGCTCGCTCCTACATGAAGACCCCGTTAGGCGGCCTTGAAACGCGCCATCAGTTCGGCGCGCGCCGGGCTGGTGAGGGTCGCCGCGGCGCCGAACTCCAGCGGCGACAGACGCTCGGCCGCCGGGTACATGATCGGGTCGTCGAGCATCTCCTTGGAGAGCAGCGCATCGACCCGCTTGTCCCCGCTCGGGTAGCCGTGGGCGAGCACCTCCAGCTTGTTGTGCGGCGGGTCGAGCAGGTAGTTGATGAACGCATAGGCGGCGTCCTTGTGCTCGGCGCCCTTGGGAATGGCGAAGAAGTCGCTCCAGATCTCGCCGCCTTCCTTGCCCAGCACGAAGGTCATGTCCGGGTTGTCGCGGTGCAGCTGCGAGGCGTCGCCGGTCCAGGCCATGGCCATCCAGGCGTCGCCATTGCGCAGCGAAGGCTGGATGTCGGAGTTGATGGCGAACAGGTGCGGCTTGGCCTGGATCAGCAGTTTCTCGGCCTCGGCCAGCTCCTTCGGGTCCAGCGAGTTGAAGCTGTAGCCGTAGTACTTGAGCGCGTTGCCGATGGCGGTGAGCTGGTAGTCGTGGACGATGGTGCGGCCCGAGGCGCTGGTCAGCGTCAGGTCCCAGAACTGCTTCCAGGAATCCGGGCTGCCCTTGACCTTGCTGGCGTCGTAGACGATGCCGGTGGTGCCCCAGTTCTTCGGCACCGCGTAAACCTTGCCGTCCACCGTGCCCTGGGCCATGAAGCGCTCCTGGAAGGCCTTGGGGTCGAAGTTGGGGATGCGCGAGAGGTCCAGCGGCTCGATCAGCCCGAGCTTCACGTAGGTGCTGATGGTGTAGTTGGTCGGCACGAAGACGTCCCAGCCGCTGCCGCCGGCCTGCAACTTGGCGAGCATCTCCTCGTTGGAGCCGAACACGTTCATCTGCACCCGCGCGCCGGTGGCCTTGGCGAAGGCGTCGAAGTTCTCCTGGCTGTGGTAGTTCGGCCAGGTGGCCAAGGCCAGGCGGTCGCCGATGGCGGTGCTCTCACCGGCGTAGGCCTTGCCGGTCAGCAGGCCGGGGGTGTTGGCCGCGACCACGGCCATCGCCAGCCCGAGGCCGGTCTTGCCGAGGAACTCGCGCCGCGTGATGGAGCCGTTTTCCCAGCTGCGCATCGTCTTGATGAAGTTCTTCTTGTCCATCTTCACTCCCCGCCTGTCTGCTGTTGTTAGTGTTGGATCATCGGGTTCAGAGGGCCATGGCCAGGCCGCTGGCCTGGTTCCAGCCGACCTGCACCGGCGCGCCGTGCTCGAAGGCTTCGCCCACGCCGCCGGCCTGGCGCGGCACGCGCACGCAGACGATGCCGAAGGCGTCGGTGCGCACCCGGTATTCGGTGAGGTTGCCCAGGTAGATGCGGTCCTCGACGCGGCCCTTCAGGCGCACGTCGCGGGCCAGGTCCGAGTCGGCGGCGGCGATGCCGACCAGCTCGGGGCGCACCGCGATGCAGCCTTCGGCCTGGGGCGAAAGCGAGGGGCCGGTGGGCGTCGGCGGGCTGCTCAGTTCCAGGCCGGCCGGAGTGCCCAACACCACGCGCTCGCCCTCGAAGCGGCGCACGGTGCCGGAGAACAGGTTGGACTCGCCGATGAAGTCGGCCACGTAGCGGCTTGCCGGCGTCTCGTAGAGCGCTTCGGGCGTGGCGGTCTGGATGATCAGACCGTCCTTCATGATGCTGATGCTGTCGCTCATCGACAGCGCCTCTTCCTGGTCATGGGTGACCAGCACGAAGGTGATGCCGACCTCGCGCTGCAGGCGCAGCAGCTCCGACTGCATCTCCTTGCGCAGCTTGCGGTCGAGCGCCGCCAGCGGCTCGTCGAGCAGCAGCACGGTGGGCTTGTTCACCAGCGCGCGGGCCAGCGCCACGCGCTGCTGCTGGCCGCCGGATAGCTCGTGCGGCTTGCGCGTGCCGAAGCCGGAAAGGCGCACCATCTCCAGCGCCTCGTCGGCCATCCGGCGCTGCTGCGTGCGGTCCGGGCGCGGCGTGCGGTAGCGCAGGCCGTAGGCGATGTTCTCCGCCACGGAAAGGTGCGGGAACAGCGCGTAATGCTGGAACACCATGTTCACCGGGCGCTGGTGCGCCGGCACTCCGGCCACCGCCTTGCCGGCCAGCAGTACTTCGCCTTCGCTGGGCTGCTCGAAGCCGGCGATCATCCGCAGGGTGGTGGTCTTGCCGCAGCCGGAGCTGCCGAGGAAGGAATGGAAGGCGCCGCGCTTCACCCGGAAGCTCAGCCCGTTGACCGCCGGCACGCTGCCGTAGCGTTTGACCACGTTACGGAATTCGATATCGAAGTCCTGACCGCTCTCCATCACCGCGCGCTCCAACTGTGTTCTTGTTGGGGCTCACGCTAGCAATGGGGCTTTCGGGGTGTATATATCCCTCGGGGGATAGATGGCGGGATTGAGCTTTTTCTGTAGGAGCGAGCTTGCTCGCGAACAGACTTCCCGATGATTCCGACGCAGGGCGGTTCGCGAGCAAGCTCGCTCCTACAACAGGACGGAAGGCACGGTACGAATGTCGTCCGGAGCGTAGGGCGTATAACGTTCGACGTTATACGCCGTTTGACCTTGATTTCCGGGCACTCCGGTCCCGGCACTGGTACCGGCTTCAGGGCACTTCGGGCTCAGCCATGGAGCCGTCACGACTCAAGGTGTATCGGCGTACAACCGCAAACGGTTGTACGCCCTACGGGTTAGCCCACCGCGAGCATCCCACCCGCCGCATCCCGCCCGCCAAGCTCGCGGATGAACAGCCCGAGCAGCTCCGACTGACTGCCGATGCCGAGCTTGGCGTAGATGTTCTTGCGGTGGATCTTCACCGTGCCGGGGCTGATATCCAACTGCTCCGCCACCGAGGCGCTGGAGTGGCCGCGCAGCAGCAGCTGGACGATCTCCTGCTCGCGGGCGGTGAGCACCTGCGCGCCGAACTGGTCGAAGGCCTCGCGGATCTGGTAGTCCAGGTCCTGCGCCGGACGCGGCTGCGCACGGCGCAGTTCCCAGGCCTCGCGCACCACCTGCTCGACCACCGGCCGCGCGCATTCCAGCAACTGCATCTCGTCGCGGCTGTAGGCGGGGCTGGAGGTCTTGCGCATCAGCGACAGCACGGCCGTGGCGCCATCGGCAAGATCGACGAAGAAGGCAATCTCCTCGGTCAGGCCGGTCTGCTGGTAGTAGGTCTGGTAGTACTCGCCCAGGTAGAAGTGGTCCGGCGCGAACTGCCGCAGCCGCCACAGCCCCGGCGCCTGGTGGCGGGTGCAGGCGAGGTAGAAGGGATCGAGCAGGTAGGGGCCGACCTGGTAATCCTCGACGTAGACATGCCGGATGTCCGCCGGGAAGGTGTCGAACAGGTCCAGTGGCCGGTGATTGCCTTCGTAGACGAAGAGCACGAAGTTATCCACCGTGCAGACCTGCTGCAGCCACTGGCTGAGGCCGAGCAGGCGCGGGCGACCGGCGGCCAGCGGGAGCAGGTGGGCGACTCCGCCGGTCCAGGCTTTGAGTTCCTTGTAGCGCATGGGCTGTCGTTCTTGTTGTGTGCGCGATGGGCACACTATAGGCGTTCGGGATTCCACACGGAAATGCAGCTTTTGCGCCACGCCCCGCAATGCCCCGCTACGCCTGGGATAGCCCCCGATTCAGCTCCCGGCTGCGCACCGCAATGAAGCAGGCGCGCGCCTTATCGGCTCAGGGACGACGACCGCCCTTGCCGCCACCCGACTTTCCAGAAGTAGACTTGCCACCGGCCGGCCTGCCGCCTGCCGGTTTCCCACCGAGGCCAAAGCCCGGCGCCTTGCGCACCGCCTTGACCTGCGGCTTGTCCTCCAGCAGCGACCCCAGGTGTACCTTGCCCGGCTTGCCGTCCGGCACCTTGGGTTGCTTGGGCTTCTTCGGCTTCTTCAGCACCTGTCCGCCCGGCGCGGTGACGGGCACCCGGTGGTCCGGCTCGAAGCCGTCTTCCTCGTGGCGCTTCAGGGTCTGGCCGATCAGCGTCTCGATGGCCGCCAGTTGCTGTACTTCGTCGGCGCAGACCAGCGAGATCGCCTGCCCGCTGGCGCCGGCGCGGCCGGTCCGGCCGATGCGGTGCACGTAGTCCTCGGGGACGATGGGCAGGTCGAAGTTGACCACCAGCGGCATCTCCTCGATATCCAGGCCACGGGCGGCGACGTCGGTGGCGATGAGGAAGTCCACCTCCCCGGCCTTGAACCGCGCCAGGGCACGCAGGCGCGCCGGCTGCGGCTTGTCGCCGTGGATCGAGTCAGCACGGATGCCCTCCTGCTGCAGCAGTCCGACCAGCTCATCCACGCCCTTGCGGGTCTTGGCGAACACCAGCGCCTGGCGCCAGCCCTGCTCGCGCAGCAGGTGCAGGAACAGCTCGGCCTTGCGCTTCTTGTCCACGGTGAGCAGATGCTGCTTCACCGTCTTCGCCGCCGTGTTGCGCGGCGCCACGTCGATGGTCAGCGGGTCGCGCAGCAGGGTGCGGGCCATCTGGCGGATGGCGTCGGAGAAGGTCGCGGAGAACAGCAGGGTCTGCCGGCGCCTGGGCAGCGCGGCGAAGACCTCATCCAGTTCGCGGGCGAAGCCCAGGTCGAGCATGCGGTCGGCTTCGTCCAGCACCAGGGCCTGCAGCTGGGTGAATTTCAGGGCGTTCTGCCGGTACAGGTCGAGCAGGCGGCCGGGGGTGGCCACCAGCACGTCGACGCCCTTGCGCAGCTTCATCATCTGCGGGTTGATGCTCACCCCGCCGTAGGCCACGGCGGTGCGCAGCGGCACGTGCTGGCCATAGGCGCGGAAGCTCTCGTGCACCTGCTCGGCCAGCTCGCGGGTCGGCACCAGCACCAGTGCGCGGATCGAGTTGGCGGCGACCTGCGGGCCTTCCTGCAGCAGCTTCTGCAGCAGCGGCAGGGCGAAGCCGGCGGTCTTGCCGGTGCCGGTCTGGGCGGCGGCGAGCAGGTCGCGGCCCTTGAGCACCGCGGGGATGGCCTGGGCCTGCACCGCCGTCGGGTTCTGGTAGCCGAGCCCGTCGAGGGCACGCAGGAGGGGATCGATCAGGCCGAGGGTGGCGAAGGTCATGGAGCGCTCGCAGAAACGAATCGGAATGGGCGGCATTGTAGCCGCAAGGGTCAGGAACGCAGCAGCAGCGAGCCTTCGATGGGTACGTAGCGGCTGGCCGCGCGGATCAGCGCCTGGGCGGTGAGGCCCGGCACGCCGTACGCGGTGGCCTCGGTGCCGCCGGCACGGACACGGTCGAGCAGCAGGTCGAAATCGCCGTCGCCGGAGGCCAGGACGATCTCGTCCACCTTCGGCGCGGCGTCGAGGATGTCGATGGTGATGCCCACGTCCCAGTCACCCTTGGCCGAACCGTCGGCGCGCTGGATGTAGGGCTTGAGCTTCACAGTGAAGCCGAGCTTGCGCAGGATCTGCTGGAATTGCTGCTGCTTGGCGTCCCCCCGGTCGATGGCGTAGGCGTAGGCCTGGACGATGTTGCCCTGGGCGCTCAGCTCGGCCCACAGCGCGGCGTAGTTGAAGTGGCGGCCGTAGGCCTGACGCACGGTGTAGTAGAGGTTCTGCACGTCGGCGAACAGGGCGATGGTCTTCAACGGTGACTCCGGGACTCGAACAGCGGGGGCGCATTATCGGCACAGCGCGCGGCCCCCGCCAGTCCCGGCGGGCGGGATCAGCTGAACATGTCGCCGTCGTCGTCGAAGAAGCTGGAATCGCCGCCATCGTCGTAGTTGGCGTCGCTGAAGCCGCTGTCGGCGTAGCGATCGCCTCCGCCCAGCGAATCACCGAAGCTCGACGGCTCCGGCTGCACCGGCACCTGCTCCTGGATCACCTCGACGATTTCCTGCGGCTGGCTGTGGTGGAACATGCTGGTCAGCAGGTCCGCCACCATCACGCCGCCGGCCACGCCGGCCGCGGTCTGCAGCGCGCCGCGCATGAAGCCGCCGCCCTGGGGCGCGGCCTGGGCGGGCGCAGATGCAGGACGGAAATCATTGGGGTTACTGGCATAAGCGCCGCTACCGGGCTGGGAGAAGCGCGTCTGGCCCCAGCCATCCGGGCGCTCCTGCGCTTGCGCCGGGCGCGGTTCCTGGCTCTGGCCACCGCCGAACAGGCCGGCGAGGAAGCCGCCGCTGCTCGGACGATTCTGCTGGGCCTGGGCTTCCAGCTCCTTGACGCGCTGGTCCAGGCGCTTGATCGCCGCTTCCTGGATCAGCATCGCCTGGGCCATGTAATAGGGCGCCGCCGGCTGCTGCACCAGGTACCGGTTGATCTGCGCCTCGGCCTGGGCGTCGCGCGGCGCGGTCTGCGCCTCGGCGTCGCGCAGGCGGACGAACAGACCATCGATCAGGGATTGCTCTTCGGAATTCATGGTGGGCCTCGAGTGGGCGGGGTGTTGAACGGAAGATTGGATCGGTACGGCAAAAAACAAGTTCCGGGGACCGAAATGTCCTACCTTCAACTGAAGGTTTGCTTAAGTTAGAGTCGAGGCCCTTCGATCCGTCTCCCATGCCGATGAATCCCATCTCAGTCCTGCGCGACACCTGGTTCTTCTTCTCCCGTCACATCGGCAAGCTGCTACCGCTGTGCCTGCCGTGGATCATCGTGGAAACGCTGGTCCAGCAGCAGATCGACGTCGCGGTCGACACGCAGAACTTCGCGCCCTGGGGCATGGCCGCGGGGCTGGTGTTCTATCCGATGTACACCGCCAGCCTGATCCTCTTCATGATCGACGCAGGAGAAGGGCGCGAGCGCGGCGTCCGCGAACTGTGGAACGCGGCGCTGCGGCTGTGGCCGTCGTTCGCCCTGCTCTCGGCGTTGAGCTCGCTGCTGATACTGGTCGGCCTGGCGCTCTATGTGCTGCCGGGCCTGTTCTTCATGGTCAAGATGACCTTCTCCGAATTCCTCCTGGTGCAGCGCGGCAACTCGCCCATCGACGCGATGCGCGAGAGCTTCCGCCTGACCACCGGGCATTTCTTCCTGCTGCTCACCACCACCCTGGCGATCCTCGCACCGGTGTGGATGGCGGAGGGCTGGATCACCCAGGTCGCCCAGGACTCGCCCGGCCTGGGTGTGCTTCTGCATTCGCTCAGCGGCTTCTTCCAGCTGCTGGTGACGATGGCGGCCTACCGCATCTTCATCCTCGGCCCCGGCCGCGAGGAAAACGAAGAGCGCGAGGCTTGAGAACCTGTTTACGATCTCGCGAGCTAGAGCAGAACAAGGCGCAACGACCAACGGGAGTAACAGCCGCAGGCTGGCCCGAAGGGCGAGCGCCAGCGAGTCAAACAGACGAGGACGCGGAGTTTACGCGCTGTAAATGAGCAGTCCGAGCCTGTTTTTAACGCAGTTATGCCGACGCGCAGCAGATCGTAAACAGATTCTGAGGCCGCGCAGCAATCGACAACACATCGCCCGGCGAGCCGCCCGCCCGCCTTCTACGCTGGAGTCTTCTGCCTTTGACCGGAGACTCCCGTGAGCGACCAGCCGACCTATCCGCCCAGCTGCATTTCACACATTTCCATCGGCACCAACGACTACGCCCGCGCCAAGGCGTTCTATGACGCGGTGCTGCCCAGCCTGGGTTGCCAGCAGATCATGGAGCACCCCGGCGCCGTGGCCTATGGCCGCGAATTCCCGGAGTTCTGGGTGCAGACGCCCATCGACGGGCGACCCGCCAGCGTCGGCAACGGCACGCACGTTGGCTTCATGGCCAACTCCCGTGAGGAAGTGGACGCCTTCTACCGCGCCGCGATAGCCGCCGGCGCCACCGACGAAGGCGCCCCCGGCCCGCGTCCGCTCTATGGCGACCCCTATTACGGCTGCTTCATCCGCGACCTGGACGGGCACAAGATCGAAGCCTCGTTCTGGGACATGGCGGCAGGAGGCGGATTCGACTCGCACTCACACTGATCCCCTGTAGGAGCGAGCTTGCTCGCGAACCCGGCCAGGCGCCCATGTTCCAAGCGGTTCGCGAGCAAGCTCGCTCCTACGAAAAGCTAATGCCCCGGTTTGAGCCCCGACATTTTCGGCACCAGCAGCTTCTCGAACAGCCGCGGGAAGAAGCGCGCCAGGATGCGCGCCCGCCAATTGACGTTGGACAGCACCAGCAGCCGCTTGCGCCGCAGCGCGCTCTGGTAGATCGCCTCGGCCACGTCGCGCGGCGACGCCACATCGGCGCCCAGCACCACCGCCGGCTGGCGGATCACCGAGCCATCGCCCACCAGCGCGTTCTTGCGCAGGTCGGTGGCGGTGAAGCCGGGGCAGGCCAGGGTGATCGCCACGCCCGTGCCGTCGAGCTCCATGCGCAGCGTGTCGAACAGCCCGTGCAGCGCATGCTTGCTGGCGTTGTAGGCGCTGCGGTAGAGCAGGGGCGCAAAGCCGGTCAGCGAGCTGAGCACGACGATCTGCCCGCGTCGCGCCAGCAGGCTGGGCAACGCCGCCTGGGTGCAGTGCAGCGCGCCGTAGAAATTCACCGCCATGACCCGCTGGAACACCGCCAGGTCCGTGTCGGCGAATTGGCTTCGGTGGGTGATGCCGGCGTTGTTCACCAGCACGTCGATGCCGCCGAAGCGCTCGATGGCCAGCGCCACGGCGCGGCGCACCGCTTCGGCATCGGCGATGTCGCAACGCAGGCCGAGGGCCTCGACGTTGTGATGCTCGCGCAGGTGCTGGACCAGGCTGTCCAGCGCCGCCTGGTCGAGGTCGAGGATCACCAGGTGCGAGCCGGCCTGGGCGAAGCGCAACGCCAAGGCACGGCCGATCCCCGAACAGCCGCCGGTGACCAGCACCACCTTGTGCCGATAGGCCTGGTGGGTGAAAAGTTTGCGCGGCATACCGGCCTCCTCAGAGGGATGCGTGGGTCCCGTCGCAGCAGGGCGGCGTATGGGTGTGCTTGCAGCCGCAGAAGAACAGCAGCTCGTCCCGCGGGGCGTGGTACTTCAGCGGAAACAGGCCGGTGCCCTTGTGCGAGCCGTCGCAGAACGGCTGGCTGGCGCTACGGCCGCAGCGGCACCAGAAATAATCCTCGCCGGCGTGGACCTCCACCGCATAGGGCCCGCGCTGGGCGATCAGCGCCTCAGTCATGGAACGAACCTCCCGGCGCAGCAGCGCCTCAAGGTTGCAGGATGCTTCGCGAAGGAAACGCGCAGGTGAAATGCGCGGTCACAGACACTATCCTCTCGCACATCAAGGATAGTCCCTAAGCCGAATGAACCTCTCGTTGCCACGCCGCGTCCTGTTCCTGCTGCTCATCGTCCTGCTGTTCGCCGCGACCACCGGCGCCTGGTTGCTGGCCTGGCGTCCCGCCGAGCGTGAAGCCGTGGCTGCCCAGTGCCGTACACCGGCGCCGCAGCTGCAGCCGGGCCAGGCGCTGAAGGTGATGACCTGGAACGTCCAGTACCTGGCCGGCAAGCGCTACATCTTCTGGGACGACCTGCCCGACACCGTCGGCCCGGACGACAAGCCCAGCGCCGAAGACATCGCCTACAGCCTTGACGAAGTGGTGCGGGTGATCCGCGAGGAAGCGCCGGACATCGTGCTGCTGCAGGAGGTCGACGACGGCGCGGCGGCCACCGGCAAGCAGGACCAGCAGGCGCTGATCGGCGACCGCCTGACCGACCTCTACCCCTGCTCCACCGCCGCCTTCGACTGGAAGGCGCGCTTCGATCCCAACCCCCACGTGTTCGGCAGCGCCGGGCGCAAGCTAGTGACCTTCAGCCGCTTCCAGATCGCCAGCGGCGAGCGCATCGCCCTGCCGCAGCGCTCGTCGATTCCGCTGCTGCGCCTGTTCGCCCCGCAGCCGGCCATGCTGCAAAGCGAACTGCCGATCCGTGGCGGCGGCCAGCTCACGGTGATCAATACCCGCCTGGAGCGCCCCAATGGCGACGACACCCCGCAGCGCCAGATCGAAGCCCTGCAGGCCCACCTCGACGCCCTGCAGACCACGGGCCGCCCATGGCTGCTGGGCGGCGATCTCGGCCTGCTGCCGCTGGGCCAGTACCCTTACCTGCCCGAAGTGCTGCGCGCGCCCTACCGCGCCAACAGCGAGCTGAACCTGCTGGCGGCGCGCTACCCGGTGATCCCGGCGGTGCAGGAATCCAGCGGCACCGAGCAGGCGCAGTGGTACACCCACTTCCCCAACGACCCGCGCGTGCACAACCCCGACCGCACCCTCGACTACCTGTTCTACAGCCCCCGCCTGAGCCGCCTCGACGCCAGCGTGCGGCGCAACGACACCCTGCGCATCTCCAACCACCTGCCGCTCAACGGGCGCTTCCTGCTGCCGCACTGAGCGCCGCCGCACGCCCTCGCCGGCCGGCGCTGGACAACCGCGCCGGCGCCGAAGCATGCTGCGCCAGCCGCGCACAATAACGACAAGACTCACCGCAGGTAGCCATGCTTTTTCGCCGTATCGCCTGGCTGATCGCCATGCTGTTCTGCCTACACGCCAACGCCAGTGGCCTACCGACCTTGGCCGACCGCCTGCCGCGCCCGCTGCCGGTGCTGGAGGTCGGCTACTACGAGTTCCCGCCCTACACCTACACCGCCCCCGACGGCAACGTCCTCGGCAGCGGCGCCGAGATGGTCCGGCGCATCCTGCTCCAGGCCGGCTACCGCGCCCACTTCCGTTCGCTGCCCAGCGCGCGCCTGTACCTCGGCCTGCAGGACGGCAGTGTGCAGCTGTGGGCCGGCGCACCCGGCAAGCCCGAGCTGGTCGGCAGCACGCTGGAATGCGAGCGCACCCTCGGCCACGTCGACCTCAACCTCTACCGCCTGCCGTCACACCCCGCGCCGCAGCTGCCGCAGGGCCTGACCGGCAGCCGGATCATCCTGATCAGCGGCTACAGCTACTGGAAGCCGATCACCGACCTGCTGGACAACCCGCAGCTCAAACTGGAACTGCACCGCACCAGTACCCACGTGGCGGCGCTGCAGATGCTCGAGCGCCAGCGCGGCGACTACCTGATCGACTACCAGGCCCCGGTGGAGCAGGCCCGCCGCGAACTGCAGATGCCTCCACTGGCCTTCGACCGCCTGTACAGCGTGCCGACCAAGCTGATCGTCTCCCGCCGCGCACCCGACGCCGAGCAGCTGCGCGCACAGCTGGACCACGCCTATGACGAGTTGCAGGCGGCGGGGTATGAGATGGAGTTGCCGTAGGGCGTACAACCGTTCGCGGTTGTACGCCGATACGCCTCAGCCGATCGGCCGCGCCTTGGCTGAATTCGGAGTGACCTGAGATCAAGGCCAAACGGCGCATAACGTCGAACGCTATACGTTCGCGCCTCATGGTCCCTTAGGAGCGGACTCCGTCCGCGATCAGACCTGACTCCGCGCAAGAGCCCCTCACCCTAACTCTCTCCCGCAAGCGGGAGAGGGGACCGTCCGGAGCAGGGTGAAATCATGGTGTCAGCCGGCACGGACAGCTCCCTCTCCCATTGGGAGAGGGCTGGGGTGAGGGCAAACCCGTGCGCCGATCTCATCCCTTGCGCGGTTTGGCCCGCGCCGTCGGCTCGGCGATCAGCGGATCATCCGGCCAATAGTGCTTGGGATAGCGCCCCTTCAAGTCCTTCTTCACCTCGGCATAGGTACTGCGCCAGAAGTTGGCCAGGTCCTGGGTCACCTGCACCGGCCGCTGCGCCGGCGACAGCAGGTGCAGCTTCACCGCCAGCCGCCCGCCAGCGATGCGAGGGGTGTCGGCGAGGCCGAACAGTTCCTGCAATCGCACCGCGAGCACCGGCGGAAACTCGGTGTAGTCCAGACGAATGTTTGAACCGGATGGCACCTGCAAGGTACGCGGCGCCAGCTCGTCCAGCCGTTGCGGCAGCGGCCAGGGCAGCACGGCATGAAGAATCCCGGCCAGCTCCAGATTGGCGAAATGCGCCAGCCGCGAGACCTTGCCCAGGTAAGGCAGCAACCAGTCTTCCAGCGAATCCAGCAACGCGGCGTCACCGACGTCCGGCCACTCGCTCTCGCCCTTGCTCTCCACGTCCAGTCGACGCAGCAGAGCGACCCGCGCCTGCCACTGACGCAGCTCCGGCGTCCACGGCAACAGTTCCAGCCCCTTGCGCCGCACCAGCCCGAGCAGCGCACGGCTGCGCGCCGCTTCGTCGAGCGACGGCAGGGCTTCGGTGGCCAGCACCAGCTCGCCGACCTTGCGCTGGCGCTCGGCGCGCAGCACGCCTTCGCGCTCGTCCCAGTCCAGTTCATCGTGGACGCTGACCTGCTCGGCAAGGATCGACTCGAACAGCGAAGGCTCCAGCGCCGCCGCCAGATAGATGCGCTCCTCGCGCTGGCCCTGGCGGCTGCCGAGGTCGGCAATCACCAGCCAGGGCTCCTTCATCAGCGCGTCCGGCTCGCCGAATTGCGCTGCGCGGCCGTTGGCCAGGCGGTACTCGCCGCCACCGGCGCGACGCTGGCGGGCGATGCGATCCGGATAGGCGAAGGCCAGCAGGCCGCCGAGCCAACGGGGGTGAACGGGATCGCTCACCGGCTCGCGGGCCGGCCCACGCAGGTAACCCTTGAATTGCCGCGACAGCTGCCGAACCCGTTGCACGGCGCCGCGACTGGCACGCGGTGCATTCTGCTCGCCGGCCAGCAGGGCGATGCGGTGGTGCAGGTCGGCGTCATTGCCGCGCAGGATGTCGCGCTCGCCGAGCAGCGCAGCAAGATCGCAGGCCAGCGCGCCCAGCCCCAGCGCATGGCCGCGCAGCAGCAGATGCGCGATGCGCGGATGCGCCGGCACCTCGGCCATGGCCTGGCCGTGTGGCGTCAGGCTGCCGCCACCGGTGCGGGAAGCCAGCGCGCCCAGGCGCTCCAGCAGGTCCAGCGCCTGGGCATACGCGGCGGCGGGCGGCAGGTCGAGCCAGGCCAACTCCTGCGGGGCGACGCCCCAGCGCGCCAGTTGCAAGGCCAGCCCGGCAAGGTCCGCCTGGAGGATTTCCGCCGTGCCATAGGCCGGCAGTTGATCGTGCTGGGCTTCGGACCACAGCCGGTAGCAGGCGCCCGGCTCCAGGCGTCCGGCCCGGCCGGCACGCTGGGTGGCGGAGGCGCGGGAGATGCGCTGGGTGTCCAGGCGGGTCATGCCGCTGCCCGGATCGAAGCGCGGCACCCGCGCCAGCCCGGCATCCACCACGACGCGCACACCGTCGATGGTCAGGCTGGTTTCGGCGATGTTGGTGGCCAGCACCACCTTGCGCTTGCCCGCTGGCGCGGGCTCGATGGCGGCGCGTTGGGCGTCGAGATCGAGTTCGCCGTGCAGGGGACAGATCAGGATTTCCGGGCGACCGGCCAGCGCCTCGCCCAGTTGCTCGGTCACCCGGCGAATCTCCGCCTGGCCGGGCAGGAACACCAGCAGGCTGCCGCTCTCGTCGGCCAGCGCCTGCTGCACCGTCTGCACCACGCGCGGTTCGATGAACTCACCGGCCTGCCAGGGGCGGCCCCAGCGGATATCCACCGGGAACATGCGGCCCTCGCTGCGCACCACCGGCGCGTCGCCCAGCAACGCGGACAACCGCTCGCCTTCGAGCGTCGCGGACATCACCAGCACCTTCAGCGGCGGCTCGTCGCGCAGCAGCGCACGGCCGTTGAGGGTCAGCGCCAGGGCAAGATCCGCATCCAGGCTGCGCTCGTGGAATTCGTCGAAGATCACCAGGCCGACGCCATCCAGCGCCGGGTCGTCCTGCAGGCGGCGGGCGAGGATGCCCTCGGTGACCACTTCGATGCGCGTCTTCGGGCCGACCTTGCTGTCCAGGCGGATGCGGTAGCCGACGGTCTCGCCAACCTTCTCGCCCAGCTCGGCGGCCAGGCGCTCGGCGGCCGCGCGGGCGGCCAGCCGGCGCGGCTCCAGCATGAGGATCGACTGCCCGGACAGCCACGGCTCATCGAGCAGCGCCAGCGGCACGCGGGTGGTCTTGCCCGCGCCGGGCGGCGCTTCCAGCACCACCTCGTGGCGCGCGGCCAGGGCCTGGCGCAGCTCGGGGAGGACGCTGTCGATGGGAAGGGCGTTCATGCCGGCTCCTGATTCAAGCTTTCACGGTGCGGTAACCCGGCGGTCGCACGGGGCGGCGATTATACCGGTCGAACCGCAAGGCCGACTCGGCAGTCTTAGAAGCAGCGAGCCCGCCGCATAATGCGAATCCGCCAGCAATGGCAGCGGGCTCGTTGATATAGTTATCGGCATCATCCTCCCGGAGGTTCTCCATGCGTCTCGCCACCCGTGTGTCCTGCGCGGTTCTTTGCGCCACCCTGTTCAGTCAGCTGACGGCCTGCGGCACCCTCTTCTACCCCGACCGCCGCGGCCAGATCGACGGCCGCATCGACCCGGCCATCGCGGTCTTCGACGCCATCGGTCTGTTGTTCTACATCATCCCGGGCCTGATCGCCTTCGGCGTAGACTTCGCCACCGGCGCCATCTACCTGCCCGATGCCAAGTACTCGGTCGCGCCGGAAAAGCTCAAGGATGCAGTGAGTGAAGACGGCACCGTCGACAAGGCTAAACTCAAGGCGATCCTCGAGCGTGAAACCGGCCGCAGCCTGCCCCTGGACGACCCGCGTCTGATCCAGCGCAGCGGCAGCCTCCAACAACTCGCTAGCCTGGGTCTGCACCCGGAGGCTTGATATGCACGGCGCTCTCGCTTCACACCTTCAGCAACTCCTGGCGTACCACCAGTGGGCCTACGACCGCATCCTGGAGGCGGTGGCGCCCCTGGATGAGGCGGCCTATCGCGCGCCGCGCGGGCTGTTCTTCGACAGCCTGCACGGCACCCTCAACCACCTGGCGGTGGTCGATCGCATCTGGTTCGCCCGTGTGCAGCGAGAGCCCTGGCAGTTCGAGCGGCTGGATGCCGAGGCGGCGCCTGATCGCGCCAGCCTCGCCGCGTTCCTCAAGGAGGGCGTCGACGCCTGGCGGCTGTGGCTGGGCAAGCAGTCCGACGCCACCCTCGGCAGTTCGCTGGACTACCGCAACATGGCCGGCCAGGCGCACCGCCAGAGCCTGGCCAATATCGTCCAGCACCTGGTCAACCACGGCACCCACCACCGTGGCCAGATGAGCGCGGCGCTGACCGCCATGGGCCAGAAGGCCCCGCTGCTGGATTACATCTACTTCCTGCCCAATCGCATGGACACCTGATGCTCAAACACGCCAGCCACTTCCACCTCATGCGGCTGGCGACCTTTGCGTCGCTCGGCGTGGCCATCACCCTGGTCGTCGCCAAGGCCATCGCCTGGTGGCTCAGCGGCTCGGTCAGCCTGCTCGCCGGCCTGACCGATTCGCTGCTCGACGGGGCCGCCTCCTTCCTCAACCTGCTGGCGGTGCACTACGCCATCCGCCCGGCGGATGACGACCACCGCTACGGGCACGGCAAGGCCGAATCCCTCTCGGGACTGGCCCAGGCGCTGTTCATCGCGGTGAGCGCGGTGCTGGTCGGCACCCAGGCCATCGACCGCCTGCAGCACCCGCAACCGGTGGAAGCCGCCGGCTGGGGCATCGCGGTGATGCTGCTGTCCCTGGCACTCACCGCCGCCCTGCTGATGGTGCAGGGGTACGTGGTGAAGATCACCGGCTCCAATGCCATCCGCGCCGACTCGCTGCACTATCGCTCGGACCTGCTGCTCAACAGCAGCATCCTGGTCGCCCTGCTGCTGGCGCAGTTCGGCTGGCAGCAGATGGATGCGATCTTCGGCCTGGGCATCGCCCTGTACATCCTCTGGAGTTCCTTCCAGATCGCCCGCGAATCCGTCGCCGTGCTGATGGACGAGGAGCTGCCGCCGGACGTCAGCACGCGCATGCTCGAACTGGTGCGCGAAGTGCCCGGCGTGCTCGGTGCCCACGACCTGCGTACGCGGATTTCCGGCACCCACTGGTTCGTCCAGTTGCACCTGGAACTGCCCGGCGAGCTGACCCTGTCCAAGGCGCATCAGTTGTGCGACGAGGCGGTGCTGGCGATCCACAAGGAATTCCCGCGGGCTGAGGTGCTGGTGCACGCCGACCCGCAGGAAGTGGTGGGCAAAGAGACCATCAGTTGATGCTGTAGCCGCGTCCGCTCAGGCAGGCGCCCAGGGCGCGGCGATAGTTGTCGGCGACATAGGCCGGCGGCGCGTAAGTCGCCGAGGCCGGGTCGAATCCGCTCTGGCTGGCAGCCCATTGGTGGCATTCGTAGCGGTCGCGGTTCTGCTGCTCCGGCCCCTGGCCGTACAGCGGATACGCGATCACGTCGTAGGCCGACTGCGCCGCCAGGGGTTGCTCCATCGGCGGCGCCACCACCTCGTAATCCTGCGATTCGGCCTGCCACAGGTAGTAGGTCCCCGCCACCAGGAAGTAGCCGATGCTGCCGATCCACACCTGCTCGGCGTAGGACGGCAGGTAGCGCACCCGCACCCCGTAGGGCGGCGTCACCACCACGTAGCGCGCGCCATAGGGGCGATACCAGTAGCCGTCATTGAAGTAGTAATCGCCCCCGCGATAAGGCACCCGGTAGTGTCCCGGCGGCACGCTGTTCACCACATAACCCGGACGCCAGTACGACGGGTGCGGTCCCCAGTTGCCATGGGACGGCGGCGGACGCCCCTGCCAGCCACCGGGCGGCGGACGCGAACCGCCTTGCCAGCCCGGCCGGTCGGAATGCTCGCCCTGCCACTGGGTGGTGCCACCGCCGATGGGACGGCCTTTCCACTGGTCGTTGCCGCCCGGCGGGGGAACCCCCGGATTGGCGTTATTGACGGGTGGACGGCCAGACCAATACCCACCGTTGTTGCCCGGTGGGTTGCCATGCCAGTCGTGATCGCCCCTGGAATTGCCCTGCCATTGCCCGCCGTTGCCATTCCATTGGGGGTGGCCCTGCCATTGGCCGTTGCCATTCCACTGCGGGCGGCCTTGCCATTGGTCATTACCATTCCATTGGGGGCGCCCCTGCCACTGGCCATTACCGTTGTTCCCTTGAGGATGCCCCTGCCATTGCCCGCCGGCGTTCTCCGGCGGCCGCTGCTGCCAGTTGCCCATGGGCCGGCCCGGCCCCTCGTGGGACATGGGCGTGTGCCCGCCCCCGGCGTTGTTGCCCTGGCCGGCGGCGGGTCGACCCTGGGATGGACCAGACAGGTCCGGCGGATCGGCTGCCAACGCCTGGGCAGCAACGGCCAGGGAGAGCACGGCAACCCCGGCGAACGGCCAGATGCCCGACTTCATGGAACCCTCACTTCGGCCTCGGCCGAAAACAGTGATGCGACAATGCCATAGACCACGGCGCAGGCCGCGTATTGCAAGGCGCTGAGTAAAGTCAGGGTAAAGATGGCAGAGAAATCGCGGGCAAGAAAAAAGGGAGGCTCGTCAGCCTCCCTTCGGGAATCTCGTCCTGCTCGTCGCTGTTGGCGCCGGCTCACCTCGCTCCGCCTTCTGGGCAGTGCGTAGCCCGGTGGCCGGCGCGATCCTGTTGGGTCGGCGGGCCGCGAAGCGCCTGATTGGGCGGATCGCAGGGGACGTGATGTCCGGGCTGTGAATCTGGAAGAAATACTACGGCGACAGAGCAGAGAAATGATTGCTAAGATTGCTCATATAGGCACTACCTGAGCAACAAATACCTAAAAATTGCGCCATAAGCGCAATTCAATAGATTCACGAGGCATCCATGGACAAGCTGGACCGCTACGACCTGCGCATTCTCGCCGAACTGCAACGCGACGCGCGCATCTCCAACCAGGAGCTGGCCGAACGCATCGGCCTGTCGCCCTCCCCCTGCTCGCGACGGGTCAAACAGCTGGAAGACGACGGCTACATCGTCCGCCAGGTCGCCCTGCTCGACAGCAAGAAGCTCGGCCTGAGCCTCACCGCCTTCGTCCTGATCGGCATGGACCGCCACACGCCCGAACGCTTCGAGCACTTCCAGCAGATCATCGGCAAATGCCCGGAGGTGCTGGAATGCAGCCTGGTGACCGGGATGGACGCGGACTACCAGCTCAAGGTGATGGTGCCGGACATGGAACGCTACCAGCACTTCCTGCTCGGTACATTGACCCGCATCGAGGGGGTGACCAGCGTGCGGTCGAGCTTCGTGCTGCGCAATGTGCTGGCCAGTACCGAGTTGCCGCTGGATCACCTGCGGGCTTGATCGCTGGCGGATCGCGGACGGAGTCCGCTCCTACGCCGGGCGCCATGCGCCGGCATTTACCGATGAAATTGGCGTCATCCGCGACGGATTTCGCGGACAAGGTCCGCTCCTACGAAAGCCCCTACGTTTTGGCTTTGGCTTTGAAGTCTTCCAGAGAAACACTCGCACACTCCGAACGGCCCCGTTCAGGAGGCCTCGTTGAAGCGAAGTTTCAGGGGTTGAGCGACATGGATGTCGCGAGAGCCGCGATGGGCCAGGGATGGCCCTTCGTGGGGGGACGCCTAGTTCGTGCCCCTGAAACTTCGCTTCAACGAGGGTATTTTTCGCCCCAAGCGAAAAACCGGATGTCCGGGGCAAGACCTTTGCCTCCTTTGGGGCGTTTGCCAAAGGAGGTCGCCCGAGGGGGCGAAACAAAAGCTATCAGCACACGCCGAAGCGGCGCAGAAACACCCAAACAAGAAGAACATCGCGGAGAAGCTCCGCTCCTACGAAAGCCGCGCGGACTTCACCCCGTAGGAGCGGACTCCGTCCGCGATCCAGGCACAAATCCAACGCCAGCCCGTTCGCGAGCAAGCGCGCTCCTACACCCCCTGCGACACAGCACCGCACCCCGCCTCTCGCCAGACCAATCCATGACCGGAAATTTCCCCGCCAGCCGGCCACGGGCGGGATATTCGAGGGCACTCCGCCCCTCCCACAGCAAGAACTGATCAATTTCTGAACACCCCTGATCATCAAACAACCAGATGCGTATAATGCGCGCCTTCTCCACCACCACCCTCAGCCCCGGCGTCCCTCGGACAACCTCCGCACCGGGCAGGAGCAGCAATGAACGAAAGTTTCGAAGACTGGATGATGTACGGGCTGGTCACCGCCCTGATCCTGTTCATGGCCTTCATCGTCTGGGATCTGGCGAAGAAGTCCAAAGCCGGCCGCATGGGCACCATGGTGCTGTTCTTCGCCCTGGGCCTGGGCGTACTGGGCTTCCTGATCAAGTCCGTCGTCGTCGCGGGGCTCGAAGGCGGCTTCTGACGCCCTCTCCCGCGCCCGCCCCGGCCATCAGAGTTCGGGGCTGACGTCCCGCCACTGCCCCGGCTGCAAACCCTCCAGGCTCCATGGCCCGATCCGCACGCGCACCAGGCGCAGGGTCGGCAGGCCGACGGCCGCCGTCATCCGCCGCACCTGGCGGTTGCGCCCCTCGCGGATCACCAGCTCCAGCCAGGCCGTGGGCACCGACTTGCGGAACCGCACCGGCGGATTGCGCTCCCACAGCTGCGGCTCGGCCAACCGCCGCGCCTCGGCCGGCAAGGTCGGGCCGTCGTTGAGCTGCACGCCCTTGCGCAACTGTTCGAGCTGCTCGTCGCTCGGCTCCCCTTCCACCTGCACCCAATAGGTCTTCGGCAGCTTGTGCTTGGGGTCGGCGATGCGCGCCTGCAGGCGGCCATCGTTGGTCAGCAGCAACAGGCCTTCGCTGTCGCGATCCAGCCGTCCGGCGGGATAGACGCCCGACACCTCGACGAAATCCTTCAGGGTCGCCCGGCCCTCGCTATCGTTGAATTGAGTCAGTACATCGAACGGCTTGTTCAGCAAGATCAGCCGCGGCTGTGCCGGCGGCGCCTTGGCCACGCGGCGAGGCGCAGGACGGGGAGCGGGACGACGGGAAGCTGGGCGAGGCGGACGGGACATGGCGAAAAGACTGGTAACCGGAGATGGGGGTGAAGCGAATGCCCGGCATGCTAGGTTGTGCCGAGCCCCTACTGCAAGAGCACACCCATGAGCCACCCCACCTGGCTGATCACCCTGCGCAACCTCAGCGGCCGCCTGGGCGCCCGCTACCGTGGCCCGCAGGCCGCGAACTTCGACGGCCAACGCTTCCGCAACCTCGACAGTCAGCCGCACCACGGCCTGCGCGCCTTCCTCAAATGGCAGCGCGAGCGCGGCCGGCAGACGCCCTGGGTCGACCAGCCGGGCCCGGCCACGCGGCCGGACGTGCAGGCCCAGGTCAGCGGAGAGGAGCTGCGCGTCACCTACATCAACCACGCCACCCTGCTGATCCAGCACCGCGGGCTGAACATCCTCACCGACCCGTTGTGGGGCGAACGCACCAGCCCGTTCAGCTTCATCGGCCCGCGCCGCCATCACCCGCCGGGACTGGCGCTGGACGAACTGCCGCCGATCAACCTGATCCTGGTCAGCCACAACCACTACGACCATCTGGACATCGGCAGCCTGCGCGAACTGGCGCGGCGCTTCCCGGAGGCAAAGGTGGTGACCGGTCTGGGCAACGGCGAACTGATCCGCGCCTGCGGCTTCAATGACGTGATTGAGCTGGACTGGTGGCAAAGCCTGCCGCTGCCCGAGGGCATGCTGCTCAGCGGTGTGCCGGCTCAGCACTGGTCGGCCCGTTCGCGGCGCGACACCAACCGCACCCTGTGGCTGGGCTTCGTGCTGCAATCACCGGACGGCCCGGTGTTGTTCCCCGGCGATACCGGCCTGGGCGAGGAGTTCAAGCTGATGCACGAGCGCTTCGGCCCGATGCGCTTCGCCGCCCTGCCCATCGGCGCCTACGAGCCGCGCTGGTTCATGCGCCATCACCACATGAACCCGGATGATGCCGTGCAGGCGCACCAGCAGCTCGACTCGCAGTGCAGCATGGCCATCCACTTCGGCACCTTCCGCCTGAGCGACGAAGGGCAGTTCACCCCGGTCAGCGATCTGGCACGGGCGCTGGAGCAGCGTGGCGTTGCGGTCGAGCGCTTCCGGGCGCCCAAGCCGGGGGACCAGTGGCACGTAGCGCCGCTGCCGTGGGTGACCCTGTAGGAACAACTGCTTTCACGCCCGTAGGGCGTACAACCGTTCGCGGTTGTACGCCGATTCACCGTGATCATCAGTTGCCACGTTGGCCGAGTTCGAAGCGCTGGGTTACATGCGCCCAGGTTGAAGTCCGTGCGGCCGGAAACCAAGGTCAAACGGCGTATAACGCGGAGCGTTATACGCCCTACGCTGCTCGCACCCGCTTGCTGCAGCAATTGCGATAACGCTTGCCGCTGTTGCACGGACACGGTTTGTCACCCCGGCCGCCCAACTCCAGCCAGCTTTCCAGGCGCTGGCGCATGCCCTCGCGGACCTCCCGGTGCTCGTCGTCGAGCTGGTTGCGCGCCAGTTCGCGGCAGAGCCACAGGTAATCCTCCAGCAGCTCGTCACGCTCCAGGGCGTGGAACTGCTCGGCCAGCGGCACACCTTCGTAGCGGCGCTTCGGATCGGGCAGGAAGGCGATCGCCCCGCCACCGGGCAGCACATTCCACAGCCGTCCCTGGGCATCGCGCCAGCAGGCACTGAAGCGGGCGCGCAGGGCCAGGCCCGGCCACTCCTCCAGGCACCAGCCGTCGACGCGCTCGCCGCCGAGTCCCTCCACCGCCTTGCCCACCGAGAACCAGGGCTCGCCGGCCAGGCTTTCCGGTAGCGACAATGGCGCGGCGACTTCCGGGGTGCCGCCTTCCACCAGTCGGCGGGCGAAACGGCGCAAGGGATTGGTGAGGTGCGAAGGGGCGCGGAACGACATGGGATCACCAGCGGAAAAGGTCGGCGAAGGTCCGACCGAAGGGACGCGCCACGGTTCCCCATGGCACGCGAGGCGAGCATTCTAGGCCCGCCCCTCGCCCCGTCAACGCTCGCCGATCAATAGTCGCGGGTGGACACGGGCTGCGCATCCACCCCCAGCTCGCGCAGCAGATCATCCAGCAGCGACGAGGCGCCAAAGCGCAGGTGCTCCGGCGTGATCCAAGCAGCACCGAAGCGTTCCTCCACCAACGCCCGGTAACGCTGCGCATCGGCCAGGGTACGCAGGCCGCCGGAAACCTTCAGGCCCACCTTCCCACCCGCCTCCTCGATGCATTCGAGCATCACCCGCACCGCTTCCGGCGTGGCGTTCACCGCCACCTTGCCGGTGCTGGTCTTGAGGAAATCGGCGCCGCCGGCGATGGCCTCGCGGCAGGCCGTGCGGATCAGCTCCGGATCGGCCAGCTCGCCGGTTTCGAGGATGACCTTGAGCCGGTGATAGGGGCCGCACAACGTCTTGCAGGCGCGGATCAGCTCCACCGCACCGGAAGGACCACCCGCCTTGAGCCGGCGCCACGGGTAGACCAGATCGATCTCGTCGGCGCCTTCGGCCAGCGTCTTGCGCACCTCGTCCAGCACATCGGCCTGCGGTGCATTGCCGGCGGGGAAGTTGCACACACTGGCGACTTTCACGCCGCGTCCGCCCAGGGTATTGAGCGTGCGCCGGGCGACGTGCGCCAGCTTCGGCCAGACGCACACCGCCGCCACCTCGCCGTAGGGCGTCAGCGCCCGACGGCAGAGATCGACAGTGCTTTGCAGATCATCGCCAGCGTTCAGCGAGGTCAGGTCCAGCAGGGCGAGCACCCGGCCCGCCGGCGTCCTGCGAGGATCGGTCATCGGCAGCCACCTCCTGCGGCTGGCGGCGGGGCAAGCGGTGCCCCGCCGCGATTGCGGATCAGCGGAACGGCGGCTCGTCGAAGCTGCGCAGCTTGCGCGAGTGCAGCGAGTTGAGCTGGGTGCGCAGCAGGTCGACAGCAGCGATGCCGATGGACAGGTGCTGGCTCACCGCGCGCTGGTAAAACGCCGTGGCCGCGCCGGGCAGCTTGATCTCGCTGTGCAGCGGCTTGTCCGAGACGCACAGCAGCGTGCCGTAGGGCACCCGCAGGCGGTAGCCCTGGGCGGCGATGGTGCCGCTCTCCATGTCCACGGCGATGGCCCGCGCCAGGTTGATCAGCGGACGCTCCTGGGCCCAGTGCAGCTCCCAGTTGCGGTCGTCGTAGGTGAGCACGGTGCCGGTGCGCAGGCGGCGCTTGAGCTGGTCGCCGCGCTCGCCGGTCACCAGGGCGGCGGCCTCCTGCAGCGCCAGCTGCACCTCGGCCAGCGCCGGGATCGGGATGTGCGGCGGCAGCACGCGGTCGAGGATGCCGTCGCGGCGCATGTAGGCATGGGCCAGCACGTAGTCGCCGATGGTCTGCGACTGCCGCAGGCCGCCGCAGTGACCGACCATCAGCCAGCAATGCGGACGCAGCACCGCCAGGTGGTCGGTGATGTTCTTCGCGTTGGACGGGCCGACGCCGATGTTCACCAGGGTCACGCCGTCGCCGTCCTCGGCGATCAGGTGGTAGGCCGGCATCTGGAAGCGGTGCCACTCGACGCCGGCGACTATGGCATTGGCCTCGCCCTCGTCCATGCCGCGCTCGACGATCACGTTGCCCGGCAACACCATACGCACGAAGCGCGGATCGTCGCGCAGGCGCTGCAGGCCCAGGTGGATGAACTGGTCGACGTAGCGGTGGTAGTTGGTCAGCAGGATCCACGGCTGCACATGGCGCCAGTCGCTGCCGGTGTAGTGCACCAGGCGGCGCAGGGAGAAGTCGGTGCGCGCGGCGTGGAACAGCGCCAGCGGCATCGGGTCGGCGCCCTCCCACTCGTAGAGGCCGTCGGCGATGCCGTCGGAAGTAGCGGACAGGTCCGTGCTGGGGAACACCCGCGCCAGCTCGGCGGCGGTCACCCCGGAGCCGCCCAGCTCATCGCCCTGCTCCACCACGTAGGGGTAGGGAATGTTCTGGTCGCTGACGCCGACTTCCACCCGCACGGTGAAGTCCGCCATCAGCGGGCGCAGCTGCTCCAGCAGGTATTTGCGGAAGGCCTTGGGCTGGGTGATGGTCACCGCGTAGGTGCCCGGCACCTGGACCTTGGCGTAGGCGCGGGTGGTGGAAGGCACTTCGCCCTGGCACAGGTAGATCACCCGCAACTCGGGGTAGCGGAACAGGCTGCGCTGCTCGGCGTCGGGCACCGCGCGCTCCTTCAGGTAGCGCTTGAGCGCCTGGTTCAGGGCGCCGGTGGCCCGCTCGTGCAGCACGGCCAGTTGATCGACGGCCTCTTCGGCGGTCTGGGCAACGAAGCATTCGTCGCCAGTCGAAAGACTCATGGTGGGCATCCTGTCTGAACGATCAGCTCCATCTTGCCTGCTTCCGTCACAGAAAGGGATGACAGATTCCATACCGGCAGGATGAGCGGAAAGGTGGAATAAGCCTTATGACAGAATCCGCGCCCGCGAGTGCGGATGACAGCGCCAATGAACCGGTACCTGTTCCGTTTTCGTAAATCGCGTGACGGGTCGTCCCAAGCTGCCGGCGGTGCCTTGTTTGCCCAGGCGCCCTCGGTAGATTGGCCGGCGCTGCGGTCAATCCCGCAGCCGGGTTTGACGGCCCGAACCCATTTGGCGCGATTGCGTTTTTGGACGCATGCGAAAGTGACGAACGCTTTTGCAGGTTGCTTGTGCCCGCGATAAATGATCGCGACGCTCAATGGCAAATCGCGCAGGGAGACCTTCTGAACATAGAGGTCTGCCGGTATCAGTGGGCCGGTCCGTCAACCCCGCGCGGTTTGCCTCCCTTCGATTGACGGCGATGGGGTGCAGCTGCTCCCAATCATTTTTGGAGTACTGCTGATGGACAATGAAGTTCATAAACCCACTGTTTTCACGCGTCACCAACGTTCCCTCCGCGCCCTGATGCTGGAAGACCAGCCCTGGTTCGCCGCGCGCGACCTAGGCGGCCTGATGGGCTGCCCGGCGGAACACTTCATCCAACACCGTCTCGACGCCGACCTTCGGCGACAGGTGCGGCTGCAAACCCACAGCGGCGAGGAAGACACCTGGCTGGTCAGCGAAGCCGGTTTCTTTGCCCTCCTCACCCGCTACCGCCACCCGGAAAACCGTAGCCTGCGCCAGTGGATCACCACCGAAGTCATCCCCGCGCTTCGCGGCCCTACTCTCCCCGCGCAACACCCACGCCGCTCCCTGCTGCGCTGGGAAAGCCGCGACATCGCCCTGCTGGAATGGAATGACCAGTTCTGGGTGCGCTACACGGATGTGCCGCAGCTCCTGCAACTCAAGCCCGCAACACCGCCTCGCACGAAGTGGTGGCATTCGCTGAGATGGCGCGTGGGAGTCTGACCTTCATCAAAACATCCCTCCAGAGTTACTTTCAACGATTGAAAGATAACCCTGGAGGCATTTAAATGACAGTTAATAGCGGGAGGAGTCAGTGCAGAGCAGGGAGCTGATCAAGGAACTGGAGGCAGCAGGATGGACGCTTCAGCGAATTACCGGCAGCCATCACGTATTCACCCACCCCGCCCGCCCTCACTCCGTGCCCGTTCCTCATCCGAAGAAGGACCTCCCCATCGGAACGGTACGGAGCATCAGAAAACGTGCAGGGCTGATCTGAATCGGCGAATGCTCCACGGGAGAAAGACCATGCAATACCCAATCGCCATCGAATGGGGCGACAACGAGACGGCCATCGGCATCCACATCCCGGACATTCCCGGAGCGGTCACGGCTGGCGACACCTATGAGGACGCCTATGCGGCTGCCGTCGAAGTCGCGCATCTGATGCTCGAAGAGATTGCCGGAGCCGGCCAGGAAGTCCCCTTGCCGACCAGCGTCGCGGCTCACCGCAGCCATCCCGACTTCGCGGGTATGGGCTGGGGACTGCTGGAGATCGACATCACCCCGTACCTGGGCAAGACCGAGAAGGTCAACGTGACGCTGCCCGGCTACATCATTCAGCGCATCGACAACCATGTGCGCCTGCACGGCGTGAAAAGCCGCTCGTCCTTCCTGGCCTCCGCCGCACTGGAAAAACTCACTCGCGGCGTATGACAGCTATCGGGCGGGGCACAATCGCCCCGCCATCTCCACCTCACGCCATATGCGGCGTCGAGCGCGCCACCAGCGCCGCCACATCCACCCCGCGCGGCAGGGTGCCGTAGACGCGGCCACCGTCGCTCAGGCGGCTGGCGATGAAGGCGTCGGAGACCGTCGAGTTGCCCGCCTCCAGCAGCAGCTTGGCTTGCAGGGCGACCGCCACGTTCTCGGTGAGCTGGCGGGCGCGGTACTGGATGTCGTGGGTGTCGGCGAAGGACGCCTTGAGGTTGCCAATAAAGGAAGCAAGCCGCGCATCGCCGTGGCCGTCGCCCAGTTCGGCGAACAGTGCGTCGAGCACACCCGGTTCCTTGGACAGCGCGCGCAGCACGTCCAGGCACTGCACGTTGCCCGAGCCTTCCCAGGTGGAGTTGACCGGCGCCTCGCGGTACAGGCGCGGGAGGATGGTGTCTTCGACGTAGCCGGCGCCGCCCAGGCATTCGGCGGCTTCGTTGATCATCGCGGGGGCGCGTTTGCAGATCCAGTATTTGCCCACGGCGGTGACCAGGCGGGCGAACTTGTCTTCCTGCTCGTCGTGCAGGCGATCCAGGGCGCGGCCCATGCGCATCGTCAGCGCCAGCGCGGCTTCGCTCTCCAGGGCGAGGTCGGCCAGCACGTTCTGCATCAGCGGCTGCTCGGCCAGCACGCGGCCGCCGACCTGGCGGTAGGCGCAGTGATGCGCGGCCTGGGTCAGCGCCTGGCGCATCAGGGAGCTGGAGCCGATCATGCAGTCGAAACGGGTCATGGCGACCATTTCGATGATGGTCGGAACGCCGCGGCCTTCCTCGCCGATCATCCAGGCCAGCGCGCCACGGTATTCGACTTCGCTGGAGGCGTTGGACCAGTTGCCCAGCTTGTTCTTCAGGCGCTGGATGTAGAACTCGTTGCGGCTGCCGTCCGGGCGGTGGCGCGGCAGCAGGAAGCAGGTCAGGCCCTTGTCGGTGTAGGCCAGGGTGAGGAAGGCATCGCACATGGGCGCCGAGCAGAACCACTTGTGGCCGACCAGCTCGTACGCCTGGCCCGGTCCGGGCATGCCCACCGGATAGGCGCGGGTGGTGTTGGCGCGCACGTCAGTGCCGCCCTGCTTCTCGGTCATGGCCATGCCGATGGTGGCGCCGGCCTTCTGTTCGATGGGCAGGTTGCGCGGGTCGTACTGGGTGGAGAGGATTTTCGGCAGCCACTTCTCGGCGATGTCCGGCTGCAGGCGCAGGGCGGGCACGCTGGCGAAGGTCATGGTCAGCGGGCAGCCAGTGCCGGCTTCGGCCTGGCTGTGCAAGTAGCTGAGGCCGGCGCGGGCGACCTGGGCGCCGGCGCGCGGGTCGGTCCAGGGCATCGACGGGATGCCGGCTTCGATCGAGGCGCGCATCAGCTCGTGGTAGGCCGGATGGAATTCCACCAGGTCGATGCGGTGGCCGTAGCGGTCGTGGGATTTGAATACCGGCTTGTTCTCGTTGGCCAGGAAGCCCGCCGCCATCAGCGGTCCGCCGGCCAGCGCGCCGTAGGCGTCGAGTTTCTGCTCGGCCCAGCCGCCGTCGAAGCGGCGTACCCATTCCTGCAACGGCACATCGACGCGATAGAGGTTGGCGCCGTCCAGCGGCGGTACCTGGTTGGTCACTTCGTGGGTTTCGGCGTACTGGTGCAGGCTCATGGCTGATCCTCCTTGGCAGGCGTTTGCATAGCGGAAAGGGACGCACCGACGGCGCGCAGGCAGAAATGGACGAGGGCATCGCTGACGTCCGCCAGCGACGCGCCGGGCTGGCCGGCGTCCCGCGCGGCGCGTGCCGGCGGCGACAGCGGCCCAACCAGGGCTTCGGCGATGGCGCCAACCAGGCAGGCGGCGACCAGGTGAACCGGCTGGGCCGGGAATTCGCCCTGGGCGATGCCCTGCTCCAGCAGTTGCACGAACAGCGCCGCGTAGGCTTCGCGGTAGATCAGGCGCTGCTCGTCGACTTCGGGATCGACCGGCTCGGCGATCAGCGCGAAGGCCAGCTGGCGGCTGCCCCAGGCGCGCGCGGCGAATTGGCGCAAGCCGCACTGCAGGCGTTCGGCGGCACGACCGGGAGCGGCCAGTACCTCGGCGAGGGCATCGACTTCACGCTGGCTGGCACTGGAGAAGACTTCGGCGGCCAGCTCGCCCTTGCCGCGGAAGTGCCGATACAGGCTGCCGGTGGCGATGCCGGCGTCTTCAGCCAGGGTCTGCATGGTCAATGCCGCGAATCCGCGGTCGGCGACCCGCATCAACGCCAGTTCGAGGATGCGCTCTCGAACCTCACCATCCTTTTGCAGACGCGCCTGGGTTTGACGGTAGACCATAGTCTGAATCCGGATTCACCTCTTTCAAGCAGTGAATCACGCTTCAGGACTTGGCCAAAGGGGCAAAAGCGCCAGCGGTAGGGCCTATCAGGACAACGCCGCGCAACGTCCAGTCGGGGGTGTCGCTCGGTTCCCGATGCGACTGATGGCAGGGATATTCACCTGCGAGTGCCCACAGCCGCGAATATCGCCGGTATCATGGCAAGTCTTGGTGGAGTCCTGGCGGTGACCATCAAGCGGAGGACGCCGTTCCCGCCGCGCAGCCGAGTCGCCCGATTCAGGCCGCGCCCATCGCCAGGGTCCCGAACCCATCTGCCCGGATGCTCGCCTGCCACGCCAGGTATGCGACACGCCGCAGGTAATCCCATTGAATGAGGCAACCATGGAACAAAAAGACATCGATTGGGGCTCGCTCGGATTCGATTACATCAAGACCGACTTCCGCTACATCTCCCACTGGCGCGATGGTCTGTGGGACGACGGCAAGCTGACCGAGGACAACACCCTGCACATCAGCGAGGGTTCCACGGCGCTGCACTACGGCCAGCAGTGCTTCGAGGGTCTGAAGGCCTACCGTTGCAAGGACGGCTCGATCAACCTGTTCCGCCCTGACCAGAACGCCGCGCGCATGGCGCGCAGCTGCGCCCGCGTGCTGATGCCGCAGGTGTCCGAAGAGCAGTTCATCGACGCCTGCAAGCAGGTCGTCCGCGCCAACGAGCGCTTCATACCCCCGTACGGCTCCGGCGGCGCCCTGTACCTGCGTCCGTTCGTGATCGGCGTGGGCGACAACATCGGCGTGCGTCCGGCTCCGGAGTTCATCTTCTCGGTGTTCTGCATCCCGGTCGGCGCCTACTTCAAGGGCGGCATGAAGCCCCATGACTTCATGATCTCCACCTACGACCGCGCCGCGCCTCAGGGCACCGGCGCCGCCAAGGTCGGTGGCAACTACGCCGCCAGCCTGCTGCCGGGCTCCCAGGCCAAGAAGGCCGGTTTCGCCGACTGCATCTACCTCGACCCGGCCACCCACAGCCGCATCGAGGAAGTGGGTTCGGCCAACTTCTTCGCCATCACCCATGACAACGAGTTCGTCACCCCGCGCTCCAGCTCGGTGCTGCCGGGCATCACCCGTCTGTCGCTGATGGAGCTGGCCGCCCAGCGCCTGGGCCTGAAGGTGATCGAGGGCGACGTGGAGATCAACGATCTGGCGCGCTTCAAGGAAGCCGGCGCCTGCGGTACCGCTGCGGTGATCACCCCGATCGGCGGCATCCAGTACAACGACAAGCTGCACGTGTTCTACAGCCGCGAAGATGTCGGCCCGGTGACCCGTCGTCTCTATGAAGAGCTGACCGGCATCCAGACCGGCGACGTGGAAGGCCCGGAAGGCTGGGTGGTCAAGGTCTGAGCCTGACTCCAAGCCCTCACGAAACGCCCGGCAGATGCCGGGCGTTTTCATTTAAGGCGCGGTAATTTATGCAGGGCTGGGCAGCGCCGGCTGGCACAGCAACCAGTCGTGCAGCAGCGTCTGCAACTCCTCGAACTTCACCGGCTTGGCCAGGTAGTCGCTCATCCCGGCGGCCAGGCAGCGCTCGCGGTCGCCGCTGTGGCTGTGGGCGGTGATGGCCAGCACCGGCAGGTCGGCGCAGCGCGGCAGTGTCCGTAGGGCACGGCAGGTGGCGAAGCCGTCCATCACCGGCATCTGACAGTCGAGCAGCACCGCGTCGACGGCCTCGCGGCGCAGCAACTCGATGGCTTCGGCACCGTTGTCGGCGGTGCGCACGCGGTAGCCGAGCTTGAGCAGCATGCCGCGGATCACCAGTTGGTTGATGGCATTGTCTTCCACCACCAGCACGGTGCACTGGTCCGGACCGCGCAGCGCCTGCCCGCCCGCGCGGCGCGGCGGCGGGGCGATGCTCTGCACCGGCTGGCCGACCTGCAGGATCAGGCTGAAGCAGCTGCCCTTTCCGGGCGTGGATTCGTGGGACAGCTCGCCGCCCAGCAGTGCAACCAGTTTGCGGCACAGTGCCAGGCCGATGCCGAGGCCGCCGTACTCGCGGGTCAGCGAACCGTCGAGCTGATAGAAACGCTGGTAGAGCGAACCGTCCGACGGCGTGGTGAAGCCGATCCCGCTGTCCTGGACCTCCAGGCGCAACGCGAGCCCTTCCGCGTTGGGCACACCGCTGACGCGCAGGCTGACGCCGCCGTGGTGGGTGAACTTGATGGCGTTGTCGATCAGGTAGCCCAGCGCCTGGGCCAGCTTGCCGGCGTCGCCTTCGAGGGTATCGGGCAGGCTCTCGTCCAGTTGCAGCACGAAGCGCAGGCCGCGCTCCTCGGCACGCGGCGCGTACTGGGCGCGCAGGCCGTCGCACAGGCCGCGCAGGCTGAACGGCTCGCGGCGCGGGTAGAGCTTGCCGGCCTGCAGTTCGATCAGCGCGAGGATGTCGTTGACCATGCGCATCATGTCCCGCGCCGAGCCATTGGCGGTCTTGTGGTACTGGGCCAGCTCGATGTCCATCGGCACCGTCTGCATCAGTTCCAGCGAGCCGATCACCCCGCTCATCGGCGTGCGCAGTTCGTGGGTGACGGTGGCGAGGAACTCGTCCTTCAGGCGGTTGCTGCTGGCCAGTTCCAGGTTCAGTTGCTCCAGCTTGCGGCTGGTCTCCTGGAGGATGCGGGTGCGCTCCTCCTTCATGGCATTGATGCGGTCAGCCAGCGCCAGCGACAGCAGGCCCACCTCCAGCGCCGAACCGATCTGGCTGGCGTACATGGTGAGGAAGACGTTGGGCAGGAGCCCCAGCACCATCAGCGTGTTGACCACGCCGCCGAGCAGGAAGGCGCTCCAGGCGAAGATGAAGTAGCGCGCCACGCGCATGCCGCGCAGCCAGGCGAGGATGCCGGCGGTGAAGATCACCACGGTGAAGGCCAGCGCCAGGTAGGTGGCCAGGCGAAGGGCGACGGCGTAGCTGACGGTCAGCGCCAGGGTCATCACCAGCGCCCCCACCGCCATCAGCACCAGCAGCAGGCGGTCGATCCACAGGCTGTGCTCGCGGGTATGCAGGAAGCTGCGGGCGAACTGGCAGCCGAACAGGCCGGCCGAACCGATCAGGAAGGGCGTGGCGGCGTTGGCCCACCAGGGGCTGTTGGGCCAGAAGTATTCGATGCCGGCGCCGTTGACCGAGATCTGGTAGAAGCCGAACGAGGCTATATAGAGGATGTAATAGAGGTAGCTGGTGTCGCGGACGCTCAGGTAGATGAACAGGTTGTAGATCAGCATCACCAGCAATACGCCGTAGATGATGCCCAGCACGTAGATGCGCCCCGGCTGCTCCTCCAGATAGGCCTTGGGCGACCAGAGCGTCAGCGGCGCCTGGATCGAACCCTGGCTTTCCAGGCGCAGGTACACCCGCAGCGGTTTGCCGGGTTCCAGCTTGAGGTCGAACAGGTAGTTGTTCTGGCGGATCGGCCGGCTGGCGAATGGCAGGGTGTCGCCGGTGCGTTGTGCCAGCTGGAAGCCGCCCTTGCCATCGGGCAGGTAGAGGTCGAGCTTGTCCAGCGGCGGGTAGGCCAGTTCCAGCAGCCAGTTGGCGGGGTCACGGGAAGCCCGGGGCTGGTAGTCGAGGTCCAGGCGCAGCCAGAACACCGAACGCGAGTAGCCGGCGTTGAGCACGTCGCGCTCGTGCCGACGGAAGCTGGCGGCCAGCGCCGGAGAACTGATCTCCGAGATATCGGCCGTGCCGCGCACATCTTCGAAGACATCCATTGCCCGGCCCAGGGGCAATTGCCCGACATGCTCGTCGAAGCTGATGGCGCTCGCCACTGGCGAGAGGATGAGAAGGATCAGGAAGATCAGCCAATGCCGCATGGTGCCCCGCAGTGCCGCCGACAGTCGCGCCGGGAGCCCCATCTCCCGCTTCGGCGCGCCGTAGAGGCGTTGTGTTGGAATCGGCGAACTCTAGCACAGGCCTTGTGCCACGTGGCATTCGACCCTCCGGCCAGGGTTTGGCCGGGCGATGCGGATCGGACCGTTCGGTCAGCTCAAGGCCACGTTTTGGTGATAAGCTCCCGCGCCATGAAAACGCCAACCTCCCGTCCCGTAGTGCTCTGCCTGTCCGGCCACGACCCCAGTGGCGGCGCCGGCCTGCAAGCCGATATCGAAGCCCTGATCGCCCAAGGCTGCCACGCGGCACCCACCGTCACCGCGCTGACCGTTCAGGATACCGTCAACGTTTCCGACTTCCGCGTGCTCGACCGCGAGTGGGTGCTGGCCCAGGCCAACGCCGTGATTGCCGACGTGCCGGTGGCGGCGGTCAAGCTGGGCATGCTCGGCTCGGTGCAGATGGTCGACACGGTCGTCGAGATCATGCAGTCCCTGCCGGGTGTGCCGCTGGTCTGCGATCCGGTACTGCGCGCCGGCGGCGGTGGTTCGCTGGGCAAGGATGATGTTGGCTACGCCATGCGCGAGCGGCTGCTGCCGATCGCCGCCATCGCCACGCCGAACCTGCCCGAAGCGCGCATCCTCGCCGAGCTGCCCGAAGGCACGGCGGACGAGTGCGCGGAAAAGCTGCTGCCTCATATCCAGCACCTGCTGATCACCGGCGGCCACGGCGACGAGTCCGAAGTGCACAACCGTCTGTACACCCGCGACGGCCAGCGCCACACCTTCACCTGCCAACGCCTGCCGGGCAGCTACCACGGCTCCGGCTGCACCCTGGCGAGCACCCTCGCCGGCCGCCTGGCCCTGGGCGAGGAACTGGTGAGCGCGGTGCGCAGCGCCCTGGACTACACCTGGCGCACCCTGCGCGACGCGGAAGCGCCCGGCCACGGCCAGTACGTGCCGCGCCGCCTGCCGCTGGACTATTGCAACTGATTCAACCGTTCCAATGATCGAGGCCTTGATGAAACTGCGCGGACTCTACGCCATCACCGACAGCCAGCTGCTCGACGGCGGCCGCCTGCTGCCCTACGTCGAAGCGGCCCTGAAAGGCGGCGCGAAACTGCTGCAGTACCGCGACAAGTCCGACGACGCCTCGCGCCGCCTGCGTGAAGCCGAGGCCCTGCGCGAACTCTGCGCGCGCTACGGCGCCACGCTGCTGATCAACGACGACGCCGAACTGGCGGCGCGCCTGGGCGTCAGCGTGCACCTGGGCCAGACCGACGGCTCGCTGGCCGCCGCCCGCGCCTTGCTCGGCCGCAATGCCGTGATCGGCGGCACCTGCCACGCCAGCCTCGAACTGGCCGAGCAGGCCATCACCGAAGGCGCCAGCTACGTCGCCTTCGGTCGCTTCTTCAACTCCCAGACCAAGCCAGGCGCTCCGGCCGCCAGCGTCGAACTGCTGGAACAGGCCAAGGCCCGCTTCAACGTGCCGCTGGTGGCCATCGGCGGCGTGACCCTGGACAACGCGCCCGAGCTGATCGCCCGCGGCGCCGACATGATCGCCGTGATCCACGCGCTGTTCGCCGCCGACTCCCCGGCCGAAGTCGAACAACGCGCCCGCGCCTTCAGCCAACTCTTCGAAACCCGCTGAGCGCCCACGCGCCCGGCACTTCACAGCTTCGCGAGGTACACCATGTCCCGTTCCGAAACGCTTTTCGCCAATGCCCAGAAACACATCCCCGGTGGCGTGAACTCGCCGGTGCGCGCGTTCAAGAGCGTCGGCGGCACCCCGCTGTTCTTCAAGCACGCGGAAGGCGCCTACGTGGTGGACGAGGATGACAAGCGCTACGTCGACTACGTCGGCTCCTGGGGCCCGATGATCCTCGGCCACAGCCACCCGGACGTGCTCGACGCGGTGCGCAAGCAGCTCGACCACGGCCTGTCCTACGGCGCGCCGACCGCGCTGGAAGTGGAAATGGCCGACCTGGTCTGCTCCCTGGTTCCGTCCATGGACATGGTGCGCATGGTCAGCTCCGGCACCGAAGCCACCATGAGCGCCATCCGCCTGGCCCGTGGCTATACCGGCCGCGACAGCATCATCAAGTTCGAAGGCTGCTACCACGGCCACTCCGACAGCCTGCTGGTGAAAGCCGGCTCCGGCGCCCTGACCTTCGGCGTGCCGAACTCCCCCGGCGTGCCGGCGGCCTTCGCCAAGCACACCCTGACCCTGCCGTTCAACGACATCGCCGCGGTGGAGAAGACCCTGGGCGAAGTCGGCAAGGAAGTGGCGTGCATCATCGTCGAACCGGTCGCCGGCAACATGAACTGCGTGCCGCCGGCCCCGGGCTTCCTCGAAGGCCTTCGCAGCCTGTGCGACAAGCACGGCGTGGTGCTGATCTTCGACGAAGTGATGACCGGCTTCCGTGTTGCCCTGGGCGGCGCCCAGGCCCACTACGGCATCACCCCGGACCTGTCGACCTTTGGCAAGATCATCGGCGGCGGCATGCCGGTGGGCGCCTTCGGCGGCAAGCGCGAGATCATGGAGCAGATTTCCCCGCTCGGCCCGGTCTACCAGGCCGGCACCCTGTCGGGCAACCCGCTGGCCATGGCCGCCGGCCTGACCACCCTGCGCCTGATCAGCCGCCCGGGCTTCCACGACGAGCTGACCACCTACACCACCCGCATGCTGCAAGGCCTGCAGGAGCGCGCCGACGCCGCCGGCGTGCCCTTCGTGACCACCCAGGCGGGCGCCGCCATGTTCGGCCTGTACTTCACCGGCGCCGACGACATCGTCACCTTCGAGGACGTGATGGGCAGCGACGTGGAACGCTTCAAGCGCTTCTTCCACCTGATGCTGGACGCCGGCGTGTACCTGGCTCCGAGCGCCTTCGAGGCCGGCTTCACCTCCATCGCCCACGGCGAAGCCGAGCTGAAGCTGACCCTGGACGCCGCCGAGCGCGCCTTCGCCGCGCTCAAGTAAGCCCCAGTGAAGGCGCCCGAACGGGCGCCTTCCGCTTTATCCCCGCGTTACACTCCTCCTCACTGTTCTTACCGCCGCTGCAGAAAAAACAGAAAAGAAGGTAAAGACTTTGTAAGGAAGCGCCCGCTTATTTCATAATGTGAAAGCCGGCGCGTTTCGCTGGCCGGGCTTTGCCCGCCCCGATTCTGGAGGCCGCTGTTCCCCATGTACCGCACCGGTCGTACCCTGCTACTGGGTTGCCTGTTGCTCGCCTTCCCCCTGTTGACCCAGGCGGGCGGTAACTCGCTGCTGATTCCGGCGACCGGCCGCTGCGTCCTCAACACCGTGCCCGAACAGCTGCAACAGGCACTGGCCAGCTGCCAGCAGGCAGCCAATGGCGGTGATGCGCAAGCACAGTACGAGCTGGGTGAGTTCTACTACACCGGCGACCTTGCCCCGCGCGACTTCCAGGCCGCGCTGCACTGGTTCGAGAAGGCATCGCTGCAAGGCCACGCCAATGCCCAGTTGCGCCTGGGCACCATGTTCTTCCGTGGCGAAGGGGTGAAGGCCAACAACGTGCAGGCCTACATCGTGCTGAAGATGGCTGCGGTGAACGGTGCCGAAGACGCCATGGACAGCGCCGACCTGGTCGCCGAGCAGATGAACAAGGACGAGCTGGACATCGCCACCAAGGTGCTCGGGCAGATCTTCCGCAACTACCTGATCGAACTGCAGACCGCCGGCAACTCGCCGTTCTCGCCGCTACCCTGATTCACGCCAGCTCTTTGTAGGAGCGAGCTTGCTCGCGAACAGGGCCATACGGCTGATTTCGGTACTGGGCGGTTGGCGAGCAAGAACCAGGCGTCCCCCTCGCTCCTACAGAAGAGCTGAGCCTCAGCTGTCCTTGCCCGGCATTGGCATGGGGAACGGCATGACATTGCCACTCACCTTGGCCTCGCTGATCTTCGCGGTGCCCAGGCGCTCCACCTCGTCGATGCGGATGATCGAGTGCAGCGGCACGAAGCTGCGGATGACGCCGTCGAACTGCGCCTTCAGCTTTTCCTCGCTGGGGTCCACCACCACCTGGGTGCGCTCGCCGAAGACGAACTCCTCGATCTCCAGAAAGCCCCACAGATCGCTCTGGTAGATCTGTTTGGCGTACATCTCGTACACCTGGCCCTGGTTGAGGAAGACCACCTTGTAGATCGGGTTCTCGCGCTTGCTCATGAACGAAGGATGACAGCTTTGCAAAATGGGCACGCAGCATAGCACAGCCGCGCCCATCCCACTCAGCCAGCGGTGGCAGACGCCCGCGCCGAGGCATATAATGCGCGGTCATTTTTTAACCAGCCCAGAACGACTCCATGGCCAAGAAGCTTTTCATTCAAACCCACGGTTGCCAGATGAACGAGTACGACAGCTCGCGAATGGCCGATCTGCTGGGTGAACACCAGGCCCTGGAGATCACCGAGAAGGCTGAAGAAGCCGACGTGATCCTGCTCAATACCTGCTCGATCCGCGAGAAGGCCCAGGAGAAGGTGTTCTCCGAGCTGGGCGCCTGGCGGGTGCTCAAGCAGCAGAACCCGAACCTGGTGATCGGCGTCGGTGGCTGCGTGGCCAGCCAGGAAGGCGCAGCGATTCGCGAACGCGCTCCGTACGTCGACGTGGTATTCGGCCCGCAGACCCTGCACCGCCTGCCGGAGATGATCGACGCCGCCCGCGCCACCCGCAAACCGCAGGTGGATGTGTCCTTCCCGGAAATCGAAAAGTTCGACCGCTTGCCCGAACCCCGCGTCGACGGCCCCACCGCCTTCGTTTCGGTGATGGAAGGCTGCAGCAAGTACTGCACCTTCTGCGTGGTGCCCTACACCCGCGGCGAGGAAGTCAGCCGGCCGTTCGACGACGTGCTCGCCGAGGTGATCCACCTGGCCGAGAACGGCGTGAAGGAAGTCACGCTGCTGGGGCAGAACGTCAACGGCTACCGTGGCCAGACCCATGACGGCCGCATCGCCGACTTCGCCGAGCTGATCCGCGTGGTCGCCGAGGTCGATGGCATCGAGCGCATCCGCTACACCACCTCGCACCCGCTGGAGTTCTCCGACGCACTGATCGCCGCCCACGCCGAAGTGCCGCAGCTGGTGAAGTTCGTCCACCTGCCGGTGCAGGCCGGTTCCGACCGCATCCTCGCCGCCATGAAACGCAACCACACCGCGCTGGAATACAAGTCGCGCATCCGCAAGCTGAAGGCGGCGGTGCCGGACATCTGCATCAGCTCGGACTTCATCATCGGTTTCCCCGGCGAGACCGAGCAGGACTTCGAGCAGACCATGAAGCTGGTGGAAGACGTCGGTTTCGACTTCTCCTTCTCCTTCATCTACAGCTCGCGCCCGGGCACCCCGGCCGCCGACCTGGTGGACGACACCCCGGAAGAGGTGAAGAAGCAGCGCCTGCTGATCCTCAACAGCCGCCTCAACCAGCAGGGTTTCGAGATCAGTCGACGGATGGTCGGTACCGTCCAGCGCATCCTCGTCACCGACTACGCAAAGCGCGACCCCGGCCAGCTCCAGGGCCGCACCGAGAACAACCGCGTGGTCAATTTCCGCTGCGACAACCCGCGCCTGATCGGCCAGTTCGTCGACGTGGAAATCTACGAGGCGCTGCCCAACTCCCTGCGCGCCACCCTCGTGGAAACAGGTCACTGATCATCGGCCGTTGAATACCCCGATGGCGTCCGAACTTTCGTACTCGGTCGCCTGGAGTTATTCTTCGACCATCCCCATTCGCAACACGGCGACTTAGACAACACCTTGAACGCCCCTCTGGATATTCATCGTTTCATGCTCGAACCCTTCGAGGCCCGCAGCTTTGCCAACCTGTGCGGGCAGTTCGACGAGCATCTGCATCAGATCGAGAAGCGCCTCGACATCGAGATCCGCAACCGTGGCAACCAGTTCGAGCTGGTCGGTGAACCGGAGCGCACCCAAGCCGCCGAGCACCTTCTGCAGCGTCTCTACCGCGAGGTCCAGAACGGCACCGAGCTGACGCCCGACATGGTCCACCTGTTCCTGCAGGAGTCCGGCCTGGAAGACCTGGTCAACGCCCCCGAGGCGCCCCTGGTGACGCTCAAGACCCGCAAGGCGCACATCCGCCCGCGCGGCACCAACCAGCAGCGCTATGTGAAGGCCATCCTCGATCACGACATCAACTTCGGCATCGGCCCGGCCGGCACCGGCAAGACCTACCTCGCGGTGGCCTGCGCCGTGGACGCCCTGGAGCGCGAGCAGATCCGCCGCATCCTGCTGGTACGTCCGGCGGTCGAGGCCGGCGAGAAGCTCGGCTTCCTGCCCGGCGACCTGTCGCAGAAGATCGACCCGTACCTGCGCCCGCTCTACGACGCGCTCTACGAGATGCTCGGTTTCGAGACCGTAGCCAAGCTGATCGAGCGCCAGGTGATCGAAGTCGCGCCGCTGGCCTACATGCGCGGCCGCACGCTGAACAACAGCTTCATCATCCTCGACGAAAGCCAGAACACCACGATGGAACAGATGAAGATGTTCCTCACCCGCATCGGCTTCGGCTCCACCGCGGTGATCACCGGCGACGTCACCCAGGTCGACCTGCCGCGCGGCACCCGTTCGGGCCTCAAGCATGTGATGGAGGTGCTGCGCGACGTGCCCGGCATCAGCTTCACCCACTTCAAGTCCAAGGACGTGGTGCGCCACCCGCTGGTGCAGCGCATCGTCGATGCCTACGATGCCTACGAGAACCGCCTGACCGGCGTCGAAAGCCAGGGCGGCAAGCATGCTTGAACTGGACCTGCAGATAGCCTCCGAAGCGCCCGGCCTGCCCAGCGAAGCCGACTTCCGCCGCTGGTGCGAACTGGCCCTGCGCCAGCGCCAGAACGACTCGGAGCTGACCATCCGCCTGGTGGATGAAAGCGAAGGCCGCGAACTGAACAAAACCTGGCGACACAAGGACTACGCCACCAACGTACTGTCCTTCCCCGCCGACGTTCCCGACGAGCTGCTGGACATCCCGCTGCTCGGCGACCTGGTGATCTGCGCCCCGGTGGTGCAGCGCGAAGCCGCCGAACAGGGCAAGTCCCTCGAGGCCCACTGGGCCCATCTCGTCATCCATGGTTGCCTGCACCTGCTCGGCTACGATCACATCGAAGATGCCGAGGCCGAGGAAATGGAAGGCCTGGAACGGGAGTTGCTGGCCGAACTGGGTCATCCGGACCCGTACGCGGCCGACGAAGAATAAACGCCACTGAGCAAGGAAAGATGAGCGAAGACCGATCGAGCAATGGGCACAAGTCGTGGTTGGACAAGATCACCCAGGCTTTTGCCCATGAGCCGAGAAACCGCCAGGAGCTGCTTGAGCTCCTGCGCGAAGCCCACGACAACAAGCTGCTGGACAGTGAAGCGCTGTCCATCGTCGAAGGCGCGATCCAGGTGGCGGACCTCCAGGTCCGCGACATCATGATCCCGCGCTCGCAGATGATCTCCATCAAATCGACGCACAAGCCCGCCGACTTCCTCCCCGCCATCATCGAAGCCGCGCACTCACGCTACCCGGTGATCGGCGAGAGCCTGGACGACATCATGGGCGTCCTGCTGGCCAAGGACCTGCTGCCGCTGATCCTTCACGACCAGAACCACGCCTTCAACATCAAGGACCTGCTGCGCCCGGCCACCTTCGTGCCCGAGTCCAAACGCCTGAATGTGCTACTGCGTGAGTTCCGCGCCAACCGCAACCACATGGCCATCGTCATCGACGAATACGGCGGCGTGGCGGGGCTGGTGACCATCGAGGACGTGCTGGAGCAGATTGTCGGCGACATCGAGGACGAGCACGACGTCGAGGAGGACAGCTACATCAAGCCGTTGCCCAGCGGCGATTTCATCGTCAAGGCACTGACCCCGGTGGAAGCCTTCAACGACTTCTTCGGCGCGGAGTTCTCCGACGACGAATTCGACACTGTCGGCGGCGTGGTGATGAGCGCCTTCGGGCACCTGCCCAAGCGCAACGAGACCACCGAACTGGGCGGTTTCCGCTTCCGCGTGCTCAACGCGGACAGCCGCCGGCTGCACCTGCTGCGCCTGACCCCGCTGCAGGATTGACGTCCGCCAGGGGCCGCCCCTCCAAGAAGGCACGCCCCTCTCTACCTGCAACGTCACACTGCTGCCGGCTCATGGCTTTTGGCTTGCACCCCCATAGCCTACCGTTCGTCTCTCCATTACTCTTGCGCATCGCTTAACCGCAACAAGGATTTCCGATGCGCTGGATCACCCGCCCCGGCCTGCCAGGCCATTTGCTCGCCCTGGCCGCGGGCGCGCTCACCCCGCTGGCCCTGGCGCCGTTCGGCTACTGGCCGCTGGCGGTGCTGTCCCTCGCCCTCTTCTACCTCGGCCTGCGCGGCACCACCGCAGGTTCCGCGCTTTGGCGCGGCTGGTGGTATGGCTTTGGCGCATTCATCGCCGGCACCAGCTGGATCTACTTCAGCATCCACGACTTCGGCGGTGCCTCCGGGCCGCTGGCCGCCTTCCTGGTCATCGGCTTCAGCGCCGGCGTCGCCTTCTTCTTCGCCCTGCCCGCCTGGGCCTGGGCGCGCCTGTTCCGCCGCAACAACGCCCCGGTCAGCGACGCGCTGGCCTTCGCCGCGATGTGGGTGGTGCTGGAGCTGTTCCGCAGCTGGTTCCTCACCGGCTTCCCCTGGCTCTATGCCGGCTACAGCCAGCTGCAAGGCCCGCTGGCAGGGCTCGCGCCCATTGGCGGCGTGTGGCTGGTGTCGTTCAGCATCGCGCTCACCGGCGCGCTGATCATCAACATCCCAGCGCTCACCCAGCGCCCCGCGCGCCTGGTCGCCGGCCTGATCCTGCTGATCGCCCCCTGGGCCGTCGGCATCGCCTACAAGGGCCACGCCTGGACCAGCCCGGCCGGCGCCCCGCTGAAGGTTGCCGCCCTGCAGGGCAACATCGCCCAGGAAATGAAGTGGGACCCGAAGGCCGTCACCCATCAGCTGGAGCTGTACCGCGACCTGACCGCCGAGCAGAACGGCTTCGACCTGATCGTCTGGCCGGAGACCGCCGTGCCCGTGCTCAAGGACCAGGCCACCGGTTACCTGGCAATGATCAATGAGGTCGCCACCGCCAAGAAGGCCGCGCTCATCACCGGCGTGCCCGTGCGCCAGAGAACAGCCGAGGGCGTGCGCTACTACAACGGCATCACTGTCGTCGGCGACGGCAGCGGCGACTACCTCAAGCAGAAGCTGGTGCCCTTCGGCGAATACGTACCCCTGCAGGACCTGTTGCGCGGCCTGATCGCCTTCTTCGACCTGCCGATGTCCGACTTCGCCCGTGGCCCGTCCGACCAGCCGCTGCTCAAGGCCAAGGGTTACAGCATCGCGCCGTACATCTGCTACGAAGTGGTCTACCCGGAATTCGCGGCTGAGCTGGCGGCGCAGAGCCAACTGCTGCTGACCATCAGCAACGACGCCTGGTTCGGCACCTCCATTGGCCCGCTGCAGCACCTGCAGATGGCGCAGATGCGCGCCCTGGAAGCCGGTCGCTGGATGGTGCGCGGCACCAACAACGGCGTGACCGCGCTGATCGATCCGTTTGGCAGACTGACGGCGCAGATCCCGCAGTTCCAGCAAGGCGTGCTGCATGGCGACGTCGTGCCGATGCAGGGCCTGACACCCTATCTCAAGTGGCGCATCTGGCCGCTGGCGATTTTGGCGACGGTGCTGCTGGTATGGGCGCTGGTGCGTCGGCGGACGCATCCGGAAGAGCGCCGCCTGTTCCGCTGATCGTGCAAAAGGGCCTCGTGAGAGGCCCTTTTCAGTAGTGAAGTCAGGGGCTAACCCGACCGTAGGGCGTACAACCGTTCACGGTTGTACGCCGATACACCGCGCTCATCGACCGGTACCGCGGTCGAGCCCGGAGCGATCTGAAACCAAGGCCAATCGGCGTATAACGCGGAGCGCTATACGCCCTACCGATAGAACACCCGGTAACCCACCAACCCGATCGCCTCGTTGAGCAACTGCTCGCTCTGCCAGATGGCGCGCCCTTCCGGCAGCCAGCCGCCCAGCGGCCGGGCGTTATCCACGCCGATATAGCCGACCGGCGCCGGCACCACCTCGAAGCCCGCCTGCTGGAAGCTCCACAACGCGCGCGGCATGTGCACCGCCTGGGTTACCAGGACCACGCGTCGGATACCGGCCTCGCGCAGGATCGGCGCGCTGAGCTGGGCGTTCTCCCAGGTCGTGCGGCTCGCCCCTTCCTGCCAGCGCACCTCGACGCCGTAGTCGTCGCTCAGGCTGCGGGCCATGATGTAGGCCTCCGAGGGCGGCGTACCGTAGTGCAAGCCGCCGGAGGTAAGCACCGGCAGGCCGCTGGCCTTGGCCAGGCGGGCGGCGTAGCGCAACCGTTCGCGGGCCATCAGGCCGGGCTGGTCCTCGTCCCAGGCGCGATCACCGCGCACCCGGCCGGCCCCCAGCACCACGATGGCATCCGCGCGCTGCGCCAACCCCTCCCAGTCCGCCTGCTTCAGCGGCGCCTGCTGCTCCAGATGGCGCGCGCCCCACTCCACCGTCACCGGCAGGCTCATCGCCAACAGGCCGAGAAAGCCGGTGAAGAAACACAGTATCGAGAAGCGGGGAAAACGTCGGCGCAGGACGAACGCCAGGAGCAGCAGCAGAAGCAGCAGCCCTGGCGGCATCAGAATCTGTTTGAGGATGTAGCGAAGCGGCATCGGCGACTCCTTGTCGAGCGCCAAGCCTAACGGATCACCACGCTATCAGCGCGCCTTCGCGTTGCGGAACAACTGGGAACCGCAGGACGTGCAGGGCAGCACACCCTGGCTGCGGCTCCAGGCCACCGGCGTGCCGCACAACGCGCATTGCAGCGGCTGCAGATGCGTGCGCCCTATCAGCCGTGGGCGGCTGCTGGGCGGCATGACGTGGCGCGGCGGGCGGGACGCTCGTGCCGGGCCCTGCTCCAGTAGCGCCAACTCCTCTGCTGCGGCATGCCAGCCGCGCAGCCAGTTCACATCCTGATCGAGATAGGCCCGGATCAGCTCCATTTCCGCACTGCTCAGACCGCGCAGCTCCAGCTCGACAGGGCACTCGTCCCGTAACCGCTCGGCGGTATCGGCCTCATCCAGAGCCAGCGCCAGTCGTTGCAACAACCGTTCATACAGACCGGAACCCGAAGCACTTGCGCGATGCAACTCAGCCATCAGTCACCTCAAGACAGGCGGAAACCTCCCGCCTTCAGGCAAAGCTTAGCGGCCCACCCCGCGCCACACCGAGCGTGCGACAAACGGCGCGGGCTACCGGCTCGGGGAGGGGTCATGTATGCTACGAGGCTTTCTGTAGCCGCCCGGCCCGTGTCTTCTCAGGGGTCGGTTGAGCGGAGGGCCACTCGACCTCCCCCGGCCGCACACTTCTTTTCCGTACAGGTTCAAATCGCGCCATGCACGAGCAATATCAGCCTCTCGAGATCGAATCCCAGGCCCAGAAATTCTGGAACGAACACAACTCCTTCCGCGTCGACGAAGTCGCCGGCAAGGAGAAGTTCTACTGCCTGTCGATGTTCCCGTATCCGAGCGGCAAGCTACACATGGGGCATGTGCGCAACTACACCATCGGTGACGTGATCAGCCGCTACCACCGCATGCAGGGCAAGAACGTCCTGCAGCCGATGGGCTGGGACGCATTCGGCATGCCGGCGGAAAACGCCGCGATGAAGAACAACGTCGCCCCCGCGGCCTGGACCTACGACAACATCGCCTACATGAAGTCCCAGCTCAACAGCCTGGGCCTGGCGATCGACTGGTCCCGCGAAGTCACCACCTGCAAGCCGGACTACTACCGCTGGGAACAGTGGCTGTTCACCCGCCTGTTCGAAAAGGGCGTGATCTACCGCAAGAACGGCACCGTGAACTGGGACCCGGTGGACCAGACCGTACTGGCCAACGAGCAGGTCATCGACGGCCGTGGGTGGCGCTCGGGCGCGCTGATCGAGAAGCGCGAAATCCCGATGTACTACTTCAAGATCACCGCCTACGCCGAAGAGCTGCTGTCCAGCCTCGACGATCTGCCGGGCTGGCCCGAGCAGGTCAAGACCATGCAGCGCAACTGGATCGGCAAATCCCGCGGCATGGAGATCGCCTTCCCCTATGACCAGGCTTCCATCGGCGAAGCCGGCCAGATGAAGGTCTTCACCACCCGTCCGGATACCCTGATGGGCGCCACCTACGTCGCCGTGGCCGCGGAGCACCACCTGGCCACCCTCGCCGCCCAGCGCGATCCGTCGCTGCAGGCGTTCATCGACGAGTGCAAGCGCGGCGGCGTCGCCGAAGCCGACATCGCCACCCAGGAGAAGAAAGGCGTCGCCACTTCCCTGTTCGTCGAACACCCGCTGACCGGCGAGAAACTGCCGGTGTGGATCGCCAACTACGTCCTGATGACCTACGGCGAGGGCGCCGTGATGGCCGTTCCGGGCCACGACGAGCGTGACTTCGAGTTCGCCAACAAGTACGCCCTGCCGATCAAGCAGGTAATCGCCCTGGTCGGCGCCGACAACGATTTCGAGCCGACCGTCTGGAAAGAGTGGTACGGCCTGAAGGACGAGACCGTCCTCACCGTCAACTCCGGCAAGTACGACAGCCTCGGCTACCAGGCCGCATTCGACGCCATCGGCGCCGACCTCGCCGCCAAGGGCCTGGGCCAGGCGCGTACCCAGTTCCGTCTGCGCGACTGGGGCATCAGCCGCCAGCGCTACTGGGGCTGCCCGATCCCGATCATCCACTGCGACGCCTGCGGCGACGTACCGGTCCCGGCCGACCAGCTGCCGGTGGTCCTGCCCGAGGACGTGGTGCCGGACGGCGCCGGCTCGCCCCTGGCCAAGATGCCCGAGTTCTACAGCTGCAGCTGCCCGAAATGCGGCCAGCCGGCCAAGCGCGAAACCGACACCATGGACACCTTCGTCGAGTCGTCCTGGTACTTCGCCCGCTACGCCTGCCCGCAGTTCGAAGACGGCATGCTGGACAAGAAGGCCGCCAACTACTGGCTGCCGGTCGACCAGTACATCGGTGGCATCGAGCACGCCATCCTCCACCTGCTCTACGCGCGCTTCTTCCACAAGCTGATGCGCGACGAAGGCCTGATCGACTCCGACGAGCCATTCAAGAACCTGCTGACCCAGGGCATGGTGGTCGCCGAGACCTACTACCGCACCAATCCGAACGGCAGCAAGGACTGGTTCAACCCGGCCGACGTGGAAGTCGAGCGTGACGCCAAGGCCAAGGTCATCGGCGCGCGCCTGAAGACCGACGGTCAGCCGGTGGAAATCGGCGGCACCGAGAAGATGTCCAAGTCCAAGAACAACGGCGTGGACCCGCAGGCCATGATCGACGCCTACGGCGCTGACACCTGCCGCCTGTTCATGATGTTCGCCTCGCCGCCGGACATGAGCCTGGAGTGGTCCGACTCCGGCGTCGAAGGCGCGAGCCGCTTCCTGCGCCGCGTCTGGCGCCTGGCCCAGGCCCACGTCAACGCGGGCCCCGCCGGCGCCGTGGACAAGTCGGCCCTGGACGATGCGCAGAAGGCGATCCACCGCTCCATCCACCTGGCCATCCGCCAGGCCAGCCAGGACGTAGGCCAGAACCACAAGTTCAACACCGCCATCGCCGCCGTGATGACCCTGATGAACGTGCTGGAGAAGGCCCCGAGCGAAACCGCCACCGACCGCGCCCTGCTGCAGGAAGGCCTGGAAAGCGTCACCCTGCTGCTCGCCCCGATCACCCCGCACATCTGCCACGTGATCTGGCAGGAGCTGGGCAAGGACGGCGCGGTGATCGACGCCAGCTGGCCGCAGGTCGACGAAGCCGCCCTGGTGCAGGACAGCCTGCAACTGGTGGTACAGGTCAACGGCAAGCTGCGCGGCCACATCGAAGTGCCGGCCAGCGCCAGCCGCGAAGAGGTGGAAGCCTCGGCGCGCGCCAACGAGAACGTGCTGCGCTTCACCGACGGCCTGACCATCCGCAAGGTGATCGTGGTTCCGGGCAAGCTGGTCAACATCGTGGCCAACTGAACCGACGCTGGAAAAGACCTATTCGCCCGTGGCACCTTGGCCACGGGCACCCCGGATCAACAGGAGTGAGGGAAGCTTGATGAAACGTATCCTGACCAGCCTTGCGCTGATCGGCCTGGCCAGCGTGCTGACCGCCTGCGGCTTCCACCTGCGTGGCATGGGCGATACGAACTTTGCGCTCAAGGAAGTCGACCTGACCGCCCGCAACGCCTACGGCGAAACGGTCACGCAACTCCAGCAGGTTCTCGAAGGCAGCGGCGTGAAAGTCGTCTCCCGCGCGCCTTACCACGTCATCCTCGCTCGTGAGGACGTGACCAGCCGCACCGTCAGCTACACCAGCTCGGCGCGTAGCGCGGAAAACCAGCTGACCAACACCCTGGACTACGAGATCCGCGGCACCAACAACCTGCTGCTGATGAATGGCCAGGTCCAGGTGCGCAAGGTCTACGTACAGGACGAGAACAACCTGGTCGGCTCCGACCAGGAAGCCGCGCAGATCCGCGAAGAAATGCGCCGCGACCTGGTCCAGCAGATGGCCATGCGCCTGCAGATGATCACCCCGGCCCAGCTGGATGCGCTGCAACTCAAGGCTGACGCCAAGGCCAAGGCCGAAGCGGAGGCCCAGAAAGCCGCGGAGGATGCCGCCAAGGCCCAGCCGCAGCAGTCGCCGATCGAATTCCCGAAAGCCGAGTGACAGACAGGGGCCGGACAACCGGCCCCTTTTTCATCATGAAGCTCAATCCCGGACAACTCGCCAAGCACCTGCAAGGCAACCTGGCCCCCGTCTACGTGGTCAGCGGCGACGAGCCGCTGCTCTGCCAGGAAGCCTGCGACGCCATTCGCGCGGCCTGCCGCCAGCGTGATTTCGGCGAGCGCCAGGTATTCAACGCGGAAGCCAACTTCGACTGGGGCCAGCTGCTCGAAGCCGGCGCCAGCCTTTCGCTGTTCGCCGAAAAGCGCCTGATCGAGCTGCGCCTGCCGTCCGGCAAGCCCGGCGACAAGGGCGCGGCGATCCTGCTGGAGTACCTGCAACGCCCGCCGGAAGACACCGTCCTGCTGGTCAGCCTGCCCAAGCTCGATGGCAGCACGCAGAAGACCAAGTGGGCCAAGGCACTGATCGATGGCGAGGTCGCCCAGTTCATCCAGATCTGGCCGATCGACGTACACCAACTGCCGCAGTGGATTCGCCAGCGCCTGTCCCAGGCGGGCCTTGCCGCCAGCCAGGAAGCGGTGGACCTGATCGCCGCCCGGGTGGAAGGCAACCTCCTGGCCGCCGCCCAGGAAATCGAAAAGCTCAAGCTGCTCGCCGAAGGTCAGCAGATCGACGCCGCCACCGTCCAGGCGGCGGTGGCCGATAGCGCGCGCTTCGACGTATTCGGCCTGATCGACGCCGCCCTCGGCGGTGAAGCGGCCCACTGCCTGCGCATGCTCGAAGGCCTGCGCGGCGAGGGCGTGGAGCCCCCGGTGATTCTCTGGGCCCTGGCCCGGGAAATCCGTGTGCTGGCGGCCCTGGCCCAGCAATTCAGCCAGGGAGTGCCGCTGGACAAGGCCTTCAGCCAGGCCCGCCCGCCTATCTGGGACAAGCGCCGCCCGCTGATGACCCGCGCCCTGCAGCGCCACCCCGGCAACCGCTGGAACCAGATGCTGCAGGATGCCCAGCTGATCGATGCGCAGATCAAAGGGCAGGCGCCGGGCGATCCCTGGAGCGGGCTCGCCCGCCTCGCCCTGCTGGTCGCCGGGCAACGGATCGGCCTGCCGTCGGCCTGATCACTCCCACTCGCGGACCTGCCGCACCTCCACGCAGCCCAGACGTCCCGGTGGAATCTTCGCGGCGATGCGCTGGGCTTCTTCCATGTCGGCGGCCTCGATCAGGTAGAAGCCACCGAGCTGCTCCTTGGTCTCGGCGAACGGTCCATCGGTGATCGCCATCCTCTCGCCCTGACCGCGCAGGGTGCGCCCGGTAGGCGTGGGCAGCAGCGCATTGGCGGCGATGTAGTTGCCACTGCGCCGCAGTTGCTCGCTGTAGGTCATGCACTCGTCGACGATGCCGCGCAGTTCGGCCTCCGGCAGTTCAGCCGCCTTGCGCTCGTCGAAGTAGATCATGCAGAGAAACTTCATCGCCCTTGCCCTCATTCTTGTCCGTCAGAAAGGTACGCCGCCGCTAGCGTAGCCCCGAAAACCACCTGCCGACCTTGGCCCAACCGCGGACTGACCAAAGGCATTGGACAAGCGTGCCAAATAGGCAGAACATTCGCGCGCCGGCACGGGGCCGGTCCCGATGAGGAGATCATGATGGCAAAGCCTTCCAAACGGCCGAACAAGGCCAAATCCCTGGTTGCACAACCGCTGTTCCGCAGCCGCCAGGAAAAGCCCCTCAAAGGCAAAGGCAGCTACCGCCGCGAAGCCTCCCACAACTGGGAGGCTTCTTCGCTTCTGGCGGCCTGAAAACCTCGAAAAGGCCGAACCACCCCGCCCCGCTTCTCTGCCTTAACTCCCGCGCCTTCCGCTCCGCCCCGGGGTCGATCCCCGATACAGCAATAACACCCGCTCTGCCGCACTCCCGAGTCGTATTCTTTCCACTGCTGTGGGCGAAGCTCAACACCCTATTGGGGTGCCCAGAATCATCAGGCCACTTCAATCCGCGCTTTCCCCCCCAGGAGACGGAGCCATCCGTGCCGGCTGACGCTGAAGTTTCATCCTGCACCGAACGGTCCGCTCTCCCTCCGGGAGAGGGCTAGGGTGAGGGACTCTTGATCTCGCACAAGCGGACCTTGTCCGCGATCCGGCCGCCAGACCGGCAGGCCCCATCGCCAAGTGCGTCACCTCGAACCGACCAGTGCCACCCTGGCACGGGAATTTTCGCTGCGCGCGGCCATCGAAGCCTACATACCTCGCTTCTGCCCGCCGCAGACGCGTCACAGTGGCCATGCTAAGGTGGCCGCTCCCCTGCCAGTACTCGAGGAGAGCAATGCGCAAGCCCGTTTCATCCGTTGTCGGCCAACGCTGCCTGCTCGTCGCCGCACTGTCCCTGGCCACCTTCGGCCTGCTGTCGTCCTGTGCCGAGACGCCCCGCCAAGACGCGCCCGGCACCCCATCCGCCACGCAGCAGACGCAAAGCTTCGCCCAGTGGCGCGACGCTTTCCGCGCCCAGGCCCTGGCCGCCGGCGTCAGCGCGCAGACGTTCGATACAGCCTTCGCCGGCATCGAGCCGGATGATGCGGTAATCGCCGCCGACCGCAGCCAGCCCGAATTCACCCGCCCCGTCTGGCAGTACCTGGAAAGCGCCGTCTCGCCGGCACGGGTGCGTAATGGCCAGGACCGGCTGCTACAGAACGCCGATGCACTGCAACGCATCGACAGCACCTACGGCGTCGATCGCGAAGCCGTGGTGGCCATCTGGGGCATGGAGAGCAATTTCGGCCAGCAGATGGGCAGCAAGAACGTCATCCGTTCGCTCGCCACCCTGGCCTACGAAGGCCGCCGCCCGGATTTCGGCCGCGACCAACTGATCGCCGCCCTGCAGATCCTCCAGCATGGCGACGTACCAGCGAGCAACATGATCGGCTCCTGGGCCGGCGCCATGGGCCAGACCCAGTTCATCCCCACTACCTACAACCGCTACGCGGTGGACTTCGACGGTGACGGTCGGCGCGATATCTGGGGCTCGCCCACCGACGCCCTGGCCTCCACGGCGAATTACCTGGGTACCTCCGGCTGGCGGCGCGGACAGAGTTGGGGCTTCGAAGTTCTTCTGCCACAGGGCTTCGACTATGCCCAGGCGGACATGGACATCCGCAAACCCGTGGGCGAATGGCAACGCCTCGGCGTGCAACCCGCGAACAGCAACCCGCCGGGCGACCCGCAGGCCAGCGCTTCGCTGCTGTTGCCGGCGGGCTACCGCGGCCCGGCGTTCCTGGTGACGGACAACTTCCGCGCCATTCTCAAGTACAACAACTCCACCTCCTATGCGCTGGCCGTGGGCCTACTGGCCGACAGCCTCAAGGGTGGCGGCCAACTGGTCGGCCACTGGCCAGTGGAGGACACGCCGCTCGCCCGCGCAGAGCGAATCGAGTTGCAGCAACTGCTCACCACCCACGGCTATCAGCCCGGAACAGCGGACGGCATCATCGGAGCCAATACGCGTCAGGCCGTTCGGGCGTATCAGAAGTCCATCGGGTTGCCGGCAGATGGATATCCGACGCTGGAGTTGCTGACCCGCCTGCGCGGAGCCTGATATCAAATGAAACGGGCGCCGATGCGCCCGCTTTATTTTCCAAGGATTGCCCTCTTCGGCATCAGTAGTAAAGGCTGAGGTAGCCGTAGGTGCTGACCTTGCCCGGTGTCACCGGAACCGTCTTGGCGTAGTACTGGGCGTAATACACCAGATCGGCGGAACCCGTGGTCACATTTATTCACCGAATGCCTTGTAAGTATTCATTTGCATTTATCACTCATCGTTACATCCTCTAAAACGCCTCAATGCAACGCGCAATATTTCAATCCAAAAGTAGATGACAACTTCTGCCCCATCACTCTGCGCAACACCACACCCGCGCTGATGACAAAGAGCAGTTTTTCGTCCACCTCAGACTTACCTCTGTGCCACAGCAGGTCTATCCAATACTGCGCGGCAAATCGCCTCCGCTTTCAAGAACGGCGCCTCCTTGCTGATGCTTGCCGGCAACTGGTAATCGATCTGGCAGCGCTGGCCGGAACCATCGCCCCACTTGACCATCAGCTCACCCTTGGATTCGAGACCGCGCAGGAAGATACGACCGCCCTGGCCGACCATGGACAGGCTATTTCCCTTCGCGTCCAGGACCTCAGCCCCCAGCGGAATGACGTCACCGTCATCCCGCTTCACGGTCATGAGCACTGGCGCGCCGCTGACGGTCGGGTACTTGAGCATGACGATGGAGCCGTAGCGCGGCGCCACACTCTGGGATGTGACCTGCAACTCGACATCCTTGGACGTACCCTTGGGGTCGATCTCGATATCGTTCTGGCGATACGGGGTCAGTCCACCCACCACCGCATAGCCATTGCCAGCCACCTTGGCGCCAACGTTGGAGCTGATCGACGCGCCTTCGGCGCCCTTTGCTTCGAGGATGGCAAGGGTTTCGCCCCGGTTCTGGCTGAAGTTGATGCCGCCCGGATGCGCCACGATGGAGCCGCGAGCGCCGAAGCCCGCCTGCTTGTAGCCGTCCCCGCCACTGATGTTCGCGTTGTAGATGGCATGGGGCGAGTTGTAGGTCAGGTTGGCGCCGCTGTTGTAGGTCTTGTCGCCGTCATTCTTATTGCGCGAGCCGAAAACGGAATAGCTGACCTGACGCTGCTCACCCGTGGTGCCGCTGAGGGTGCTCTGAAGGGCGTTGTTCTTGTCGTCAGTAACGTTGACGTTGGTGGTCAGTGACAAGGGATTGCCACTGTCCATGCCGATCGGCACGTTGACGCTGACCATGTAGGTGTTCTGGTAGTCGCCACTGTTACTGTTGCCATTACCGTCGCTGTAGCCGTTACTGGTCCGCGCAGCGCTCAGATTGACTGTGCCCCAGTTGAAGCCGGTGCTGTAACCGGCCTGGAAGCTGGTGTCGGTGCCGCTGCGGTTCCAGTAGTTCTGCTTGGAGCCGCTGAAGTAAAGCGAGCTGCGGTCCCCCACCGGCTGGTTGAGAGTGAGTTGGTAACGGTTGCGTTGGCGATCAAAGTCGTACTTATCGCTCAGGCGCCCCCAGACCTGGGCATAGTCCTGCAAGCTCAGGTAGTTCTCGCTATTGAAGCGGTAGGCAGCAATCGTCATGTTGGTGGAGGTGGCCTCCAGTAGCTTGCTGTAGGTCAACCGGTAACTCTGGCCATTCATGTCGGGCTTGACGCCGTAGCGCTCGGTCGGCAGGTCGGTGGCATGGGACTGGGTCACATCCGCCGCCAGCGCACCCAGCGGGGTGCTGAAGGCGAGCCCCCCCTGAGCGGCCTGGTAGGAGTTGGCGACGATGCCGCCGGTGTAGACCGTCATGAGGTTGTTGAGGCCGTACTGGTAGGTACCCTGGCCGAAATTGGGCTCGCGATCGAGGGTCTTGTCGTGATATTTGCCCGCCGTTGCGCTGTAGCGGGAGACACCCGGACGCGCCAGTTGGCTGATGGACGCGTAAGGCACCAGGAAGGACTTCACGCGGCCATCGGCTTCGGTGATTTCCACCGTCAGGTCGCCAGCGTAACCAGTGTTGAACAGGTCGTTGATTTCGAACGGGCCCGGCGCCACGGTGGTTTCATAGATGACGTTCTCGCCCTGCTTCACCCGTACCCGTGCGTTGGTTTCGGCGACGCCACGGATATCCGGCGCGAAGCCGCGCTGGGAGTCGGGCAGCATGCGGTCGTCGCTGGCCAATTGGACACCGGTGAAGGGCACGGAGTCGAACAGGTCGCTGGGGGTGTAGTACTGGCCCGCGGTGAACTGCGACTTCAGGGCGGTGACATCGTGCTGGGCGTAGGTGCTGAGGGACTGGTAGCCACTCTGCGCTGGGCTGCCGTCGGTCCTGCTGTGGTTATAGGTGCCGTTGTAACGCAAGCGCCACTCGGCCAGGTTCATGCCGGCGTTAATGCCGGCGTATTTCTGGGTGGAGTTGGTGCCATGGCTGTCGGTGCGGTACAGGTTGGTGTCATAGTTCAGGAAGCCGGCGGTCACGCCACCATCCCATTGTGACGGGTCCACGTAGCCACGTACCTGGCGGCCGACATACAACTGGGGAATGGAAACACGGGCAGTCAGTTCGGAGAGGTCGACGTCGATCTTGCCATCCGGCACTACGCTGGCGATGTCGACACAATCACCGGTGATCTGCTTCTGTTTTTCCGGCGGGAGCTTGGTGACATCGACACCCAGTTCACCGAACTGCGAAGCCTTGACGCAGTAGCGCGAAGTCGCGTCCTTGCCATTGCCGCTGGCGACGGCGCGGATCGACATGCGACCGATCCAGGCGTCATTGACATAGACGTCCAGGCGATACTCGCCCGGCTCCACCGGTGCGCCATTCTCGAACCGGGAGACGTCGACGCTGGGGCTGGTACCGCCGTTATCGAAGAAGCTTGGGTTGAATGCCGCAAAAGCTTGCGCGCCTGCGGCCGTATCGTTGCCAGCCGGATCGGCTGCCAGGGCGACGCCACCGTCCGTCATCAGCGAGACGCCAACCATCAGACCACAGCCCATGACCATCAGCAGGGTCCCACGGGATGCCACGGCGACAGCCAGCGGCGAGCGCTTGAACTGTAGGGAAAGAGTGCCTTGCTTGATGTCCATGATCTTTTCTCCAGTGGTCCGTCTTTTCTCCGGACGAACAGATCCAGGCCGCGCAGGGAGCCACGCAGACAGGAAACAGTCGGGTTGAATGCAACCAAGCCGGATCAACTCCGGCCTGGTTCAGGCGATGGCGTTAGAGGGCGATCTCGTGCTGGTTCAGTGCGCCGTAGTCCGTCACCCACTGGTAGTCGATCTTGGCGCCGGCGCCCGGCTGGCCAGCAAGCCCAGGCACGGGAAGATCCACGCTGGCGCCAGGCGCAACCATCTTCACGTCATCCTTGCCGACGCTGAAGGTCTTGTTGCCGGTAACCAACTGGACTGTGGCCAGGGAGACATGGAAGGCAGCGTTGTTCCGGGCACGGAGGGCATAACCACTGCCCACCTGCACAACCGACCAGCTCAACCCCTCCGCCGCCTGGTTTGGATTGCCCGGCAGCCCCTCGGGACGGTAGAAGATCTTCAGGCGTGAACGCACGGCCACCTGGAGGAAGTTGGCGTCCTGGTCCTTGGGCATGGGCGGAACGTCGAGAACGTTCAGCCAGAATACGGTTTCCTGTTTCTTCGAAGCAGCCTCATCGCCGGTGTAGACCAGGCGCAGGGTCTGACCCTTCTTGGCTTCGACGCGAGTGATGGGCGGAGTGATCAGGAAGGGACCATCGGCCTTGTCAGCAGTCAGCTTCTCATTGCCCTTGTCGACCCAGGCCTGCACCAGGGAAGGCTGTTCGCCGATATTGGTCATCTTCACTGTCACTTCCCGCTCTTTAGCGGGATACACCACACGGGAACCCTGGATCACGATGCCGGCCTGAGCCAGCCCGGACCAGAGGATGGCCGCGCTCAGGCAGCCAGCGAACCAGAGAAATTTTGAACTCAGACTTGCCATTGCACGATCACCTTTGAAGGCCGGAAAGGAAGGGCGAGGTGGCAGCCCCCCCTTCCGGGTACAGCAACAAACCACACGCGCTGAAAGCAGCGCGCGCCCTATCAGTAGGTCAGGGTCCAGTAGCCAACGGTCTTCAGTTGACCCGCGGTGGCGGAGCCGGCTTTGGAGTAGTACTGGGCCATGTACTGCAGGGTGGCGCTGCCATCAGCGGCCGGGGTGAAGCTATAACCGGCGTCGGTGTTGATGTTGATGTAGTTGCTGGCTGGGTCGATCAGGCGAACGGTGGCATTGGTGCCCGCCACGGTGTTGATCAGGGTGCCGGCGCTGTCGACCTGGCCGGTGACTTCCCACTTGGCCTTGGTGGCGCTGACCGGGCAGTTGGTCAGGTTGAAGGTGAAGGGAGTGTTGCCAGCCCAGCTCTCGGCGCCAGCCAGCGCGCTCTTGTTGACCTTCGGCAGGGTTACGTCGACAACGGCGGCGCCTTGCTTGCCATTGACTTCGCAGGTCTGGTCCAGCACTTCGCCACTGAAGTTGACCTGGGCGTCATAGGCGAAGGCGCCCACGGATGCGGAGGAGAGGATTGCAGCTACGAGCAGCTTTTTCATGTTGATCACTCAGCAGTGTGATTAGGGTGCCGGGGACTTGCTCCTAACCGGTTCAAGCCACATCAATGTTCCCCATGGCATCGAGCGCTGCCCAGGAAGATGGCGAGCGCCCCTGCGAATTCTGCTGATACAAAAACGCCAAAGCTGTCGGTCAAGGCGTCAATGCCCTGGGGAATACTCCGATTTATAGAAGGAACGTCCTACATACCAGGACCTTCAGCGCAACGAATACCGTGACGCCTCGACCCGGGATGCAGATGTATTCGATGCCAGCAAAAAGGCCGCACCTCTAACGAGGTGCGGCCACTTGTGTCGAGCAGTTGCCTGGCCTTTACGACCGGGCAGGATCAGCCGATTTTGGTCCCATGCGCCTGCTGGTCGGCGTGGTATGAGGAGCGCACCAGCGGGCCGGAAGCGACGTTCTTAAAGCCCATCTTCGCGCCTTCCTCGGCGAACCAGGCGAAGGTGTCAGGGTGGACGAAGCGCTGCACCGGCAGGTGGTTGCGCGAGGGCTGCAGGTACTGACCGAGGGTCAGCATGTCGATGTCGTGCTCGCGCATGCGCTGCATGACCTCGATGACTTCCTCGTCGGTCTCGCCCAGGCCGAGCATCAGGCCGGACTTGGTCGGTACGTGCGGGACAATTTGCTTGAACTTCTGCAGCAGGTCCAGCGACCACTCGAAGTCCGAGCCCGGACGCGAGGACTTGTACAGGCGCGGGACGGTTTCCAGGTTGTGGTTGAACACGTCCGGCGGCTCCTGGGCGGTGATTTCCAGGGCGATGTCCATGCGCCCGCGGTAGTCCGGAACCAGGGTTTCCAGCTGGATGCCGGGGGACAGCTGGCGGATCTCGCGCAGGCAGTCGGCGAAGTGCTGGGCGCCGCCGTCACGCAGGTCGTCGCGGTCCACCGAGGTGATCACCACGTATTTCAGGCGCAGGTCGGCGATGGCGATGGCGAGGTTCTTCGGCTCGTCGACGTCCAGCGGCTTCGGCCGGCCGTGGCCGACGTCGCAGAAGGGGCAGCGGCGGGTGCAGATGTCGCCCATGATCATGAAGGTGGCAGTGCCGCCGGAGAAGCATTCGCCCAGGTTCGGGCAGGAGGCTTCCTCGCAGACGCTGTGCAGCTTGTGCTTGCGCAGCAGCTGCTTGATGCGGTCGACTTCGGGGGAAACCGGGATGCGCACGCGAATCCAGTCGGGCTTCTTCGGCAGCTCCTCGGTGGGGATGATCTTCACCGGAATGCGCGCGACCTTTTCCGCGCCGCGCAGCTTGACGCCGACTTCCACCTTGCCCGGCTTGGCGGCCGGGGCAGCCTGACCTGGGTTGTCCACAACTGTGCTCATCTAGGTTCGATCCCGCCCGTTAGGGTCTTCTGTGCTGCGTAGCCAAGGCGCTGGACGAGTTCGCCACGCAGGCGCTCGCGCACATCGGCCAATGCGATGGGGCCCGCCAGCTCTCGCAGCTGGGTCATGGCCATGCCTGCGTAACCGCAGGGATTGATGCGTCGAAAGGGTTCCAGGTCCATGTCCACGTTCAGTGCCAGGCCATGGAAGGAACGGCCGTTGCGGATGCGCAGGCCGAGGGAAGCGATCTTCGCGCCGTCGACATAGACGCCCGGAGCGTCGGGTTTGGACACGGCGGTTACGCCATAACTGCCCAGCAGGCCGATGAGGCTCTGTTCGATGCGCGAAACCAGGTCGCGCACGCCGATGCCGGAGCGGCGCACGTCGAGCAACAGGTACGCCACCAGTTGGCCTGGACCGTGGTAGGTGACCTGGCCGCCACGATCGACCTGGACCACCGGGATGTCGCCTGGGAGCAGGACATGCTCGGCCTTGCCGGCCTGGCCCTGGGTGAACACGCGCTCGTGTTCCAGCAACCAGACCTCGTCCGGTGTCTCAGGCCCCCGCTCGGCGGTGAAGCGCTGCATGGCGTGCCAGGTCGGCTCGTAAGGCAATACGCCCAGCTCGCGGAAGCCCAGCGTATCGCCCATCAGAGCACCATGTGGACGCGGCCGGTGGCGCGCAGGTCTTTATGGATGTTCTGCAGTTGCTCGACGCCGGTGGCGGTGATCAGTACCTGCACGGACAGGAAACGGCCGTTGCGGCTGTCACGGGTGACCAGGGTGGTGGCGTCGAGGTCCGGCGCGTGGCGCTGGATGACTTCGATGACCAGGTCGGAGAAGCCTTCGCCGGCATCGCCGATGACCTTGATCGGATAGCGTTCGCAGGGGAACTCGATCTTCGGCGCGGGCTGGTTTGCGGTATCGGTGGTTTCAGTCATGGCTGTCGCGGGCGGGTGGCCCGCCTCCGCATGAGCGCCCAGGGTGGGGGCGCTCCGGGTGGATCGGACGACGGCTGCCGGGCCACGGGGGGACCGCGCAGTCGCAGGCGGGCATTTTACCCGAGTTTGCGACGGCGCGTGAGGATCAATCCCGGCTTTGTATACAAAAGTACAAGGCCGGGACGGGCGGTCAGTTGAACAGGCCGTAGAAGAACAGGCGCAGGCTGTCCCAGATGCGGCGGAAGAAGCCACCCTCTTCAACGGCGTTCAGGGCTACCAGGTCGGAGGTACGGACGACCTTGTCACCCAGCTTGACCTCGACCTTGCCGATCACCTGACCCTGCTGGATCGGGGCCATCAGGCTCGGCTCGACGACCATGTTGGCCTGCAGCTGCTTGAGCTGGCCGCGCGGTACGGTCATGGTCAGGTCCTCGGAGAGGCCGGCTTTGACTTCGTGCTCGGAGCCCTTCCAGACCATGGCCTTGGTCAGCTCGGCGCCCTTCTTGTAGAAGGTCTGCGATTCGAAGAAGCGGAAGCCGTAGGTCAGCAGCTTCTGGGTCTCGGCGGCGCGGGCCTGTTCGCTGTTGGTGCCGAACACCACGGCGATCATGCGCTGGCCGTCGCGCACGGCGGAGGCCACCAGGCAGTAGCCGGCTTCGTCGGTGTGGCCGGTCTTCAGGCCGTCGACGGTCTTGTCGCGCCACAGCAGCAGGTTGCGGTTGGGCTGCTTGATGTTGTTCCAGAGGAACTCTTTCTGCGCGTAGATGGCGTAGTGGGTCGGCTCACCGTAGATGATGGCGCGGGCCAGCAGGGCCATGTCCTTGGCGGAGGAGTAGTGCTCCGGGTTGGGCAGGCCGGTGGCGTCCATGAAGTGGGAGTTGGCCATGCCCAGCTTCTGTGCGGTGGTGTTCATCATATCGGCGAAGGCGTCTTCGCTGCCGGCGATGTGCTCGGCCAGGGCGACGGAAGCGTCGTTGCCAGACTGGATGATGATGCCGTGCAGCAGGTCGCTCACCGATACCTGGGAGCCGACCTTGATGAACATGCGCGAACCACCGGTGCGCCAGGCGTGTTCGCTGACGGTCACCTGGTCGTTTTCACCGATGCGGCCGCCTTCAATTTCCTTGGTGGCGATGTAGGCGGTCATCAGCTTGGTCAGGCTGGCCGGAGGCAGGCGCTCGTCGCCGGCGTTCTCGACGAGGATCTGGCCGCTGGCGCCGTCCATCAGGACCCAGGCCTTGGCCGCCAGTTGCGGCGCGGCGGGAACGACTTCAGCGGCCCAGCTGGCCACGGGGGCGCTGAGCAGCACAAGCAATGACAGACGTTTGGCGATGTTGAAGATGTTCATCCGTTTCTCTGGGGTTCACTAATGGTCAAACAATCCCCTTGGGGGGAACTCGTTGCCGCGGCCTCTGCGTGCCGCTGCGGCGCGTGCGGTGGAATCTCAGTCCAGGTGCACGAGCTTGGGCTGGCCAAGGTTGGCCACGCGGATGCTGTCCTGCATCCGGCTTGCTTCATCCTGCGTGTTGATCGGTCCCAGGCGCACTCGGTACAAGGTCTGCTGGTTGACCACGACCGAGCTGATAAAGGATTTCGCCCCCGTCAGGCTGCCGACCTTCTCCTTGAGAAGCTCCGCAGCGTCCGGGTTGGCGAAGGCACCCACCTGGAGATACAGGCCATCGGCTGGTAATGAAGCGTTTTTTTTTGAGTCAATCTGAACCGGCGCCACGGGCGCTGCGTGCTGCGCGGGCGGCGGGGTATAGGTTTCGATCGGTTGCGCCATGGCCACGGCCTGAGGCTGCGCGGCAGCAGGCTGCTGCGGGGCCATCTTCGGCAGCGCCATGATCATCGGCTGCGACTTGCCCTGGGAGGCCCACCAGCGATCGGGGTCGATGCCCTCGACCTTGACCCGCGCGGTGCCGGTTTCGGCGTAACCGAGCTTCTTCGCCGCGGCGAAGGACAGGTCGATCACCCGGTCGGAATAGAACGGTCCACGGTCGTTGACCCGGACGATCACGCTCTTGCCGTTGTCCAGGTTGGTGACGCGAACGTAGCTGGGCAGCGGCAGGGTCTTGTGCGCGGCGGTCATGCCGTACAGGTCGTACTGCTCGCCGTTGGCGGTGGCCTGGCCGTGGAACTTGGTGCCGTACCAGGACGCGGTGCCCACCACGTTGTAGGTGCGCGCGTCGTTCATCGGATAGTAGGTCTTGCCCAGCACGGTGTAGGGGTTGTTCTTCACCGGGCCGTTATGGCGCATCGGCACGGCATCGGGGATGCGCGAGACGTCCACGTCCCACCAGGGCGCGCCGTCGCGGTGCGGGCGGTTGTAGTCGTAGGGGCCGGAAATGCCGCTGCTGGCGACCGGCTGCTGCGGCGCGCGATTACCCGTACAGCTGGCGAGGAACACGGTGCTCAGGCCAATGCAGGCGGCCAGCGACCAGAGGCCGGGACTTGCGATTCGCTTGCTCAATGGACACCTCGCGCCCGGGCGATCTCGCCGGCCAGCTGATGGACCGCCATTGCGTACATGGCGCTGCGGTTGTAACGGGTGATCACATAGAAGTTCGGCAGCCCAACCCAGTATTCGGAGCCCTGGTCGCCCTCCAGGCGCATGGCGGTGACCATCAGGTCGTCGCGCAGTACGTCATGGGTGCGCCAGCCCTGAGAGCGTAGCTGACCGAGGTTCAGCTGCGGTTCCAGGCCCTGGGTGATGGCGTCCTCGGCGGTGGACGTGCCCAGCTCGGCCTGCGACACCACCGGCTCGCCCGTGTGCCAGCCGTGCTGCTTGAAGTAGTTGGCGACGCTGCCGATGGCATCGGTGGGGTCGCTCCAGATATTGATGTGGCCGTCGCCGTCGAAGTCCACGGCGTAGGCGCGGAAGCTGCTCGGCATGAACTGCGGCAGGCCCATGGCGCCGGCGTAGGAGCCGGTCAGGCTGAGCGGGTCGACCTGCTGCTCACGGGCCAGCAGGAGGAACTGCTTGAGCTCCTTGCGGAAAAAGTCGGCGCGCGGCGGGTAGTCGAAGCCCAGGGTGGACAGTGCGTCCATCACCTTGAAGTTGCCGGTATTGCGGCCAAAGAAGGTCTCGACGCCGATGATGGCGACGATGTACTGGGCCGGCACGCCGTATTCCTGCTCGGCGCGGGCCAGGGCCTCGGCGTTCTGCTTCCAGAAGTCCACGCCACGGTTGATGCGCGCGTCGGTGACGAAGATCGGGCGGTATTCCTTCCAGGTCTTGACCCGTTCGGCGGGGCGGGAAATGGCGTCGAGGATCGATTGCTTGCGCTCCACGTCATGGAACAACGCCATGAGCTGTTCACCGGCGAAGCCGTACTCACGGGTCATTTCGCTGACGAACTCGGCCACCTGGGGCGAGCCATCGTAGTCGCCCGCGGCAGCGGCACCGGACATGCCGATCGCCCCCGCGAGTCCGACCCAATGCACTCCCCTGGCAGCCCAGGCGCGCAATACTTGCATCCCTTTTTTCACTCTTGTCATCAAACCTGGGCGATCCACTTGCGATGGGTATGGATCGACATCAAAACCCCGAAACCTGACATCAGGGTCACCAGCGAAGTTCCGCCATAACTAATGAAAGGCAGCGGTACCCCCACCACTGGCAACAATCCGCTGACCATACCAATGTTGACGAACACATACACGAAGAAGGTCATGGTGATACTGCCGGCGAGCAACTTGCCGAACAGCGTCTGCGCCTGAGCGGTGATCCAAAGCCCCCGGTAGATCACCAGCAGGTACAGCACCAGCAGGAGGCACACCCCGACCAGGCCGAACTCTTCGCCGAGCACGGCAATGATAAAGTCCGTGTGGCTTTCGGGCAAAAAATCCAGATGGGACTGCGTACCCAGCAGCCAGCCCTTGCCGAAGACGCCGCCCGAGCCGATGGCCGCTTTCGACTGGATGATGTTCCAGCCGGTGCCCAGCGGATCGCTTTCCGGGTCGAGGAAGGTCAGCACGCGCTGCTTCTGGTAGTCGTGCATGACGAAGTACCACATGGCCACCGCCACCGGCACCGCCGCCGACACCGCCGTGATGATCCAGCGCCAGCGCAGGCCGCCGACGAACAGCACGAAGGCGCCGGAGGCCAGCACCAGCATCGCCGTGCCCAGGTCCGGCTGCTTGAGGATCAGCACGAAGGGCACCACGATCAGCGCAAGGCCAATCACGCTGTGCTTGAAGCCCGGCGGCAACGAGCGCTTGGACAGGTACCAGGCGATGGTCATGGGCATCAGCAGCTTCATGAATTCCGCCGGCTGGAAGCGGATTACCCCGGGAATGTTGATCCAGCGGGTCGCGCCCATGGCGTTGTGGCCCATCACGTCCACCACCACCAGCAGCGCCACGCCGATCAGGTAGCCCAGCGGCACCCAGCGGGCGAGGAAGCGCGGCTCGATCTGCGCCAGGACGAACATGGCGCCCAGGCCCAGGCCGAAGGAAGACGCTTGCTTGATCAGCAGATCCCAGCTCTTGCCGCTGGCCGAATAGAGGACGAACAGGCCTACGGAGACCAGGGTCACCAGCAACAGGAGCAGCAGGCCGTCGATGTGCAGGCGCTGCAACAGGCTGGAGCGCCGCTTCATCACGTCTTCGTTGGAGAGGGTGCGGTCGAAATTGCCGTTCTTGGTCATGGCTTGGATGCCTCCGCCGTGGCCTGGGGCGCGTATTCAGGCTTGAGCTTGCCGTTTTCGTCGAGCAGCCAGGCATCCATCACCTGCTTGAGCACGGGCGCGGCGACGCCGGAGCCGGACTCGCCGTTCTCCACCATCACCGCCACGGCGATCTGCGGGTTGTCCGCCGGGGCAAAGCCGACGAACAGGGCGTGGTCGCGGTGCCGTTCGAGGAGCTTGGAGCGGTCGTACTTCTCGCCCTGCTTGATCGCCACCACCTGCGCCGTACCGGACTTGCCGGCGATGCGGTAGACGGCGGTGGCGCCCACCTTGTGCGCGGTACCGCGGGCACCGTGGACCACCTGCTGCATGCCGTTGTCGACCAGGTTCCAGTTGTTCGGGTCCTTGAGCAGGATGTTCGGCATCGGTTCGGGGTCCACCGGCGGCTGGCCGTCGATGGTCTTGGCCAGGTGCGGACGGATCCACTTGCCCTTGTTGGCGATCAGCGTGGTCATCTGCGCCAGTTGCAGCGGTGTGGCCTGCATGTAGCCCTGACCGATACCGAGGATCAACGTTTCGCCGGGGAACCAGGCCTGGCGGCGCAGTGCGCGCTTCCACTGGCGCGAGGGCATCAGGCCCTCGGCCTCGCCGAACATGTCCAGGGCCACGCGCTGGCCGAAGCCGAATTCGCTCATGTAGTCGTGCAGGCGATCGATCCCCAGCTTGTGGGCCAGGTCGTAGAAGTAGGTGTCGTTGGAACGCATGATCGCGGTTTCCAGGTTCACCCAGCCGTCGCCCGTTCGGTTCCAGTTGCGGTACTTGTGGTCGTAGTTCGGCAGCTGGTAGTAGCCGGGGTCGAACACACGGGTGGCGGGCGTCACCACGCCGGCGTCGAGGCCGGCGATGGCCACCGCCGGCTTCACCGTCGAGCCCGGCGGATACAGGCCGCGCAGTACGCGGTTGTACAGCGGGCGGTCCTCGGAATCGCGCAGGGCGGAATAGTCCTTGAAGCTGATGCCGGTGACGAACAGGTTGGGGTCGTAGCTCGGCTGGCTGACCATCGCCAGCACGTCGCCGGTGGACGGCTGGATCGCCACGATGGCGCCACGGCGGCCGGCCAGGGCTTCCTCGGCCTTGGCCTGCAGCTTGCTGTCGATGCTCAGCACGATGTCGCGGCCTGACACCGGCTCGGTGCGCTTGAGCACGCGCAGCACGCGGCCACGGGCGTTGGTCTCGACTTCCTCGTAGCCCACGGTGCCGTGCAGCTCATTCTCGTAGAACTTCTCCACGCCGGTCTTGCCGATGTGGTGGGTGCCGGAATAGGCCACCGGGTCGAGCTTCTTGAGTTCCGCCTCGTTGATCCGCCCGACGTAGCCGACCGAGTGGGCGAAGTGCTCGCCCAAGGGGTAATGGCGGACGAACTGCGCGGTCACGTCGACGCCGGGCAGGCGGTACTGGTTCACCGCGATGCGGGCGATCTGCTCTTCGGACAGCTCGAACATGATCGGCACCGGCTCGAACGGCCGCCGACCCTGCTTCATGCGTTTCTCGAAGATGGCCTGGTCTTCCTCGGTGAGGCCGAGGATATCCACCAGCGCCTTGAGCGTGTCCTGCAGGTTCTCGGTGCGCTCGCGGGTGATGGTCAGGCTGAAGCTGGGACGGTTGTCGGCGATGATCACGCCATTGCGGTCGAAGATCAGCCCGCGATTGGGCGGAATCGGCTGAACGTGAACGCGGTTGTTCTCCGACAGCGTCGAGTGGTAGTCGTACTGCGTCACCTGCAGGTGATACATGCGCGCGACCAGCACCAGCGCCAGCAGGAAGATCGCCACCGCGCCGACGATGACGCGGGCGCGGACCAGGCGGGCGTCCTTCTCGTGGTCCTTGAGCTGTATCGGCTGCGGCATCGAAAACGGCTACGACTACTTGTGGTAGGGGTGCCCGGACAGAACCGTCCAGGCGCGGTAGATCTGTTCGCCGACCAGGATGCGCACCAGCGGATGCGGCAGGGTCAGCGGCGACAGCGACCAGCGCTGCTCGCTGCGCGCGCAGACCTCCGGCGCCAGGCCTTCCGGCCCGCCGACCATGAGGTTGACGGTGCGCGCGTCCAGGCGCCAGCGGTCAAGCTCCTGCGCGAGCTGATGGGTGCTCCAGGGCTTGCCTTCGACTTCGAGGGTGACGATGCGTTCCCCGGGCTGGACCTTGCTCAGCATGGCCTCGCCCTCCTGGCGGATCAGCCGCGCCACGTCGGCATTCTTGCCGCGCGTGTTGAGCGGGATTTCCACCAGTTCCAGGGACAGCTCAGAGGGCAGGCGCTTGACGTACTCGGCCCAGCCCTCTTCCACCCAGCGCGGCATGCGCGAGCCAACCGCGATCAGACGCAGACGCACGGCGGACTTACTCGGCGCTGTGGTGTGCGCGGCTCTGCTCGGCGCCCTGCCACAGGCGTTCCAGGTCGTAGAACTGGCGGGTGGCCGGCTGCATGACGTGGACCACGACGTTGGCGAGGTCGATCAGGACCCACTCGCCGCCTTCCTGGCCTTCGCTGCCGATGGGCTTCACGCCCTGTTCCTTGACCTTCTCCAGCACGTTGTCGGCCAGCGACTTGACCTGGCGGCCGGAGCTGCCGGTGGCGATGACCATGACGTCGGTGATGCTGGTTTTCTCGCGCACGTCGATGACGGTGATGTCCTGCGCCTTGAGATCTTCCAGAGCGGCAATGGCCAGCTCGACCAGTTGTTCGGTTTGCATTGAATGACTCTCTAACTTGATCAGTGAGGCGCCTGGTACAGGCCGTGTGCCTCGATATAGTTCAACACCGCGTCCGGCACCAGGAAGCGCACCGAGCGCCCCTGCGACAGGAGTTGGCGAATCTGGGTGGCGGAAACCGCCAGCGGCGTCTGCCAGCCGAAGGTGATCTGCCCGGCCGGGCCGGTCATCGCCTTCGGGTCGGCAACACTGCGCGCCGCCAGCAGGTCGCGCAGGTCTTCCGGCGGCTCGCTGTCGGCATCCGGGCGCTGCAGCACGACGACATGGCAGTGCTCCAGCAACTCTTCCCAGCGATGCCAGGTCGGCAGGCCGCAGAAAGCGTCCCAGCCGACCAGCAGGAACAACTGGTCCTGCTCATCCAGCTCCCCACGCAGCGACTCCAGGGTGTCGATGGTGTAGGAGGGTTTGTCACGTTTGAGCTCGCGGTCGTCGACCAGCAGTGGGTCCACGCCGGCCACCGCCAGCTCGACCATCGCCAGCCGCTGCGCAGCGGACACCTGTGGGGTGCCACGGTGCGGCGGGCGGGCGTTGGGCATCAGGCGCAGTTCGTCGAATGCGAACTGCTCGACCATCTCCACCGCGCTGCGCAGGTGGCCGATGTGCACCGGATCGAAGGTGCCGCCGAACAGGCCGATCCGCCGGGGACGCGCCTTCTTCATCAGGTACGCACGTGTCCGTCGCCGAACACCACGTACTTCTCGCTGGTCAGGCCTTCAAGGCCGACCGGGCCGCGAGCGTGGAGCTTGTCGGTGGAAATGCCGATCTCCGCGCCCAGGCCGTACTCGAAGCCATCGGCGAAGCGGGTCGAGGCGTTCACCATGACCGAGGCCGAATCCACTTCGGTGAGGAAGCGGCGGGCATCGGTGAAGTTCTCGGTGATGATCGCGTCGGTGTGCTGCGAGCCGTAGGTGTTGATGTGCTCGATGGCCGCGGCCAGGCTGTCGACGATACGGATCGACAGGATCGGCGCGTTGTATTCGGTGCGCCAGTCTTCCTCGGTGGCTTCCACCACGTCGGCGCCCAGCAGCGCGCGGGTGGCGGCGTCGCCGCGCAGCTCCACGCCCTTGTCGCGGTAGATGGCGGCCAGCGGCGGCAGCACGCGGTCGGCGATGCCGGCGTGCACCAGCAGCGTCTCCATGGTGTTGCACGGCGCATAGCGCTGGGTCTTGGCGTTGTCGGCGACGCGGATGGCCTTGTCCAGGTCGGCGGCGACGTCGATGTAGACGTGGCAGATGCCGTCCAGGTGCTTGATCACCGGCACCTTGGCGTCACGGCTGATGCGCTCGATCAGGCTCTTGCCGCCGCGCGGGACGATGACGTCGACGAACTCGGGCATGGTGATGAGCGCGCCGACGGCAGCGCGGTCGGTGGTTTCCACCACCTGCACTGCACTCGCCGGCAGGCCGGCAGCGGCTAGACCGGTCTGGATGCAGGCGGCGATCGCCTGGTTGGAATGGATCGCCTCGGAGCCCCCGCGCAGGATGGTCGCGTTGCCCGACTTCAGGCACAGGCTGGCGGCGTCGATGGTCACGTTCGGACGGGATTCGTAGATGATCCCCACCACGCCCAGCGGCACGCGCATCTTGCCGATCTGGATGCCGGACGGCACGTAGCGCATGTCGCGGATCTCACCGATGGGGTCCGGCAGCGATGCGACCTGGCGCAGGCCCTCGATCATGTCGTCGATGCGCGCCGGAGTCAGGGCCAGGCGGTCCAGCATGGCTGGCTCCAGGCCATTGGCGCGGCCGTTGGCCAGGTCCTTTTCGTTGGCGTCGGTCAACTGGGCGCGGGCGGCGTCCAGGGCATCGGCAGCGGCCAGCAGGGCTTGGTTCTTCTGCGCGGTCGTGGCGCGCGCGACAACGCGCGACGCTTCACGGGCGGCGCGGCCCAGGCGGCTCATATAGTCGAGAACGGACTCGGTCATGATCTAACGCGTCTGCGTGAGGGAAATGCGCGATTATAGCGGGAGCGCGCCCTTACCGGCCAGCCACAGCAGCCGGCCGGTAGACAGGCCGTTTCACGCCCGTCCGGGTAACGCAGTCCCTGCGCGCCGTCAGGCGCCTGGCGGCGAAACGGTGACACCCAGGCAGCTCTCCCCCCGCAACGCCCCCCGAAGGTTGGGTAAACAAATTCGTATCCACTGTTTACTTTTCGAGCATGGCGAAATGCCCCCGTGCCTCCATCACACGGCGCCAGGGAAGAACAACAAGAGGCGGCCCACCGCCGGAGAACTGCCATGCGCTATCGCACCGACTACAGCGCCCAGACGCTGACCGCCGCTCCGACGGTGCTCGATCTGGACGGTTGGCAACTGCACTACCAGGCCTTCTCCTCGCGGGAAGACGATCCACGCCCGCCGGTGCTGCTGCTGGGCGGCGCCTTCCAGAGCTTCCGTTCCTTCGCCAGCGAGGTGTCCGAGCTGCTCGCCGGGCATCCGGTGATCCTGCTCGACCTGCCCAGCCAGGGCGGCAACCTGCAACTGGCGCCGCAGTTGAGCCTGGAAGACCTGGCCGACCTGATCGCCGCCTTTGCAGAAACCCTGCAGCTGCCGCCGCTGATGCCCATCGGCCTGTCCTATGGCTCGGCCCTGGCGGCGCTGTTCGCCGCCCGCCATCCCCGGCGTTGCGCGCGCCTGCTGCTGGCCGGCATCACCGCCTTCGGCCGTCCCGGCGCCCGCGCCCTGCTGGAGGAAGCCCTGGCGCGCCTGGAACTGGGCGAGCAGGCGCCCTTCGCCCACGGCGTGCTGACCGGCCTGATCAACCCGCTGCGCCTGGCCGACACCGGCGTCTCCCCGGTATTCCGCAAGGCCCTGCTGCGCCAGCTGCAACGCCTGACCCCGGCAGAAATCGAGCGCTACCGGCAGAACAGCCAGCGCCTGCTGGCCTTCGGCGGCTTCGATCGCCATCCGCAGTGCCCGACGCTGGTGCTGGCCGGCGAGTACGACCACTTCACCCAGCCATGGGAGCACGCCGAGTTCGCCCATGCCTGTGCGGACGCGCAATTCGCCCTGATCCACAACGCCGACCACCTGGCCCAGTTCGAGCGCCGCGACGCCTGCGCCCGGCTGTACAACCCCTTCCTGCTGGGCGAGGCCCTCCCCCGCAGCGCTGCCGGCAGCACACGTTTCCAGCGCCAGCAGCTGCTGCACCTGGAGCGCCGCTTCGAGCCGCGCCTGGCGCCGGCCGATACGCGGGCCGTGCTGCGCAACAGTGAAAGCGGCGAATGGCGCTGCGAATTGGCGGAGCTGGGGTACTTCGGCGGGTTGATCCGCGTCGAGCTGCCGGCTGACCGCCCTGTGCGGGGCTGGAAGCTGACCGCCGCCGGCCTGCCGGAGCTGGATATTCTGCCGCTGCGCTACAGTGCGGACGGTCTGGCTTTCATCTTCGCCCACGGCGATCCGCAGGCCAGCGCGGCGCTGGCGGCGATGGTGGTGCCGATGCAGCAGGGGGCGTGCGCGGCTTGATGACGCGCGACTCTTAAGACGGATACTCCGGCGCTCGGGCCCTCCCCTCACCCCAGCCCTCTCCCAGAGGGAGAGGGAGCCGCTTGTGCCGGCTGAGACTGCGGTTTCAACTTGCGCCGATCGGTCCCCTCTCCCTCCGGGAGAGGGTTAGGGTGAGGGAAATCCCAGCACCAAGCGTCCCCTCTAGGACCGGAGAGGGCGCCCAGTCCATGATCGCGAACAATCGGTCAAACCCGCGCTTCGACCACCCGCACCAGACTCGGCATCCGCCCCTGGGGCAAGCCCAATCCCGCCCCCTCCACCTGCGGATCGAGCACTCCGACGCGACCGAAGCCGCAACCAATGAACGCCTGCTCGATTTCCGCCGCGCTCCGGTAATGCAACGGATACCCACCCCGCGTCAGCCGCCCGATCAGCCCCACGCCCCAGCGAATCTGCCGGTAGCGCGGGTGCTCGCGCAGGTCGGGGTAGAGCTCGGTCAGGTAGGTCGCCTCCGGAAACACCCGCAGGGCCTCCGCCAGCCGCCGCCAGAAGCCCTCGATCAGCGGGCGCTGGAAGTAATTCACCAGGCCCTCGGTGATCACCACCACCGGGCGGCTCGGGTCGAGCCCGGCCAGCAAGGCGCCGAGGCTCTGTTCGCCCTGCTCAGCGAGGATATCCACAGGCCGCACGCGGTGCTTGCCGTCGAGCCAGCCCTGTTCCTGCAACAGTTCCGACTTGCGCGCAGCCATGGGCGGCAGATCGGCCTCGAGATAGGTGAGCTGTGGATAACGCTGGCGGAAACGTCGGCCGCGGGGCGACAGCCCGCAGGCGATCTCCACCACCTGGGTGACCTCGCGTTGCTCGATGGCCTGGGTGAGCCGGGCGTCTATCAGCAGATGACGTTGCAGCAGGAAATCTTCGATATCCAGGCCAAAGCCGATGCGCGCGCCCCAGTTGATCGGCGCCACGCAGCCATGCACCCAGCGGCCGAAGGTCGTGGCGAACGCCGGCTCGGCCAGTTGATGGCGGTACCACACGTAGCCGGTGTAGTGCGCACTGGGAGTGATGTGGGCGCTGTCGGCCCGGACGCGTTCAGGCATGGTTAAGATTCTTGTTGTTATGATTCGCCAGCCTAAGACCGGCTCTCCTGGCCCGACAATCCGATGCCCGACGAACCCAACCTAAGTTTGCCCTGGCCCGACGCCAATCCCCTGCCGGATACCTTCTTCAACCGCGATGCGCTCACCGTCGCCCGCGAACTGCTGGGCAAGGTGATCCGCCACCGGGTCGGCGAGCTCTGGCTGTCGACGCGGATCATCGAGACCGAAGCCTATTACCTGGCCGAGAAAGGCAGCCATGCCTCCCTGGGCTACACCGAGAAGCGCAAGGCGCTGTTCCTCGATGGCGGGCACATCTATATGTACTACGCGCGCGGCGGCGATTCGCTCAACTTCAGTGCCGGCGGCGCCGGCAACGCGGTGCTGATCAAATCCGGGCATCCCTGGATGGACCGCGTCTCCGGCGACGCCGCCCTGGCCCGCATGCGCCAGCTCAACCCGGCCGCCGACGGCAGCGAGCGCCCCATCGGCAAGCTCTGCGCCGGCCAGACCCTGCTCTGCCGCGCCATGGGCCTGAAGGTGCCGGACTGGGACGCCCAACGCTTCGACCCGCTGCGACTGTTCGTCGACGACCTCGACGAGCACCCCGCGCAAGTCATCCAGGCCGCGCGCCTGGGGATTCCCCATGGCCGCGACGAGCACCTGCAATACCGCTTCGTCGACGCCGCCTTCGCCCCCTTCTGCACGCGCAACCCACTGCGCCGCGGCCAGGTCGAAGGACGCGACTACCACCTGCTCGAAACTCAGGACACCCCTCTGCGATGATCGACCTCGCCGCCTTCAACACCTGGATGGCCACCCACCCGCAATGGCTCGCCGGGGTCCTGTTCCTGACCGCCTTCCTCGAATGCGCCGCCATCATCGGCATCATCCTGCCCGGCGTGGTGATGCTCTTCGCCATCGCCGTGCTGGCCGGCAGCGGCATCCTGGGCCTGGGCGAAACCCTGGCGCTGGCCTTCTTCGGCGGCCTGCTGGGCGATCTGTCGTCCTACTGGATCGGCCGCCACTTCCACCAGGACATCCGCCGCCTGCCGGTGCTGCGCCATCACCCGGAATGGCTGGCCGGCGCCGAAGGCTTCTTCGCCCGCTACGGCGTCGCCAGCCTGCTGGTCGGGCGCTTCATCGGCGCGCTGCGGCCGTTCCTGCCGATGATCGCCGGCATGCTCGACATGCCCTTCGGGCGTTTCCTCGCGGTCTCGATCGTCGCCGCCGCCGGCTGGTCCATCGCCTACCTGGTGCCCGGCTGGGCGACCGGCGCGGCCATGCGCCTGCCCTTGCCGGAAGGCTTCTGGGCAGAAGCCGGCGTGGTTGCCGCGTGCATCACAGTCGTGCTCGCGCTGATCATCCACGCCGAACTGCGCAAGGAACGCAATGCACCGCTGATCGGCGCCATCGGTTGCTTCGCGCTGCTGGTCGCCATGCTGATCGGCTGGCCGCACCTGGACGCCCTCGACAAGGGGCTGATGGCGCTGGTGCAGGAGCATCGCCAGGGCTGGCTGGACGAGGTGATGGTAGCCGTCACCCGGGTCGGCGACTTCCGCACCCAGTTCATCGCCGGCGCCCTGCTCGCACTCCTCCTCGCCGTGCTGCGCCTGTGGCGCCATGCCTTCTTCGCCGCCGGCACCCTGGTGGGCACGGCGCTGCTGAACGGCACGCTCAAGCATCTCTTCAGCCGCGCACGCCCCGAGGTGATCGCCGACCCGCTGTCCGCCTTCAGCATGCCCAGCGGCCACGCCTCGGCATCCTTCGCCTTCTTCCTGGTGCTCGGCGTGCTGGCCAGCCGCGAGAAAAGCCCGCGCGTGCGCCTGACCTGGATGCTGCTGGCGGTCATTCCGGCAGCCTGCATCGCGATCTCACGGGTCTACCTGGGCGCCCACTGGCCCAGCGACATCATCGCCGGCGCCCTGCTCGGCGCCTCGGTGTGCGCCGCCAGCCTGTGGATAAGCCAGCGGCGCATCGAGCTGCCGGCACTGGCCCCGCGCATCTGGTGGCGCCTGCTGCCGACCGCGCTGATGTTGCTGGCCTTCGCCAGCATCTGGGGCCTGGGCGGCGCCCTTCACCGCTACCAGCCCCTGTAAGGCTCACGCCCAGGGGCGGTCGCGCATCAGCTCGGCGCAGCGCAGCTGGACGAACTCACGCAACTGGGTCACCGCCCGGCTGAGCTGGGCGCGGTGGGTGCAGAACAGGTTCATCGGCGTGGCCTCGCCCAGGTATTCCGCCAGCGCGACCTCCAGGCGGCCGGCGCGCACGTCGGCCGCCACGTCCAGCCAGGACTTGTAGACCAACCCCTGCCCTGCCACGGCCCAGCGCCGCACCACCTCGGCGTCGTCGCAGAGGCGGTCACCGCGCACCGTCACCTCGTGCTGCCTGCGGCTATCGCTGAAGCGCCAGCGCTCGTGGGCCCGCCCTCCCAGCATGTAGAGCAGGCAGTTGTGCCGTTGCAGCTCGTCCGGGTGCTTCGGCTTGCCGTGGCGGGCAAAGTACTGCGGCGCGGCGCAGAGCACCCGGCGGTTGTCCGGGGCCAGCGGCAGCGCCACCAGGTTCGAATCGCCAGGCTGGCCGAGGCGGAAGGCCACGTCCACCGGCTGGCGGTAGAGATCGGCCAGACGATCGCTGATCAGCAGGCGCAGGTTCATCCGCGGGTGCAGCGTCTGGAATTCATCGAGCCAGGGCAGCAGCACGTTGCGGCCGAAATCCGACGGCGCCGAGACCTGGAAGTTGCCGGCAATCTCGCTCTTGCCGCCGGCCAATAGCTGGCGACCATCGTCCAGGCTCTGCAAGGCGGCGCGGGCGTGGGCCAGGTACAGCTCACCCTCGGCAGTCAGGCGCAGGCTGCGGGTGGAGCGGGCGAACAGGCGCACGTCCAGCTCGCTTTCCAGGCGCTTGAGCGCGGCGCTGGCCACCGCCGGCGACAACTCCAGCTCGCGGGCCGCGGCGGAGAGGCTGCCGCGCTCGGCGGTGCGGACGAATATCTGCAGGTCGTCGAAACGCAGCATTTTCAAAAATCCTTTGAAAGAGACTCTCTACTTACGCGGTTTTTCTTCCCGACGAAAGAGAGCAGCATGCCTGTCACTTTTCTCGCACCTGGAGACTTCCGGATGAGCCTGACCCTGATCGCCATCATTCGCGCCAAGCCCGGCCGCGCCGACAGCCTGGAGCAGCACCTGCACAACATGCTCGCGCCGTCCCGCGCCGAAGCCGGTTGCCTGCAGTACGACCTGCACCGCGACATCAAGGACGCCGACCTGATCTACATGATCGAACAGTGGCGCGATGAGGAGGCGCTGGCCGAACACGAGGCCAGCCCGCACTTCCAGGCCCTGCTGAAGGCCTCCGAACCTGACCTGGCGGAACTCGATATCCGCCTGATGAACCGTATCGATTGAAGGACTGCCCCATGAAAGCCATCGGCTACACCCAAAGCCTGCCCAGCAGCGACCCGAACGCCCTGCTCGACATCCAGCTGCCGGAGCCCACACTCGGCCCGCGCGACCTGCTGGTGGAAGTGCGCGCCATCTCCGTCAACCCGGTGGATACCAAGGTGCGCCTGCGCGCCCAGCCCGCCGAAGGCCAGTACAAGGTGCTCGGCTGGGATGCTTCCGGCGTGGTCCGCGCGGTGGGCAGCGAAGTCAGCCTGTTCAAGCCGGGCGACAAGGTCTGGTACGCCGGCGACCTGACCCGACCCGGCAGCAACGCCGAACTGCAATTGGTGGACGAGCGCATCGTCGGCCACATGCCGCAGAGCCTGGACTTCGCCCATGCGGCGGCCCTGCCGCTGACCACCATCACCGCCTGGGAACTGCTGTTCGACCGCCTGCAGGTGGCCGAGGGCAGCGCCAGCAAGGGCCAGAGCCTGCTGATCGTCGGCGCGGCCGGCGGGGTCGGCTCGATCCTCACCCAGTTGGCGCGCCAGCTCACCGGCATGACCGTGATCGGTACCGCCTCGCGCCCGGAAACCCAGGAATGGGTGCGCAACCTCGGCGCGCACCACGTGATCGACCATCGCAAACCGCTGAGCCAGGAGCTGAAACGCATCGGCATCGGCGAAGTCACCCACGTGGCGAGCCTGAACCAGACCGAGGCGCACCTGCCCGAGATCGTCGCCAGCCTGCGCCCGCAGGGCCGCCTGGCGCTGATCGACGACCCGGAGAACCTGGACGTGCGCCAGCTCAAGCAGAAGAGCCTGTCGCTGCACTGGGAGTTCATGTACACCCGCTCGATGTTCCAGACTGCCGACATGATCGAGCAGCACAAGCTGCTGGAGCGCGTGGCCGGGCTGATCGACAGCGGCGTGCTGAAGACCACCCTGGGCGAGCACTTCGGCCGGATCGACGCGGCTAACCTGCGCCGCGCCCATGCGCTGCTGGAGAGCAACACGGCCAAGGGCAAGATCGTGCTGGAGGGGTTCTAAGCCAGCACCGGCTCAAGCCTGGCGTAGGGCGTATAACGCTCCGCGTTATACGCCGATTGGCCTTGATTGAAGCCCGCTCCAGAGTTGGCCAGGGCGCCATTCAAACGGGCGTCCGACCTGCCCCCCGCGGATGGACATGCGTCAGGTGTAACGGCGTACAACCGCGAACGGTTGTACGCCCTACGGTTTCGCACCCGCCAGCAACCGGCAGAGTTTCTCGGTCGCCTCGAGCATCGCGTAGCTCGGCCGCTCCAGGTTCTTGTCGGGGATCGGCCAGAGCTGGCCCAGGCGAGTGGCGGTCAGCTGCGGCATCTGCGTCCAGGATTGCAGCTCGGCATGGCTGCCCCCCAGGATCACTTCCGGATCGCGCGCCAGCACGGCCTCCTGGCTGACCTGCGGCGCAGGCAGGCTGAGGTCGGCGAACAGGTTGCGGCCACCGCAGACGCCCAGCGCGTCGCTGATGATCTGATTGCCACCGAGCGTGTAGAGCGGGCGATTCCAGACCTGATAGAAGACTTTCAGCGGCCGCTCGCGGTGATACTGGCTGCGCAGCGCCTGCAGGCGCTCCTCGAATTGCCGCGCCAGGGTCCGGCCCTGTTCCTGCCGGCCCAGGCGTTCGCCCAGCTCGCGCAATTGCCGCGCGACGTCTTCCAGGCGGTGGGGATCAGCGATGTAGAGGGGAATACCGAAGGACTTCAACTGCACCAGTTGCGCGTCCGGCACCGCACCGGGCCAGACCAGCAGCAGGTCGGGACGCAGGCTGAGCACCTGCTCCAGGTTCACCTGCCCATAGCGCCCCACCGAGGCCAGGCCCTCCAGTTCCGGCGGGCGCGGTCCCCCGTCGAGCACACCGACCAGCCGGTCGGTCGCGCCCAGTTCGAGCACCATGTCGGTGAGGGACGGCGCCAGGCTGACCACCCGCTCCGCCGCTGCCAGCGGCAGCGCCAGCAACAGGGTGAACAGGCAGAGGAGCCGGCGCATTCAGAGGAGCTGGCGGGGAATGCGGTACAGCCAGAGGATGACCAGGCTGGCCAGCCCCAGCAGCAGGACGGCCACGCCGCTCAGGTCGACCAGCACCGCCAGGGCACCGATCCATGCCGGCAGGCTGCCGACCAGCACGCCACGGCGTTGCGCGGCACCCAGCGCCTGCCAGGCAGCAGGCTCGCCGGCCATGTCGCGGGCATTCTGTGCAGCGACCAGCGCGCGCTTGTAACCACGGAACAGCGGCAGGGTGAGGAACATCGAGATCAGGCCGGCCACGAAAACCGGCGTGGCCAGCTGTTCGGACCAGCCCGTTTCACCGACCAGCGCCAGCAGCAGATGCTGCGGCGCCAGCGCGAGGGCCAGCAGCAGCCACCAGATCAGATTCAGCCGGCGCCGCGCGACGGCGCGATTCACGAAGCCTCGACCTCGGCCTCGGCTTCGCCCTGATGCATGTTGCCCAGCATGTGGCCGAGCTTGCCGGCCTTGGTCGCCAGGTAGCGCTTGTTGTGCGGGTTCAGGCCCTTCTGCAGCGGCACGCGCTCGGCGACGGTCAGGCCATAGCCTTCCAGCGCCTTCACCTTGCGCGGGTTGTTGGTCATCAGCTTCAGCGAGCAGACGCCCAGGTGCCTGAGCATCGACAGGCACATGGCGTAGTCGCGCTGGTCGGCGCCAAAGCCCAGGGCCAGGTTGGCTTCCACGGTGTCCGCACCCTCGTCCTGCAGGGCGTAGGCGCGAATCTTGTTGAGCAGGCCAATGCCACGGCCTTCCTGACGCAGGTACAGCAGCACGCCGCGGCCTTCTTTGGCGATGGCCGAGAGTGCGCCTTCGAGCTGGAAGCCACAGTCGCAGCGCAGGCTGAACAGCGCATCGCCGGTCAGGCACTCGGAATGCAGACGCCCCAGCACCGGCTGGCCGTCGTCGAGCTTGCCCATGGTCAGGGCGACGTGTTCCTTGCCGGTTTCCTCATCGAGGAAGCCATGCATGGTGAATTCGCCGAAGGGGGTGGGCAGCTTGGAGGCGGCGACGAAAACGACAGACACCGGAAACTCCTGAAAGATTTATCTAAGGAAGGAGGACCGGCATTGTAGCAGCAGCGCCGGCCGCACCGTCATTGCGAATTCTGCAAGATAAGCATCGACGCCATCGATGGAAGCGGCGCGCCAGAGTCTGTTCAGAATCTCGCGAGCTAGAGCAGAACAAGGCTCAACGACCAACGGGAGTAACAGCCGCAGGCTGGCCCGAAGGGTGAGCGCCAGCGAATCAAACGGGCGAGGAAGCGGAGTTTACAAGCTGTAAATGAGCATGACTCGCTTCGCTCGCCCCTCCGGGACCGCACTGAAGTGCGTTAGCCGCAAGCGGCTTCCGAGCCTGTTTTTAACGTAGTTATGCCGACGCGCAGCAGATTCTGGACAGGCTCTCAGTGCTTGGCCTGGATATACATCATGCCCTGATCCTCACGCCAACCCACGCGGTTGAGGTAGCTCATGCCGAGCAGGATTTCGGTGGGGAATTCGCCCTCCAGCACCACCGCCTCCACACCCAGCACCTCGACGCCGCCGAGCTTCACGCTGTTGAGCGAAACCTTCCAGCCCCTGGCCGTGCCGCTGGCGGTGGACGCCATCATCGGCGTACCGACGGCGCGATAGTCGATGCCCAGGCGGCGCGCCTGGCCCTCGTTCATCGCCACCGACGTGGCGCCGGTGTCCACCAGGAACTGCGCGCTCTGGTTGTTGATGGTCCCGGAGACCCAGTAATGGCCGCCATTGCCGCGGGCAATGCTCATCTCGGTACGCGCCGCCGGCGCCGAATAGCCGCTGCCGTTGTACTCGCGCTCCAGCTCGTAGGCCTGCTCCACGCCACCGACGCGCAGCACCGCCTTGTGGGCGTCGGCGCTGACCAGCTGAACCCCGCCCGGGCCGCTCTGGCCGACCTTGAGCAGCTTGCGCTGGCCGTCGATGCTGAGCACCGCCGCCCCGGGGAACAGGCCCACCACGCGCACCTGGGGCGCAGCCAGCGCCAGCGCGGTGCAGAGGGACAGGCAGGACAACAGGAACAGACGCGGCATCACGATCACTCCTTGGGTGGCAGCAGCGGCTTCAGGGGGGCGTAGGGCCAATGCCAGCGGTCGAACAGGCGCTCCAGCTCACCGCTGTGATAGAGCGCCTGCATGCGCGCATCGAACAACTGCGCCAGCGCCCGGCCGCGTTCGTTGTTGGCGAAGCCAAGATACAGCGGAATCGTGGCGATATCGGTGATCCGGTAGACGCTGGCATCGACGCCCTTGCCCTGGAGCATCTCTTCAAGCTCGGGGCGGGCATCGATGAAATAGTCGATCCGCCGGCTGTCGAGCATCGGCAATGCCGAGCTGCGGCGCTGCAGTTCGTTACGCTGCCCCAGGTGATCCAGGTAGCGGTCGAAGGAGTAGCCGCGCATCCAGGCCAGGCGGTAACGGTCCAGGTCGGCCAGCTTGGGCGGCGGGGAATCCCTGCGCCCCAGCGCGCCGATGGGGTCGACGTCGTAGGGCCAGCGGGGATAGATGATGTTGCTGATTTCGTCGCGATAGGAGCCGATCCAGGCGTCCGCCTCGCCACGCTGCACCAGGCCGACCGAGCGCACATAGGGCTCGCTGCGGGGGATCAGGCGCACGCCCTCAGGCTCGTACAGCGCACGCAGCAGGTCCCAGGCGAGCCCGCGGCCATCGGCCTGGGTGTAGTTGACCCACGCCTCGCTGGCGACACGGATCTCAGTAGGCGGGGCATCCGCCCATGCCGGCAGCCACCACAGTACGCAGAGCAGGCACAGCAGTCGGCGCATCGATCGTCCTCAGATCAGCCAGCGGGCCCAACCCCAGGTCAGCCCCTGCATCACCAGCCAGGCGAACACGCCGGCCAGTACGTCATCGAGCATGATGCCCACGCCGCCATGGACATTGCGGTCGACCCAACTGATCGGCCAGGGCTTGGAAATATCGACGATGCGGAACACCACGAAACCGACCAGCAGCCACCACCAGCCTTCCGGCACCAGCCAGAGGGTGATCCACATGCCGACCATCTCATCCCAGACGATGCCTTCGTGGTCGTGCACCCGCAGGTCATCCGCGACCTTGCCGCACAGCCAGAAGCCGAACAGCATGGTCACGCCCAGCATCAGCCAATACCCCCAGTCCGGGAGCATCTGCCACAGTGGTATGAAGGGTAGCGCAACCAGCGAGCCCCAGGTGCCGGGCGCCTTGGGCAGGGTGCCGGAACCGAAGCCGAAGGCCAGGAAATGCCAGGGATTGCGCCATACCGAATGGGGCACGGGTTGCGCGGGGGCCTGGTTGGGTTGTTCTGTCACGGTCACTCCATGAAATGCAGGTAGCCGCCCTGGCGCGGCGTGATATCGGCGCCCTGTCCGTCCAGCACGCGGACGCCGGAGCCGGCCTCCACCCTACCGACCACGCAGAGTTGCGGCCAGTTCGCGGAAAGGACGGGCAGGTACTCGGGCGGCAGCGTGAAGGCCAGTACGTAATCATCCCCGGCGCCGAGTTTCAGTTGCCGTGCGCGCTCGGCGCCCAGCAGTGCCTCCAATGGCGCACTCGGCGGCAGACGTTCGGCCTCGATGACCAGCGCCACGCCGGAGGCCCGGGCGATATGCCCGCAGTCGGCCAGCAGCCCGTCGGAAATATCCAGCGCCGCACTGGCCTTGCCGCGCAATGCCAGGCCAAAGGCCAACTGCGGCTGCGGCGACCAGTAGCGCGCCAGCAGCGGTTCGGCGATGGCCGGCTCGGCGGTCAGCTCGCCCAGCACCAGCGGCAGCGCGCCGCCTGCCTCGCCCAGCGGGCCGCCGACGCAGAGCAGATCGCCCGGCCGAGCGCCGGCGCGGGTAATCGCCTGCCCGGCGGGCACGGCGCCGAACACGGTGATCGTCATGGACAGCGGGCCACGGGTGGTATCGCCGCCGATCAGCGCCATGGCGCATTCCTGGGCCTTCAGGTTCAGGCCACGGGCGAAACCTTCCAGCCAGGCCGGGTCGGCCTCGGGCAGAGTCAGGGCAAGGGTGAAGCCGATGGGCGCGGCGCCCATCGCGGCCAGGTCGCTGGCGGACACCGCCAGGGCGCGCTGGCCGAGCAGGAAGGCATCGCAGACGGCGGGAAAATGCACGCCGGCGACCAGGGTATCGGTGGAAATCGCCAGCTGTTCACCGGCTTTGGGAGCGAGGAGCGCGCAGTCGTCACCAATCCCCAGGGCCACTGCCTCGCCGCCGGCCGCACAGGCGGCCGAGGCGAAGTAGCGACGGATCAGCTCGAACTCACCCATGCCTCAGCGCTTGGCGCCACGCAATTCGGCGGCGCGCAGGCGCGGTGCGAGCTTGTCCAGCACGCCGTTGACGAACTTGTGTCCGTCGGTGGCGCCGAAGGTCTTGGCCAGCTCGATGCCTTCGTTGATCACCACCTTGTACGGCACGTCCAGGCGGTTGCGCAGCTCGTAGGTGGAGAGGCGCAGGATCGCCAGCTCGACCGGGTCGATTTCTTCCAGCGCGCGGTCCAGGCAAGGGGTGAACTCCTTGTCCAGCTCGCCCTTCAGGCGCGGTACGCCGTGCAGGATCTCGTGGAAATAGGCGCCGTCGACATCGCTGAAATCGTTATCGGTGCGGAAGGTCGCCTCGATCTCGTTGAGCGGCTGGCCCGCCATCTGCCAGGAGTACAGGGCCTGCACCGCAAGGCTGCGGGCCTTGCGACGCATGGCGATCTTGTTGGGCTTGGCGGGCTTTGCCGGAGTACCGCTGTCCTGGCTCACTTGGCCTCCAGCTGCGACAGCAGGCTCACCATTTCCAGGGCGGACAGGGCAGCTTCGGCGCCCTTGTTGCCGGCCTTGGTGCCGGAGCGCTCGATGGCTTGTTCGATGGAGTCGACGGTCAGCACGCCGAAGGCGACCGGCACGCCGAACTGCAGGGAAACCTGCGCCAGGCCCTTGGTGCACTCGCCGGCTACGTATTCGAAGTGCGGGGTGCCGCCACGGATTACAGCGCCGAGGGCGATGATGGCGTCGAATTCACCGCGCTGGGCGACTTTCTGCGCCACCAGCGGGATTTCGAAGGCGCCCGGGGCGCGGATCACGGTGATTTCGCTCTGGGCGACGCCGTGGCGCACCAGCGCGTCGATGGCGCCTTCCACCAGGCTTTCCACCACGAAGCTGTTGAAGCGGCCAACCACCAGGGCAAAGCGGCCTTTGGGGGCGATGAAGGTACCTTCGATGGTCTTCAGGGTCATGGGCAGGTCTCGTCTGTTAAAGAGCCGGAGCGTTCAGCAACGCTCCGCAAATAGGGTAGAAGAACGGCACCGCCGTGCCAGGGCACGGCGGTGAGGTTCATTCAGCGGGCAGGTATTCTACTACTTCGAGGTCGAAACCGGATATCGCGTTGAAGCGCATCGGTGCCGACATCAGGCGCATCTTGCGTACCCCCAGGTCGCGCAGGATCTGCGAACCGGCACCCACGGTGCTGTAGGTGGTGGTCGGTTTCTGCACGGGCGCCGCGGCATTGCTGATCTCACGGACGTGCGCCAGCAGGTCTTCGCCGCCGACCTGGTGGCCCAGCAGCAGGACCACCCCGGAGCCGGCCTCGGCCACCTTGGCCATCGCCGCGCGCAGGCTCCAGCGGCCCGCCTGGTTGACCAGCAGCAGGTCGCGCAGCGGGTCGGGGTTGTGCACGCGCACCAGGGTCGGCTCTTCCGGGCAGACCTTGCCCAGGGTCAGCGCCAGGTGCACGTCGCCTTCCACGGAGTCGCGGTAGGTGATCAGCTTGAACTGGCCCAGTTCGGTATCCAGCGGCTGCTCGGCGAGGCGCTCGACGGTGCGCTCGTGAATCAGGCGGTAGTGGATCAGGTCGGCGATGGTGCCGATCTTGATGTTGTGCTGCTTGGCGAACTCTTCCAGTTCCGGGCGACGGGCCATGGTGCCGTCGTCGTTCATGATCTCGCAGATCACGCCGGAGGGCTCGAAGCCCGCCATGCGTGCCAGGTCGCAGGCCGCCTCGGTATGGCCGGCGCGAGCCAGCACACCGCCGGGCTGGGCCATCAGCGGGAAGATGTGGCCGGGGCTGACGATGTCGGCGGCCACGGCGTGCTTCGCCGCGGCGGCCTGTACGGTGCGGGCGCGGTCAGCGGCGGAGATGCCGGTGGTGACGCCTTCGGCGGCCTCGATGGAGACGGTGAACTTGGTGCCGAAGCCGGAACCGTTGCGCTGCACCATCAGCGGCAGGCCGAGTCGCTCGCAGCGCTCGCGGGTCATCGGCATGCAGATCAGGCCGCGGGCGAAGCGGGCCATGAAATTGATGTCTTCGGTACGGACGCACTCGGAGGCGATAATCAGGTCGCCTTCGTTCTCGCGGTCCTCGTCATCCATGAGGATGACCATCTTGCCCTGACGCATGTCGTCGAGCAGTTCTTCAATGCTGTTGAGTGCCATACGGGGACGAGCCTTATCAGTGTTTCAGGAAGCCGTTTTCGGCCAGGAATGCTTCGGTGATGCCGCCAGCGCCGGCTGCGGGTTCCGCCGCCTTGTCGCCCAGCAACAGACGCTCCAGGTAGCGCGCCAGCAGGTCGACTTCAAGGTTGACCAGGCGACCACCGCGGTAGTCGGCCATGATGGTCTCCTGCACGGTGTGCGGAACGATGGTCAGCTCGAACTCGGCGCCATTGACCGCGTTCACCGTCAGGCTGGTGCCGTCCACGGTGATCGAACCCTTGAGAGCGATGTACTTGGCCAGCTCGCGCGGCGCGCGCACGGTGAACTGGATGGCGCGGGCGTTTTCCTCGCGCTTGACGATCTCGCCGACGCCGTCGACGTGACCGCTGACCAGGTGGCCGCCCAGGCGGGTGGTCGGGGTCAGGGCCTTTTCCAGGTTCACCCGGCTACCGACCTTGAGCTGCGCGAAGGCGGTGCGCGCCAGGGTCTCGCGGCTGACGTCGGCCCAGAAGCCGTCGCCGGGCAGGTCCACCGCGGTCAGGCAGATGCCGTTGACTGCGATGCTGTCGCCGAGCTTGACGTCGGCGAGGTCGAGCTTGCCGGTCTTCACGTACAGCCGGACGTCACCGCCCTTGGGGGTAATGGAGGCGATGCTGCCGATGGATTCGATTATGCCGGTGAACATGTTGCCTCCCACACGACGAAGGCGGCTGGCCGGCAGGCCCGCGAAGCCAACTGGGAAAGATATTGCATAGTGGCGAACTCCTGTTTTTGGTTAGAAAACAGGGCGTATCGGATCGAAGGGATTTCGCGGACGTGCGCAGGCACGCCCCGTTGGCTCATCCCGTTCTCTCTTCATCCGGACTGTTACCGTCGGCCCCGGAATCGCACCGGGTCTGCTGACCTTGCCCCTCCGGCGAACCGGTCCGGGCAAGCGCTCGCGGGCTAGACGTATTGCACGCCATTACCGCCGGTGGGGACTTGCACCCCGCCCTGAGAACGTCAATCGCGGTCGTTTACAACGTCAACCGCGTGTGGCGTTTTACCACAGGCCGGCACAACTCGGAAGGTTCTGTTTATCCAGCCCCGGGATTCGCCGGGCGACGAACGCGGCCGTCAGCGCGGCCGCGCGGTGACCAGCCAGTCGTCGCCCACTGCGCGGATGTCGCTGATCTTCAGCTCGCGGGAATCGGCCATGCGTTCCAACGGCAACTCCAGCAACGGGCGCGCGGAGGAACCGAGCAGCTTGGGCGCCATGAAGATGCAGTACTCGTCGACCAGCCCCTGACGGGCAAAGGCACCGGCCAGGCGCGGGCCGGCTTCCACCAGCACTTCGTTGACGCCACGGCGGCCCAGTTCGGCCATCAGGGCAGGCAGATCGACCTGACCGTCGTCACCGGCCAGCGCCAGCAATTCGTGCCCCGCCCCGGCGTAGTCCGGAGCGCCACGCGTACTGACCACCAGTGCCGGCCCCGCCTGGAAGAAGGCAGCGCTCAGCGGCACGCGCAGGCGCCCGTCGATCAGCACCCGCAGCGGCGGGCGACGCGTCGCCAGTTCGGTCTGCTCGGCATCCAGCCCGAGTTCGCCGGGGCGGACGGTCAGGCGCGCATCGTCCATCAGCACGGTATCGGCGCCGGACAGCACCACACTCGACTGCGCACGCAGCCGCTGCACCGCCCGGCGCGCCGCCGGACCGGTGATCCATTGGCTCTCGCCGCTGGCCATTGCGGTGCGACCGTCCAGGCTCATCGCCAGCTTCACCCGCACGAAAGGCAGGCCGGTCTCCATGCGTTTGAGGAAGCCAGGGTTCAGCGCACGGGCTTCGCTCTCCAGCACGCCGGAGCGCACCTCGATGCCCGCGTCGGCAATGCGCCGCATGCCGTTGCCGGCGACCTGCGGATTGGGGTCCTGCATGGCCGCCACCACCCGCGCCACGCCGGCTTTCACCAGCGCATCCGCGCACGGCGGCGTGCGGCCGAAATGGCTGCACGGTTCCAGGGTGACGTAGGCGGCGGCGCCACAGGCCTTGTCGCCGGCCTGGCGCAGCGCGTGGACTTCGGCGTGCGGCTCGCCGGCGCGCACGTGCCAGCCCTCGCCAACCACCTGGCCATCGCGCACGATGACGCAACCGACCCGGGGATTGGGATGGGTGGAGTACCACCCCTTGCGCGCCAGTTCGATGGCGCGGGCCATCCAGGCCTCATCGAGGTGGTTCATCGGATCGGGGGCGCTCATTCTTTCGACGGCTCGCGGGCCAGGCGCTCGATCTCCTCGCGGAACTCGTTGAGGTCCTGGAAGCGGCGGTAGACCGAGGCGAATCGGATGTAGGCGACTTCGTCGAGCTTCTGCAACTCGGCCATCACCAGCTCCCCCAGTACCCGCGACTTGACCTCGCGCTCGCCGGTGGCACGCAGCTTGTGCTTGATATGCGCCAGCGCTTCCTCCAGCCGCTCGATGCTCACCGGGCGCTTCTCCAGCGCGCGCTGCATGCCGGCGCGCAGCTTGTCCTCGTCGAACGGCTGGCGGCTGCCGTCCTGCTTGATCAGGCGCGGCATGACCAGTTCGGCGGTCTCGAAGGTGGTGAAGCGTTCGCCGCAGTTCAGGCACTCGCGGCGCCGGCGGACCTGATCGCCTTCGGCGACCAGGCGCGAATCGATGACTTTGGTGTCGTGGGCGCCGCAGAAGGGACAATGCATGGCGGGTCTTGTACGAATAAGGGAAAGGCTCATGGTAGCGCATCGCCCTGCCAATGAAACCCTGGCCTCCCCGAGACAAGCCGGACGCTTTAGGCTATACAGGCGCCCGCCTGGAAATGTGCCGCGATGGAGTCCGCCCATGTCCGCCCGTCTGCTTTGCCTGTCCCTCATTGCCCTGCTCGCTGCCTGCTCCAGCGACAAGCCGGCGCCCGCCCCGCAATCTGCGCCCGCCCGCGCCGCAGCGGCCGAATCCCCCCTGCCGGCCAACATGCGCGCGCTGACCGGTCAGCTCAGCAGCCGCCAGGGCTACCTGCCCGCCGGCGGCGAAGTAGAACTTGCGCTGTTGGTGATCGATGAACGCGACCGCCCACAGCAACTGCTGTCCAGCGAGAACCTGATCGCCACCGGCCAGGCCCTGCCCTTCCGCCTGGTGTTCAACCCGCAATCCTTCCCGACGGGTGTCCGCGTCGAACTGCACGCCCGCGTCTCGCAGTCCGGCCAACTCGCCTGGCGCCTGCCGCCGGTACGCATCGCCCAGCCGGAGACCCAGGCCCTCGGCGAGCTGCGCCTGGAGCGCGTGCCATGACGCCACCAGCCTCCCTGCAGCAGGCCCTGGGCGAACTGCTGGGTGACGCGCGACTGTCCGCCGAGCGCCTGCCCGGCACCGACATCGACCTCTGGTTGATCGACGCACAGAACATGGACCGCGAGTTCAGCCCGGACGAAACCCGGCGCATCCTCGAAGAGCCACCCTACTGGTGCTTCTGCTGGGCCAGCGGCCTGGTGCTGGCCCACTGGCTGGCCCAACAGCCCGAATGGGTGCGCGGCAAGCGCGTGCTGGACTTCGGCGCGGGCTCCGGCATCGCCGCCATCGCCGCTGCCAAGGCCGGCGCCGCCGAAGTGGTGGCCTGCGACCTCGACCCGCTGGCGCTGGACGCCTGCCGCGCCAATGCCGAGCTGAACAACGTGGAGCTGAGCTACTCGGAAGACTTCTTCCAGGAAGCCGACCGCTACGACCTGATCATCGTTGCCGACGTGCTCTACGACCGCGCCAACCTGCCGCTGCTGGACGAATTCCTCAGCCGCGGCCGCGAAGCCCTGGTGGCCGACTCGCGGGTGCGCGACTTCAGCCATCCGCTCTACCAGCGCCTGGCGATCCTCGACGGCTGTACCTGGCCGGACCTGGCGGAGCCGGCTGAGTTTCGCCACGTCAGCCTGTATCACGCGCGGCGCGGCTGAGCCAGGAACGCTTCTGCAGGATGGCGAGGAGCGAAGCGATACCCATCGATTGCCGCTCCGACAGTATGGGTATCGCCTAGGCTCCACCCATCCTACGTTAGTGCGCTGATTCATTCCGGGCGCCCACCGGGAGCTTGTTTCCGTTCCCCACCGCCCCCACTTATAGTGGCAATCACCCTCATCGCCCCACTCGCCCGAGATTTCCCATGAGCGATACGCCCTACATCTTCGACGCCAGCATCGCCAACTTCGATCAGGTCGTCATCGAGAACTCCTTCATCAAGCCGGTCCTGGTGGACTTCTGGGCCGACTGGTGCGCCCCGTGCAAGGCCCTGATGCCGCTGCTGGCGCAGATCACCGAGTCCTACCAGGGCGAGCTGCTGCTGGCCAAGGTCAACTGCGACATCGAGCAGGACATCGTGATGCGCTTCGGCATCCGCAGCCTGCCCACCGTGGTGCTGTTCAAGGACGGCCAGCCGGTCGACGGTTTTGCCGGCGCGCAGCCGGAATCGGCAATCCGCCAAATGCTCGAACAGCATGTACAGCCCCCGGCTCCGGCCGCCGCCGACCCGATGGAAGCCGCGCAGGCCGCCTTCAACGAAGGCCGCTTCGCCGAGGCCGAGGCCCAGCTCAAAGCCCTGCTGGGCGAAGACAACACCAACGCCGCCGCGCTGATCCTCTACGCCCGCTGCCTCGCCGAGCGCGGCGAGCTGGGTGAAGCCGAGACCGTGCTCGACGCCGTGAAGAGCGATGACCACAAGCAGGCGCTGGCCGCCGCCAAGGCCCAGCTGACCTTCCTGCGCCAGGCCGAAGGCCTCCCCGACGCCGCCGCGCTGAAGACCCGCCTGGCCGCCGACGCCAACGACGACGAAGCCACCTACCAGTTGGCCATCCAGCAACTGGCCCGCCAGCAGTACGAGGCGGCGATGGACGCTCTGCTCAAGCTGTTCGTGCGCAACCGCAGCTACGGCGAAGACCTGCCGCGCAAGACGCTGGTCCAGGTATTCGACCTGCTGGGCAACGACCACCCGCTGGTGATCGCCTACCGCCGCAAGCTGGCGAACGTGCTGTACTGACGAAAAGGGCGCCGCGAGGCGCCCTTCTCTTTTTTAGGAGCGAGGGGGACGCCCAGTTCTTGCTCGCGAACCGAACCCCGCTGCAGGGCTGTTCGCGAGCAAGCTCGCTCCTACAGTTACCTGCTATTCCTCCACCCAGTTGAAGACCTGCACGCCCTCGCGCACCTCGATCTTCACCTTCGGGCTGTGCCGCAGGCGCACCAGCAAGCCCTTCGCCGCACCCGCACTGCCAGCCAGCGCTTCCAGCTCACTCATCAATTGAGGGCCCTCGGTGCCGCCACTGCGCCGCAACAGGTCCTGCGCGGCCAGCCACAGTTGATCCACCGGCGCGCTCGCAACGGGAGTCGCCCCAGCGGCGGCCGTAGGCGCCGCGACATTGACCGGCAGGTTCTGAGCCAGACGCGCCCAGTCGGCGTCATCCATTTCCACGGTCAGGTCCACCGGCCAATCGCCAATGGTGCCCTTGATTCTCAGCATCGCCCTTCTCCTCGCGCTGTTTCGCGCATGCTCCCACGGCATCGGCGCCACGCCAAACGCACGCTAAGCTGGCCTTAATTTTTCATCTGTTATAACGTAACAAAATCATTCAACGGACCGGAGTTTCCCATGCGCCCCCTGCTCCTCGCTGTCGCCCTGCTGCCGCTGGCCGCCCAAGCCCAAGCCCAAGCCCAAGCCCAAGCCCACGACGAACATGAACACGGCAGCCTCGGCAAGCACGAGCATGGCGTCGCCCAGCTCAACGCTGCCCTCGACGGCAAGACCCTGGAGCTGGAACTGGACAGCCCGGCGATGAACTTCGTCGGCTTCGAGCACGCCGCCACCAGCGATGCCGACAAGGCCACGGTTTCTGCGGTCCAGGCCCAGCTCAAGCAGCCGCTGCAACTGCTCAGCCTTACCGCTTCGGCCCAGTGCAGCGTGCAGTCGGTGGAGCTGTCGAGCCCGCTGTTCGGCGATGCGCCCAAGGTCGAAGAACACGACCATGACGACGGCGACCACGACGAGCACGAAGGTCATCAGCACGCCGATATCCACGCCCACTACCAGCTGACCTGCGCCCAGCCGCAGGATCTCGCCGGCCTGGATTTCGCGCCGCTGTTCAAACGCTTCCCGGCAACCCAGAAGATTCAGGTACAACTGATCGGCCCGAGCGGCCAGCAGGGTGCAGAATTGACCGCCGGCAACCCGACCCTGACCTTCTGAACCTCCTGAAATGACCGCACTGCTCGAACTCGACAATCTCGGCTTCGCCTGGCCCGGCCAGGCGGAGCTGCTGGACATCCCCACCTTCGCGCTGGCCCGTGGCGAAACCCTGTTCCTCAAGGGCCCCTCCGGCAGCGGCAAGACCACCCTGCTCGGCCTGCTCGGCGGCGTACAGCGCCCCCAGCGCGGCAGCGTGAAGCTGCTCGGCGAGGACATCGCGCAGATGAAGTCGGCGCGCCGCGATCATTTTCGCGTCGACCACACCGGCTACATCTTCCAGCAGTTCAACCTGCTGCCGTTCCTCTCGGTGCGGGAGAACGTCGAGCTGCCCTGTCATTTCTCCCACAGCCGCGCCGAGCGGGCGACGCTGCGTCACGGCAGCGTCGCCAAGGCCGCCGAGGCGCTGCTGGGGCACCTGGGGCTGGGCGATGCCGCGCTGATCGGGCGCCGCGCCGACAGCCTGTCCATCGGCCAGCAGCAGCGCGTCGCCGCCGCCCGCGCGCTGATCGGCCAGCCGGAACTGGTGATCGCCGACGAGCCGACCTCGGCGCTGGACGCCGACGCCCGCGAGGCATTCCTCCAGCTGCTGTTCGCCGAATGCCGCGAGGCCGGCGCCAGCCTGCTGTTCGTCAGCCATGACCAGAGCCTGGCGCCGCTGTTCGACCGCAGCGTCTCCCTTGCCGACCTCAACCGCGCCGCCCGCGCTCCGGGAATCTGAGCATGTACCTGTTGCGCCTGGCACTCGCCAGCCTGTCCAACCGCCGCTTCACCGCGCTGCTGACCATCTTCGCCATCGCCCTCTCCGCCTGTCTGCTGCTGGCGGTGGAGCGCGTGCGCACCGAGGCCAAGGCCAGCTTCGCCAGCACCATTTCCGGCACCGACCTGATCGTCGGCGCGCGCTCCGGCTCGGTGAACCTGCTGCTCTACTCGGTGTTCCGCATCGGCAACGCCACCAACAACATTCGCTGGGAAAGCTACGAGACGGTCACCCACAGTCCGCTGGTAAAGTGGGCGATCCCGATTTCCCTGGGCGACTCCCACCGCGGCTACCGGGTGATGGGTACCGACACCGGCTACTTCGAGCATTACCGCTTCGGCCGCGGGCAGACGCTGGAACTCGCCGAGGGCCGGCCCTTCGGCCAGGACCTGTTCGACGTAGTGCTCGGCGCGGAAGTGGCCGAGGCACTGCACTACAAGCTGGGTGACAAGATCGTTCTCGCCCATGGCGTCAGCACCATCGCCCTGGTGCAGCATGACGACAAGCCCTTCACCGTGGTCGGCATCCTCAAGCGCACCGGCACGCCGGTGGACCGCACCCTGCACATCTCACTGCAGGGCATGGAAGCACTGCACGTCGACTGGAAGAACGGCGTTCCGGCACGCGGCGCGGCGCGCATCAGCGAGGACCAGGCGCGCAGCATGGACCTGCAGCCCAAGGCGATCACTGCCTTCCTGCTCGGCCTTAAAAGCAAGGTCGCCACTTTCACCCTGCAACGGCAGATCAACGAATACGACGGCGAGCCGCTGATGGCGATCCTCCCCGGCGTGGCGCTGCAAGAGCTCTGGGGCCTGATGGGCACGGCGGAGAAGGCACTGTTCGTGGTCTCGCTGTTCGTGGTGCTGACCGGCCTGATCGGCATGCTCACGGCCATCCTCACCAGCCTCAACGAGCGCCGCCGAGAGATGGCCATCCTGCGCTCGGTGGGCGCACGGCCCTGGCACATCTTCAGCCTGCTGGTGGCCGAGGCCTTCGCCCTGGCACTGGCGGGTGTGGCGCTGGGCGTCGGCCTGCTCTACGCCGGTATTGCTGGTAGCCAGGGCTATGTGCAAGCGAACTACGGCATCTTCCTGCCATTGGCTCTCCCCAGTGCCTATGAATGGTCGCTGCTGGGCGGCATACTCCTGGCCGCGCTGCTGATCGGTTGTGTGCCGGCCTGGCGCGCCTATCGGCAATCGCTGGCCGATGGCCTGTCGATCCGCCTCTGAGCCAGCACCATGCGAGCCATCCCCGTGCAAGGAAATCCCATGCGCCGCCTGTTGTTCCTGCTGCTGATGCTGACCAGCGCCGCCGTGTGGGCGGCGCCGCGCGAGCTGACCTGGCCCGAGCTGATCCCCGAGGGCGCACCGCCGCCCCCGCCGCCGGTGCCGCTGCATGACTTGTCGAAGCTCTCCGATGTACTCAATTCGGAGAGCGGCCCGGCGGTGAAGCAGCAGACGCCGAACGCCCCGGTGGTGCAGGCGCTGGACGGCCAGGAAGTGAAGATGCCGGGCTACATCGTGCCGCTGGAAGTGGAAGAGGACGGCCAGACGGTGCGCGACTTCCTGCTGGTGCCCTACTACGGCGCCTGCATCCACGTGCCGCCGCCACCGTCGAACCAGATCGTCTATGTCCGGGGCGGCAAGGGGATCAAGGTGGACGAGCTGTACCAGCCGTTCTGGATCATCGGCAAGCTCAGCGTGAAGCCCGTGGAAAGCGATCTGGCCGAGGCCGGCTACCAGATGCAGGCGAGCAGCATCGAGCCCTACGAGTACACCGGCGAATAAGGCGCGACGCTTCGCCGCACCCCGAGATACTACGAAGCTTGGGGTCTTTATTGAGCCAAATCAAAAGTGCGCTTTTAGCACTCTCTACTATTCTGGGCACCAACACTTATACCAAAGAGATATGGAGCTCATCATGCGCAAGTCCTGGCTCACCACCTCGCTTCTTGCACTCGCCGTCGCAGCCCCCGTCGTGGCCCAGGCTGACACCATCCGTGGCCACAAGGCGGGCGACTTCCTCGTTCGCGGCGGCATCGCCACCGTGGCCCCGGACGACAGCAGTTCCGACATCAAGCTCGACGGCGCCAAGGTCAGCGGCACCAAGGCTACCGTCGACAGCGACACCCAGCTGGGCCTGACCTTCGCCTACCTGCTCACCGACAAGATCGGTATCGAGCTGGTCGCCGCCACTCCGTTCAAGCACCAGATCGACGTCAAGGGTCTGAACAAGGCCACCGGCCTGTCCGGCCTGGACGGCAAGCTGGCCGACGTCAAGCAGCTGCCGCCGACCGTACTGCTGCAGTACTACCCCATGGGCGGCACCAACTCCGCCTTCCAGCCCTACGGCGGCCTGGGCGTGAACTACACCACCTTCTTCGAGGAAGACCTGGCCAGCAACCGCAAGGACCAGGGCTTCAGCAACCTGAAGCTGCAGGACTCCTGGGGCCTGGCCGCCGAACTGGGCATGGACTACATGCTCAACGAGCACGCCTTCGTCAACGCCGCGGTCTGGTACATGGACATCGACACCAAGGCCAGCGTCGACGGTCCGACCGCCCTGGGCGTTCACAAGACCAAGGTCGATGTCGACGTCGACCCCTGGGTCTACATGGTTGGTTTCGGCTACCGTTTCTGACGGAGCAATCGTGAAAAAGGCGCCCAAGGGCGCCTTTTTCGTCTTCAGGGAATCACCATGTACCTCGAACTCAAAGCACTGCACGTCAGCCTCGCGATCATCAGCAGCGTGCTCTTTGTCCTGCGCCTGGGCTTGAGCTGGTGGGGCAGGCGCCCCTCGGGCTGGCAACGCGGCCTGCCACATCTGGTCGATACCCTGCTGCTGCTCAGTGCCCTGGGCCTGGTGCACCTGGCGATGCCCTGGCCGCTGCCGGTGTGGCTACAGGCCAAGCTCGGCCTGCTGGTGCTCTACATCGTGCTAGCTGCGTTCGCCCTGCGCAGCGCTTCGAGGCCGCGCAAGGCCGTGTTCAGCGCACTGGCGCTGGGCTCGCTGGCCGGCATTTTCGTGCTGGCGATCAACAAACCCTGGTGGTGATCAGTTGGGCGAGGCCTTCCGCCAGCGGCGTGGGTTCGTCCAGGCGGAAACGCTCCAGCAGGCGATGGTTATCGGCGCGGGAATGGCGGATATCACCGGGGCGCGGCGACTGATAAGTGACCGCCGGTAGCCCACCGGTGAGCTTGCCGATCTCGGCCAGCAGCTGGTTCAGGCTGGTGGATTGATCCAGTCCGACGTTGATCGCCGACTCGGCCACGTCTTCGGCCAGCAGCGCCTGCACCAGCAGCTTGACCAGGTCGCCGACGTAGATGAAATCGCGGGTCTGTTCGCCATCGCCAAACACGGTGATCGGCAGGCCCTGCTTGGCGCGCTCGGCGAAGATGCTGATCACCCCCGAGTAGGGCGACGACGGGTCCTGGCGCGGCCCGTAGACGTTGAAGAAGCGGAAGATCGCCGGCTCCAGGGCATGTTGGCGGCGATAGAAGTCCAGGTAGTACTCGCTGGCCAGCTTGTCCGAGGCATAGGGCGTCAGTGGCGCCTTGGCCGTGTTCTCGTCGATGGCGGCACCTTCGCCGTTCTGCCCGTAGACCGCAGCGCTGGAGGCGAACAGCACGCGCTGGATGCCTTCCAGGCGCATGGCCTCGCAGAGGTTCAGGGTGCCGATGAAATTGCTGCGGTGGGTCGCCACCGGGTCATCCACCGATGCCTGCACCGACGCCACGGCCGCCAGGTGCGCCACGGCCTGGCAACCACTCACTGCGCGACGAAGCTGCTCCTCGTCGGCGACGTTGCCGACCACCAGCTCGACGCGCGCATCCAGGTTCTCGCGCTTGCCGGTGGACAGGTCGTCCAGCACGCGCACGGCGAAGCCCCGCGCCAGCAGCGCGTCCGCCATGTGGGAGCCGATGAACCCCGCACCTCCGGTGATGAGGATCGGCTGCGCGGAGGGGACAAGACGTTCAGACATGGCGGTAGTAACGGTCCAGCAGTGCCGGCAGGCCGGCGCGCCAGGCGCGCGGCTTGATGCCGAAGGTATGGAGGATTTTCTTGCAGGCGAGCACCGCGTGCTGCGGTTCGTCGCTGGCGTCCGGGCGCGCCGCATGGGCCTGCGGGCTCGGTTCCTGTACGGCCAGGGTATGGAAAGCGCGGGCCTCGCCCAGCACCACCTGGCCCAGGGACAGGGTGGTGGTAGCCTCCAGGCCGCCGTAATGATAGGTGCCCCACAGCGGTGCCTGGCAGTCGAGCTGCTTGAGCACCGAGAGGATGACCCGCGCGGCGTCGTCCACCGGCGTCGGGTTGCCACGGCGGTCGTCGGCGAGGAACAGCACCTGCTCCTTCTCGGCACGCTCGAGGAAGCGGCCGAGCGAGCCTTCGAGGCTATCGTCGATCAGCCAGCCGAAGCGCAGCAGCACATGGCGCGGGCAGGTCGCCCGGACCCACTTCTCCATGCGCCACAGCGCCTGGCCACGGGGGCCCAGCGGCTGCGGCTCGTCCTTCTCGCTGTAGGCGGTGGCGCGGGCGCCATCGAACACGCGGTAGCTGGAGGGCTGGATCAGCAGGATTTCGTGGTGCTGGCAAAGTTCGGCCAGCCGCTCAACCGCGCGCTCCTGGCTGGCCAGGCGGGCGTCGCTGACGCTCTCGGCCTGGAACCAGTCGAAGTAGTAGGCGAGGTTGATCACCGCGTCGGGGCGGGTTTCATCCAGCAGGACGGTGAGGCTGGACGCGTCCCAGCCCCCTTCGGGCGGCCGGGGGGCGAGGAAGCCGATGTCTTCCTCGGCGCCAAGGCGGATCAGCGCCTGTCCAAGGGCATTACCGCCACCCAACAGCATCAGGCGCATGCGCATATTCTGGGGGTCACTCGAATCCGTGGGTTACCGCCGGCACGCACGGGCGCCGGAGGGTGATGTCCGCATTTTTCCTGCCCCCCGGCACAGCGTCAAGCGCGGCCGACCCGCTGCAGGCTCGGCCACCCGTGGCCGGCGCCCCTCAGGAACGGCGACGGAACAGCGGGCGCGGCTCGATCACCGAGCGGCCGTAGAGCACGCTCAGGCCCGCGAGCCCCTTGAGCGCGTCCTCCGCCGACTTGTCCTCGCGCACCGCGAAGGCGTCGAAACCGCATTGGCGCATGTGCGCCAACTGGTCGCGCAACACGTCGCCCACTGCCCTCAGCTCGCCGCGCCAGCCCAGACGACTGCGCAGCAGGTAGGCCAGGCTGTAGCCGCGGCCATCGCGGAAGCTGGGGAAGTCGATGACGATCAGCGGCAGTTCGTCCAGATGGCCGTCCAGTCTTTGCGGATCGTCATCCGGCGACAGCCAGACACCGTGACCGGCGCCGGACTCCAGCGCCAGCCAATTCTTCAGCGGCAGGATAATCTCACCAGCGGGCAGCGCTTCAGTCACGTCGCGCAACAGTTCCCAGGCATCATCCGGCGCCAGCTCGGCAACACCATCACGCAAGCGGATCAGATTCTTCATGCCGGCACCTCCGCCTGGCGGTAGACCCGCGCCTTGAACGGCTCCAGGCCGATGCGCTCCACCGTTTCGACGAAGCGCTCGCCGGCGCCGCGCTGTTCAACGTAAGTGCGCACCAGGGCTTCGATCACATCCGGCACCTCCGCGGCGCTGAATGACGGGCCGATCACTCTGCCCAGCGCGCTCTTCACGCCCTGCGCGCCGCCCAGGGTGATCTGGTACCACTCGCTGCCGTTCTTATCGACACCCAGGATGCCGATGTTGCCGATGTGGTGGTGACCGCAGGCGTTCATGCAGCCGGAGATGTTCAGGCTGAGGTCGCCCAGGTCGTGCAGGTAGTCCAGGTCCTCGAAGCGCTGCTGGATGCCCTGGGCGATGGGGATCGACTTGGCGTTGGCCAGGGCGCAGAAGTCGCCGCCGGGGCAGGCGATGATGTCGGTGAGCAGGCCCTGGTTCGGCGTACCCAGCCCGGCCTCGCACGCCTCGCGCCAGAGAGCGTGAAGATCGGCCTTGCGCACGTCCGGCAGCACCAGGTTCTGCTCGTGGGCGACGCGGATCTCGCCGAAGCCGAAATGCTCGGCCCAGTCGGCGACGCGCTCCATCTGCGAGGCGGTGACGTCCCCCGGTGGCGCCTCGGCGCCCGGCTTGGTGGACAGCACCACGCTGGCGTAGCCCGGCACGCGGTGCGGACGAACGTTGCGCGCGACCCAGCGGGCGAACTCCGCGTCGGCGGCCAGTGCGCTGCCGTAGGCCAGGTCATCGGCGGGCGCGTAGATCGGTGGATAGAAGGCGGCGGCGACGCGCTTGTATTCATCGAGGGTCAGCTGCGCCTCGCCATCGCGCAGGTGCTGCCATTCCTCCTCCACCTCGCGGGAAAACGCCTCGATGCCCAGCGCCTTCACCAGGATCTTGATCCGCGCCTTGTACTTGTTGTCGCGCCGGCCGTGGCGGTTGTACACGCGCAGAATGGCCTCGACGTAGGACAGCAGGTGCTGCCAGGGCAGCTCGTCACGGATCACCTGCCCCAGCATCGGCGTGCGCCCCAGGCCGCCGCCCACCAGCACCTTCAGGCGCAGCTCGCCGTCCTCGGCGCGGCGCAGGTAGAGGCCGATGTCGTGCATCATCACCGCCGCGCGGTCTTCCTCGGCGGCGCAGATCGCGATCTTGAACTTGCGCGGCAGGAAGAGGAATTCAGGGTTCACCGTGGACCACTGGCGAAGGATTTCCGCCAGCGGGCGCGGGTCGAGAAATTCGTCGGCGGCGACACCGGCGAAGGCCTCGGTGGTGATGTTGCGCACGCAGTTGCCGGAGGTCTGGATGGCGTGCATCTCCACATCGGCGAGGCGTTCGAGGATGTCCGGCACCCGCGCCAGCTCCACCCAGTTGAACTGGATGTTCTGCCGCGTGGTGAAGTGGCCATAGCCGCGATCATGCTCGCGGGCGATCCAGGCCAGGGTGCGCATCTGCTCGCTGGACAGGGTGCCGTAGGGAATCGCCACCCGCAGCATGTAGGCATGCTTCTGCAGATACAGACCATTCTGCAGGCGCAGCGGTAGGAATTCCTCTTCGCTCAGCTCATCGCTCAGGCGCCGTTGCACCTGGTCGCGGAACTGCGCCACCCGTTCGCGCACCAGGGCGCGGTCGTAATCGTCGTATCGGTACATCGCCAGGCCACCTTCGGATCGTTGCTTGGCGGCCTGCTTCTGTCGTCGGGCGCGCCACGTTGCGGTTGACCGCACTATGGCCGGCGGCTGTTGTGCAAAACAGCGGCAGATCGCGCGGGAAAAACCAGATCAGATACGCCTTGCCCCTGCCCCGGCGGGCCTGCGACCGGTTGCCGCAACAGGCCCGATCAGGCGTTTCATCGCGCATGGCGCCAGCCCTGCAACGACGCGGCGCGGGGCGAATCTCGCCATCTGATATGGTTTTTTCCGACGAACCTGAATCTGTTTCGAGTGCAGAGCGGTTCGTACAGTCGCGGCGCCTCTTCTGCCTGATGGGCCACGACAATGAGCGAAAGAATCCCCGCGAAGGTCATCGAGATCGACGCACCGCAACGTTTCACCCCGCCGCCCAAACCGCTGTCGGCGGTCACCCCGACGGTCTATACCAAGCGCTTCGCCGGGCGCTTCCGCGACCTGCGGCGCCTGGGTGGCGCGCTGCTGTTCCTGCTGTTCTTCGGCACCCTGTGGCTTGAGTGGAACGGCCGCCAGGCGGTGCTCTGGGACCTGCCCGAGCGCAAGTTCTACATCTTCGGCGCGACCTTCTGGCCGCAGGATTTCATCCTGCTCTCGGCGATCCTGATCATCGCCGCCTTCGGCCTGTTCTTCATCACGGTGTTCGCCGGCCGCGTCTGGTGCGGCTACACCTGCCCGCAGAGCGTGTGGACCTGGATCTTCATGTGGGCCGAGCAGGTCACCGAGGGCGACCGCAACCAGCGCATGAAACTAGACAAGGGCCCGGCCAGCGCCGAGAAAGTCCTGCGTAAAAGCGCCAAGCACGGCCTATGGTTGCTGATCAGCCTGGCCACGGCGATCACCTTCATCGGCTACTTCACGCCGGTGCGGCCGCTGGTGGCTGATCTGTTCACGCTCAAGCTCGATCTGGAAAGCACCTTCTGGGTTGCCTTCTTCGCCGCCGCGACCTACGCCAACGCCGGCTGGCTGCGCGAGCAGGTATGCATCCACATGTGCCCGTACTCGCGCTTCCAGAGCGTGATGTTCGACAAGGACACCCTGATCATTTCCTACGACGCGGCGCGCGGCGAGTCCCGTGGCGCGCGCAAGAAGGACGCCGATCCCAAGGCTCTCGGCCTGGGCGACTGCATCGACTGCCACCAGTGCGTGCAGGTCTGCCCCACCGGCATCGACATCCGCGACGGCCTGCAGATCGCCTGCATCGGCTGCGCCGCGTGCATCGACGCCTGCGATTCGGTGATGGACAAGATGGGCTACGACCGTGGCCTGGTGCGCTACACCTCCGAGCGCGCGCTGGAAGGCGGCAGGACCCACCTGCTGCGCCCGCGCCTGATCGGCTACGCAGCGGTGCTGCTGGCGATGATCGGCGCCTTCGTCTGGGCGCTGGAAGCGCGGCCGCTGATCAACCTCGACGTCGCCCGCGATCGTGGGCTGTTCCGCGAGAACGCCGCCGGGGAGATCGAGAACATCTACAACCTCAAGCTGATCAACAAGACCCAGCAGCCGCAGCACTATCAGCTGAGCCTCGCCGATGGCGCCGGCTACCGCCTGCAGGGCGTGCCGGAGCTGATGCTGCAACCGGGCGAGATCCGCGACTTCGCCGTCTCGGTGGCAAACCTGGCGCAGAGCAGCGCCGGTGGCTCGGTGCCGCTGCACTTCAGGGTCAGCGACGGCAATGAGTCCATCGACGCCGCCAGCACCTTCGTCTCGCCGAGGCGCTGAGCATGGCACGGGAGCTTGGCGTGACCTCGGCGCAGCGCCTAGAGTGGGCGGACTCTTCCGCCCCACAGGCCGCCGTGCAGGACAAGATGAAGCGCTACGAGAAATTCGCCGACGAGATCGCCGGCCTGATCCGCAGCGGCGTGCTCGCCCCCGGCCAGAAAGTCCCCTCGGTGCGGCACGCCAGCCGCACCTACGGGGTCAGCGCGTCCACCGTGTTCCAGGCCTACTACCTGCTGGAGGATCGCGGGCTGATCGTCGCCCGCGCGCGCTCCGGCTACTTCGTCCGCGAGCACGTGCAGCGCGCCCTGGCCGAGCCGGAGATCGCCCGCCACGACGCGCAGACCACCGAGGTGGACGTCAGCGAACTGGTGTTCTCGGTGCTCAGTTCCATCAAGGACCCGGACACCGTGCCCTTCGGCTCGGCCTTCCCCGCGCCGGAGCTCTTCCCGCTGCCGCGCCTGGCGCGCTCCATGGCCCACGCCGTGCGCGACATGGACCCGCGCTCGGTAGTGGCCGACCTCGCCCCTGGCAGCCACGCACTGCGACGGCAGATCGCCCTGCGCTACATGGTCGGCGGCATGCCGCTGCCGGTGGAAGAACTGGTGGTCACCAACGGCGCGCTGGAAGCACTGAACCTGTGCCTGCAGGTGGTCACCCAGCCGGGCGACCTGGTCGCCATCGAAGCCCCCGCTTTCTACGCCAGCCTGCAGGTGCTGGAGCGGCTGAAGTTGAAAGCGGTGGAAATCCCCGTGCACCCGCGCGAGGGCATCGACCTCGACGTGCTCGCCGACAGCCTGGCGCGCCTGCCGATCAAGGCCTGCTGGTTCATGAGCAACTTCCAGAACCCGCTGGGCGCCAGCATGGCCGAGGACAAGAAACGCGCCCTCGCCGCCCTGCTGACCCAACACCAGGTGCCGCTGATCGAGGACGACGTCTACGCCGAACTGTACTTCGCCGCCCAGGCGCCCAAGCCGGTGAAGGCCTTCGACAACGACGGGCTGGTGATGCACTGCAGCTCCTTCTCCAAGAGCCTGGCGCCAGGTTACCGGGTCGGTTGGGTGGCCGGCGGGCGCTACGCCGAGCAGATCGAGCGGCTCAAGCTGATGACCAGCCTGTCAGCTTCGGTGCCGGCCCAGGCCGCCATCGCCGACTACCTGCAACACGGCGGTTACGATCGTCATCTGCGCAAACTGCGCCACGCCCTGGAGAGCCAGCAGCACGCGATGCTCGCCGCCGTGGCCCGGCACTTCCCCGCCGCCACCCGCGTCACCCGGCCCAGCGGCGGCTACTTCCTGTGGCTGGAGCTGCCCGAACAGATCGACGCGCTCAAGCTGTTCCAGCTCGCCCATGCCCAGGGCATCAGCCTCGCGCCCGGGCCGATCTTCTCGGCAACGCGGCGTTTCGGCCACTGCCTGCGCCTGAACTACGGCCATCCATGGACAGCCCGTAGCGAACAGGCCATGGAAACCCTCGGACGGATCATTCACTCGCTACAGGGCTGATCGTTGTAGGACTGCTCCGCACATTCGGAAAGGATCTGTACCTGTGCGGCGGTTTGTCGCAGGAATACCCTGTCAGGCAGGAACCCGGACGAGGGAAGAGGTCATGGATGCGGAAAATCTCACGATCCTGCTGACGGTGTGCGCCGCCCTTGGCGTGCATTGGGGCGTGCGCTGGTACCTGCGGCGGGGGATGCCGCCGCGCGGGGATCAGTGGAAGGCCTGAGCGGCTCTTCGTAGGACCGAGGGGGACGCCCAGTCCTTGCTCGCGAACAGAGTTTCCTGGAGGCACCAGAGCTGGGCTGTTCGCGAGCAAGCTCGCTCCTACAGGAAGCAAAGCCCGCGCTCTACGGGCGATACAGATGCGCATGCCCCGCGCTGTACAGCGACGAATCGGCAAAACCCTCCGCCCCCAGCACCTTGCCCACCAGAATCAGCGCCGTGCGCCGGAAGCCCTTGGCGGCGGCCTTGGGCAGGATATCGCCGAGGGTGCCGGTGACCTGGTCCTGGTCCGGCCAGCTGGCGCGGTGAATCACTGCGATGGGGCAGTCCGCGCCGTAGTGCGGCAGCAGTTCGGCGACGATGTTCGACAACTGCCCGACGCCGAGATGAATCGCCAGGGTCGCGCGGTGCTGCGCCAGCTCGGCGAGGGATTCGCCTTCGGGCATGCGCGTCTTGCTTGCATAGCGGGTCAGGATAAGCGTCTGGGAAATGTCCGGCAGGGTCAGCTCGCAGCCGAGGATCGCCGCGCAGGCTGAAGTAGCGGTGACGCCGGGGACGATCTCATAGGCAATGCCGCGCTCGCGCAGGTGGCGAATCTGCTCACCGATGGCGCCATACAGCGACGGGTCGCCGGAGTGCACCCGCGCCACGTCCTTGTCCTCGGCATGGGCTTGCGCCAGCAATGCGATGATCTCGTCCAGGTGCAGCTCGGCGGTATTCACCACGCGCTCGGCACTGTGCCCCTCCAGTACGGCCGGCGGCACCAAGGAGCCTGCGTAAAGGATCACCGGGCAGCTGCGGATCAGCCGCTGGCCCTTGACCGTGATGAGCTCGGGATCACCGGGGCCGGCACCGATGAAATAGACCGTCATGGCAACTCCTGGGATTCAACGGGGACAAAGGCCAGCGCGCAGGTGGCCTGATCGCTGCGGCGCTTGCCCACCAGCAGCCGTGCCGACGCACCGCCCTGGGCTTCGGCCTGCAGCAGCGCGGCCGCTTCGGCGACGCTAGCGCTGCCGGTGGTTGCACGCACGGCCTCCGATGGATGATCGAGTCGTTTTTCGCAGGCTGCCAGCTCCTGCGGTGTGAACAGCGCCAGCGGCAGGTCGAGCGCGGCAGCCAGGGCGGCCAGCCCTTCCTCGTCAGCCTTCAGCGTGGCGCTGGCCAGCGCGGTGAGGTTCGACTCGTCGAGCCCGGCCTCGGCCAGCGTATCCCGCAGCAAGGCACGCAGTTCATCGAGTGGGCAGCCCCGGCGGCAACCGAGGCCGGCAACCAGCGTCATCATCACTCTCCTCTAAATAAAAACCCCGCAGGCGGCTGGGCCGGCTGCGGGGTCGAGCATAGCGGTGAATCAGGCTGAAGGGGCGAAACGGCGGAACAACCAGGCAGCGACGAGGCCGAGCGCCGCCCAGAACACCGCATTGGTGACCAGCGAGGCGACGATGAACTCGTGGGCGAGGCTTTCCGGCGCGAGGCTGGAATGGACTTCCGGCTGCGGCGCGCCGATCACGTGCGGCACCACCAGCAGCGCGACACCCACGCCACGCAGCAACCCGTTGCGGCTGAACACCAGCAGCGCGAGGCCGGCGGCGGTGGACGCCGCGGTGCCGATCCACCAGGTCTGGCGCAGGTTCAGGTCGGCGGCGGCGGTGCCGGGGACTTCCGGCGGCAGGCCGAGGGACGGCGCCAGGGTGAACACGGCGAAACCGGCCAGGCCCCAGAGCAGGCCTTCGGAGGTCTTGCCCGGCTCGCGCAGGGTGAACAGGCCAGCCAGCATCAGGGCGAAGCCCACCGCGACCACCAGGTTGCCGCCGGTGGTGGACAGGATGCGCTGCCAGCCGTCTTCCGGCTCCCAGGCTTCCGCGTCATGGTGGTGGCCGGCGGCGGCACCGTCGGCGTGCTCATGGCTGTGTTCTGCCATCGCTACCGGTTCGGATTTTTCATAGGTCTCCGCCTTCAGAATCAGCGGGGATACCCACAGCAACTGGACCAGGGTCAGCACCAGCGCCGCGATCAGACCGGCGAAACCGGCGGTCTGGGCAATTCGTTTGATCATTTTTCCTTTCCTGTTTTCCGGACTCCCGAATCGAGCGAGCTAGAGCCAGGCAAGGCCGAAACGACCTCCGGGAGTAACAGCCGTAGGCTGGCCCGAAGGGCGAGCGGCAGCGAGTCAGGAGCGCCGTGGACGCGGAGTTGACTCCGGTCAATGAGCAGTCCACGGCGATTCTCCAACGCAGCATGGCCGACGCGCAGCCGATTGGACTCAGAACCGCATCAGTGGCAGGGGAAACCGGCGCTATGGCGGGTATCGTGGGCGGCGTTGTGCACCGCTTCCAGATGCGAGAAACCGGCGAAATACACCAGCAGCGCACCGAGCAGGCTGGCGCCGACGGCCAGGGCGATGCGCTTGGAAAGGGGGATGGAAGTGCTCGACGCTTGTTGCGTGAGGATGCTGCTGGACATGAACGTTCCCTCTGATCAATCAAAGTAAGAGAACGCAGAGGTTGAACGCATTCGAACGCGCCACAAGGTCGCGCCACGGCCTGCGCCCGCCCACCGCGGGTTTGCCAAAACGAAGGGTTCCAGGCCGGTCTCCGGGCTTGCGACGCCAGCGGAGAAACTCCGGCTGGGCGGGTCAGCCTTCCCATGCATTTCCTGCACAGTGGCTACTGACGACCCTCGATGCGCTTACCGTTGCGGGGGCAGCGCCGGACTGGTCCTTGCGGACGCACCGGCTTCCCGTTTCACCTCGCGCGCGTCGGCGCGAGACACCTGAAACCGCGCTAGCTGACCACGAAGCCCCGCGAGCGTCAACCGCGCGACAGCCGATCCCCGGCGATTGACCGCCCCGCCATCGCTGCGTAGCCTTCCTCCCTTCGAGGTTCTCCGGCGCTGGCCGGAGCTAAGAGGGAACGTGGAAATCTTCGGATGCGCCACGGCTGCCCCCGCAACTGTGAACAGCCTGTTCTTTCACGCGCCACTGCCGACTGCGGCGGGAAGGCGAAAGGACATGACAGGGCTGTGAGCCAGGAGACCTGCCTCGACCAGCATCACGACAACCGGGCGGGGTGATCCGGTGGCGACCTTCGTTGCGCGGCGAACCCGCGCGCGCGCCCTTCATCCGCGCTCGCTCATTGCAAAGACCGACTTTCGCTTGCGAGGCGCGCATGAAAACCCTGGCCAAACTCCCCGTCACCATCGTCACCGGCTTCCTTGGCGCCGGTAAGACCACCCTGCTCCGCCACATGCTCGACAATGCCGAAGGCCGTCGCATCGCGGTAATCGTCAACGAGTTCGGCGAGCTGGGCATCGACGGTGAAATCCTCAAGCAGTGCTCCATCGGTTGCAGCGAAGAGGAAGCGGTCGGCCGCGTCTTCGAACTGGCCAACGGCTGCCTGTGCTGCACCGTGCAGGAAGAATTCTTCCCGGTGATGCGCGAGCTGGTGGCGCGCCGTGGCGACCTCGACCAGATCCTCATCGAGACCTCGGGCCTCGCCCTGCCCAAGCCGCTGGTGCAGGCCTTCCAGTGGCCGGAAATCCGCAACGCCTGCACCGTTGACGCGGTGATCACCGTGGTCGACAGTCCGGCCGTGGCCGCCGGCACCTTCGCCGCCCATCCCGAGCAGGTCGACGAGCAGCGCAAGCAGGACCCGAACCTGGACCACGAATCGCCGCTGCACGAACTCTTCGAAGACCAGCTGGCCAGCGCCGACCTGGTGGTACTGAACAAGGCCGACCTGCTGGACGCAGACGCCCTCGCCCGCGTACGCGCCGAAGTCGCCGAGGAGCTGCCGCCGGCGGTGAAGATCGTCGAAGCCAGCGCCGGCCAGCTGCCGCTCTCGGTGCTGCTGGGGCTGAACGCCGAGGCCGAGCTGCACATCGACAGCCGCCCCACTCACCACGACCACGAAGGCCATGAAGACCACGACCACGACGAGTTCGACTCCTTCCACGTCGACCTGCCGGAAGTGGAAGAGCGCGCCCTGCTCGACGCGCTGAACGCGCTGGTCGAGCGCCACGCCATCCTGCGCATCAAAGGCTTCGTCGCCATCCCCGGCAAGCCCATGCGCCTGCTGGTACAGGGTGTCGGCAAGCGCTTCGACAAGCACTTCGACCGCGCCTGGCGCAGCGATGAAACCCGTGGCACCCGCCTGGTCGTAATCGGCCAGGAGCTGGACCAGGCCGTCATCGCCAACGAGCTGCGTACCGCCCTCTCTTGATCTTGTAGGAGCGAGCTTGCTCGCGAACGGCCTCGCAGCGGGGTTTGGTTCGCGAGCAAGCTCGCTCCTACATGAAGCCCTACACCGAGCAAGCCTCATGCACCTGCTGCGCACCCAACCCGGCGGCTTCGTCCCCGACGACGGCATCGCCCACCTGGCCCAGACGCCCGCCGAGCTGGTGATCCTCTGCAGCGGCGACTCGCACCTGGCGCTGCTCGCCGAGGCCGCGCGCGAGCTGCCGGAGGACTACCCGAGCCTGCGCCTGGCCAACCCCATGCAGCTGCAGAACCACGCCTCGGTGGACCTCTACGTCGACGAGGTACTGCAGCACGCCAAGGTCATCCTGATCTCGGTGCACGGCGGCGTCGGCTACTGGCGCTACGGCATGGAGCAACTGGCGGCGCTGGCCGAGCGCGGCGCCACGCTGATCGCGGTGCCCGGCGACGACAAACCCGACCCCGAACTCACTGCCCTCTGCAGCGTCCCGCCGCAGGACGCCGAGCGCCTCTGGCAGTACCTGCGCCAGGGCGGCATGGACAACGCCCGGCAGTTCTTCACCTGCCTGGCCAACCGTCATCTGCAACGCGACTACGCCTGGAGCGAGCCACGGATACTGCCCCGCGTGGCGGTCTATCACCCGCAGCTCGGCAGTTGCGACCTCGCCCGCTGGCAGGCCGACTGGAATCCCGAGTGCCCGGTCGCCGCATTGCTGTTCTACCGCACGCACCTGCAGGCGGCGAACACGGGTTTCATCGATACCTTCTGCTCACGCCTGCAAGCCCAGGGCATCAACCCGTTGCCCGTCGCCGTGGCCAGCCTCAAGGAATCCGCCTGCCTCGACGCAGTGGAAAACCTGCTGGACGCCGCCGACGCCGAGCTGATCATCAACACCACCGGCTTCGCCCAATCGAACCCGGAGGCGCCGCAGGAGCGCCCGTTCAAGCGCGACGTGCCGGTGCTGCAAGCCATCTGCTCGCTGGACAACCTCGACCTCTGGCGCGCCAACCCGCAGGGTCTCGGGCCACGCGACCTGGCCATGCACATTGCGCTGCCGGAGCTGGATGGCCGCATCATCACCCGGCCGATCAGCTTCAAGGGCCTGGCGTGGCGCAGCGAGCGCAGCCAGAGCGACGTGGTCTGCTATCTGCCACACCTGCCGGGCATGGACTTCGTCGCCGAACTGGCGCGGCGCTGGATGCTGCTGGCGCGCAAGGCCAATGCCGACAAGCGGGTGGCGCTGATCCTGGCCAACTACCCGACCCGCGACGGGCGCATCGGCAACGGCGTCGGCCTGGATACACCGGCCGCCGCGCTGAACATTCTTCGCGCGCTGGAGACCCAGGGCTACCCAGTCGCCGGCCTGCCCGATTCCGGCACGGCGCTGATCCATCAACTGCTCGGCGGCGTCAGCAACGACCTCGACAGCCTCGACCTGCGCCCCTGCGCGCAGAGCCTCGCGCTGGACGACTACCTCGCCTGCTTCGCGCGTCTGCCCGAGGCCAACCAGCAAGCCGTGCGCGAGCGCTGGGGCGAGCCGCAGCAGGACCCGATGTTCCGTGGCGGACGGATGATGGTCGCCGGCCTGCGCTTCGGTCTCGGCTTCGTCGGCATCCAACCGGCGCGCGGCTACCAGCTCGACGCTGCGGCGATCTACCACGATCCGTCGCTGGTGCCGCCTCACGGCTACCTCGCCTTCTACTTCTGGCTGCGCGAGGTGTTCGGCGCCGACGCGGTGGTCCACGTCGGCAAGCACGGCAACCTCGAATGGCTGCCGGGCAAGGGCGTCGGGCTTTCCGAGGAATGCTGGCCGGACGCGATCCTCGGCCCGCTGCCGAACCTCTACCCCTTCATCGTCAACGATCCCGGCGAAGGTGCCCAGGCCAAGCGCCGCGCCCAGGCGGTGATCATCGACCACCTGATGCCACCGCTGACCCGCGCGGAAAACTACGGCCCGCTGCGCGACCTGGAACGCCTGGCCGACGAGTACTACGACGCCTCCCTGCTCGACCCGCGCCGGGCCAATGAACTGCGCGGCGACATCCTCGCGCTGGTCCGTGAAACCGCGCTGGACCGCGAGCTGGGCCTGCAACTGAGCGACGATCCGGAAAGCTGGCTGCCGCAGCTCGACGCCTACCTCTGCGACCTCAAGGAATCGCAGATTCGCGATGGCCTGCATGTGTTCGGCGAGTCGCCCGTGGGCGATCTGCGCCGCGACACGCTGCTGTCGCTGGTGCGCATTCCGCGTGGTGATGGGCGTGGTGAAAATGCCAGCCTGCTGCGCGCACTGAGCGAGGATTTGCAGCTGGGTCGCGACCCGCTGGACGAAGCCTTTGCCGAGTCGTGGCAGGGCCCGCGCCCGGATATGCTGCTCGCCGTGAGCGACGAACCCTGGCGCAGCAACGGCGACACCCGCGAGCGCCTGGAGCTGTTCGCCCTGCGCTTGATCGACGGCTCCGCCAGCGCTCCCGGAAGCGCCAGCGCGGCGGTGCTCGCGCAGTTGCATCAGCAGATCGCACCGACCCTGGACGCCTGCGGCGCCAGCGAAATCGGTCACCTGCTCGCCGGTCTCGAAGGCCGCTTCGTCCCGCCCGGCCCCAGCGGCGCGCCCAGTCGCGGGCGTGTGGATGTGCTGCCCACCGGACGCAACTTCTTCACCGTGGACGTGCGCAACCTGCCCACGCCCACCGCTTTCCGTCTCGGTTTCCAGTCCGCCAGCCGCCTGCTCGAACGCCACCTGCAGGACCACGGCGACCACCTGCGCCAGCTCGGCCTGTCGGTGTGGGGCACGGCGACCATGCGCACCGGCGGCGACGATATTGCCCAGGCGTTGGCGCTACTCGGCGTGCGCCCGGTGTGGCAGACCGGCAGCCAGCGCGTGGAAGACTTCGAGATCCTGCCGATCAGCCTGCTCGACCGTCCGCGGGTCGACGTGACGCTGCGGGTTTCGGGCTTCTTCCGCGACGCCTTCGCCAACCTGATCCGCCTGTTCGATGCCGCCGTGCAGGCCGTTGCCGCGCTGGACGAGCCGGACGATCTGAACCCGCTGGCCGCTCGCGTGCGCGCCGATCAGGCACGTCTGCAATCCGAGGGAATGGCGCTTGATGAAGCCCGCCGCCAGGCCGGCTGGCGCATCTTCGGCGCCCAGCCCGGCGCCTACGGTGCGGGCGTGCAGGGCGTGATCGAATCGCGCCAGTGGGACAGTCGCGCCGACCTCGCCGAGGCCTACCTGAACTGGGGCGGTTACGCCTATGGCGCCAGCGACGACGGCACCCCGGCGCGCGAACGCTTCGCCCAACGCCTGTCCGGCCTGCAGGCGGTACTGCACAACCAGGACAACCGCGAGCACGACATCCTCGATTCCAACGACTACTACCAGTTCCAGGGCGGCATGCTCGCCGCCGCCGAAGTGATTCAGGGCCAGCCGTTGGCCAGCTATCACGGCGACCACAGCCAGCCGGACAACCCACGCATCCGCACCCTCAAGGAAGAACTCGGCCGCGTGGTGCGCGCCCGCGCGGTGAACCCGAAATGGATCGCCGGCATGAAGCGCCACGGCTACAAGGGCGCCTTCGAACTGGCCGCGACGGTGGACTACCTGTTCGCCTTCGACGCCACCAGCGAACTGGTGGACGACCACCAATACCGCCTGCTGGCGGACGCCTACCTGCTGGACGACGACACCCGCGAGTTCATCCGCCAGCACAACCCCGAAGCCCTGCGCGACATCGCCGAACGTCTGGTGGAAGCGCAGCAGCGCGGCTTGTGGGAAGAGCCGGGGGAGTATCGGGAGATGCTGGAGAATCTGTTGGTGGACAGCGAGGAGCAGTGAGGAGGGGGCGCGCCATCGAAGAAACCTGCGCTTCCGAGCGAATGCATCCCCTCACCCCAGCCCTGGCTGCGCGCCCCGCTCCTGAGGGAGAGGGAGCAGATCGTGCCGGCTGACGCCATAGTTTCATCCTGCACCGATCAGTCCCCTCTCCCGCTTGCGGGAGAGGGTTAGGGTGAGGGGCTATTGATCTTCTAGGAGCGGCTCAACCCCGACGCAGGCGCTCCGCGGCGTTGAGCAGCAGCGCCTCGGTCCCGCTCCAACCCAGGCAGCCATCGGTGATCGACACGCCGTATCGCAGCTCGCCGGACAGCGGCTGGCAGCCGTCGAACAGATGACTCTCCAGCATCACGCCGCGCAGCGAGCCGTCGCCGGCCAGGCGCTGATCGAGCACGCTGTCCAGCACCGCCGGCTGGCGCAGCGGGTCCTTGCCGCTGTTGGCATGGCTGCAATCCACCATGATGCTCGCGTCGAGGCCGAGCTTCTCCAGGCCCTGGCGAATCTGCTGCACGCTGGCCGCATCGAAGTTCGGCCCGGCGTGACCGCCGCGCAGGACCAGATGAGTGTCCGGGTTGCCCTGAGTCTGCACCAGCGAAGGACGACCCAGTGCGTCGATGCCGAAGTGCTGGTGCGGATGCGCGGCCGAACGCATGGCATCGGTGGCGATGCCGATGCTGCCGTCGGTGCCGTTCTTGAAGCCCACCGGCAGGTCGAGGCCGCTGACCATCTCGCGGTGCACCTGGGATTCGCTGGTGCGCGCGCCGATGGCGGCCCAGCCCAGCAGGTCGTCGAAGTAGCCGGCCACCAGCGGTTGCAGCAGTTCGGTGGCGATCGGCAGGCCGCGTTCGAGCATGCCCAGCATCAGCCGGCGCGACAGTTCCAGGCCGCCGGCCATGTCGCCAGTGCCGTCGAGCTGCGGGTCATAGACCAGGCCTTTCCAGCCGATGGTGGTGCGCGGCTTTTCAACGTAGGCGCGCATCACCAGCAGCAGTTGGTCGCTCACCTGCGGCGCCAGTTCGGCGAGGCGGTCGGCGTATTCGAGGGCGGAGACGGGGTCGTGCAGCGAGCAGGGGCCGATCACTACCAAGAGGCGCGGGTCACGGCCGTCGAGTACGGCGCGGATCGCATCGCGGCCTTCGCGGACGCGGTGGGCCATGGCGGCGGACAGCGGCAGGCGCTGGCGCAGTTCGGCGGGGCTCGGCAACGGGTGTTCGCGACGGCGAGCGGAGGGCAGCGGCAGGTCGAGGACTTCGGCGGTGGCTGCGTGTTCGGGGCGGATCAGGGCGGAGGTGGAAGCGTTCATCTGACTGGCATCCTCGGCCGGCGCGGTCTTCTATCCGCGCTCGGCGCTCTATCTAAGTGTTCGTGGCAAGGCTCGTTGGGTGGCACGCAGCGCGCTGCTAAATCGCCAGTCGGAGTTGCGGTAATAGCGGTAATAAGTGGTGTAGGCGGTCATGTCTCGATCCTCTGTCTGAGCGTTTTGGCTCGGTTCAATTCGTTGGCCTTGTGGGCCGGAAAAACAAAAACCCCGGTCGGGTTGCCGACCGGGGTTTTGGGAAACTGTCTGGTTGGCGACCCTGCTTGCTAGGGCGCCTGTGGGGTATCAGGCGCGCCTTTGGCTAAACCAATACCCATAGAAGAAATAGCCGGCAGCAGCGGCCAGAACCTGCGCGCGAGCGACCACGGAGCCAATGGCACCGAGGCGGGCGAGGGACTGGATGGACAGGCTGGACGGCATGATGTTCTCCGTGGAATGGGCCTCAACTTACTGCATCGCGGTGCGCCGATCAATGACTTGTCTCTATGAAGGCGATGGACATGAGTCGCGCGTCGTACGCCCGGTTCGCTACCATGCACGGACGAAATCCGCAGGAAATCCCCATGAGCGCCCTTCCCCATTTCCCACTGGCAGCCGTCGTCGGCGCCGATGAGCTGAAGCTGGCCCTGTGCCTGGCCGCCATCGATCCCGCCATCGGCGGCGTGCTGATCGAAGGGCCGCGCGGCATGGCCAAGTCCACCCTGGCGCGCGGCGTGGCCGACCTGCTGGACGGCGGGCGCTTCGTCACCCTGCCGCTGGGCGCCAGCGAGGAACGCATCGTCGGTACCCTCGATCTGGACGCGGCGCTGGGCGAAGGCCGCGCGCAGTTCTCCCCCGGCGTGCTGGCCCACGCCCACGGCGGCGTGCTCTATGTGGATGAAGTGAACCTGCTGCCCGACCACCTCGTCGACCTGTTGCTCGACGTCGCCGCCAGCGGGGTCAACCTGATCGAGCGCGACGGGCTGTCCCACAGCCACCCGGCGCGCTTCGTGCTGATCGGCACCATGAACCCCGAGGAAGGCGAATTGCGCCCGCAACTGCTGGACCGCTTCGGCCTCAAGGTGCAGCTGCAAGGCGCCCCGGCGCCGACCGAGCGCGCCGAGATCGTCCGCCGCCGGCTGGCCTTCGATGCCGATCCGCACGCGTTCTTCGCGCAGTGGCAGGACGCGCAGCAGGCCCTGCAACAACGCTGCTGCGATGCGCGCCAGTTGCTGGCCGCGATCCCCCTGGACGATACCGCGCTGGAGACCATCGCCGAGCGTTGCCACGCCGCCGGCGTAGACGGCCTGCGCGCCGATCTCGTCTGGCTACGCGCAGCCCGCGCCCACGCCGCCTGGCGCGGCGCCCACGCCATCGAGGCGCAGGACATCGACGCGGTCGAGCACTTCGCCCTCGCCCACCGCCGCCGCCATGCACCGCCGCAATCGACCACGCCACCGCAGTCCTCTTCCAGCCAGCCCCAGGCATCGTCCAATGCTTCCAACGGCGAAGGCCAATGGGGCGAGCTGCCCGCCCAGAGCGTCGCCATGGGCGAACGCCGGCAACTGACGGGCTGGCCAAAAAAGCCCTGAGCATCCGCCCGCGCCCGGCCCCAGGCGCGGATGCCAACCCAAGACCCGGCCAGCTCGCCGGCGGCCGCAGCGGCGCCCGCCAACAGGGCGCGCTCGGCCGCATCGACTGGCCCGCCACCCTGCGCAACGGCCGCCCGCAACACCGTGCCGACCTGGTGCTGCGCGCCCGCAGCCGCCGGCCCGGCGAACTCTGGCTGGTGATAGTCGACGCCTCCGCCAGCACCCGCCGCCACGGTGCGCTGGCCCAGGCCAAGGGATTGCTCGCCGATACCTTCGAACAGGCCTACCGCCAACGCGCCCGCCTCGCCGTCCTCCACGCCACCGGCACGCAACCGCGTTGGCTCTGGCAAGGCCAGAAGGCTTCGATTCAATTGCAGGACTGGCTGGAACAACTCGGCGCCGGCGGCGGCTCCCCGCTGATCGAGGCGCTTCAGCAGGCACGTGAATGGCTGGACAGGCGCCAGCGGCAGAAGCCCGGTGAACACCAGCGCTTGCTGGTCCTCACCGACGGCCGCCTGCGGGATTGGCCGACGCTGCAGCCGTTGGCCTGCCCGACGGTGCTGGTGGATATCGAGGGCGGAGCGGTGCGATTGGGCAGAGCAAAGAAGCTGGCACAGGAGCTGGGGGCGGACTATCGGCAGATCGGTGAGTTGCCTGCGTGAATCACTGAGAACCGCCAAGAGCCCCTCACCCTAGCCCTCTCCCAGAGGGAGAGGGGACAGTCCTGCATGCACTGCTGCACCGGAGTTCACCGGCTAACGCCGAAACATTGCCTCTCTCCGAACGCCCACTCTCCCTTTGAAGCGGGGCGCGCAGCCAGGGTTGGGATGAGGGAAGTTCGCCGCACCGAGACATCCAGAATCACGGATCCCCATTTCGCCCATGCAGGAGAAACCCCGGCCGCTCGCCCAGCCGCTCGTAGTACGCGGCCACGGCGGGCAGGTCCGGGCGCTGCATGGGCGTCAGGTACCAGCGGTTCACTGACAGGCCGAGCACGATATCGGCAAGGCTGAAACGCTCGCCGGCCACGAAGGCGCCGGTGCCCCGCAACTGTTGATCGAGGATCGACATGCAGTGGTTCCACTGCGCCGTACTCAGGGCGATGGCCGCCTCATCGGTGTGGCTCGGACTGTTGCGCACCCGGGCCATGAACACGTAGCGCCAGGCGTTGTTCAGCTCGGTGGCCTGCCAGCCCATCCATTGCTCCACCCGCGCCCGCTCGCGCGGCGAGGTCGGCAGCAATGCGTTGCGCGGGTACTGGCCCGCCAGGTAGGTGCAGATGGCATTGGACTCCCAGAGCACGAAGTCGCCATCGACGATGACCGGCACCATGGCGTTCGGATTGAGCGCGAGGAATTCCGCCGAGGCGGTGGAGCGAAAGCCCGAGCCCCAGTCTTCCCGCTCGTAGGGCAGGTCCAGTTCGGCGCAGGTCCAGAGCACCTTGCGCACGTTGATCGAAGAGGCGCGTCCGAGGATTCGCAGCATGAGTCACTCCCTGTGATAACCAGGGCCAGCATAGGGCCGGCGCGATGATGGAGAAAGCCTCGGATCACCGGCCCCGCGTTATGCGCGCAGAAGTGGCTCCAGCGCCATCCACAGCGCATCGACACTCTCGAACGCCCGCGTAACCTCCGGCAGTTGCGGCCGCGCCAGGATCAGCACCGGCACGCCGCGTTCGCGGGCGACCTGCAGCTTCGGCTCGGTGGCCTGGCTGCCGCTGTTCTTGCTGACCAGCACATCGGTGCCGAGGCGGGCGAACAGCTCACGCTCACCGTCGAGGGTGAAGGGACCGCGCGCACCCAGCACATCGGCGCGCGCATTACCCGGCAGGCTTTGCAGGCAACGCACGGTCCAGTGCTGGTGCGCGGGAATCTCGTCCAGATGCTCCAGCGGCTCGCGGCCCAGGGTAAACAGCGGGCGCTGGAATGCTTCCAGCGCTTCGATCAGCGCCGGCCAGTCGGCCACTTCCCGCCAATCGTCTTTCGCTCCCGCCTGCCAGCCCGGGCGACGCAGCGCCCAGCAGGGCACGCCGGCCAAGTGCGAGGCGCGCGCGGCGTTGGCGCTGATCTGCGCGGCATAGGGATGAGTGGCGTCGAGCAGCAGATCGAAGCCCTGTTCACGGATGAACGCAGCCAGTCCTTCCGCGCCGCCATAACCGCCGACGCGCACTGCACAGGCCAGGTCGTCCGGCACCTTGCCCAGCCCGGCAAGGCTGTAGAGATGCTGCGGCCCGAGGCGCCGGGCGATGGCCAGGGCCTCGCCGATACCGCCCAACAGCAGGACACGTGTCATCGACTCTCCAGGGCCTCGCCGACCAGGTTGCCCTGGCGGTCGATGGCGAAGACTTCCAGTCGGACGGCTTCCGGCACGATACGCCGGGCGAAGGCCAGCGCGCGGGCGCAGACGGCGTCGCCCAGGGCGATGCCCTCGGCGCGGCACAGCGCCAGCGCCTGCTGGCTGGTGTTGGCCGCGCGCATGCGCTGTTGCAGGTCCGCCGATGCGCCGATCTCCGCCGCCCACTCCGCCAGCTGCGGCAGGTCGATGCTCGAGTGACGGCTGTGCAGGTCCATGTGGCCGGCGGCGAGCTTGCTGATCTTGCCGAAGCCGCCACAGAGGCTGAAACGCTCCACCGGTGCCTTGCGCAGGTGCTTGAGCGCGGCACCGGCGAAGTCGCCCATCTCGATCAGCGCGGTGTCGTCGAAGCCATAGTGGCGGCGCATGGCATCCTCGCTGGCGTTACCGGTGCAGGCGGCGAGGTGGCGGAAACCGTTGGCGCGGGCGACATCGATGCCCTGCTGGATCGAGGCGATGTAGGCCGAGCAGGAGAACGGCCGGACGATGCCGGTGGTGCCGAGAATCGACAGCCCGCCGAGGATGCCCAGGCGCGGGTTCATGGTCTTCAGCGCCAGCTCGGCGCCGCCCTCGACGCCGATGGTGACGTCGAAACCACCGGTGTAACCGCATTCGGCCGCCAGCGCGGCGAGGTTGTCGCCCATCATCTGGCGCGGCACCGGATTGATCGCCGGTTCACCCACCGCGAGCACCAGGCCGGGCTTGGTCACGGTGCCGACGCCTTCGCCGGCATGGAAGCGCACGCCCGGTTCGGCGCTCAAGGCGACGCGGGCGAAGACCAACGCGCCGTGTGTCACATCCGGGTCGTCACCGGCATCCTTCAGCGTACCCGCCTCCGCGCCTCCATCGATCAGCCGGCAGAACTCCAGGCGCAGGGTGGCGATACGTTCCCTGGGCAAGGCAATCTGCGCCGCGTCGCTGGCCTCGCCGGTCAGCAGCAGGCGCGCCGCCGCGAGGCTGGTGGCGGTGGCGCAGCTGCCGGTGGTGTAGCCGCTGCGCAGCGGGCGGGGTTCTTCGGGAGTCTCTTCTCGCATAGTGGAGCGCATGGTTCAGTCGGCCCGCGGTTTCCAGACTTCCAACAGGGTAATCGGCAATGCCGCGCGCCAGGTATCGAAACCTCCCAGCGGCTGGGCCTGGGCCACGGCAAGGCGGGTCAGTTCGCCACCGATGTGTTCGCGCCAGCTCACCAGCAGCGCCTCGCTCTGCAGCGTGACGGCGTTGGCCACCAGGCGGCCACCGGGCTTGAGTTGCTCCCAGCAGTGTTCGAGGACGCCGGGCACGGTCACGCCGCCGCCGATGAAGATCGCGTCGGGGCGCTCCAGTCCTTGCAGGGCCTCCGGCGCCGCGCCGCAGACCAGCTGCAATGCCGGTACGCCAAGGGCGTCGCGGTTGAAGCGGATGTGTTCCTGGCGCCCGTCGTTGGCTTCGATGGCCAGCGCGCGGCAGCTCGGGTGCGCGCGCATCCATTCGATGCCGATGGAGCCACAACCGGCGCCGACGTCCCAGAGCAGCTCGCCCGGCCTGGGCGCCAGCCGCGCCAGGGTCACGGCGCGCACATCGCGCTTGGTCAGTTGGCCGTCGTGGCGGAAGGCGTCGTCCGGCAGGCCGGTGGTCAGCGGCAGGCGAACGGCGTCGGCACCCGCCACGCACTCCACCGCCACCAGGTTCAGGGCGGCGGTCTCGCCCAGCGACCAGTCGCTGGCCAGGCCATCGATGCGCCGCTCGGATTCGCCTCCCAGGTGTTCCAGCACGTGGATCCGGCTCGGGCCGAAACCGCGTTCGCGGAGCAGCGCGGCGATCGCCGCAGGGCTCTCGCCGTCATTGCTGAGGATCAGCAGCTTCGCGCCGTCATGGAGCTGCGCATTGAGCGCCGCCAACGGTCGCGCCACCAGCGACAGCAAGGTGCACTCCTGGAGCGCCCAGCCCAACCGCGCTACGGCCAGCGAGGCGGAGGAAGGAGCGGAAAACACGAGCATTTCCTCAGGTGGAATCTGACGGGCCAGGCTCGCGCCGACGCCGAACAGCATCGGGTCGCCACTGGCCAGCACGCAGGTTGGCTCACCGCGCCGGCGCAGCACCGGCTCCAGGCTGAACGGACTTGGCCAGGCCTGGCGGCGGGCGCCCAGGCAATGCGGCAGCAGCTCCAGCTGACGCGGCGCGCCGATCACTTCGCTGGCGGCGAGCAGCGCACGGCGCGCGGCCTTGCCGAGGCCGGCGTAACCGTCCTCGCCGATGCCGACGATGGTCAGCCAGGGCGTCATGGGAATTCCTCTGAAGGGGTGCGGCGATCGATCCGACGGGCAGGCTTGTTCCGCCCTCGGGCAAAGCAGGCATAATACCCGCATCGTCGGTGCTCGTAGGATGCTTCGCTGTTTTAAGGCAATGCGTCCGAGAGCCGAAGAGGGAACACGGAAAAACCGTGGCTGCCCCCGCAACTGTAAGCAGCGAGTCCGCGCAATCCGACAGCATGATGATCCCTTTCATGCGGTCGATCTGGCCACTGGGCAACCGGGAAGGCCGCGCAGGATGACGACCTGTCAGCCAGGAGACCTGCCGACGAGACCAGTCGCGCGTGCGGACATCGAGCGGGGTGTATCGGTGTCGTGAAGTCCCCTCGGGGACTCGCAGGTCACCGCGACCCAGCCCTGGTGACCCAAGTGCACGACTCGTCCGCACGCTCCACCCATTCGGCGCCCGCAGTCCGTCCATCGGCCTGCCCCGGCCTGCTGCGCATCGTCGCCTCCCGCGATGGCGGCATCTGCCGCATCAAGCTGCCCTGTGGACAACTCGACGCCCACGCCGCACGCGCCATCGCCCGGGCCGCCGAGCGCCACGCCGACGGCGTGCTGGAGGCGACCAATCGCGCCAACCTGCAGATCCGTGGCGTACAGGCCGGCGCCGAAAATGCGCTGAGCCATGAACTGCTCGCCGCCGGCCTGGGCCCGCGCGAACTGGCGGCGGACGACGTGCGCAACCTGCTGGTCAGCCCGGCCCTTGGCCTGGACACCGCCTTCGACGCAAGCCCGCTGGCGCGCCAACTGCTCGACCTGCTGGAGCGCACGCCGCGCTTCCATGGCCTGTCGCCCAAGTTCGGCGTGCAGCTGGACGGCGGCGAGTCGCTGGCGATGCTGGAGCACCCCAACGACATCTGGCTGTCGGCCATGTCCAACGATGCGGCGCCGCTGTTCGCCTTCGGCCTGGCCGGTTGTCCGCCGCAAAACGAGACGGATTGCCCCGCCCTCGCCGCCGTCACCGCCGAGCAGGTACCGCTGCTGGTGGAAACCCTGCTGCACCTGTTCCTCGATCTCGCCAGCGATGGCCAGACGCGCATGCGCCACCTGCGCGAAATGCATTCTGACGAGGTGCTGCAGGAGCGCCTGCAACAACGCCTACCCTTCCCGCTGCACCTCGGCCCGCGCGTGGAAAACTGGCGCCGCCCTTCACCGACAGCCTTTGCGCACCTCGGGATTCATCCCCAGCGCCAGCCGGAGCGCTCCCTCGTCGGCGCGGGATTCGCCCTCGGACGCCTCGACAGCACCACCCTGCTCGCCCTTGCCGACCTGGCCGAACGCTTCAGTGGCGGACAGCTGCGTCTGACGCCCTGGCAAAGTCTGATCCTCCCCGACGTGGCGCAGGCCGACGCCGCTGTGGTGCTCGCTGCGCTGGCCAATCTCGGTCTGGTGATCGATGCCGCCCAAGCGCTGTCGCGCATCGTCGCCTGCAGCGGCTCCAGCGGCTGCGCGCGCGGGCTGGCCGACACCAAGGCCGATGCCCTGCGCCTGGCCGAACGCCTGCGCCATGCGCCGCCCGCCGGCGTGCACCTGTGCGGCTGCCCGCGCTCCTGCGCCGCCGCGCACGTCGCCCCCTACACCCTGCTGGCCGTTGCCGACGGCCGCTATGACCTGTTCCGTCGCGCCGACGGCGTGGCCGGCTTCGGCCAGCCGCTGGCGCGCAACCTTTCCCTCGATGCCGCGAGCGACCTGCTCGCCGCGCCCGGAGCTCCCACCGATGCTTGATTACATCCGCGACGGCCAGGCGATCTATCGCCAATCCTTCGCCACCATTCGCGCCGAGGCCGACCTCTCCGGCATCCCCGCCGACCTTGAGAAGCTCGCCGTGCGGGTGATCCACGCCTGCGGCATGGTCGACGTGGTGCAGGACCTGCGCTTCTCCGAAGGCGCCGGGGCCATCGGCCGCGCCGCGCTGGCCGCCGGCGCGCCGATTCTCTGCGACGCGCGGATGGTCGCCGAGGGCATCACCCGCGCGCGCTTGCCGGCGCACAACGAGGTGATCTGCACGCTCAACGATCCGGACGTACCGGCGCTGGCCCGCGAGCTGGGCAACACCCGCTCGGCGGTGGCGCTGGAGCACTGGCGCGAGCACCTGGAAGGCAGCGTGGTGGTGATCGGCAACGCACCGACCGCCCTCTTCTACCTGCTGGAAATGCTCGACGCCGGCGCGCCGAAACCGGCGCTGATCCTCGGCTTCCCAGTGGGCTTCGTCGGTGCCATGGAGTCCAAGGACGCCCTAGCCGCCGACAGCCGTGGCGTGCCCTACGTGATCGTGCGCGGCCGCCGTGGCGGCAGCGCAATGGCGGCCGCGGCGGTGAACGCCCTGGCCACGGAGGTGGAATGATGACCGGCCGCCTCATCGGCCTGGGCGTCGGCCCGGGCGACCCGGAACTGCTGACCCTCAAGGCCCTGCGCCTGCTGCGCGCATCCCCGGTGATCGGCTACTTCGTGGCCAAGGCCAAGCACCACGCCGGCCAGGGCGGCAACGCCTTCGCCATCATCGCGGAACACCTGCTGGAATCGCAGCAGCGCCTGCCGCTGGTCTACCCGGTAACCACCGAAAAGCTGGAGCCGCCTCTGACCTACGAAGGGGTGATCAGCGACTTCTACGACACCGCCGCTGAACAAGTGGCCGCGCACCTGGATGCCGGCCGCGACGTGGCGGTGATCTGCGAGGGTGACCCATTCTTCTATGGCTCCTACATGTACCTGCATGACCGTCTTTCAGAGCGGTATGACACCGAAGTCGTACCCGGCGTCTGCTCGATGCTCGGCAGCGCGGCGGTGCTCGGCGTGCCGCTGGTGTACCGCAACCAGAGCCTGTCGGTGCTCTCCGGCGTGCTGCCGGAAGAAGAGCTCAAGCGTCGCCTGGCCGACGCCGACGCGGCGGTGGTGATGAAGCTCGGCCGCAACTTCGACAAGGTCCGCCGCGTGCTGCGCGAGCTGGGCCGCGACGGCGGCGCCCATTACGTCGAGCGGGCGACCATGCGCGAGCAGCGCATCGTGGCGCTGGATGAAGTGGACCCGATGGCCTCGCCGTACTTCTCGATGATCGTCATCCCCGGCCAGCGGTGGAACGGCTGATGCGCGCCGCCATCGTCATTCTCGGCCAGGGCGCGCTGGCCACTGCGCGACGCGTCCAGGGCGTTTATCCACAGGCACGCGTACTGGGCCTGAAGGACCGCGTCGAAGGTGCCGACGAGTCCTACGCAAACTTCGGCGAGACCCTGCGTCAGCTGTACCGCGACGACACCCCGATCATCGCCCTGTGCGCCGCCGGCATCGTCATCCGTACTCTCGCCCCGCTGCTCACCGAGAAAGGCGCGGAGCCGCCGGTGCTGGCCGTCGCCGAAGATGGCAGCGCCGTGGTGCCGCTGCTCGGCGGGTTGGGCGGTGTGAATCGCATGGCCCGTGAGATTGCCGCCGCGCTGGAGGTGGCGCCCGCCATCACCACCAGTGGCGAGCTGCGCTTCGGCGCCTGCCTGCTCGATCCACCGGAAGGCTACGCGCTGGCCGATATCGAACAGGGCAAGCGCTTCGTCTCCGACCTGCTGGGCGGCGACACCCTGCGCATCGAAGGCGACGCGCCCTGGCTGGACGATCTGGACCTGCCGCTGGCCGACGACGCCGTGCACACCCTTCGCATCGACGCACGCACCGAGGGCATCGGGCAGAACGAGCTGCGCATCCATCCGCGCATCGTCCTGGCCCACATCACGCTGGTGGATTCGCAGTTGCCCGAGCGCATCCGCCAGGGCCTGGCGCAAGCCGGGTTGGCGAGCGCGTCGCTGGCAGCACTGGTGGCGCCGCGCTGCCGGATGGCCGATCCGGCGCTGGCCGAGGCCGCCCGCGAGCTGGGCGTGCCACTGCGCTTCATCCACAACGACGGCGAGCTGCCGCCGGCCGTGCTGCAGGGCGACTCCTTCCACCTGCACCGCGCCGCGACGCCCGCCGAGGCCGAGAACATCGGCCAACCGCGCGGGCGACTCAGCGTGATCGGCCTCGGCCCCGGCGCCAGCGATTTCATGATCCCCGCCGTGCGCCGCGCGCTGGACGAGGCGCAGGACCTGCTCGGCTACGAGACCTACGTGAAGATGGCCGAGCCCCTGCGCGACGACCAGGTGCGCCATTGCACCGACAACCGCGAGGAAATGCAGCGCGCCCGTCACGCCTTCGAGCTGGCCGCCAGCGGTCGGCGCGTGGTGGTGATTTCTTCCGGCGACCCGGGCGTGTTCGCCATGGCCGCCGCAGTGATGGAAGCCCTGCACGAGAGCAGCGATCCGCACTGGCACGGCGTGGAGCTGGAAGTGCTGCCGGGCGTGTCCGCCGCGCTGGCGGCCGCGGCCAAGGCCGGGGCACCGCTGGGACACGACTTCTGTCTGATCTCGCTGTCGGACAACCTCAAGCCCTGGGAGACCATCGAGAAACGCCTCGACCACGCCGGCGCCGCCGACCTGGCCATGGCCTTCTACAACCCCATCTCCAAGGCCCGCCCCTGGCAACTGGGACGGGCACTGGAGATCGTGCGCCGCCACCGCTCGCCGGAAACCCTGGTGGTGCTCGGCCGCGACGTCGGCCGGCCGGCCGAGGCGCTGCGCGTCGTCACACTCGGCGAATTGGTGCCGGAGATGGTGGACATGCGCACCCTGGTGATCGTCGGTTCATCGCTGACCCGGCGCTTCCCACGCGCCGACGGTGGCGACTGGGTGTACACGCCGCGTTGGTATCGCTGATCTGTACCTGTAGGAGCGAGCTTGCTCGCGAACCGCCCCGCTGCGGAGTTCGTTCGCGAGCAAGCTCGCTCCTACAAAAGCAGTTAGAACTCCGCCGCGTGGCGGTAACGCGCTTCCAGTTCCAGCGAGATGCGATAGGCCTGCGCCTCGCCTTCGGTGTGGAAGATGCCGACCAGTTGGCCCTCCTGGTACACATCCCAGCAACGCCCGCCCAGGGCGCGAAACTCGCGGGATTTATGGTCGTCGTCACGCTCGGTCACTGTAATGCTCATGGCTTTTCTTCTCCGGTTTTGCCGCACATCAAGGCAATTCCAGAATCATTTAATTAGCCAGCTAATTAAATAGCCACTTTCGAGAAAGACCGTTACGAACATTCGCCAAAACGTGCGTCCCAGAAACGCAAAAGCGCAGCTCGAAGGCTGCGCTTTTGGTGACGGCTGACGAGCAACGTTCGATTAGAACGGAATGTCGTCGTCGAAGCTGTCGTAGTCCGGAGCCGGCTGCGGAGCGGGCTGGGACTGCTGCTGCGGGGCCGGACGCGGCGCCTGCTGCGGACGCTGCTGCGGCTCGCGGGGAGCGCGCGGAGCGTCGTCACCACCAGCACCCGGACGGCCGCCGAGCAGCTGCATGTTGCCGTTGATGTCGACCACGATTTCGGTGGTGTACTTGTCCTGGCCGTCCTGACCCTGCCACTTGCGGGTACGCAGGCTGCCTTCGACGTAGATCTGCGAGCCCTTGCGCACGTACTCGGCGACGATCTCAGCCAGACGACCGAAGAACACCACGCGGTGCCACTCGGTACGCTCCTGCTGCTGGCCGGTCTGCTTGTCCTTCCAGCTCTCGCTGGTGGCCAGGGTGACGTTGGTGACGGCGTTGCCGTTGGGCAGGTAGCGGGTTTCCGGATCGCCACCGACGTTACCAACCAGAATGACTTTGTTAACCCCACGGGCCATGACGCTCTCCTAAAGGCTTCAGCACGTCGCCGGCTCGGCACCGGCGAGGCGCTCGAGGGACGTGCGATCCACTTGTTGGGAATCTACTTTGACATAAGCGGCGGCCTCTTCAATGACCACCATCACATCGCTCACACCGGGCAATGCCTTGAAACGCTCGGCCAACGAGGCATCGCGCAGCGCCTCATCGGACAGAGGCAGACGAATGCTCGTTACATACGGCGGTTCACGCATGGTAACAGCAATCGCCAGCCAGATGGCAGCAAGCACGGCGCAGCCGATGAATACCCCGTTCAGGCCACCGTGCTGGAACATCCAGCCGCCCAGAATGCCGCCCACAGCGGCGCCGAGGAACTGGCTGGTGGAGTACACGCCCATCGCCGTGCCCTTGCCGCCGGCGGGCGAAACCTTGCTCACCAGGGACGGCAACGAGGCCTCCAGCAGGTTGAACGCGGTGAAGTAGACGATGATGCCGAACACCAGCTCCTGCAGGCTGTCGCCGAACGCCCAGAAGTACAGCTCGCAGAGCATCAGGGTCGCCACCGCGCCGCTCAGCACGCGCTTCATCTGGCGCTTCTTCTCGGCGTAGATGATGAACGGCACCATGCCGAAGAAGCCGACCAGCAGCGCGGTCAGGTACACCCACCAGTGCTGCTCCTTGGGCAGCCCGGCGCGCTCCACCAGCGCCAGCGGCAGGGCCACGAAGCTGGCCATGAGGATGGCATGCAGGACCAGGATGCCGGCGTCCAGGCGCAGCAGCTCGCCGTTCTTCAGGGTCGGGATCAGCGACTGCTTGGCCACGCTGGATTCGCGGTGCTGCATGCGGTGGTCCGGCGTCGGCACGACGAACAGGATGATCAGCATCCCCACCAGCGCCATGCCGGCAGTGAACCAGAACAGGCCGTGCAGGCCGAACCAGTGGGTCAGCACCGGCCCTGCGACCATGGCCACGGCGAAGGACACACCGATGCTCATACCGATCATCGCCATGGCCTTGGTGCGGTGCTGCTCGCGGGTGAGGTCGGAGAGCATCGCCATCACAGCGGCGGAGATGGCTCCGGCGCCCTGCAGCACGCGGCCGGCGATGATGCCCCAGATGGAGTCGGCATTGGCCGCTAGCGCCGCGCCAGCGGCGAACACCAGCAGGCCGACGACGATGATCGGCCGGCGGCCGATGCGGTCGGACAGGGTGCCCAGGGGAATCTGCAGGATGGCCTGGGTCAGGCCGTAGGCGCCGATGGCCAGGCCGATCAGGGCCGGGGTCGCGCCGGCAAGATCCTGGCCATAGGTCGCCAGGACCGGCAGGACCATGAACATGCCGAGCATGCGGAACGCGAAGACCAGGGACAGGCCGGCGGCCGCGCGGGTTTCGGTGCCACTCATGCGCTCAGTGTGGGAATCGTGCATAAGCCCCTCATGGGAAGACGGATGTCGGGGTTGCGCTTCAGTGCCCCCGTGACGGCGTGCCCTTCCACTCCGCGAAGGGCCGGCTGTCGCCAACGCCGAAAAATAGCCGCGCATTCTATCAGTCCTGCCGCCCGCCGACACTCTCGCGCGACTTTGCCGCGCACGGATGGCCGGCCGTATACTCAGCGGTTTTCGCCCGCCATGCGAGGCCGCTGTGGACAAGATCCTCATCCGTGGGGCACGTACCCACAACCTGAAGAACATCGACCTGACCCTGCCGCGCGACAAGCTGATCGTGATCACCGGCCTGTCCGGTTCCGGCAAGTCTTCCCTGGCCTTCGACACGCTTTACGCCGAGGGCCAGCGCCGCTACGTGGAATCCCTGTCGGCCTACGCCCGGCAGTTCCTCTCGATGATGGAAAAGCCCGACGTCGACACCATCGAAGGCCTGTCGCCGGCGATTTCCATCGAGCAGAAGTCCACCTCGCACAACCCGCGCTCCACCGTGGGCACCATCACCGAGATCTACGACTACCTGCGTCTGCTGTATGCACGGGTGGGCATTCCGCGCTGCCCGGACCACGACATCCCGCTGGAGGCGCAGACCGTCAGCCAGATGGTCGACCAGGTACTGGCGCTGCCCGAAGGCCGCAAGCTGATGCTGCTGGCCCCGGTGATCCGCGAGCGCAAGGGCGAGCACCTGGCGGTGTTCGAGGAAATGCGCGCCCAGGGCTTCGTCCGCGCACGCGTCAACGGCAAGCTCTATGAGCTGGACGAGCTGCCCAAGCTGGACAAGAAGCTCAAGCACTCCATCGACGTGGTGGTGGACCGCTTCAAGGTGCGCGGCGACCTGCAGCAGCGCCTGGCCGAGTCCTTCGAGACGGCAATCAACCTGGCCGACGGCATTGCCCTGGTCGCACCGATGGATGATGAAGAAGGCGAAGAGATGATCTTCTCCGCCCGCTTCGCCTGTCCGATCTGCGGCCACTCGATCAGCGAGCTGGAACCCAAGCTGTTCTCCTTCAACAACCCGGCCGGCGCCTGCCCGACCTGCGACGGCCTGGGCGTGAAGCAGTTCTTCGACGCGCGCCGGGTGGTCAACGGCGAGCTGACCCTTGCAGAAGGCGCGATCCGCGGCTGGGACCGGCGCAACGTCTACTACTTCCAGATGCTCGGCTCCCTGGCCGGGCACTTCGGCTTCAGCCTGGAGGAGCCTTTCCAGAACCTCGACCCGGAGCACCAGAAGTTCATCCTCAACGGCTCGGGCCGCGAAAACGTCGAATTCCGCTACCTCAACGACCGCGGCGACATCGTCAAGCGCGCGCACCCGTTCGAAGGCATCCTGCCGAACCTGGAGCGCCGCTACCGCGAGACCGAGTCGGCCACCGTGCGCGAGGAACTGGCCAAGTTCCTCAGCACCCAGCCCTGCCCGGATTGCCACGGCACCCGCCTGCGCCGCGAGGCACGCCATGTGTGGGTGGGCGACAAGACGCTGCCGGCGATCACCTCGATGCCGGTGGGTACCGCTTGTGAATACGCCGAGGGCCTGACCCTGACCGGCCGCCGCGGCGAGATCGCCTCGAAGATCCTCAAGGAGATCCGCGAGCGCCTGCAGTTCCTGGTCAACGTCGGCCTCGATTACCTGACCCTGGACCGCAGCGCCGACACCCTGTCCGGCGGCGAGGCCCAGCGTATCCGCCTGGCCAGCCAGATCGGCGCCGGCCTGGTGGGCGTCATGTATATCCTCGACGAGCCGTCCATCGGCCTGCACCAGCGCGACAACGAACGTCTGCTGGGCACCCTCACCCACCTGCGCAACCTGGGCAACACGGTGATCGTGGTCGAGCACGACGAAGACGCCATCCGCCTCGCCGACTACGTCGTGGACATCGGCCCGGGCGCGGGCGTGCATGGCGGCCAGATCGTCGCCGAGGGCACGCCGCAGCAGGTCATGGACCATCCGGACTCGGTCACCGGCAAGTACCTGTCCGGCCGCACCAAGATCCTCGTACCCGCCGAGCGCACCCCGCGCAACAAGAAGCAGTTGCTCAAGCTCAAGGGCGCGCGCGGCAACAACCTGCAGAACGTCAACCTGGAAATCCCGGTCGGCCTGTTCACCTGCATCACCGGCGTCTCCGGCTCGGGCAAGTCGACGCTGATCAACAACACTCTGTTCCCAATCACCGCTACTGCGCTCAACGGCGCCACCACGCTGGAAGTCGCGCCCTACGATTCATTCGATGGCCTGCAGCATCTGGACAAGGTGGTGGACATCGACCAGAGCCCCATCGGCCGCACCCCGCGCTCCAACCCGGCGACCTACACCGGCCTGTTCACGCCGATCCGCGAGCTGTTCGCCGGCGTGCCGGAAGCCCGCTCGCGCGGCTACGGGCCGGGGCGCTTCTCGTTCAACGTCAAGGGCGGCCGCTGCGAGGCCTGCCAGGGCGACGGCGTGATCAAGGTGGAGATGCACTTCCTGCCGGACATCTACGTCCCCTGCGACGTCTGCAAGGGCAAGCGCTACAACCGCGAGACCCTCGAAGTCCGCTACAAGGGCAAGAGCATCACCGAGGTGCTGGACATGACCATCGAGGACGCCCGCACGTTCTTCGACGCCGTGCCGGCCATCGCCCGCAAGCTGCAGACGCTGATGGATGTCGGTCTGTCGTACATCAAGCTGGGGCAGAGTGCGACCACGTTGTCCGGTGGCGAAGCGCAGCGGGTGAAGCTGTCCCGCGAGCTGTCCAAGCGCGATACCGGCAAGACCCTGTACATCCTCGACGAACCGACCACCGGTCTGCACTTCGCGGATATCCAGCAACTGCTCGACGTGCTGCACCGCCTGCGCGACCACGGCAACACCGTGGTCGTCATCGAGCACAACCTGGACGTGATCAAGACCGCCGACTGGCTGGTCGACCTCGGCCCCGAGGGCGGCTCCAAGGGCGGGCAGATCATCGCCACCGGCACGCCGGAACAGGTCGCGGAGCTGGCGGTGTCGCACACCGGGCACTTCCTCAAGCCGCTGCTGGAGCGCGATCGGGCCTGATCCGCCCTGCATGAAAAAAGCCCCTGCTGCCAATCGGCGCAGGGGCTTTTTTGCTCTTGTAGGAGCGAGCTTGCTCGCGAACAGAGGCTCCCGGCGATGCCAGTGTTGGGCGGTTCGCGAGCAAGCTCGCTCCTACGAAAAGCGCATGCAGCGCATCAGATCTGCGACTGCAGGTAATTCTCCAGGCCCATCTTCTGGATCAGCCCGAGCTGCTGCTCCAGCCAGTAGGCATGGTCTTCTTCGGTGTCGGTCAGCTGCACGCGGAGGATGTCGCGGGTGACGAAGTCCTTGTGCTTCTCGCACAGGGCGATGCCTTTGGCCAGGGCAGCGCGTACCTGGCGCTCCAGCTTGAGATCGGCTTCGAGCATCTCCGGCACTGTCTTGCCCGGGTGGATGTCGTCCGGGCGCATGCGCGGGGTGCCTTCGAGCAGCAGGATGCGGCGCAGCAGGGCGTCGGCGTGCTGGGTTTCCTCTTCCATCTCATGGTTGAGGCGCTCGTAGAGCTTGGTGAAACCCCAGTCCTCGTACATGCGCGAGTGGATGAAGTACTGGTCGCGAGCGGCCAGCTCACCAGTCAGCAGCGTGTTCAGATAGTCGATAACCTCGGCGTGGCCTTGCATCAGCCTTCTCCCTGGAACGTAACAGCAGATTAAACGGCGCTATGGTCCGACCGGGGATGACCGGGGTCAAGCCCAGGATTGGCCGGAAACAAGGCCGCCCTCCGAAGAGGGCGGCTTGTTCTGACGCCTGAGCTTAGTCCAGCTTCAAGCCCAGCGCCTTGGCGACGCCTTCGCCATAGGCCGGATCAATCTTGAAGAACAGCGCTAGCTGGCGACGCTGGATGGTTTCCGGCACGCCCGCCATGTCAGCGGCGATGTTCTCGTACAGACGTTGCCGCTGGGCCTCGTCGAACAGGCGGAACAGGGCGGCCGGCTGGCTGTAGTAGTCGTCATCCACCCGGTGGTTCCAGTGGTCGGCGCTGCCTTCCAGGGTCAGCGGCGGCTCGGAGTAGTCCGGCTGCTCCTGCCACTGGTTGAAGCCGTTCGGTTCGTAGGTGACGGTCATGTCGCCGTTGTTGCCATCCACCCGCATGGCCCCGTCCCGGTGGTAGATGCGCGGGTTGTTGCGCGCGGCGTTCACCGGGATCTGGTGGTGGTTCACGCCCAGGCGGTAGCGGTGCGCGTCACCGTAGGAGAACAGGCGGCCCTGGAGCATCTTGTCCGGCGAGAAGCCGATACCGGGGACGATGTTCGCCGGGGTGAAGGCGGACTGCTCGACCTCGGCGAAATAGTTGGCCGGGTTGCGGTTCAGCTCGAAGTAGCCCACCTCGATCAGCGGGTAATCGCCGTGGGGCCAGACCTTGGTCAGGTCGAACGGGTTGTAGCGGTAAGTCGCCGCGTCCTTCTCCGGCATCACCTGCACGTACATCGTCCAGCGCGGGAAGTCGCCGCGCTCGATGGCCTCGTAGAGGTCACGCTGCGAGCTTTCGCGGTCGGCGCCCACCAGCTTGGCGGCTTCGTCGTTGCTCAGGTTCTCGATGCCCTGCTGGGTCTTGAAGTGGAACTTGACCCAGAAGCGCTCGTTGCTGGCATTGATGAAGCTGAACGTGTGGCTGCCAAAGCCGTGGACGTGGCGATAGCTGCGCGGCAGGCCGCGATCGCTGAAGTCGATGGTCAGTTGGTGCAGGGCTTCCGGCAGGTGGGAGAAGAAGTCCCACTTCAACGTGGCGTTGCGCAGGTTGGTACGCGGGTCGCGCTTAACCACGTGGTTCAGGTCTGGGAATTTCAGCGGGTCGCGGAAGTAGAAGACTGGGGTGTTGTTGCCGACCAGATCCCAGTTGCCTTCCTCGGTGTAGAACTTCAGGGCGAAGCCACGGATATCGCGCTCGGCGTCTGCCGCACCACGCTCGCCGGCGACGGTGGAGAAGCGCAGGAACAACGGAGTCTGCTTGCCGACCTGGGAGAACAGCTTGGCGCGGCTGTAGCGGGTAATGTCATGGGTGACGGTGAAGGTGCCGTAGGCGGCCGAGCCCTTGGCGTGCATGCGGCGCTCAGGGATCACTTCGCGGTCGAAGTGCGCCAGTTTCTCCAGGAACCAGACGTCCTGCAGCAGCATCGGGCCCCGCGGGCCGGCGGTCTGGACATTCTGGTTATCGGCGACCGGCGCTCCAGCAGCGGTCGTCAGGCGGGTCTTGTCGCTCATCGTTACTCTCCTCAACGGCGGGCGCGGTTTCCGGTGCTCACAAGGGGTGAGCGCGGCCCGACTTCCCGATCGGACAATTAAGCGCCTCCACGACTGCCGTCTGTTGATCCAGCTCAGACGCCGTAGAGGTCGGCGTAGTCAAGGATCGGCGAGGAGCGACTCATCATCCAATTTATTGATTCGAGATGATCGATAGATAAAAACTTTTCAATAGGCGATAAAAAACCGGGCACAGGGCCCGGTTCTTTATAAGGCGTGAACCTTACTCTGCAGCTTCTACTGCTTGGCCGCCAACAGCGCGGTCAATCAGTTCGACGTATGCCATGGGGGCATTGTCGCCGGCGCGGAAGCCGCACTTCAGGATGCGCAGGTAGCCGCCCGGACGGTTGGCGTAGCGCTTGCCCAGTTCGTTGAACAGCTTGCCTACGGCCTCTTTCGAACGGGTACGGTCGAAAGCGAGACGACGGTTGGCAACGCTATCCACTTTAGCCAGGGTGATCAGCGGCTCGGCAACGCGACGCAGTTCCTTGGCCTTGGGCAGGGTGGTTTTGATCAGTTCGTGTTCGAAGAGCGACACAGCCATGTTCTGGAACATAGCCTTGCGGTGCGCGCTGGTGCGGCTCAGGTGACGACCACTTTTACGATGGCGCATGGTTCAATTCCTTTCCAAACTTTACGTTCGGTAGCTACGACGATCAGGCAGTAGCCTTGTCGTCTTTCTTGAGACTTGCCGGCGGCCAGTTGTCGAGGCGCATACCGAGGGACAGACCGCGAGAGGCCAGAACGTCCTTGATTTCGGTCAGGGACTTCTTGCCCAGGTTCGGCGTTTTGAGCAGCTCTACTTCGGTGCGCTGAATCAGGTCACCGATGTAGTAGATGTTCTCTGCCTTCAGGCAGTTGGCCGAACGGACGGTCAGCTCCAGGTCATCAACCGGACGCAGCAGGATCGGATCGATCTCGTCTTCCTGCTCTTCAACGACAGGCTCGCTGTCACCCTTGAGGTCCACGAACGCTGCCAGCTGCTGTTGCAGGATGGTAGCGGCGCGACGGATAGCCTCTTCGGGGTCCAGGGTGCCGTTGGTTTCCAGATCGAGGACCAGCTTGTCCAGGTTGGTACGCTGTTCGACACGGGCGTTCTCGACCACGTAGGCAACACGACGTACGGGGCTGAACGAGGCGTCGAGCTGCAGACGGCCGATGCTACGGCTTTCGTCTTCATCGCTCGAACGGGCATCAGCCGGCTCGTAGCCACGGCCACGAGCGACTTTCAGCTTCATGTTCAGCGCGCCGTTATCGGCCAGGTGGGCGATAACATGGTCACCGTTGACGATCTCGACATCATGATCCAGCTGAATATCGGCAGCGGTCACCACACCCGAGCCCTTTTTCGCCAGGGTCAGCGTCACTTCGTCACGGCCGTGCAGCTTGATGGCCAGGCCTTTCAGGTTGAGCAGGATCTCGATGACATCTTCCTGCACACCTTCGATGGCGGAGTACTCATGGAGTACGCCGTCGATCTCGGCCTCGACCACTGCACAGCCAGGCATGGAGGACAACAGGATGCGACGCAGCGCGTTGCCCAGGGTATGGCCGAAACCACGCTCGAGGGGCTCGAGAGTGATCTTGGCGCGGGTTTGGCTGACCACCTGCACATCAATGTGGCGGGGGGTCAGGAACTCATTTACCGAACTCTGCATGGATGCACCTATTTTCTAGCCCTTACTTGGAGTAGAGCTCGACAATCAGGTTTTCGTTGATGTCGGCGGACAGGTCGGCACGAGCCGGAACACTTTTGAAGGTGCCGGACTTCTTGTCGCTATCCACTTCGACCCACTCAACGCGACCGCGCTGGGCGCACAGGTCCAGAGCTTGGGCAATACGCAGCTGGTTCTTCGATTTCTCGCGAACAGCAACGACGTCGCCTGCTTTGACCTGGTAGGACGGGATGTTCACGGTCTGACCGTTCACGCTGATGGTCTTGTGGGACACCAGCTGACGGGATTCGGAACGAGTGGAACCGAAGCCCATACGGTAGACGACGTTGTCCAGACGGCACTCGAGCAGCTGCAGCAGGTTCTCACCAGTGGAGCCCTTGCGGCGGGACGCTTCCTGATAGTAGCCACGGAATTGACGTTCCAGAACGCCGTAGATGCGGCGGACTTTCTGCTTCTCGCGCAGCTGCAGACCGTAGTCGGACAGGCGACCACGACGCTGGCCGTGCTGGCCAGGAACGTTTTCAGCTTTGCACTTCGAGTCGAGGGCGCGGACGCCGCTCTTCAGGAACAGATCAGTGCCTTCGCGGCGGGACAGTTTGCACTTGGGACCAATGTAACGAGCCATTTCTCACTGTCTCCTATTACACGCGACGCTTTTTCGGCGGACGGCAGCCGTTGTGCGGGATCGGGGTTACGTCGGTGATGCTGGCGATCTTGTAACCGCAGGCATTCAGCGCACGAACAGCCGACTCGCGGCCCGGGCCCGGGCCCTTGACGTTGACGTCGAGGTTCTTCAGACCGTATTCCAGAGCAGCCTGGCCGGCACGCTCGGCCGCTACCTGGGCAGCGAACGGGGTGCTCTTACGCGAGCCGCGGAAGCCCGAACCACCGGAGGTGGCCCAGGACAGAGCGTTGCCCTGACGGTCGGTGATGGTAACGATGGTGTTGTTGAAGGACGCGTGGATATGCGCGATCCCGTCGACCACCGTCTTTTTGACTTTCTTACGAGGACGAGCAGCAGGTTTTGCCATGACTAAATTCCTAAGCGATTACTTGCGGATCGGCTTACGCGGGCCCTTACGGGTACGCGCGTTGGTCTTGGTACGCTGACCGCGAACCGGCAGACCGCGACGATGACGCAGACCGCGGTAGCAACCGAGGTCCATCAGACGCTTGATGTTCATGTTGATTTCGCGACGCAGGTCACCTTCGGTGGTCAGCTTGGCCACCTCGGTACGCAGCGAATCAATCTGCTCTTCGCTCAGGTCCTTGATCTTTGCAGCCGGGCTGATGCCGGTGGCTGCACAGATGCTCTGTGCGGTAGTGCGACCGACACCATAGATGTAGGTCAGCGAGATAACAGTGTGCTTGTTATCCGGAATGTTTACGCCTGCAATACGGGCCATTCAGAAAAACTCCAATTGACAGCTACCCGGCGCCCAGGAAGCCAAGAAAGGGCGCGGATATTAGCGCTGTAAAAACAAATAATCAACCCGGCAGCACACTAGCTGCCGGGTTATAACGCGTGGATCACACTCAGCCTTGGCGCTGCTTGTGACGCGGCTCCGCGCTGCAGATCACACGAACGACGCCTTCGCGACGGACGATCTTGCAGTTACGGCACAGCTTCTTAACCGATGCACGAACTTTCATCAGTGACTCCTCGAACCTTACGGGTCAGCGCAGCAGACCGCTGCCATAGCCCTTCAGGTTGGCTTTCTTCATGAGGGATTCGTACTGGTGAGAAACGAGGTGCGATTGTACTTGGGCCATAAAGTCCATCACAACCACGACCACGATCAGCAACGAGGTCCCGCCAAGGTAGAACGGTACGTGGGCAGCTACGACCAGGAACTGGGGCAGCAGGCACACAGCCGTCATGTACAGGGCACCGAACATGGTCAAACGGGTCAGTACGCCATCGATGTAGCGCGCCGACTGTTCGCCCGGACGAATACCCGGAATAAATGCACCGGACTTCTTGAGGTTTTCCGCCACGTCCTTCGGGTTGAACATCAGCGCTGTGTAGAAGAAGCAGAAGAAGACGATCCCTGCACTAAACAGCAGAATGTTCAGCGGCTGTCCCGGAGCGATCGCTTGCGCGACGTCCTGCAGCCAACCCAGGCCTTCCGACTGACCGAACCAGGCACCCAGGGATGCCGGGAACAGCAGGATGCTGCTGGCGAAGATCGCGGGAATTACACCCGCCATGTTCACTTTCAGCGGCAGATGGCTGGTCTGGGCGGCAAACACCTTGCGACCTTGCTGGCGCTTGGCGTAATGCACGGCGATACGACGCTGACCACGCTCGATGAACACCACGAACGCGATGATGGCCACGGCCAGCAGGCCGATGGCGATCAGGGCGAAGATGTTGATGTCACCTTGACGCGCGGACTCGAAGGACTGGCCGATTGCTCGGGGCAGGCCTGCGACGATACCGGAGAAGATCAACATGGAGATGCCGTTGCCGACACCCCGCTCGGTGATCTGCTCACCCAGCCACATCATGAAGAGTGCACCCGCCACGAAGGTGGTGACCGACACGAAGTAGAAGCCGAAGTCGTTGGAGAAGGCTACACCCTGGCTGCCCAGACCAACGGACATGCCGATGGCCTGAACAAGTGCCAGAGCGAGAGTTGCGTAGCGGGTGTACTGGCTGATCTTGCGACGCCCAGACTCACCCTCTTTCTTCAACTGCTCCAGCTGCGGGCTGATAGCGGTCATGAGCTGCATGATGATCGATGCCGAGATGTACGGCATGATCCCCAGTGCAAAGATACTCATGCGCTCCAGCGCGCCGCCGGAAAACATGTTGAAGAGGCTAAGAATGGTCCCCTCGTTCTGCCGGAACAGTGCCGCCAAGCGATCGGGGTTGATGCCCGGGACTGGGATATGCGCGCCGATCCGATAGACGATGATCGCCAGGAACAGGAAACGCAGACGTGCCCAGAGCTCGGACAAACCACCACCGTTGCTCAGCGCAGAGAGAGCACCTTGCTTAGCCATTTAGTCCTCGATTTTGCCGCCAGCTGCTTCGATAGCCGCACGAGCGCCCTTGGTGGCGCCGATGCCTTTCAGGGTGACTGCGCGAGTAACTTCGCCCGACAGCATGACTTTCACACGCTGTACGTTCTGGTTAATCACGTTGGCATCCTTCAGGGACTGCACGGTAACGACATCACCCTCGACCTTGGCCAGTTCGGAAGTGCGCACTTCTGCGCGATCCATAGCCTTCAGCGAGTTGAAGCCGAACTTCGGCAGGCGACGGTGCAGCGGCTGCTGACCACCCTCGAAGCCCGGAGCGATGGAGCCACCGGAGCGGGAGGTTTGACCTTTGTGACCACGGCCACCGGTCTTGCCCAGACCGCTACCGATGCCACGGCCCGGACGGTGCTTTTCGCGACGGGCACCCGGCGCGGAACGCAGATCGTTCAGTTGCATGGATTAACCCTCCACACGCAGCAGGTAGTAGGCCTTGTTGATCATGCCGCGGTTTTCAGGAGTGTCCTGAACCTCAACGGTGTGACCAATGCGACGCAGGCCCAGGCCTTTGACGCAAGCCTTGTGATTGGCCAGACGGCCGCTCACGCTCTTGATCAGGGTAACTTTGACAGTTGCCATGGTTAGAGAATCTCCTCGACGCTCTTGCCACGCTTGGCCGCGACCGACTCAGGGGACTGCATGTTCTTCAGGCCCTTGAAGGTTGCGTAGACCACGTTCACCGGGTTGGTGGAGCCGTAGCACTTCGCCAGAACGTTCTGCACACCGGCCACTTCCAGGACAGCACGCATGGCGCCGCCGGCGATGATACCGGTACCTTCGGAAGCCGGCTGCATGTACACCTTGGAGGCGCCATGGGCGGACTTGGTCGGGTACTGCAGGGTGGTGCCGTTCAGATCAACCTGGATCATGTTGCGGCGAGCAGCTTCCATTGCCTTCTGGATAGCGGCCGGCACTTCACGCGCCTTGCCACGACCGAAGCCAACACGGCCCTTGCCATCGCCAACCACGGTCAGCGCGGTGAAGGCGAAGATACGGCCACCTTTTACGGTTTTGGCGACGCGGTTAACTTGAACCAGCTTCTCGATGTAGCCTTCGTCGCGCTTTTGATCGTTGTTTGCCATAACTTAGAACTCCAGACCGCCTTCACGAGCGGCATCAGCCAGGGCCTTGATACGACCGTGGTACTTGAAGCCAGAACGGTCGAACGCCACCTGAGTGACGCCGGCAGCCTTGGCGCGTTCCGCGACCAGTTGACCAACTTTCTTGGCTGCGTCGACGTTGCCGGTGGCACCTTCGCGCAGTTCCTTGTCGAGAGTCGAGGCGCTGGCCAGGACTTTGCCGCCATCGGCCGCAATGACCTGGGCGTAGATGTGCTGGGAGGAGCGGTACACGCAGAGGCGTACGGCTTCCAGTTCGCGCATCTTCAGGCGTGCCTTGCGAGCGCGGCGCAGACGGGTTTCTTTCTTGACGCTCATTTGCTATGCCCTACTTCTTCTTGGCTTCTTTACGAAGGACGACTTCGTCGGCGTAACGCACGCCCTTGCCTTTGTACGGCTCCGGCGGACGGAAGTCGCGGATTTCCGCGGCAACCTGGCCGACCAGCTGCTTGTCGATACCCTTGATCAGGATGTCGGTCTGGCTGGGGGTTTCCGCGACGATGCCGGCAGGCAGTTCGTAATCAACCGGGTGGGAGAAGCCGAGAGCCAGGGACAGCACTTGGCCTTTGGCCTGCGCCTTGTAACCAACGCCGACCAGCTGGAGCTTGCGCTCGAAGCCCTGGCTGACGCCGATTACCATATTGTTGACCAGAGCGCGGGTGGTACCGGCCATGGCACGGGTCTGCTGGTCGCCGTTACGCGCAGCGAAACGCAGCTCACCGTTGTCCTGAATGACTTCGACGGACGGATGTACTTTCAGCTCGAGAGCGCCCTTGGCACCCTTGATCGAAAGTTCCTGACCAGCCAGCTTGATTTCAACGCCGGCGGGCAGAATGACGGGGTTCTTAGCAACGCGAGACATGCTGATTCCCCTTAGAACACAGTGCAGAGCACTTCGCCACCAACGCCAGCGGCACGGGCAGCACGATCAGTCATCACACCCTTGTTGGTGGAGACGATCGAAACACCCAGGCCGCCGCGAACTTTCGGCAGCTGGTCTACGGATTTGTACTGGCGCAGGCCAGGACGGCTGATTCGCTTCACTTCCTCGATGACAGGCTTGCCTTCGAAGTACTTCAGCTCGATCGACAGCAGAGGCTTGGCCTCGGCGGTGACTTGGAAATCCGCAATGTAACCTTCATCCTTGAGGACTTTGGCGACTGCCGCTTTCAGCTTGGAAGACGGCATGCTCACGACGGTCTTCTCAGCCATCTGGGCATTACGGATGCGAGTTAGCATGTCTGCTAACGGGTCCTGCATACTCATGGGCTTAATGCTCCTGATACAAAAGATAAGCCTTCAACTTCTTTACTCGCCCTCAAAACACCAGGCGTACAAAAACCCTGGCTCGGGGGAGCCGGGTATTCTAGAGATCGCTCAAAAACGAATCAAGCCCCACGAGGGGGCTTGCTTCGTTAAGCGATCAACGGAGTCGTCACCGACTCCGTTAATGACTTACCAGCTGGCTTTCACCAGACCCGGTACGTCACCGCGCATTGCAGCTTCGCGCAGCTTGTTACGGCTCAGACCGAACTTGCGGTAGAAGCCGTGCGGACGACCGGTCAGACGGCAGCGGTTACGCAGGCGGCTGGCGCTCGCGTCACGGGGCTGCTTCTGCAGGGCGACCTGGGCGCTCCAACGCTCTTCCGCGGAGGAGTTCGGATTAGCGATGATCGCTTTCAGCTCGGCACGCTTTTTGGCGTACTTGGCTACCGTTTGCTGACGCTTCAGCTCACGGTTTTTCATGCTCTCTTTAGCCATGGTCCTACTCCAATCAGTTGCGGAACGGGAAGTTGAAGGCGCGCAGCAGGGCACGACCTTCATCATCCGAACGAGCGGTGGTGGTCAGAGTGATATCCATACCACGGAGGGCATCGATCTTGTCGTAATCGATTTCCGGGAAGATGATCTGCTCTTTGACGCCCATGCTGTAGTTGCCACGACCGTCGAAGGACTTGGCGTTCAGACCGCGGAAGTCACGTACGCGCGGCAGGGAGATCGACAGCAGACGGTCCAGGAACTCGTACATGCGATCGCCACGCAGGGTGACTTTCACGCCAATCGGCCAGCCTTCACGGATCTTGAAGCCAGCGATGGACTTACGAGCGTAAGTCACAACCGGCTTTTGACCCGCGATCTTTTCCAGATCGGCAACGGCGCTCTCGATGACTTTCTTGTCACCAACAGCTTCGCCAAGACCCATGTTCAGGGTGATTTTGGTAACGCGCGGAACTTCCATCACGTTCGCCAGCTGAAGCTCTTGCTTCAGCTTGGGAGCGATTTCCTTCCGATAAATTTCTTTCAATCGTGCCATGGTGATCTACCTAGCTCCCTCAAGCCTGAACCGGTTTCTGGGTCGACTTGAAGACACGAATCTTCTTACCGTCTTCGACCTTGAAGCCAACGCGGTCAGCCTTGTTGGTTTCAGCGTTGAAGATGGCGACGTTGGAGACGTGCAGAGGCGCCTCCTTCTCGACGATCCCGCCTTGCTGATTGAGCATGGGGTTGGGCTTGGTGTGGCGCTTGATCAGGTTCACACCGCCAACGACCAGACGGTCGTCAGCGAGAACTTTCAGCACCTTGCCACGCTTGCCCTTGTCCTTGCCGGCAATGACGATGACTTCGTCGTCACGACGAATTTTTTGCATGACGGCTACTCCTTACAGCACTTCAGGGGCAAGGGAGACGATCTTCATGAACTTCTCGGTACGAAGTTCACGAGTCACCGGCCCGAAGATACGGGTGCCGATCGGCTCCTGCTTGTTATTCAGCAGGACGGCGGCGTTGCCGTCGAAGCGAATGATGGAACCGTCGGTACGACGTACGCCGTGCTTGGTGCGAACGACCACGGCAGTCATTACCTGGCCCTTCTTCACCTTGCCACGCGGAATCGCTTCCTTGACGGTGACCTTGATGATGTCGCCAATGCCGGCGTAACGGCGGTGGGAACCGCCGAGCACCTTGATGCACATTACGCGACGCGCGCCGCTGTTATCAGCGACTTCGAGCATGGATTGAGTCTGAATCATCTTCTATCTCCGACCCTTAGACTTCAACCGCGCGCTCGACGATATCAACCAGGGTCCAGGCCTTGGTCTTGGCCAGCGGACGGGTCTCGCGGATGGTGACCAGGTCACCAACGCGGCACTGATTGGTTTCGTCGTGGGCGTGCAGTTTGGTCGAACGCTTCACGTATTTGCCGTAGATCGGGTGCTTTACGCGACGCTCGATCAGAACGGTAACGGTCTTGTCCATCTTGTCGCTGACGACGCGGCCAGTCAGCGTACGGACGGTGTTCTGAGCTTCAGCCATGATTACTTACCTACTTGCTGGTTGAGCACAGTTTTAACGCGAGCGATGTCGCGCTTCACTTGCGAGAGCAGGTGAGACTGCCCCAACTGGCCAGTTGCTTTCTGCATGCGCAGATTGAACTGGTCGCGCAGCAGGCCGAGCAGTTGCTCGTTCAGCTGCTCAACGGATTTTTCACGAAGTTCATTCGCTTTCATCACATCACCGTCCGCTTAACAAAGGAGGTGGCGAGCGGCAGCTTTGCAGCAGCCAGGGCGAATGCCTCACGCGCCAGCTCTTCGGATACACCCTCGATCTCGTACAGGACCTTGCCCGGTTGAATCTGGGCTACCCAGTACTCGACGCCGCCCTTACCTTTACCCATACGTACTTCCAGGGGCTTCTTGGTAACAGGCTTGTCGGGGAATACACGGATCCAGATCTTGCCGCCACGCTTAACGTGACGGGTCAGCGCACGACGCGCGGACTCGATCTGACGTGCGGTGAGACGGCCACGGCTGGTTGCCTTGAGGGCGAACTCGCCGAAGCTGACTTTGGAACCGCGATGAGCCAGGCCACGGTTGTGACCGGTCATTTGCTTGCGGAACTTCGTACGCTTAGGTTGCAGCATTTGCGTACTCCTTACTTAGCAGCTTTTTTACGAGGAGCGGGCGCTTGGGGCTTCAGCTCTTCCTGGCGGCCACCGATGACCTCGCCTTTGAAGATCCAAACCTTCACACCGATCACACCGTAGGTGGTGTGCGCTTCGTAGGTTGCGTAGTCGATGTCGGCACGCAGGGTGTGCAGGGGCACACGACCTTCGCGATACCACTCGGTACGAGCGATTTCAGCGCCGCCCAGACGACCGCTTACCTGGATCTTGATGCCTTTGGCACCAATGCGCATGGCGTTCTGTACAGCGCGCTTCATGGCGCGACGGAACATAACGCGACGCTCCAGCTGCTGAGCTACGCTTTGCGCAACCAGCATACCGTCGAGTTCCGGCTTGCGGATCTCTTCGATGTTGATGTGCACCGGCACACCCATTTGCTTGGTCAGGTCCTGACGCAGCTTCTCAACATCTTCACCTTTCTTGCCGATCACGATGCCGGGACGAGCGGTGTGGATGGTGATGCGTGCGGTTTGAGCCGGACGATGGATATCGATACGGCTTACGGACGCGCTTTTTAGTTTGTCTTGGAGATACTCACGTACCTTCAGGTCGGCGAACAGATAATCGGCGTAAGTGCGCTTATCTGCGTACCAAACGGAGGTGTGCTCCTTGACGATACCCAGGCGGATGCCATTGGGATGTACTTTCTGACCCATCTGATCGACTCCGTTACTTGTCCGCAACCTTGACAGTGATATGGCAAGACCGCTTGACGATGCGATCAGCACGGCCTTTGGCACGCGGCATGATGCGCTTGAGCGAACGACCTTCGTTGACGAAGACGGTGGAGACTTTGAGATCGTCTACATCGGCGCCTTCGTTGTGCTCGGCGTTGGCCACGGCCGACTCCAGCACTTTCTTCATGATCTCGGCGGCTTTCTTGTTGCTGAAAGCCAGGAGGTTGAGCGCATCGCCCACCTTCTTCCCGCGGATCTGGTCGGCGACCAAGCGGGCTTTCTGGGCGGAGATACGAGCGCCCGAGAGCTTAGCGGCTACTTCCATCTTCCTTACCCCTTAACGCTTGGCTTTCTTGTCCGCAGCGTGCCCACGATAAGTGCGGGTAGCAGCGAACTCGCCGAGTTTGTGACCGACCATGTCTTCGTTGACCAGGACCGGCACGTGTTGACGGCCGTTGTGGACAGCGATGGTCAGACCAACCATGTGCGGCAGAATCATCGAACGGCGCGACCAGGTCTTGATCGGCTTGCGGTCGTTCTTTTCCACCGCCACTTCGATCTTCTTCAGCAGGTGAAGATCGATAAAAGGACCTTTTTTCAGAGAACGTGGCACTGTCGTATCCCTCTATTTACTTGCGGCGACGGACGATCATGTTGTCGGTACGCTTGTTCGCGCGAGTCTTCTTACCCTTGGTCTGAAGACCCCACGGCGATACCGGATGACGACCAGCAGAGGTACGACCTTCACCACCACCATGCGGGTGGTCGACCGGGTTCATGGCAACACCACGAACGGTCGGGCGAACGCCACGCCAGCGCTTGGCACCAGCTTTACCCAGCGAACGCAGGCTGTGCTCGGAGTTCGAGACTTCGCCCAGGGTCGCACGGCAGTCAGCCAGGACTTTGCGCATTTCGCCGGAACGCAGACGCACGGTTACGTAAGCGCCTTCACGGGCAACCAGCTGAGCCGAAGCGCCAGCGGAGCGAGCGATCTGAGCGCCTTTGCCAGGCTTCAGTTCGATACCGTGGATGGTGCTACCCACCGGGATGTTGCGCAGCGGCATGTTGTTGCCGGCCTTGATCGGAGCGCCGATACCGGAGATCAGTTGATCACCCGCCACCACGCCTTTGGGGGCGATGATGTAACGACGCTCGCCGTCCGCGTATTTCAGCAGAGCGATGTGAGCAGTACGGTTCGGATCGTATTCGACGCGCTCAACGATGGCAGGAATGCCATCCTTGTTGCGACGGAAGTCGACCAGACGATAGTGCTGCTTGTGGCCACCACCGATATGACGGGTGGTGATACGACCGTTGTTGTTACGGCCGCCCGACTTGGACTTCTTCTCGAGCAGGGGAGCGAACGGAGCACCTTTGTGCAGGTCCTGGTTCACTACCTTGACGACGAAACGACGACCAGCGGAAGTCGGTTTGCATTTAACGATTGCCATGATGCACCCCTTTACTCAGCGCCAGCTGCGAAATCGAGATCCTGGCCCGGCTGGAGAGCGATGTACGCTTTTTTCCAGTCGTTACGCTTGCCCAGGCCGCGAACGGTACGCTTGGTCTTGCCCTGAACGTTCAGGGTGGTGACGCGACGTACTTTCACGCCGAACAGGCTTTCTACGGCCTTCTTGATTTCCAGCTTGGTTGCATCAGTGGCAACCTTGAAAACGAATTGGCTGTTGCCGTCCGCCAGGCCAGTGGCCTTCTCGGAGATATGCGGGCCCAGCAGCACTTTGAATACGCGTTCCTGGTTCATGCCAGCAGCTCCTCGAACTTCTTCACGGCAGACACGGTGACCAGCACCTTGTCGTAGGCGATGAGGCTGACCGGATCGGAAGCCTGGACGTCACGTACGTCGACATGGGCCAGGTTGCGAGCTGCCAGGTACAGGTTCTCATCGACGCCTTCGGTGACGATCAGTACATCTTTCAGGCCCAGGCCTTCCAGCTTGCTGACCAGACCCTTGGTCTTCGGTGCGTCGACAGCGAAGTCGGCAACGACAACCAGACGATCCAGACGAACCAGCTCAGAGAGGATGGAGCGCAGAGCAGCGCGGTACATCTTCTTGTTGAGCTTCTGGGAGTGATCCTGGGGCTTGGCTGCGAAGGTCGCGCCGCCGCCACGCCAGATGGGGCTACGGATGGTGCCAGCACGAGCACGGCCAGTGCCCTTCTGACGCCACGGCTTCTTGCCACCACCGGAGACTTCGGAACGAGTTTTCTGAGCCTTGGTGCCCTGACGACCGCCAGCCATGTAGGCGACGACTGCCTGGTGAACCAGAGTCTCGTTGAATTCGCTACCAAAAGTACGCTCGGAAACTTCGATCGCCTGAGCGCCATTTACATTCAGTTGCATCTCAGCTTCCTCTCTTAACCGCGAGCCTTGGCTGCCGGACGCACCAGCACATCACCACCGGTAGCGCCGGGAACGGCACCTTTGACCAGCAGCAGATTGCGCTCTGCGTCGACACGCACGACCTCAAGGGATTGAACGGTTACGCGCTCAGCACCCATGTGGCCCGACATTTTCTTGCCCTTGAACACTCGACCAGGAGTCTGGCACTGGCCGATGGAACCCGGGACGCGGTGGGAAACGGAGTTACCGTGGGTGTTATCTTGACCACGGAAGTTCCAGCGCTTGATGGTACCGGCGAAGCCTTTACCCTTGGACTCGCCGGTAACGTCTACCAGCTGGCCTGCCTGGAACAGATCGACAGAGATGGAATCGCCTGCCTTGAACTCCTCTTCGCCCAGACGGAACTCCCACACGCCGCGACCGGCGGCGACATTCGCCTTGGCAAAGTGACCAGCTTGCGCCTTGGTCACGCGAGAAGCACGGCGCTCGCCAGCAGTTACCTGCACAGCGCGATAGCCATCGCTTTCTTCGTTTTTGAACTGGGTGACGCGATTCGGCTCGACCTCAATGACCGTGACCGGAATGGAGACACCATCTTCGGTGAAGATGCGGGTCATGCCGCACTTACGACCGACAACACCAATTGTCATCTTTAGAACCTCTTTAGTGTACGGGGCTTTCACCCGCTATGGCCGCCCATTTCAGAGCGTTACACGACCAATGCCGAAGGCATTAGCCGAGGCTGATCTGTACTTCGACGCCAGCAGCAAGGTCGAGCTTCATCAGCGCGTCGACGGTTTTGTCGGTCGGCTGAACGATGTCGAGAACACGCTTGTGGGTACGAATTTCGTACTGGTCACGAGCGTCCTTGTTGACGTGCGGGGAAATCAGCACGGTGTAACGTTCCTTGCGGGTCGGCAGAGGAATCGGACCACGCACCTGAGCGCCAGTACGTTTCGCGGTTTCCACGATTTCCTGGGTAGATTGGTCGATCAGGCGGTGATCAAAAGCCTTCAACCGAATACGGATTTGTTGATTTTGCATTTGACCTCAGACTCCAAGTTGCCATTCCCAACGGACGGACTCCGCCCGTTAAAAGGAGGCGCAATTGTACGGATGCACCTGGGGGGTGTCAATATTTAACCAACTCAACAAAAAAGGGACCCCGAAGGGTCCCTTTTTCTGGAGCGGATCAGCGATTACTCGATGATCTTGGCAACCACGCCGGCACCAACGGTACGGCCGCCTTCGCGGATCGCGAAGCGCAGGCCATCTTCCATGGCGATCGGAGCGATCAGGGTAACAACCATTTTCACGTTGTCGCCCGGCATTACCATCTCAACGCCTTCCGGCAGTTCGCAGTTGCCGGTTACGTCGGTGGTACGGAAGTAGAACTGCGGACGGTAGCCCTTGAAGAACGGGGTGTGACGACCACCTTCTTCCTTGGACAGCACGTACACTTCGCACTCGAACTTGGTGTGCGGCTTGATGGTGCCCGGCTTGGCCAGAACCTGGCCACGCTCTACGTCTTCACGCTTGGTGCCACGCAGCAGAACGCCGACGTTCTCACCAGCACGACCTTCGTCGAGCAGCTTGCGGAACATTTCAACACCGGTGCAGGTGGTCTTGGTGGTCGCCTTGATGCCGACGATTTCCACTTCTTCCTGAACCTTGACGATGCCACGCTCAACACGGCCGGTTACCACGGTGCCACGACCGGAGATCGAGAACACGTCTTCGATCGGCATCAGGAACGGCTGGTCGATTGCACGAACCGGCTCAGGGATGTAGGAGTCCAGGGTCTCTACCAGCTTGCGCACGGCGGAAACGCCCATCTCGTTGTCATCCTGGCCGTTCAGAGCCATCAGAGCCGAACCCACGACGATCGGGGTGTCATCGCCCGGGAAGTCGTAGGTGTTCAGCAGGTCGCGAACTTCCATCTCGACCAGTTCCAGCAGCTCGGCGTCGTCAACCATGTCGGCCTTGTTCAGGAACACGACAATGTAAGGAACGCCTACCTGACGGGACAGCAGGATGTGCTCGCGGGTCTGCGGCATGGGGCCGTCAGCAGCCGAGCAAACCAGGATCGCGCCGTCCATCTGGGCAGCACCGGTGATCATGTTCTTCACGTAGTCGGCGTGGCCCGGGCAATCTACGTGCGCGTAGTGGCGAACGGGCGAGTCGTATTCAACGTGAGAGGTGTTGATGGTGATACCACGAGCCTTCTCTTCCGGCGCGTTGTCGATCTGGTCGAAAGCGCGAGCGGAGCCGCCCCAGGTCTCGGAGCAGACCTTGGTCAGAGCAGCGGTCAGAGTGGTTTTACCGTGGTCAACGTGACCGATGGTGCCGACGTTGACGTGCGGTTTGTTACGTTCGAATTTTTCCTTAGCCACGACAGTAAACCTCTTACTTAAAGGGCTGAATCAAGCTTGTTTTTTAACGAGAGCTTCGACGATGTTCGACGGAGCTTCGGCGTACTTGGAGAATTCCATAGAGTAGCTTGCGCGACCCTGGGACATGGAACGCACGTCGGTTGCGTAACCGAACATTTCGCCCAGCGGAACCTCGGCACGAATCACCTTACCGGAAACCGAGTCTTCCATCCCCTGAATCAGACCGCGACGACGGTTCAGGTCACCCATCACGTCGCCCATGTAGTCCTCAGGAGTCACCACCTCTACCTTCATGATCGGCTCAAGCACCTTACCACCGCCCTTCTGGGCCAGCTGCTTGGTCGCCATGGAGGCAGCGATCTTGAACGCCATCTCGTTGGAGTCGACGTCGTGGTAGGAACCATCGAAGACGGTCGCCTTCAGGCCGATGAGCGGATAGCCGGCAACGACGCCGTTCTTCATCTGCTCTTCGATACCCTTCTGGATCGCCGGGATGTATTCCTTCGGAACCACACCACCTACGACTTCGTTGACGAAGACCAGACCTTCGGTGATGTTGCCCTTCTCGTCCACGTCCGGAGTCGAGAAACGAATCCAGCAGTGACCGAACTGGCCACGACCGCCGGACTGGCGAACGAACTTGCCTTCGATCTCAACGTTGTCCTTGGAGATGGTTTCGCGGTAGGAAACCTGCGGCTTGCCGATGTTGGCCTCAACGCCGAACTCGCGCTTCATGCGGTCGACGAGGATGTCCAGGTGCAGCTCACCCATACCGGAGATGATGGTCTGGCCGGTTTCTTCGTCGGTCTTGACGCGGAACGACGGGTCTTCCTGAGCCAGCTTGCCGAGGGCGATGCCCATCTTCTCCTGGTCAGCCTTGGTCTTCGGCTCAACAGCTACCGAGATTACCGGCTCCGGGAAGTCCATACGCTCGAGGATGATCGGCTTCTCGATGTCGCACAGGGTGTCACCGGTGGTGACGTCCTTCATGCCGATCAGAGCCGCGATGTCGCCAGCGCGTACTTCTTTGATCTCGTCACGCTGGTTCGCGTGCATCTGCACCATACGACCAACGCGCTCTTTCTTGCCTTTCACGGAGTTGACAACCGAGTTGCCGGACTCCAGAACGCCCGAGTAAACGCGAACGAAGGTGAGAGTACCTACGAACGGGTCGGTAGCGATCTTGAACGCCAGAGCGGAGAACGGAGCGTTGTCGTCAGCCGGACGCTCGTCGTGGATTTCGTTGTCATCAGTGCTGTCCGGGTGGACGCCCTGAATCGCCGGAATCTCGGTCGGAGCAGGCAGGAAGTCGATGACGGCGTCGAGAACCAGGGGCACACCCTTGTTCTTGAAGGAGGAACCGCAGACAGCCGGAACGATTTCGCAGGCGATAGTACGCTGACGCAGGCCGGCCTTGATCTCTTCGATCGACAGCTCACCCTCTTCCAGGTACTTGTTCATCAGCTCTTCGTTGGCTTCGGCAGCAGCCTCGACCATGTTGCTGCGCCACTCGGTGGCCAGGTCCAGCAGCTCGGCAGGGATCTCTTCCTCACGGTAAGAGGTGCCCTTGTCGTCTTCGTTCCAGTAGATGGCCTTCATCTTCATCAGGTCGATCTGACCCTGGAAGTCATCTTCTGCACCGATGGCCAGCTGAACTGGAACCGGGGTGTGACCCAGACGGTTCTTGATCTGACCGACGACGCGCAGGAAGTTGGCCCCGGCGCGGTCCATCTTGTTCACGTAGACGATACGCGGAACGCCGTACTTGTTGGCCTGACGCCATACGGTTTCGGACTGCGGCTCAACGCCGGAGGTGCCGCAGAACACAACGACAGCGCCGTCCAGCACGCGCAGGGAGCGCTCAACTTCAATGGTGAAGTCTACGTGGCCGGGGGTGTCGATGACGTTTACGCGGTACTTGTCGTACTGGCCGCGCGAACCTTCCCAGAAGGTGGTGATCGCAGCGGAAGTGATGGTGATACCACGCTCCTGCTCCTGCACCATCCAGTCGGTGGTAGCAGCGCCGTCGTGTACCTCACCCATCTTGTGGCTGAGACCTGTGTAGAACAGGATCCGCTCGGTAGTGGTGGTCTTGCCCGCGTCAACGTGGGCACAGATACCAATGTTCCGGTAGCGGTTGATTGCTGTATTACGAGCCATAAAGCCCTCGCAGAAGTGTTGTTGCCGTAATTAGAAGCGGTAGTGCGAGAACGCTTTGTTGGCTTCAGCCATACGGTGCACGTCTTCACGCTTCTTGACGGCGGCGCCTTTACCTTCAGCGGCGTCCATCAGTTCGCCAGCGAGGCGCAGAGCCATGGACTTCTCGCCACGCTTGCGGGCGTAGTCCACCAGCCAACGCATGGCCAGAGCATTACGACGGGACGGGCGTACTTCGACCGGAACCTGGTAGGTAGCACCGCCAACACGGCGGGACTTCACTTCGACCAGCGGAGCGATGGCGTCGAGTGCTTTTTCGAAGAGTTCCAGGGGGTCGGCTTTACCGCGCTCTTTGACCTTGTCCAGAGCACCGTAAACGATACGCTCGGCAACGGCTTTCTTGCCGCTCTCCATCACGTGGTTCATGAACTTCGCCAGAATCTGGCTTCCGTATTTCGGATCGGCCAGGATCTCACGTTTGGCCGCTACACGACGTCTTGGCATTGATAAGCCCTCAAACGGTCTTCAGGTTAGCCCGGGACGATGCCCGACCTTACTCTTATCGACTCAGAAAATAGGAAAACAAAATTACTTCGGACGCTTCGCGCCGTACTTCGAACGACCCTGCTTACGGTCTTTAACGCCGGAGGTATCCAGCGAACCGCGCACGGTGTGGTAACGCACACCCGGGAGGTCCTTTACACGACCGCCGCGGATCAGCACTACGCTGTGCTCTTGCAGGTTGTGACCTTCACCGCCGATGTACGAGGAAACCTCGAAACCGTTGGTCAGACGAACACGGCACACTTTACGCAGTGCGGAGTTCGGCTTCTTCGGGGTGGTGGTGTATACGCGGGTGCATACGCCGCGACGCTGAGGGCAGTTCTGCAGGGCAGGAACGCCGCTCTTGTCTACCAGGCGCTTGCGCGGCTTGCGCACCAGCTGGTTGATAGTTGCCATCTATAGCTCCACTGATTGTCTTACGACACTTAAAAACGAAAATGGGCAGAGCGTGAGCCCTGCCAATTTTCGGGGTACAAGATACTAATGAGCTTCCTGTACACCGTCAAGACAAAGCCCCGGTTGTCAAGACAACCGGGGCTTTGTTTGAGGCTTAGTTACCGCTCAGATTGAGCGCTTCGGCCAGTGCGGCTTCGGCTTCGCTCGCGCTGACGCGCTGCGGTTTGCCGAGATCGCGCTGACGCTTGCGCTCACTGTGGTAAGCAAGGCCGGTACCTGCCGGGATCAGACGACCCACGACCACGTTTTCCTTCAGGCCGCGCAGGAAGTCGCGCTTGCCGGTGACCGCCGCCTCGGTGAGGACGCGGGTGGTCTCCTGGAAGGAGGCCGCCGAGATGAACGACTCGGTGGACAGCGAGGCCTTGGTGATACCCAGCAGAACGCGCTCGTACTTGGCCGGGAACTTGTCCTGGGTACCCAGCACTTCGTTCTCTTCCAGTACGTGAACCAGCTCGACCTGGTCGCCCTTGATGAAGGACGAATCGCCCGACTCGGCCACTTCGACCTTGCGCAGCATCTGACGCAGGATGGTCTCGATGTGCTTGTCGTTGATCTTCACGCCCTGCAGACGGTAAACGTCCTGGATCTCGTTGACGATGTACTTGGCCAGCGAGCTCACACCCAGCAGACGGAGGATGTCGTGCGGGTTGCTCGGGCCGTCGGAGATCACTTCACCACGGCTTACCTGTTCACCTTCGAACACGTTCAGGTGACGCCACTTCGGAATCAGCTCCTCGTACGGATCGCTACCGTCGGTGGGAGTGATGACCAGGCGGCGCTTACCCTTGGTTTCCTTGCCGAAGGAGATGGTGCCGCTGATTTCCGCCAGGATCGAAGGCTCTTTCGGACGACGAGCTTCGAACAGGTCGGCAACGCGCGGCAGACCACCGGTGATGTCGCGGGTCTTCGAGGTTTCCTGCGGGATACGCGCGATAACGTCACCGATACGCACTTTCGCGCCATCGTTGAGGTTGACCAGGGCGTTCGCCGGCAGGAAGTACTGGGCCGGTACGTCGGTACCCGGCAGCAGCAGATCCTTGCCTGCGGCGTCGATCAGCTTCACGGCCGGACGGATGTCCTTGCCGGCAGCCGGACGATCCTTCGGATCCATCACCTCGATGTTGGTCAGACCGGTCAGTTCGTCGGTCTGGCGCTTGATGGTGATGCCCTCTTCCATGCCCACGAAGGCCACGGTGCCGTCCATCTCGGTGACGATCGGGTGGGTGTGCGGGTCCCACTTGGCGACGATGGCGCCCGGGTCGACCTTGTCACCTTCCTTCACGGAAATCACAGCACCGTACGGCAGCTTGTAGCGCTCGCGCTCACGACCGAAGTCGTCGGCCACCGCCAGCTCACCGGAACGGGAAACCGCTACCAGGGCGCCGTCGGCACGCTCTACGTGCTTCAGGTTGTGCAGGCGGATGGTGCCGCCGTTCTTGACCTGGACGTTGTCCACGGCGGAAGTACGGCTGGCCGCACCACCGATGTGGAAGGTACGCATGGTCAGCTGAGTACCCGGCTCACCGATCGACTGGGCAGCGATAACGCCGACAGCCTCACCGATGTTCACGCGGTGACCACGGGCCAGATCGCGGCCGTAGCACATGGCGCAGATGCCATGACGGGTTTCGCAGGTGATCGGCGAACGAACAACGACTTCGTCGACGCTCATCTGCTCGAGGAAATCGACCCACTTCTCGTCGATCAGGGTGCCAGCTTCGACGATCACGTCGTCGCTGCCCGGCTTGAACACGTCGCGAGCAATCACGCGGCCGAGTACACGCTCACCCAGCGGCTCTACCACGTCGCCGCCTTCGATGTGCGGCGACATTACCAGGCCATGCTCGGTGCCGCAGTCGATCTCGGTCACTACCAGGTCCTGGGCCACGTCGACGAGACGACGAGTCAGGTAACCGGAGTTCGCGGTCTTCAGTGCGGTATCCGCCAGCCCCTTACGAGCACCGTGAGTGGAGATGAAGTACTGGAGTACGTTCAGGCCTTCACGGAAGTTCGCGGTGATCGGGGTCTCGATGATGGAGCCGTCCGGCTTGGCCATCAGACCACGCATACCGGCCAGCTGACGGATCTGGGCCGCGGAACCCCGCGCACCGGAGTCCGCCATCATGTACATGGAGTTGAAGGACTCCTGGTCGACCTGCTTGCCCTCGCGATCGGTCACCTTCTCTTTCGAGAGGTTGGCCATCATCGCCTTGGACACTTCGTCGTTGGCCTTGGACCAGAGGTCGATCACCTTGTTGTACTTCTCGCCCTGGGTTACCAGGCCGGAGGCGTACTGGCTCTCGATCTCCTTCACTTCCTCGGTGGCGGCATCGATGATGCGGGCCTTTTCGTCCGGGATGACGAAGTCGTTCACGCCGATCGACACACCGGAGATGGTCGAGTAGGCGAAGCCGGTGTACATCAGTTGGTCAGCGAAGATGACGGTGTCCTTCAGACCTACCACGCGGTAACAGTGGTTGATCAGCTTGGAGATCGCCTTCTTCTTCATCGACTGGTTGACCACGTCGAAGGGCAGGCCGGCCGGGACAACCTGGAACAGCAGCGCACGGCCGACGGTGGAGTCGACGATGCGGGTGTTGGCGGTCAGGGAGCCGTCTTCGTTCTTGATCTTCTCGTTGATGCGCACTTTCACGCGGGCGTGCAGGGACACCTGACCGCTGCGGTACGCGCGGTCAACTTCCTGCAGGTCTGCGAAAGCCATGCCCTCGCCCTTCGCGTTGATCGCTTCACGGGTCATGTAGTACAGACCCATTACCACGTCCTGCGACGGAACGATGATCGGCTCGCCGTTGGCGGGCGACAGAATGTTGTTGGTGGACATCATCAGCGCGCGCGCTTCCAGCTGAGCCTCGAGGGTCAGCGGAACGTGCACGGCCATCTGGTCACCGTCGAAGTCGGCGTTGTACGCGGCGCAGACCAGCGGGTGCAGCTGGATGGCTTTACCTTCGATCAGTACCGGTTCGAACGCCTGGATGCCCAGACGGTGCAGGGTCGGCGCACGGTTCAGCAGTACGGGATGCTCGCGGATCACCTCGGCGAGAACGTCCCACACTTCCGGCAGCTCGCGCTCGACCATCTTCTTGGCGGCCTTGATGGTGGTGGCCATGCCACGACCTTCCAGCTTGCCGAAGATGAACGGCTTGAACAGCTCCAGGGCCATTTTCTTCGGCAGACCGCACTGGTGCAGACGCAGGGTCGGACCTACGGTAATTACCGAACGGCCGGAGTAGTCCACGCGCTTGCCGAGCAGGTTCTGACGGAAGCGACCCTGCTTGCCCTTGATCATGTCGGCCAGGGACTTCAGCGGGCGCTTGTTCGAGCCGGTGATGGCACGGCCGCGACGGCCGTTGTCCAGCAGGGCGTCGACGGCTTCCTGCAGCATGCGCTTTTCGTTGCGCACGATGATGTCCGGAGCAGCCAGGTCGAGCAGGCGCTTCAGACGGTTGTTACGGTTGATCACGCGACGGTAAAGATCGTTCAGATCCGAGGTCGCGAAGCGTCCGCCATCCAGCGGAACCAGCGGACGCAGGTCCGGCGGCAGCACCGGCAGGACGGTCAGCACCATCCACTCCGGATGGTTGCCGGAGCCCTGGAAGGCTTCCATCAGCTTCAGGCGCTTGGACAGCTTCTTGATCTTGGTTTCCGAGTTGGTCTGCGGAATCTCTTCGCGCAGGCGGCCGATCTCGTGCTCCAGATCGATAGCGTTGAGCAGCTCGCGAACGGCTTCCGCACCCATGCGGGCGTCGAAGTCGTCACCGAACTCTTCGAGGGCTTCGAAGTACTGCTCGTCGTTCAGCAGCTGGCCCTTTTCCAGGGTGGTCATGCCCGGATCGATCACCACGTAGCTCTCGAAATAGAGCACGCGCTCGATGTCACGCAGGGTCATGTCCAGCAGCAGGCCGATACGGGACGGCAGGGACTTCAGGAACCAGATGTGGGCGACCGGCGAGGCCAGTTCGATGTGGCCCATGCGCTCACGGCGCACCTTGGCCAGCGCGACTTCGACGCCGCACTTCTCGCAGATCACACCGCGGTGCTTGAGGCGCTTGTACTTACCGCACAGGCACTCGTAGTCCTTCACCGGGCCGAAGATCTTGGCGCAGAACAGGCCATCGCGCTCCGGCTTGAAGGTACGGTAGTTGATGGTCTCCGGCTTCTTAACTTCGCCGAAGGACCAGGAACGAATCATCTCGGGCGAGGCCAGACCAATACGGATGGCATCGAACTCCTCGATTTGACCCTGGTTTTTCAACAGATTGAGCAAGTCTTTCAAGGCCTTTCCTCCTCACGGACCCGGTGCGGCGGCTCACCGCCGCACCGTTTTAGCGTCACGTGTTATTCGGTTTCCAGTTCGATATCGATGCCGAGCGAGCGGATCTCTTTGATCAGCACGTTGAAGGACTCGGGCATGCCGGCCTCCATGCGGTGATCCCCGTCCACGATGTTCTTGTACATCTTGGTACGGCCGTTCACGTCGTCCGACTTCACGGTCAGCATTTCCTGCAGGGTGTAGGCGGCACCGTAGGCTTCCAGCGCCCAGACCTCCATCTCCCCGAAACGCTGGCCACCGAACTGCGCCTTACCACCCAGCGGCTGCTGGGTAACCAGGCTGTAGGAGCCGGTGGAACGTGCGTGCATCTTGTCATCGACCAGGTGGTTCAGCTTGAGCATGTACATGTAACCAACGGTGGTCGTACGCTCGAACTGATTGCCGGTGCGGCCATCGAACAGACGCATCTGGCCGCTCTCCGGCAGATCGGCCAGCTTCAGCATGGCCTTGATCTCGCGTTCCTTGGCACCGTCGAATACCGGGGTAGCCATGGGCACGCCGCCCTTGAGGTTGTTGGCCAGAGCGATGATCTCGTTATCGTTCAGCTCGTCCAGGTTCTCCTGGCGGCCACCGATCTCGTTGTAGATCTCGTTCAGGAAGGCACGCAGTTCGGCGATCTTGCGCTGCTCTTCGAGCATGCGGTTGATCTTCTCGCCCAGGCCCTTGGCCGCGAGGCCCAGGTGGGTTTCGAGGATCTGACCGACGTTCATACGCGACGGTACGCCCAGCGGGTTCAGAACGATGTCCACCGGAGTACCGTTGACGTCGTGCGGCATGTCTTCGACCGGCATGATCACGGAGACCACACCCTTGTTACCGTGGCGGCCCGCCATCTTGTCGCCCGGCTGGATGCGGCGCTTGATGGCCAGGTAGACCTTGACGATCTTCAGTACTCCCGGAGCCAGGTCGTCGCCCTGCTGCAGCTTGCGCTTCTTGTCTTCGAACTTGTCGTCGAGCATCTGACGGCGGTCGCTGATGTAGGCCTGGGCCTTCTCCAGCTGCTCGTTCAGAGCGTCTTCCGCCATGCGCAGCTTGAACCACTGGCCACGCTCGAGACCGTCCAGGTACTCGTCGGTGATCTCTGCGCCTTTCTTCAGGGCAGGACCGCCGTCGGCCTTGGCACCGACCAGAGCGGAACGCAGACGCTCGAAGGTCGCGCCTTCGACGATGCGGAACTCTTCGTTCAGGTCCTTGCGGATCTCGTCCAGCTGCATCTTCTCGATGGACAGCGCGCGGCTGTCGCGCTCCACACCATCACGGGTGAAGACCTGTACGTCGATGACGGTGCCCTTGGTGCCAGTCGGCACGCGCAGGGAGGTGTCCTTCACGTCGGACGCCTTCTCACCGAAGATCGCGCGCAGCAGCTTCTCTTCCGGAGTCAGCTGGGTCTCGCCTTTCGGGGTGACTTTGCCGACCAGGATGTCGCCGGCCTGTACTTCGGCGCCGACGTAGACGATGCCAGCTTCGTCCAGCTTGTTCAGCGCAGCCTCACCCACGTTCGGGATGTCCGCGGTGATTTCTTCTGGGCCGAGCTTGGTGTCACGGGCAACGCAGGTCAGTTCCTGGATGTGGATCGTGGTGAAACGATCTTCCTGGACCACGCGCTCGGACAGGCAGATGGAGTCTTCGAAGTTGAAGCCGTTCCAGGGCATGAACGCTACGCGCATGTTCTGCCCCAGAGCCAGTTCACCCATGTCGGTGGACGGACCGTCGGCCAGGATGTCGCTGCGCGAAACCTTGTCACCCTTCTGCACCAGCGGACGCTGGTTGATGCAGGTGTTCTGGTTGGAACGGGTGTACTTGGTCAGGTTGTAGATGTCGACGCCGGCTTCGCCAGTCTCGACTTCGTCGTCGTTCACACGGACCACGATACGGCTGGCGTCGACGGAGTCGATCACACCGCCACGACGTGCAACCACGCAGACACCGGAGTCACGGGCGACGTTGCGCTCCATGCCGGTACCTACCAGCGGCTTGTCGGCGCGCAGGGTCGGTACAGCCTGACGCTGCATGTTCGAACCCATGAGTGCACGGTTGGCGTCGTCGTGCTCGAGGAACGGAATCAGCGAGGCAGCGACGGAAACGACCTGCTTCGGCGAAACGTCCATGAGGGTAACGTCTTCCGGCGCCTTCACGGTGAATTCGTTCAGGTGACGTACGGCTACCAGTTCGTCGATCAGCTGGCCTTTTTCGTTCAGGGTCGCGGACGCCTGAGCGATGACGTGGTCAGCCTCTTCGATTGCGGACAGGAAGACGATCTCGTCGCTGACCAGACCTTCCTTCACCACGCGGTACGGGCTTTCCAGGAAGCCGTACTTGTTGGTGCGGGCATAGGTCGCCAGGGAGTTGATCAGACCGATGTTCGGACCTTCAGGGGTTTCGATCGGGCACACGCGGCCGTAGTGGGTCGGGTGTACGTCACGGACCTCGAAGCCCGCACGCTCACGGGTCAGACCACCTGGGCCGAGTGCGGAGACGCGGCGCTTGTGGGTGATCTCGGAGAGCGGGTTGTTCTGGTCCATGAACTGCGACAGCTGGCTGGAGCCGAAGAACTCCTTGATCGCGGCAGCCACCGGCTTGGCGTTGATCAGGTCCTGCGGCATCAGGCCTTCGCTTTCGGCCATCGACAGACGTTCCTTGACCGCGCGCTCTACACGCACCAGGCCAACGCGGAACTGGTTCTCGGCCATCTCGCCGACGCAACGGACACGACGGTTACCCAGGTGGTCGATGTCGTCGACGATGCCTTTACCGTTACGGATGGCAACCAGGGTCTTGAGGACCTCGACGATGTCTTCCTTGCTCAGTACGCCCGGCCCCTCGATCTCGGTACGACCGATGCGGCGGTTGAACTTCATGCGGCCAACGGCGGACAGGTCGTAACGCTCGGCGCTGAAGAACAGGTTGCCGAACAGGGTCTCGGCAGCTTCCTTGGTCGGCGGCTCACCAGGACGCATCATGCGATAGATCTCGACCAGCGCTTCCAGTTGGTTGCTGGTGGAATCGATCTTCAGCGTGTCGGAGATGAACGGACCGCAGTCGATGTCGTTGGTGTACAGAGTTTCCATCCGTACGACCTGGGCCTTGGCGATCTTGGCCAGGGCGTCGACGGTCAGCTCGGTGTTGCACTCGGCGATGATCTCGCCAGTCGCCGGGTGCACGACGGCCTTGGCTACGGTACGGCCAATCAGGTAGTCGAACGGCACTTCCAGCTGGGTGATGCCAGCCTTCTCGAGCTGGTTGATGTGGCGTGCGGTGATACGACGACCCGCTTCGACGATGACCTTGCCGCTGGCATCCTTGATATCGAAGCTGGCGATCTCACCACGCAGACGCGACGGCACCAGTTCCAGGTTCAGGGTCTCGCCCTTGATCTGGAAGACGTTGGTGTCATAGAAGGCGTTGAGGATTTCCTCGGTGCTGTAGTTCAGCGCACGCAGCAGGACAGACGCCGGCAGCTTGCGGCGACGGTCGATACGGACGAATACGCAGTCCTTCGGATCGAACTCGAAGTCCAGCCAGGAACCGCGGTAAGGAATGATACGAGCGGAGTACAGCAGCTTGCCGGAGCTGTGGGTCTTGCCACGGTCGTGGTCGAAGAACACACCCGGGGAACGGTGCAGCTGGGAAACGATGACGCGCTCGGTACCGTTGATGATGAAGGTACCGTTCTCGGTCATCAGGGGGATTTCCCCCATGTAGACTTCCTGTTCCTTGATGTCCTTGATCGCTTTGTTCGACGATTCTTTGTCGAAAATGATCAGGCGCACTTTCACACGCAGCGGGACAGCGAAGGTCACGCCGCGCAGCACGCATTCCTTGACGTCGAATGCCGGCTCACCCAGACGGTAGCCGACGTATTCCAGGGCAGCATTGCCGGAATAGCTGATAATCGGGAAAACGGACTTGAAGGCCGCATGCAGGCCGATGTCTCGAACCTGGTCCTTGCTCGCGCCGGCCTGCAGGAATTCGCGATAGGAATCCAGCTGGATGGCCAGCAAATACGGCACATCCATGACGTCCGGCAACTTGCTAAAGTCCTTGCGGATACGTTTTTTCTCAGTGTATGAGTAAGCCATCAGCGTTCCCCAGCTTGGTCACCTGCTTGTTTGGCCTCTCCCTCGCAGGGAGCAGCCCAAAAATCGTGCAAACCCTTGGTTTGCGCCGCCACTCGGGCGGGGTTTTCGCGTTATGGAGGGGCACCCACGGCACCCCACCCATAACGGAAAAAGGCCGGTGGCAGTTGCCACCAGCCATCAGCCTGTCGCTTAACGCTCGGGCTGTAGACGCAAGGTCTGAGCTTACTTGAGCTCGACCTTGGCGCCTGCTTCTTCCAGGGCTTTCTTGGCAGCTTCGGCTTCTTCTTTCGAAGCGCCTTCCTTGACCACGCCCGGGGCGCCGTCAACGACAGCCTTGGCTTCTTTCAGGCCCAGGCCGGTCAGTTCACGAACGACCTTGATCACGTTCACTTTCTTGTCGCCAGCTTCGGCCAGGACGATGGTGAACTCGGTCTGCTCTTCAGCAGCGGCAGCGGCAACAGCCGGGCCAGCAGCAACAGCGGCAGCAGCGGTAACGCCGAACTTCTCTTCCATCGCCTTGATCAGTTCAACGATCTGCATGACGGACATTTCGGATACGGCGGAGATGATGTCTTCGTTGGTCAGAGCCATGACTCTAATTCCTGTATTGGGTGACGGCCTAAGGCCATCGAATTAAACAAAAAAGGTTGAAAGCAGATCCCGAGCCTTAGGCTGCGGTAGCTTCTTTCTGATCGCGAATTGCCGCCAGAGTACGAGCCAGCTTGCTGGTAGCGCCTTGGATCACGCTCATCAGCTGTGCAACAGCTTCGTTGTAGGTCGGCAGGGTCGCCAGCACGTCGATCTGATTGGCTGCGAGGAACTGACCCTCGAACGCGGCCGCCTTGATCTCGAACTTGTCCTGACCCTTGGCAAACTCCTTGAAGATACGAGCGGCAGCGCCCGGATGTTCGTTGGAGAAAGCAATCAGGGTCGGGCCCTTGAACACGTCGTTGAGCACTTCAAACTGAGTGCCTTCAACGGCGCGCTTAAGCAGGGTGTTACGTACGACTTTCACGTACACACCAGCTGCGCGGGCCTCTTTACGGAGTCCGGTCATAGCGCCGACAGTCACGCCGCGTGCATCAACCACGACAGCGGACAGACCGGCTTTGGCAGCCTCGTTGACTTCAGCGACGATGGCCTTCTTGTCTTCGAGTTTAATTGCCACGGGTTTACTCCTGGATGTTACCGATTCGTCCAGCCGGAGCCGGACGGCGTTTTGGTGTCTGATTCGGTTAACGAATCGGGAGCACCATCTGCGTAGGCTTGAGGTTTAAGGCTTGCGCCGCCTACGGTCTTGGACAGCCCCCGCCAGGCAGGGACCCCAATACCTGCGAACAGTGGGCGAACCCACTGTTCGACTTAGTTCATCAGCCTTCCAGCGAAGCCTGATCGATCTGCAGACCCGGGCCCATGGTGGTGCTCAGGGTTACGCGCTGAACGTACACGCCCTTCGAGGAGGACGGCTTCAGACGCTTCAGATCGCTCAGCAGCGCTTCCACGTTCTGCTTCAGCTTGGCCGGCTCGAAGTCGATCTTGCCAACAGAAGCGTGGATGATGCCGTTCTTGTCGGTACGGAAACGTACCTGACCGGCCTTGGCGTTCTTGACGGCGGTAGCAACGTCCGGGGTCACGGTGCCGACTTTCGGGTTCGGCATCAGACCGCGCGGGCCGAGAACCTGGCCCAGCTGGCCGACAACGCGCATGGCGTCCGGGGAAGCGATGACGACGTCGTAGTTCAGGTCGCCGGCCTTCATTTCGGCAGCCAGTTCGTCCATACCGACCTTGTCAGCACCGGCAGCCAGAGCAGCTTCAGCGCCCGGACCCTGGGTGAAGACGGCAACGCGTACGGATTTGCCGGTACCGTTCGGCAGAACGGTGGCGCCACGTACGACCTGGTCGGATTTACGCGGATCGACGCCCAGATTGATGGCGATGTCCACGGACTCCTTGAACTTGATGGTCGACAGCTCGGCCAGCAGCTTGGCGGCATCTTCGAAGCCGTATTGCTTGCCAGCTTCAACCTTCTCGGCGATAGCCTTTTGACGCTTGGTCAGCTTAGCCATTACACACCCTCCACGTTCAGGCCCATGCTGCGCGCGGAGCCAGCAATGGTGCGTACGGCAGCGTCCAGGTCAGCAGCGGTCAGGTCAGCCTGCTTGGCCTTGGCGATCTCTTCCAGCTGGGCACGGGTAACGGTGCCGACTTTCTGAGAGTTCGGACGAGCGGAACCGCTGGTGATGCCAGCTGCTTTTTTCAGCAGAACGGCAGCCGGGGTGCTCTTGGTTTCAAAGGTGAAGCTACGGTCGCTGTAAACGGTGATGATCACAGGAGTCGGCAGACCCGGCTCTTGGCCTTGGGTCTTGGCGTTGAACGCCTTGCAGAATTCCATGATGTTCACGCCGTGCTGACCCAGAGCGGGGCCTACGGGCGGCGACGGGTTGGCCTGGCCGGCCTTAACTTGCAGCTTGATGTAAGCCGTGATTTTCTTAGCCATTTGCTACTCCAAATGCGGGTCAAGCGCCCTGACGGGCTCCCCGGTTGCTATCGCGTTTATCCCAATGACGACAAAACCCCGCAGCCTAGGGCTGCGGGGTGTGGGATTCATTGTGCCGGTTAGACTTTCTCTACCTGGCTGAACTCCAGCTCTACCGGGGTAGAGCGACCGAAAATGAGCACAGCGACCTGGATGCGACTCTTTTCGTAGTTAACTTCTTCGACGACGCCATTGAAGTCAGCGAACGGACCATCGATGACGCGAACAGTCTCGCCCGGCTCGAACAGGGTCTTCGGCTTCGGCTTGTCGCCGCTGTCGGCAACGCGACGCAGAATGGCATCGGCTTCCTTATCGGTGATCGGCGCCGGCTTGTCGGCAGTACCACCAATGAAGCCCATGACGCGAGGAGTATCCTTGACCAGGTGCCAAGTACCCTCGTTCATTTCCATCTGCACCAGGACATAGCCAGGGAAGAACTTGCGCTCACTCTTGCGCTTCTGGCCGTTCCGCATCTCCACGACTTCTTCGGTGGGGACGAGAATCTCACCAAACCCGTCTTCCATGCCGGCCAGTTTGACCCGCTCGATCAGCGAGCGCATGACATGCTTCTCGTAACCCGAGTAGGCATGCACAACGTACCAACGCTTAGCCACGGAACACCCTTAACCTACGATCATGGAAACCAGCCAACCCAGCAGGGAGTCGAGCCCCCAAAGCACCAGCGCCATTACCAGCACTACTGCCACTACGATCAGCGTGGTCTGAGTTGTCTCTTGACGAGACGGCCATACAACCTTGCGAATCTCGGCGCGAGCCTCTTTAGCCAGAGTAAAGAATGCACGCCCCTTGACGGTCTGCAGCGCAGTGAAACCTGCAGCAGCCGCCATCACGAGAATACCGAGAACGCGATAGAAGATCGGTTGCGCCGAGTAATACTGGTTGGCAACCACCGCCACCACAACCAGCACCGCAACCACAAGCCACTTCAAGAGATCAAGACGCGACTCTTTGGCTTCTACCTTCGCATTCATCTGCTAGGAATCCCGTTTAAAGAAGTGCCAGATCTTGAGGAATCTGGCAGGCCAGGAGGGAATCGAACCCCCAACCTGCGGTTTTGGAGACCGCCGCTCTGCCAATTGAGCTACTGGCCTAGAACAAAGTCAGGCCGACCATTATGCCGGCCTGAGGAGAAAAGATCAATCGATTATTCGATGATCTTGGCAACCACGCCGGCACCAACGGTACGGCCGCCTTCGCGGATCGCGAAGCGCAGGCCATCTTCCATGGCGATCGGAGCGATCAGGGTAACAACCATTTTCACGTTGTCGCCCGGCATTACCATCTCAACGCCTTCCGGCAGTTCGCAGTTGCCGGTTACGTCGGTGGTACGGAAGTAGAACTGCGGACGGTAGCCCTTGAAGAACGGGGTGTGACGACCACCTTCTTCCTTGGACAGCACGTACACTTCGCACTCGAACTTGGTGTGCGGCTTGATGGTGCCCGGCTTGGCCAGAACCTGGCCACGCTCTACGTCTTCACGCTTGGTGCCACGCAGCAGAACGCCGACGTTCTCACCAGCACGACCTTCGTCGAGCAGCTTGCGGAACATTTCAACACCGGTGCAGGTGGTCTTGGTGGTCGCCTTGATGCCGACGATTTCCACTTCTTCCTGAACCTTGACGATGCCACGCTCAACACGGCCGGTTACCACGGTGCCACGACCGGAGATCGAGAACACGTCTTCGATCGGCATCAGGAACGGCTGGTCGATTGCACGAACCGGCTCAGGGATGTAGGAGTCCAGGGTCTCTACCAGCTTGCGCACGGCGGAAACGCCCATCTCGTTGTCATCCTGGCCGTTCAGAGCCATCAGAGCCGAACCCACGACGATCGGGGTGTCATCGCCCGGGAAGTCGTAGGTGTTCAGCAGGTCGCGAACTTCCATCTCGACCAGTTCCAGCAGCTCGGCGTCGTCAACCATGTCGGCCTTGTTCAGGAACACGACAATGTAAGGAACGCCTACCTGACGGGACAGCAGGATGTGCTCGCGGGTCTGCGGCATGGGGCCGTCAGCAGCCGAGCAAACCAGGATCGCGCCGTCCATCTGGGCAGCACCGGTGATCATGTTCTTCACGTAGTCGGCGTGGCCCGGGCAATCTACGTGCGCGTAGTGGCGAACGGGCGAGTCGTATTCAACGTGAGAGGTGTTGATGGTGATACCACGAGCCTTCTCTTCCGGCGCGTTGTCGATCTGGTCGAAAGCGCGAGCGGAGCCGCCCCAGGTCTCGGAGCAGACCTTGGTCAGAGCAGCGGTCAGAGTGGTTTTACCGTGGTCAACGTGACCGATGGTGCCGACGTTAACGTGCGGCTTGTTACGCTCAAACTTTTCTTTAGCCATCTTGACCGCCTCCCGTAAGGAATTGAGAAAGTCACGCCACCATTAAAACAAAGGCAGATATTTTCATATCTGCCTTTGCGAGATGGAGCTCATGAGCGGATTTGAACCGCTGACCTCACCCTTACCAAGGGTGTGCTCTACCAGCTGAGCTACATGAGCAAGACATAAGCAACAAACTTGGAGCGGGTAGCGGGAATCGAACCCGCATCATCAGCTTGGAAGGCTGAGGTTCTACCACTGAACTATACCCGCGGAGCTTGAGGCTCACGCTTGAAACTGGTGGAGGGGGAAGGATTCGAACCTTCGAAGTCTGAGACGTCAGATTTACAGTCTGATCCCTTTGGCCGCTCGGGAACCCCTCCGAGTGAGGCGGCATTCTACAGCCTGCCACCGCGTTGTCAACTGTTTTTCTTTAAAAAACTTGAGCTTAGCTCTTTGACAACGGCTTCCAGTGCACTCCCTTTTCAGGTCACCCCTGTGAAGCGGGCGCCATTCTATTCAAACTATTGAAGGCTTGCAACGTTTTTGCACGGCATTGTTTGTTTTTGCATTTCCGGGAAATCCGCAGCCAACTGACGCACCAGGGAGTCGTCCACCAGGCGACTGCTGTCCGGGGCAACCTGCACCCAGTAATCGTGCTGCGAGCGCGCCAGTTCGCGGATAAGCGCGTCATAGCCCGCACCCTTCAGGCGCTCCACGATGCTGTCCGCAGAATCCTTACGCTGGAAGATCCCCAGCGAGATGCCGTCCGTGAGATCCCCCTCGGTAATGATGTAGCTGTCGATCTTGCGCGCCTGCAGCTCACGCAGCTGCCACAGTGAGGCCTGACGCGAAGCCAAGGGCGGCAGATACACCCAGTAATCCATACCGGCCGCAGCATCCACCGTCTGCACCGAAGCCTGCACATCGAGGCTGAGCAGTCGCTGCGTCAGCAGCCGGGCACGGTCTTCGGCCGGGAAGCTCCCCAGGAACAGGCAGGCCGACGCCGGCGCTGCCGGCTTTTCGTCAGACGGACGACGCTGGGGCGCATCGCTCGACTCACTCAGCAAACGGATATTCTTCTGTTCGCTATGGAACAGACTCAGGGGAGCGACTTCCTTGGGGCGGAGCGGCGCCTGCTGCTGATGCCAGACGTAATAGAAGACATTCAGGGCCAGCAGGAACAGAAAGAACCAACGCATCGATCAAACTCACTCAATCGGGCAGGCGAGCGCCAAGCCGAGGAACACCAGATCCGGAAGCACCACGGCGCGCGGGAGCTCGTCCCTCACCAGCTCGGCATCGCCGCCAGTGAGGTAAACCGCACAGTCATCACCCAGAAGACGACTCGCCAAGGTGTATTGCTCGCGCACAAAGCCGCGCAGCATCAGCACGCAGCCCCGCTCCACCGCTTCAGAGGTTTCCTGCCCCGGCAACAGGTTCTGCAACGCCTCATGGGCCGCCTCATCGTCGTAACGAATACGGCGTGTATGCGTGCGCAACTGGCTGCGCATCAACGGCATGCCAGGAGCGATATAGCCGCCCATGTGCCGCCCCGAGGCATCCACCAGGTCGGAAGTCACTGCAGTGCCAAGATCGATGACCAGACAACCTCGCCCGGCAAGACAGTGCCCAGCCACCAGTGCAAGCCAACGATCCATGCCCAGGCGCTGATATTCGCGGTAGCCGTTCACCACGCCACTGAGCTCCTGCGCCGGCGCGGCAATCTGGACGGAGACGGAAAAAGCATTCTCAAGACTGGAGCGCAGCGCATTGGTCTCCTGCTCGCTACGCACACTCACCATGCGGCAATAACGAATATCCAGGGCACCGTTCGCCTGCAACTGCCCAAGCAGCGCCCGATCGGAATCGGCAACGCCTCCTGCGACCGTTACCAGATCGTGCTTCCTGACCACACGCCACTTGATCAGGCTATTACCGCAATCCAATTCAAGAATCATCAGACAACCTCAGGCTCAGCTCGCCTCCGCTGTAACGCTGCTCCTGCCCATCAACGAGAAGGCGCAAGGCGCCTCGCTCATCGATGCCCAGCGCACGCCCAACGATATTATTGGCGGCAGTGGATAGCGTGACCTGCTTTCCCTGCCAAAGATGGAGAGACTCCCACTCATCGAGACTGGCGGAGAAGCCTTGCTCGCGGTGGCGGGAAAGCACCTGGGAGAGCTCCGACTCCAACGCCGCGAGCAGCGCGTTACGGTCAACCAGAACACCCAGCGCCTCGCGCAGCGACGTCCAGGGCTGATCGATAGCCTCTGCCTTGCGCATATTCACATTGATGCCGATACCAATGGCGACGCTGCAGATATCGGCGGGATCTCCGGTGAGTTCCAGCAATATTCCCGCAATCTTCCTACCACCGACCAGGACATCGTTGGGCCATTTGAGCCCGACATCGAGAACACCTAGGGAGCGAATGGCACGTGCGACACCAAGCCCAACCACAAGACTCAGGCCCTCGAGCTCCTTGGCGCCACCACGAACGCTAATGCCCAGGGTGTAATAGAGGTTGGCACCGAACGGACTTTCCCATTGGCGCCCACGCCGGCCACGCCCCGCGGTCTGGCGCTCAGCCAGAACAGCAAACGGCGCGGGCACGCCCGCGGAGAGTCGCCGGAGCACCTCGGCGTTAGTGGAGTCGATAGAGAAGAGCACATCCAGCGGCCAGGGACCGGAGTCCTGCCTGGGCGCGATGATGCTCAGCGGCTCCTCCAGGCGATAGCCACGGCCGCGCACCCTCTGCACGACCACGCCATAGTCGCGCTCGAAACCCTCGAGGCGTTTCCAGACGGCACTTCGGCTCACGCCGAGCAGAGCACCGAGTTCTTCTCCTGAATGGAAGCGGCCGTCACTCAGCAATGTCAGCAAGGTCTGCATATCACCCCCGCAATATTCAGGCACGCATCATATAGAGGCATGCCGGACTTGCCTATGCAGCAAAGCTGCCAGTTTTCCCGCGCGCAAAAGCAAAGCCCCCGACCAGCAGTGCTGATCAGGGGCTTTGGGATAGGCGCTTGACGATGACCTACTCTCACATGGGGAAACCCCACACTACCATCGG